>CAYNRX010000013.1:10249-51027 GCA_964399965.1 uncultured Lachnospiraceae bacterium | reverse complement strand
GTTACGTTCTTTGTTTAGTGCATAAGCTTTTCACTTATGAACGTGTCGCACTCCAATGATACCCGGTATAGAAAGCGTCTATGCCGGGAGTGCCATTGTCCAAGTTGCCCGTGCCGTTTCCGTCAATCAATGTGCCGTCGGAATATTTGACGCCGCGGTTTAATGCCGTTTGGCCTGACTTCGTGTATTCGGGTACACGATAAGTAAGCCCAAGCGTGTCCCGTTGGCATACGGTACAATATCCGGTTTCATAGGTAGTCGTGGCGTTCATATCGAGCTCATTCGTCCTGCCGTTCGCCGTAAGCCAGTTATCTGCCGGATCGGTGTATTCGTTCACCTGCGCGGCGTAGGTAACTTGCGGTACGCTGCCAAGCAGTAAAACCGCTGTAAGCAGCGCCGATAAAACAGATTTTGTCTTATTTCTGGTTTTCATTTTTTAATTTTCCTCCTGTAAAATTCATTTTTCAAAAAGCGCTTTTCTAATCAAATACCGCCTATTAAGGCGGCCTGTACTGTTTGTATATGGATTTATTCATGGCCGTATAAATCGTGGTTCACCCGCGCTGTATAGTAGCTGTCAATAGTAGAGGGGGCGTTGAACAGCGCCGCAAGCAGATACTTTTTGATGTTGCGGACGTCGGTCGTGTTGGACTTCATACAGTCGATAACATACTCGATATGCCCGGCGTCCAGCTTCAGCAGTTTTGATTTTACAACCGCCGCAGGGTAAACGTCCCCGGCAATGATTAAGCTGTCCTTTTTTGTGCATACCGTTTCGGTCAGGAGATCGACAATTTCATCGAGCATGGAAATGTCCTGTTTCAGCTTGACCGCCAATATGTCATATTCGATATTCTCTTTGATGAAATCCCGGTGTGCGCTCATCTCATCATATCCTATCGTATCTCCGCCACATTGTGCAGGCGATTCCTCTTTTTGATAAGATTTGATAGGATAAGTATTTGATACATTCGTACTTGATTTTTTAGTATTTGATATATTAGTATTTAATTGCGCGGGGTTTTCCTGTTTAGGGAAACCCTGTTCAGGATTATCCAATACAGGGTTATCCAAGACTGGATTTTCCCGTTTAGGTTTTTCCTGTTCAGGCGAAACCGTTTCAGGCTGCTCCAAAATGGTATATTCAATCGTTGTAAGCTGTCCTTTATCGTTTCGGACGCGCTCTCGGATAATATATCCATGCTGTTCAAGCTCCTTGATTGTGCTGCATATGCTGTCTATTCCGTCTTTGCAAATAGCGGCTAACCCCTTTGTGGTGTAGTCCCAGCTATCCGGCAGGGACAGCATAAGGGACAAAAGCCCCTTTGCCTTTAGCGACAGCGCGGTATTGCGTAAATGGTGGTTGCTCATCACGGTATAGTCGCGGGTTTTGTCTATTCTGAAAACTGCCATACAAAAATCCTCCTTTCGATGAAATGAAAAAAGCGTCAAGACTGTTACATCTCAACGCTTTTACTCTGCATTATTTTCTCTGTCCGCGCGTCCTGCGGCTATGCAGGCGTACATAATCGTTATGCCGAAAACGCTCCCGGCAATAAAGCTAATTATTGCGGCTATCATTGTCATTTCCTCCGTCTGTATTTTCAAGCGGCACATATGCCGTACAGGTTTTTCCGTTATAGCAATGTAAGTGCGGACAAAACGGGTTGCGGCTGTCCAGTAAATATGTGTCCTGCCCGGTCTTGCAGGTCGGGCATAGCTGTTTTGATTTTTTCCTGTTCATTTATGAAAATCCTTTCGCATAAAATTTGTCATAAGAAAAAAGGCATTGCAGTTAAAGCAATACCTTTTATAGCTCAATATCATAACTCTTGTATTTTATTGGTGCTGCAAAACAGCGTAAACTATGGGCTTTTTTCCTACTTGTAAGTTTCCGTTTCGCTTCACCGAAACGCTGGAAATGCACTATTTCGCGCTCGCGCAGGAATTTTATTACCTGGTTTACATCGGGGTCGTCGCTTAAGCGCAGGATATTGTCGTAGACCGCGCGTGCTTTCTGTTCAGCAGCCAGATCTTCATACAAATTTGTCAGCGGATCACCCGTTACCGCTATTGAGGCAGCGGTAAACGGCGACCCTTGGCTGCTTTGCGGGGACACCGATGCTCCGTTGTCCGCGTAGTATTCCCACGATCCCATCTGCTGCCACTCCTTGGGCGGAGCACCCTTTGACAGCTGAGCGACCAATGTTCCCACCATTTCCAAATGCCCCAGCTCCTCAGTACCTATATCAGTGAGCAGTCCTTTGGTAACATCATCGGGCATGGTATAACGCTGTGACAGATACCGCAGGGAGGCTCCCAATTCGCCGTTCGGACCGCCATACTGCGTTATCACGATATTGGCCAGCCGCGGATTGGGATTTGTTATTTTTATCGGAAATTCCAGAAATTTATTGTATTGGAACATATCAATTTGCCTCCTTTTCCCACGGCCACGGCGACTCTAACCAACGAAAGGTGTCAAAAGACGCCGCTCCGTCATGATCTATCGGGCCGTACTTTTTCTCAAATTCAGCTCTTTCACGGCAGAATTTATTCCTAAGCTCCCGAAACATAGCAAATGCTTCCTTGTCATCGGGGTGAGTATCCAGATACAGTATCATATCATAAGCAGCAAAATGATATTTTTGCAGCTGCATAAGATCCTCTGCTCTTGCCATTATTCTTCCCCTCCCTGTGTTTTACATATTTTCCCGTATTCCTCTATCGTCAGATCAAGCTCCGGGAATATTGTCCCCCGCATAAGCCCTTCCTCAGGAGAATATACATTTTCCATTATTTGCACGGGAACATAGCCGTATCCGACACAGCCGCATACACACTTTATCCCGTTATTATTTTCAGCCATTTCAATGACCTCCTGTTTTTATTTCAGAATTTCTTCTGTAATTTATAATATGCAGCAATTATGTAAACGGGAAATATTTCAGCTTGAATTTGTACTCATGTTATGGTATGATCATTCTGTATCATAGCATGAAAGGACAGTGAAGATGAAAAAAATACTTACATTACTATTCGCCGCCGGCCTGCTTACCTGCACATCATATGCGGTCTCTGCCTTGGGAGATATCGACATACAGGTAAACGGCAGCTACATAAAAACAGACGCCGCTCCGTACATAAAAAATGACCGTACGCTCGTTCCCATACGCTTCGTTGCCGAAGCCCTCGGCGCTGATTCTGTGGATTGGGACGGCGAAAACCGTCTTGTTACAATAAGCGGCGATACGGATATCATTCTTGAGATAGGCAGCAACTCTGCTGTGGTGAACGGCAAGAATTACACTCTCGATGTCGCTGCCGAAATAACGAACGACCGCACCTTCCTGCCGGTACGTTTCGTATCCGAGCACATGGACGCCAATGTTGAATGGGCGGAGGATCTGCGATCGGTCATCATAACCAAAGACGGTATATCTGTCGATAAAAACCTTATCGATCACACATTTACCGAAGACGAGCTTTACTGGATGGCGCGCATAATACACGCCGAAGCGCAGGGGGAAAGCTTTGAGGGCAAGGTCGCTGTCGGCAACGTTATATTAAACCGCGTCGCAAGCGAGCTTTACCCCGACACCATCTACGGTGTAATATTTGACCGCAAGCATGGCGTGCAATATGAACCGGTATTAAACGGGACGATATACAACACCCCGTCCGCAGAATCGGTGCGTGCTGCTAAGACTGCTCTGCGCGGCACGAACGTTATCGGCGAATGCCTGTTTTTCTTTAACCCCCGTATTGCCCAAAGCAATTGGATATCGCAAAACCGCGTATTCTACAAGACAATAGGCAACCATGATTTTTACTTATAAACACAAAAACAGCTCCTACCATCGCTTGCGAGGCAGGAGCTGTTTTCCTAAGCGGAAAATTTAGCTTCTATAGTCTTAAATATCCTAAGCAGCATTATCACCGCTGCCGCCGCCATTACTATCTCTGTAACTGTCTGCGAATATGCCAGACCGAAAAGCGGCATCACAATATTAAGCACATACAACGCCGGTATCTCCAGCACCACTTTTCTCAGTATCGCGAAAATGAAAGATTTCTGCCCCATACCACAGGCCTGGAAAACTCCCACTGCCAGAAAGTCCATGCACAAAAACGGCAGCGAAATACACATTGCTCTTAAGAACCGTGAACCATAGGCAATTATTATTTCATTATCCATAAACATACGGATAAGGCTTGGCGATATCACAAAGAACAGAACAGCCACAGTCGCCATGAATCCTACAGAATTTATCGCCGAAAATCTCACAGCATGTTTCATTCGCTTTACATCGCCGCTGGCGTAATTGTAGCTTATCAAGGGCATTATCCCTTGCGAAAATCCCTGTGATACATAAAGCGGCACCATGTTGATCTTCTGTGCTATGCCCATCGCCGCCACTGCATCCGAACCGAAAGCGGCTGTGAAATTGTTCAGTATCGTCATGCCAGTCACATTCAATATATTCTGTATCGAAGCCGGTATTCCCACACCACATACGCCCAGCACTATTTTTTTACGGAAACCGAACATCTTCGGATTCACACATACCAACGTCTTTTTCCTGCGCACGAATATCAGAACGAAAAAATACAGACAGGCAACACAGTTTGATATAAATGTCGCAAGTCCCGCTCCTTCAGCTCCCATATTCAAGCCCCAAGGCAGGATAAATATGGGGTCCAGAATAATATTTAAAATACAGCCGCTCATCGTACCGATACTGGCATGGAACGTTGATCCCTCCGAACGCACAAGATAAGCCATTACCACGTTCAATATCGAAGGAGCGGCGCCGAAAACCACCGTCCACTTAAGATAGGCGGTAGTCGCGGCAACATTTTCCTCTGCCGTTCCCAGTATATCCAAAAACCAGGGCTCAAAAGCAAAGAAGGCCACCGAAAACAGTATCCCGCTCAAAAGCGAACAGTAAAACCCAAACGCACTGCTGCGGGCTACAGTATCATAGTCTTTATAACCCATACTGCGGCTCATCATACTCGAGCTGCCGACGCCAAACAGGTTATTTATCGCGTTAAATGCCAGCAGCACCGGCGCCGCCAATGTAACGGCAGCGTTTTGTATAGGATCGTTGAGCATCCCTACAAAATATGTATCGGCCAAATTGTAGAGCATCATTACCAGCGAACTCAAAATGGTCGGCACCGCCAGCGTCATAACCGCCCGCGGTATAGGCATCTGCTGGAACATATATTCTTTTTTCTCATCTACCATGATCTCCGCTCATCTTCCTTTCTTCTTCTAAAGTATCGTAAGTCTCATTTGCCATGGGCTTCAAGCCAGATTATAAGCACCGAAATATCCGCCGGTGATACGCCGGATATCCTCGACGCCTGTCCCAACGATTGCGGGCGTATCTTTTCCAGCTTTTGCCGCGCTTCTATGCGCAGCCCATATACCTCGTTGTAATCTATATCCTCCGGTAAAAGCCTTGATTCCATCTTCACAAACTGTTCCACCTGCTGCTTCTGCCTTTTGATATAGCCGTCATATTTAAGCCGTATCTCCACCTGCTCACAGACGTCTTCCGCAAGAGACGGCCTGTCCCGGTCTATGGGAGCCGTTTTGTTATAATCAAGCTCCGGACGCTTTAGCAGCTCAGAAAGCTTCACTCCCGTTTTTATCGGCGTAGAACCGTATTTTTCCAGAAGGTCGTTAGCCGCTTTCGGCGAAACCGTAAGCTCGGATATACGTTTTATTTCCCGGTGTATCTGCTCCTGCTTATGCAAAAAGCTCCGATACCGCTCCTCACTTATCAGTCCTATCCTATGACCTATCGGCGTCAGCCGTTCGTCAGCGTTATCCTGCCGCAGCAACAGGCGGTATTCCGAACGCGAAGTCATCATACGGTACGGCTCGTTTGTGCCCTTTGTCACCAGATCATCGATCAGCGTACCGATATACCCATCTATACGGCTCAATGTAAGCGGTTCCCTTCCCGCCAGCTTCAAGGCAGCGTTTATGCCTGCCACCAATCCTTGAGCCGCCGCCTCCTCATAACCGCTTGTGCCATTGAATTGTCCCGCACCATACAGGTTTTCTATACGCTTAAATTCCAGCGTTGGATAGAGCTGGGTCGGATCGCAGCAATCGTATTCGATCGCGTATGCCGGACGCATTATCTCCACATCCTCCAAGCCGCGTATGCTTTTAAGCATTTCTACCTGCACATCCTCCGGCAGGCTGGTGCTTATCCCCTGTGCATACATCTCCTCGGTATCCAGCCCCATCGGTTCAATGAATATCTGATGGCGCGGCTTGTCGGCAAACCGTACGACTTTATCCTCTATCGACGGGCAGTATCTTGCACCGACACCCTCCACGCGGCCGGAATACAGCGGGGCACGGTTCAAATTATCCATTATTATCTTATGGGTTGTTTCGTTCGTGTAGGTAAGCCAACAGGGAGCAAGATTTTTCCCGGCATCTATTGTCTCAAACGAGAACGGGACGATCCTCTCATCGCCATCCTCCCGCTTCATTTCCTTATAACGCAGAGTGCGGGCATGGATCCTGGCAGGGGTACCGGTCTTAAAACGCAAAAGCGATATGCCCAGCTCCTTCAGATTTTCCGAAAGAGCGTTGGCCGGGAACATGCCATCGGGGCCGGATTCGCGTTCATAGTCGCCTATGAGGATCTTCCCTCTCAAATACGTCCCGGTGGCAATAATCACCGCTCTTGCACCGTACTCCGCTCCCGTCTGGGTAACTACACCGGTGACTTTCCCTTTTTCATCGGTGTTTATTTTTACTATCTCCGCCTGCTTTATCTGTAAATTTTCCTGCTGCTCAAGCCGCCGCTTCATTTCCATATGATACCGTTTCCGGTCTATTTGGCATCTTAACGAATGAACGGCGGGGCCTTTGCCGCGGTTTAGCATTTTCGACTGGATAAACGTCGCATCGGCCGCCTTTCCCATTTCACCTCCGAGAGCGTCTATCTCGCGTACAAGATGCCCCTTGGCGGTGCCGCCGATAGATGGGTTGCAGGGGAGGTTTCCTACCGCATCCAGGCTTATGGAAAACAGCAGCGTCCTCATTCCCAATCTTGCCGAGGCCAGCGCTGCCTCACAGCCGGCATGTCCGCCGCCTATAACCGCCACGTCCCACGAAGAAAGCTGCATTTAAAACTCCTCCTCGTCGTCAAAATACTTCGGCTGGGGATTTTTCGGCATGGCGTCTATTATTTTATCGATGCTCCTCGAAGCGTAAAACTCGACCGGGAACCGCGTTATCGAATAGCCGATCACAAAGCTTGCAATAAATGCTATCAGCGGATTCAAAAGACCGTAAAGCAGCACATTCACAACGAACATTATTACCGTCAGAAGCAGGTTCATAGGCATTTTCCCCAGAGCCATAATGAAAGCGTTCTTGTAAAGCTGTCCGAAAGTGCATTTAAAGGTCACCATTATCTGATAAATGTAAAAATGCGCCCAGCTGAATATTAAAAGCCCCAGGATCAGGATATAGCAGACGAGCATCCACATAAACTCCAGCGTCTCTGTATACATGCCAACGTAAAACATGATAGCATTCGCAGCCAAAACGATGACTACCGCGTCTATTACGACCACTATCATCGACTGTTTAAAATTCTCCTTGAACTTATCCTTGAAATCGCTCCATATCCAGGCATGTTGCTCTCTGGTAAAACAGCGCGTCAGATACGCATATCCCGCCGATGCAGGGCCCGACCCCAGCAGCGTTATCACCATTATCAAAAACAAAAACCGCAGAAGCAGCTGCATCATACCTTCGACCTCTCCGGCGGAAAGATTGTCGCCGGCCATATTCACGCCCTCTACCAGTGAATGCGCAGCATCGTATGTCACGATCGAACCAAAAAAGTACAAAAGCACTATCCACGGCAAACTGGCTGCGATATACAACATGTTGGCTTGCACGATACGCGCAAATTTGCGAAAAAATATCTCAAAATATAAAAATATGCCTTTTTTCTTCGGCGCATCCTTGTCAACGCCAGGCCCCGGCTTTAAATACCCATTAAACATTTGCAATTCTCCTTGTACATTTAGTCTGTTTCGGCATCCGTATTTATTTACAAAATATGTAATTATGCCTATCAGCTGAAAAGCCGCATAAACACAATCTCGCATTTATGCGGCGCACAGCCTAATTTCCGTTCGGATATACTGCCGACAATACGCAGTATTCATTTCGGAAATGCTCATAAAATCTATTCTTCACGTCCTCGAATGTAACGCTTTTGTATACCTCATAATAGTCAAAATAGTTTATATCCATAAACAAAAGGCTCAAAAACGTGATCGAATATCCCTCCAAGCCGTTATGGCTGTATATATACTCGCCCCAAACGACTTTTTTCATACGCTCGAAATCCTCTTCGCTTATACCATCACGGCGAAGCCGCTCGATCTCTTCACATATAAGCTCATACACCTTTTTCGGATCGGACGACTCGCCCTCTATCATCGAAAAGCCATAGTCGGGCTGCATCGTATAATCGACCGCAAAGGTATTGTTTATCAGTCCCTTCTCGTAGAGACTTCTATACAAGGAAGAGCTTTTTCCGAAAATCATTTTCATCAATATCGACATTTCGATATACTTTTTCAAAAGCGGCCTTCCGCTGTATCCGGTATCGTTATCCTTACAGCCTATCATAAACAGCGGCGCCGACACGCTCAGCCTTTCCTCCATATAGCGGCTGGCGACCTCTTTCGGCTCACAGGGATAGATATTTGCTATATCCTCCTTAAAAGGCTCATTTTTCTTTATTGCCCCTACTATAGTCCTCTCCACCGCTTCCGGATCAAAGTCACCGGTCACGAATATCGCCATATTGGAAAGGTTATAAAAGGTGTTATAGCATTTATACAGAAGCCCGGCTGTGATATGGCTTATCGACTCGACCGTACCGCCGATATCCTTTTTGATAGGATGCTCGCGGTACAGGCAGTTGAGGAAATTGAGCATTACCTTCCTCGAACCGTCGTCCTCGTACATACGCAGCTCCTGGGCGATTATACCCCGTTCCTTTTCTACGCTTTCCTCGGTAAAATACGGCGACTGTACGTAATCCATCAGCACCCGCAGATTCTCCTCTACGTTTGCGGTAGCGGAAAAAAGATAGGCCGTCATGTTGTAGGAAGTAAACGCATTAGGGTTGGCGCCGAAACGGGCAAACTCCTCAAATACGTTGCTGCCGTCGGGCTGGTCGAACATTTTGTGCTCCAGATAATGGGCAATACCGTCCGGCACCTTTGTGACCTCTGTCTCTCCCGGTACGATAAATTCCGAATCCACCGAACCGTAACGCGTGCCAAAGAGCGCATAGCTGTGCGAATATCCCTTACGCGGCATTATATATATCCTAAGACCGGAACTGTGCTTCTCATAATAAAGCTCCTCGCCGGTTATTTCGCTGTGAAACTTCTGCATGTCACTCACTCTCCTTTCCGGTAAGGAAATAAACCGTACCGAGCTTTATTTTCTTTGACGCCTTGACCGCCTGCTCAAGCGTTACCGACTTTATCTTGGCAATAACCTCTTCTATAGTCTCCGACATTCCGGTAATTGTATTGGTAAGCTCGAAAGCTATCAATCTCCTCTGGCTATCAGCAGTGCTCTCCAGCGTATACACCAGGATATTTACCGCCGCCGCAAACTCCTCCTCTGAAACCTCTCCGTTCTGTAGGGCTGCAAGCTGGGAAAGTATTTCATTATAAGCATCATCGAACTTTGCAAACTCTATTCCGGCATTTACCACCATGATATCCTTCAGCGGCAGCAATGAAGCGGACGCGTAATATGCCAGGCTCAACTTTTCGCGGACGTTCATAAACAGCTTCGACTGCGTGCCGCCTCCGAATATCGCCGCTGCGACCTGCATCGCGTAATAATCGGGATCTGTCCGCATAGTACCGGTGTAATAGCCCAACGACAGCTTTCCCTGGACAACATCCAATCTTTCCGTAACTTTTTCCGTGTCCTTTCCGGCAGCAGAACGCTCCGTCTGCGGCCGCTCTGCCGGCGAAAAACTGAGGCCGGATACGGCGTCTTTGATTATCGCCGCTATTTTTTGCATCTCGCATTCCCCGCAAACATAGATATCTATCACAGACGAATTGATGATGCTCTGATAATGCTCATAAAGCCCCTCGGCCGTCAGCACTTTAACTCCTTCCTCTGTTCCCAGTGCCGACACCGCATAGCGACTGCCCCGACAAAGCTCCTGTATACAGCGCAGCTGTGCATAAACGCGCTTATCGTTTATCAGGCTTTTTATCCTGTCCACCGCGTTCTTCTGCTCCTGGTCGAAGAAGCTTTTACAAAACGCCCCGTTTTCTGTGACCGGCTCAAAAACTACCGACATCAAAAGCCGTATCAGATCCTCCAAAAGCGGTTCCCTGTCGGCGGCGTATCTTTCGGAGATCGTCTCCATGCTGATATTGATAAGCTGGCTGTCGCCTCTTTTTATCACCGCCGAGGACATATCCGCGCCGTAACGTTCCTCGAGGTATTTTTCTATCGCCTCCGAATCCCGGCAAAGGCCGCAACCTCGTCTTAAAACGTAGGGCAAAAGCGCATTTTTCGATGCTTCGTCATCGTTGAGAGGACGATGCAGATATAACTCAACGGTAGTTGTCTTGAGCTTCTGCATGGGAATATAATGAAGATATATGTTTTCATTAATGCGTATTTGCGTCATCATTCAGCTTCCTTTCAAAATTTATATATAAATATTGTACAACTTTTTCTGCGATATGTCAACCTGTAAATAACTCGATCTCATATTTCGACAGCTGCGGCTGGAGAGCCATATTGATGCCCTCGGCAAGGATAGCCGCTGCCCGCTTTGCCACCATATCTATATCGCGCGGCGTTACCATCGCTGTTCCGAAGCTCGTTTCCACATCAGCCACCGTCGGGACGCCGACTGCTATCACCGGTACACCGAGAGTTTTTTCGTTCAACGCCGCACGGTCGTTGCCCACTCCCGACCCCGGGTTTATCCCCGAATCGCCCACCTGTATCGTTGTGCCTACCCGGGAAAAATCAGCGGCCGCCAAAGCGTCTACCGCTATCACGCATGACGGCTCCGTCTGCTGCACGACCGCCTTTATCACCTCCGCCGTCTCCATCCCTGTAGTCCCAAGAACGCCCGGGATCAGCACGCACACGCCCGACAGCCTTCCCGCTAAGCTCTTTGGCAATGTTCCGGCTAAATGGTTTGTGACCAGGACTCCCTCCGCAGCACGGATGCCGATGGTATCGGGCGTTATATCGCGGTTACCAAGCCCTGCCACCAGCGTAAGCCCTTCCGGGTCGAGACATCCTGTGGAACGGATCGCTTCTGCCAAGCACTCGGCCGCTATTTCTCCCTGCTCCGGACTGTATTTCAACTGCGGCACTTCTATCGTTGTATACGTCCCGCAGGGTTTGCCTATCGTCCTTGCCCCCTGCTCATCGATCACACGCACCTCCGTCATCCTTATGCCGTGTTTTGTGGATTCACGCGCCTTGACGCCCTCTATCTGTGTAAGATTTGCATCATCGCAGCATAGCTTGTGCGCCTCTGCGGCCAGATCTGTCCTCTGCATTGTATCACGCCTTTCTGTAATTATGGTTATATACTTATATTTTCCCATCATCACCTATATCATACAAAGGCAGGAAAACAGTCCATTTGCATCTGATTGCTGCCAATACGCAATAACGATGCTTATAAAAGGAATTATCATGTGGAATTTGTCGGTAATTTACAGCAAAAACCGGCAGCTGTTCATGCGTTGTTCCATTATTGCAAAAATACGGAGATTTTCCCGCGAAAACTCTTGAAAATCCTGTTTTTATATGATATAATAGTAGACCGAGATCATGAAATCATATAAGGAGCGAATAGTATGTCAGGACATTCTAAATGGAGTACCATAAAAAGAAAGAAAGGCGCCAATGACGCTCAGCGCGCGAAGATATTCACTAAGATCGCCCGCGAGATAATAGTAGCGGTAAAGTCCGGCGGTCCCGATCCCTCTAACAACTCAAGTCTCAAGGACGTTATCGCCAAGGCACGCGCGGCCAATATGCCTAATGACAACATCAACCGCACCATAAAGAAGGCCTCGGGCGCGGACAACAGTGATAATTATGAAAATATCAGATACGAGGGCTACGGCCCCAGCGGCGTTGCCGTTATCGTAGAGACCCTAACCGACAACCGCAACCGCACTGCGGCCGATGTACGCCACTCTTTCGACAAATTCGGCGGCAACATGGGACAGACCGGCTGCGTGAGCTTCATGTTCGATCAAAAAGGCGTTATCGTTATCGACAACGAGGACGGCGACATCGATGAAGAAGAAGTGACCATGGCCGCGCTCGAAGCAGGAGCCGAGGACATCTCCGCCGAGAACGACTGCTACGAGATAACCACTTCTCCCGAGGATTTTAGAAGCGTGCGTGATGAGCTGGAAAAAAGCTATACCCTTGCTTCAGCCGCCGTACAGCTTGTTCCTCAGACGATGGTATCCCTCACTGATGAGACGCAAATACAGCAAATGACAAAGCTGCTTGATTCTCTCGAGGATAACGATGACGTCCAGGATGTATACCATAACTGGGATATGCCGGACGAAGAATAACAACCACCCTCCCAAATAGCAGATAACGCTGTTTTGGAGGGTGTATTTTTCCGCTTTACGAAAGGATTATAAGGATATGAACGAGATATTGGAAATATCGGATATTGCCCCTGCCTGGTCTGCCCATTTGTGCGGACTGCCTGTATTGATAACGAACGGCTCCCATCAACTGGTGTCCTATTACGATGATACTCTGCATCTTGCCGCCGCCCTGCGGACGCTCCCCGACGGTGAATGGAGCTTCTTCCGCACAGACGTCCGCTCGGACTGGAACACCAGCTCCCATCATGCGATAGCCGCCGGCTTCGACCGCGACGGCAATATCCACCTAAGCGGCGCTATGCACAATCAACCGCTGAATTATTGGCGCACAACGCGGCCCTTTGACCTTTCCTCGTTTGAGCGTGTCGATACTATGGTAGGCGAGAATGAAACAAGCGTGACATATCCCCAGTTTTTCACAGACCGCGAGGGTAAACTCTATTTCACATTTCGCGACGGTATGAGCGGAAACGGCAATCAGTATATCAATTACTGGGATCTGCCGGCTCGCACCTGGCGCCGTCTGCCGAGGCTCACTGATGGTACAGCCACCGGCGCCAGCGCCTATTTCCATAACAGCCGCCCGATACTCGGCCCGGATGGGTATATGCACGTTGAGTTTGTCTGGCGGGCAAGTATTATGGCCGAAAGCTGTTTTAATCTCTGCTATATGCGCTCCAAGGATATGCTGCATTGGGAAAATGCCGCCGGGAAGGAGCTTACGCTCCCGGTCACACCGGAGACAAAAGATGTTATCGTGGAAGAGCTGCCGCAGAAAAGCGGACTTACCAACATGGTTCACACCATCGGCTTTGATGGACAGGATCGTCCGGTCATAACCTACCACAAATATTCCCATGATAAGAGCGCGCTTTTCAACGCCCGATTCACCGGCCACAGCTGGGATATAGTAAAAGCTGTCGAGCTTGAGAAAAAGTGGGAATTCTACGGCGCCGGAGCTATCCCTCATATGTTTGAGATATCGCCTGTATTTTACGAGGGCGGCGAGCTATGTCTGCTCCTGCACAGTGAAAGCAAATGCCAGAGGATACTGCTTGACTCCTCCTCCCTGCTGCCTCTGTCTACCGGGGAGATCTCCCCTCCCTGGAAAGGCGAAGCACAAATGCCTGCTTCTAGTTTCACTCTTTATCCTATGAGCGTGGAATGGATAAAGGATAAATCGTCATCCCGGGAGGGAGCGTATTATCTGCGCTGGGAACACGGGCCTAACAATTCTGACAGCGCGCTCCCTCCGCCCCATCCCAAGGCGGAAATGCTTCGCGTATATAAGCTGTCCCGTGACTTCATCTGGCGCACCGAAATACATTGATAAACACCTTTTTTAGGGTCGGAAATTGTTGTATTTTACCGGGATTTGCGGCATGGTAAAAATTGGTAAGTGACAGATTTGTCCGCTTCTTTTGCGCCATTTTTGTGATATTACACCAAAATTCGTGCTATATATCCCGGCATCTTTAGTCAAAATATTAGAAAAATCTTATTGAAATGTTACATGAAATACGTTATAATAATATCATAGTGTGTGTTTTGTAATATCAAAAATTGTTGAAATTTTCAAGGAGGCGAAATAATTGAATTTACTTCATTTAAAGTATGCTGTAGAGGTGGCAAAAACGGGTTCTATTACACAGGCGGCTGAAAATTTATTCATGGGACAGCCAAACTTGTCAAAAGCAATAAAGGATTTGGAAACCTCTCTCGGTATTACGATTTTCAGAAGAAGTTCGCGCGGCGTCGTTCCGACGAAGCAGGGAATGACCTTCCTTGAGTACGCAAAGAGAATTATTACTGAAATAAATGAGGTCGAAAACCTTTATAGGAAAAGAGAGGACACTGAATTTAAACTTAGGATTTCGGTCATAAATTCTATGTATGCGTCGTTGGCATTTTCCAACTTTTCCCAGGTTTTTTCCAATTACAAGGAATTTGAAGTGGAATTTAAGGAAACCGATACTGCCGATGTTATCCACGATGTTGCCGCTGCAAACTTTAATCTTGGTATAATCCGGTATCCCATAGATGAAGAAGAGGCCTATCTCGAGCTTTTAAGCAGTCATAATCTTAGGACAGAGACGCTGATGGAGTTTGAGGCTATGGTGCTTTTGTCCAAGAACGATTTCCTTGCACAAAGAGATGAGATAGATCTTGACAATCTGTACGGATATATCGAGATACTCGAGGATGATTCATTTATACCCGAACTGTCTGATATACGTTCACGCAGAAAGATAGGTCGTCCGTTCTTAAAGCAGATCTATATGTCCTCAAGAAGCAGCCAGCTTTCTACTATAAGCTCACACGAGAAGATGTTTATGCTTACCTCCCCCATACCGGACGAGATCTTAGAAGAGGAAAACCTGGTACAGAAAAAGATCCAGGGTACCAAACAGTCTTACAGAGATGCACTTGTTTATGCAGAAGACTATAAGATCACCGACCTTGATAAGCTATACATCGATGAGGTCAAAAACGTTATAGCAAATAAGCTGTCATTTTAACCAATAGGCATAATATCCATAATTTTTCATGGGTATTATGCCTATTTTCTATTTCCATATTTCCCCGCTTTGATGTATAATAATATTAAGGTCGTTAAATTGTTGACAATCACTAAAGACCAATTGCGAAAGGTTTTGCAATTGAATAACCATAAACATAAGCAAGGAGGAAACTACAATGATGAGATTCACACTTCCCAGAGACATTTATTACGGAAAAGGTTCTCTTGAGGAGCTTAAAAACCTCAAGGGCAAAAAAGCCGTGCTGGTACTCGGCGGCGGCTCGATGAAACGGTTTGGTTTTGTGGACAAAGTATTGAGTTATCTGAACGAGGCCGGCATCGAAACAAAGCTATTCGAAAATGTTGAGCCGGATCCTTCAGTGGAGACTGTTATGAAGGGCGCAGCTTTTATGAGAGAATTTGAGCCGGATTGGATAATTTCCATGGGCGGTGGTTCTCCTATTGATGCAGCTAAAGCTATGTGGGTATTCTATGAATATCCCGATACCTCATTCGAGGAAATATTGCAGCCTTTCTCCTTCCCCGAGCTGCGGACTAAGGCAAAATTCCTCGCTATTCCCTCCACCTCCGGCACAGCAACCGAGGTAACGGCATTTTCCGTTATCACCGATTATGAAAAAGGCATAAAATATCCGCTGGCTGATTTTAATATCACCCCGGACGTTGCAATAGTAGATCCCACTCTGGCAGAAACAATGCCGCCTAAGCTCGTTGCACATACCGGCATGGATGCACTTACCCATGCTATCGAAGCTTACGTATCGACCATGCACGCTCCGTTCACCGATCCGCTGGCTCTGCGCGCTATCCAGATGGTATTTGACAATATCATCCCCTCCTACAACGGCGACATGACTGCCCGCGAACAGATGCATTACGCACAGTGCATGGCAGGAATGGCATTCTCCAACGCACTTTTGGGTATAGTGCATTCGATGGCTCATAAGACCGGAGCAGCGTTCTCCACCGGGCACATCCCGCACGGCTGCGCAAACGCGATATATCTGCCGTACGTTGTCAAGTTCAACAAGAAGGCCGCTCTTGACCGCTATGCGCAGATAGCGCGCTTTATCGGTATCGAAGGCAGCGATGAGGAATGCACCGCCGCCCTGTGCGCTAAGATAGACGAATACAATGTAGCTCTCAATATCCCCAAGACGCTTAAGGACTTCGGTATCAACGAGGATGAATTTAAAGAAAAAATCGCCTCCATATCGGAGCTGGCCATTGGCGATGCCTGCACCGGCTCCAACCCCAGGGAGATAACTCCTGCCGAAATGGAGAAGCTGTTCAACTGCATCTATTACGGCACGGAAGTGGATTTCTGATCGTACATAACACTGTGATAGCAGCATAAAACAAAGCCGCCTTGTGTACTGTGTTTTCCACATCATACAGGGCGGCTTTTCTTCTCAAACGGACCGAGCTCAACATTATCAAAAAAAAATCGCGGCCATGCTTGTCGCGATTTTTTTGCTGAAGATCAATCAATCTATATAAGCTGCTTCACCATGTTCACTATCATCCATGCCCAGCTCTTCATGAGAAGCTGTAACTCTCAGCGGTGTTATCAGCCGCGTAATACCTGCACAGATGAGCGTTCCCACTACCGCGATCGCGATCGTAACAACGATACTGAGCACCTGTGCCAGGAATAGCTCTGTATCACCAAACACCAGACCATTCCACTGTGCCACAGGGTTGATAGACGTCTGGGCGAACAATCCTGTCGCCAATCCGCCCCAGACGCCGCCGATACCATGACATCCGAAAGCATCCAGCGCATCATCATAGCCGAAGTTCTTCTTAAGGACAGAAAGAGCGAAATAGCATATAGGGCTTACCAGAAGACCGATGATGAACGATGCCCAAATGGGGACAAAACCGGCGCCCGGTGTTATTGCTACCAAGCCTACAACAGCTCCGGTACAAGCTCCGACTATAGTCGGCTTACCGTCCTTGATCGTATCGATAAGCATCCAGGAAAGCATTGCACAGGCTGCCGAAACACAGGTCGTGAATACCGCATGAAGCGCAAGCCTATCAGCCGCCAACGCACTGCCGCCGTTAAATCCAAACCAACCGAACCACAGAAGCGAGGCGCCCAGAACAACAAAGGGAACATTGTGCGGAGGAATAACTTTCTGATGCTCCACCGCTTTTCTCTTGCCTATCAAAAGCGCCAGCACCAAACCGCTTACTCCGGAGCTTATATGTACCACATTTCCGCCGGCAAAATCCACCGAGCCGATGTCTGCCAAAAAGCCGCCGCCCCATACCATATGCGCTAAGGGGTAATAAACTAAAAACAGCCAAAACAGTACGAAAAAGAATATTGCCTTAAACTTCATTCTTCCTGCTACTGCTCCTGTCAAAAGCGCCGGGGTAATGATGGCAAACATCATCTGGAATGCTGCAAAGCACGTATTGGGAATAGCATCGCTGTACGGCCCCGGTTCCGCTCCTACGCCGTTGAATGCGAACCATTTCAGGTCTCCGATGATACCTCCCAAATCTCCGCTGAAAGATAGCGAATAGCCTACCAGTACCCATAAAACCGTTGCCAGCCCCATAATAAACACCGACATCATCATTGTATTCAGTACATTTTTTCTCTGTGATAAGCCACCATAGAAAAATGCCAGACCTGGAGTCATTATAAATACCATCGCCGCCGATATGATCATAAATGCAGTGCTGCCGGTATCGATCATTGTTATCATCCTTTCTTTGAGGGACAGCCGCTAAAGGCCGTTCCGCTGTAATTATTACAAGAGTGCGTCCCTGTCCTCTTCGCCCGTTCTTACCTTTATCGTTCGGGTCACAGGAGAAATAAATATCTTACCATCGCCGATCTCCCCTGTTCTCAGAGCCTTTATGGCCGCATTTACTACGTCGTCTACAGGAACTGTGCAAACTACGACCTCTACCTTGATCTTCGGCAGCAGATCTACCGAATAATCGCTCCCCCTGTACTTGTACTTCTTGCCCTTCTGGGCGCCGTAACCGAGAACATGGCTTACGGTCATGCCGTTAATGCCGATCGCATTAAGAGCTTCTTTCAGTTCTTCAAACTTGCTCTCTCTGGTAATGATCTCGATTTTTGTCATCGTATCGCTCATAACGAAAGCCTCCCTTGATGTCAATACAAAACCGTATAATAAACCAGTTCTTTTGTGCACAAATCTTTGTATTGAAATTGGTATAAATAAGAAAAGAGCAAAAGTGCCATTTTCTAAAAGCACCTTTGCTCTTTATAAACGTATTATAGCACTTGTATCCGCCACTGTCAAGCAAAATATTGTACAGAATTTTTAAAACATGCTATGGATATATGTGTAAAATAACCAAAAATGTTCCAACTCCCCAACCGCTCACACAGAAATGTAGACCTGTTTTGATGTTATTTTACAATTATATCGTCATATTTTGCCTAATTGCCCGTTGATATTACGTATTTTGACATTTTGGCTGCCAGTGGTTGTCATTTCTGTTTTTGCGCTTATAAAAAAATTTCAATTTGACATTAAAAAGCCCTTGACAATGTCAAACTGCTGTTGTAAAATATAAATGTAACTATATATGTCGTTTGAAGCTCAGAATAAGGAGGCATTCTAATGAAAAAGGAATCGTTGCAGCTCAGCAATTCAGAGCTTGAAGTAATGCAAGTTCTCTGGGACGCCGGAGAGCCGAAAAACACCAAGGAGATCTGTGAGGTACTGACACCGGAAAAAGGATGGAAGTATACGACTGTATCCACCCTGCTGGGTCGTATGCAGGAAAAGGGTGCACTGGAGCATGAGAAGCGCGGGAAATTCTTCTACTTCTCTCCCACCATAGAGCGTTCGGAATATCAGAAAAGCCGCACGCGCGACTTCCTCAAGCGTATGTTCGGCGGTTCGGCCAAAAGCATGGTCGCTGCCCTTATCGATGACGAGGACGTCTCTCCGGAGGAGATAGAAGAGATCCGCAGCCTTTTCAAATTGTAACACAGAAGGAGGTCAAGATGCTTATTGACGCATTTAGAACCGTTCTCATTTTATCGGCCGCAGGCGGAGCTGTTGCCCTGCTGCTTTTGCTGCTCAAGCCGATAACGCGGAAAATCTTCGGCTGCGGCTGGCAGTATTACATATGGCTTTGCCCGATAATAATAATGCTGCTGCCTATCGCTATAACTCCGCATATAAGAAGCGCCGTGATAACTCCACCGGAACCGGCTGTGACAGACGGGGAATATTCTGTATACGTCTTCCAGACCACAGCTCCGATAGCGGAGGAAACTATCGCGCCCGCTGGCGATGCAGCTATGCCGGAAACCGCAGCCATACCGCCGGCCATGGACAATACCCCGGACGTCCGCATAGAGCCTATGCAGCTGCTTGCTGCGGCCTGGCTTACCGGAGCGATACTATTCTTCGGCGGATATATCGTAAGCTACGCCCGCTTCTGGCGCCGGGTAAGATCATGTGCGATACCTGCAGATCGCAGCATTGCTGCCGTTAAAGCAACGATACCAAAACGCATACAAATACTGTATACCCGTGGAATAGATACGCCTATGCTGGCCGGACTTTTTCGCCCGGTACTTCTGCTGCCGGAGACCGCCGCCAGCAGCGAAGATCTTGGCAACATCATCCGCCACGAATTGATGCACTACCGGCGGCACGATCTGTGGTACAAATGGCTGGCGCTTATTGCCAACAGCGTTCACTGGTTCAATCCGTTAAGCTATGTGATTTCGCATCAGGTACATACAGAGTGCGAGATATCCTGCGATCTGGCAGCCACGAGAAAGCTGGACAGCGAAGAAAAGAGAGCCTATATGCGTACAATATTGAGCACAGTTCAAAACAAAAATCAAAAAAACAACAATCAGCCGTAAAAGGAAAGGAGAAGCACGATGTATCAGGAATTTTATACAACTAAAATGGGCGGAAAGAATATCAAGCAGCGGTTTTCTGCCATAACAAACAACAGCCGTCCTACCAAAGCAGGGATAGCGGCAGGCATCACCGCCGGCATAATGCTTTTTGCTACCGGGGTATTCGCTGCCGGCACTGCCAATGGCACATATGCGTCTAACGAGCCTATCCGCGTGTATTCCGACGGGCGCGAGCTGGATTTTGAAAACAAGCCGTTTATCGACAACGAAGAAATTTACGTTCCCTTAAGAGAAACGCTCACCGCCTGCGGCCTTGGCAACGGCGATATAGTCTATGATAACGGCAATATCACGCTGACGTTCTATTCCGCCAAACTTGGAGACGATCAGCCGATCATTGCTCATATCAACGCCACAGGCCCGGATATAACCTTTGATATGGATCAAAATCCCGAATACCATTTTATGCGGACGACTATGCGGACGACTACTCATCCCTGCATTATGCGCGATGGAGTTACATATATGCCCTCGGGAATGCTCAGCAGGATAACAAACTTCCACACTGAGATCCCCGATGCAACTTACACACGACACAAGAATTATATGGGACTGCTTGCGGGTCTTGAGATCAGGCAGTATGATGAGGACGGTCAATTCACCGTTGTTATCGAGGATGAATTCAACGCCTACGGCGAGGATCGCAGCAAGCCGGAATCATATTATGAGGCGGGCGAAAAAGTGATGATAGGCACAGCAGCACAGATGGAGGCGGCAGGTTTCTCTCACAAGGAGGTAAACGGCTATTACTTCCCCGTTGATCCCGTAAAGAGAATAGTTGTGGACGATGCGGGAAGGGTACAGCTGGTAGTACCGGTAGAAAACCAGAAGCATGAACGGCTTGAGCCTTCAACAGGCGGCGCGACCGGTTGGGAAGCGACCTTAGTAGGCCTCAGGTCCGGAGGTATTATCCGCGTTGGCGATGATCCTGCCGATTATGATATGCCGGCGGAAACAACGGTCTACAGAAACGAAATATACAACGCCCCTGACGGCACAAGCAGTCAGAGAGTTGTCGGCGGCTTCTACATAGAGCCGCGTCTGGTGATCATGGAAAATCTGCCGGACGAGGAAGCATAAAACGGCCGCAAGGGGAAGCGGTCTCACAGAATGAAATACGCTCAGCCGAAATAATAAAAACGCCGTCTTGTGTATCGCCAGGACTTAAAGTCCACGGTACACAGAGCGGCGTATATTTTTTATTTTTGCAGCCGGTTTTATCTCTGCAATTTCCGCAGAAACATACGCGTACGTTCATGATCCGGATTTAATATTACCTTGTCTGGCGCGCCTTCCTCGATAATATTACCGTCGGCCATGAATATGACACGCTCAGACACATTGCGGGCGAACTCTATCTCATGCGTCACTATCATCATAGTCATATTCTCGGCGGCCAATTCCCGTATGACCCGCAATATCTCCCCCGTAAGCTCCGGGTCAAGGGCGGAAGTAGGCTCATCGAAAAACAGCATATCCGGGTTCATCGCCAACGCGCGGGCAATGGAAACTCTCTGCTGCTGTCCGCCGGACAGCTGGTAAGGATAGGAGTCGGCCTTGTCCTCAAGCCCCATCTTCCGCAAAAGCTCCATCCCCTCCTCCATCACTTCATCACGGTCACGCTTCTGCACCGAGATAGGGGCGTCAGTCACATTCTTTATTACCGAATAATGGGGAAACAGGTTGAAATTTTGGAACACTAGCCCAAATTTCGTCTTTATCTCCCGCATCTTTTTCGATGAGGCATAAACCGGCCTTCCCGTATCAGAGGTAGATACCGCCGTCTCGCCGGAATATATTATCTCACCCGAATCTATCGTTTCTAAAAAGGTTGCACAGCGCAGAAGGGTAGATTTCCCCGAGCCTGAAGGGCCTATCACCGAAACGACATTCCCCTTGTCCACTCTCAAGGAAATATCATGCAGTACCTCCAGCATACCGAAGGATTTTTTTAAATGGTTTATCTCCAGGATACTCATGATACATCCCTCCCTTATCTGTAATAATTGAGCTTCTGCTCGACCTTCTCCATAAGCATTGCCACTATAAAGTTGAATATGTAATAAAATACACCTGCTGCCAAAAGGGCGCCCATTGTCTTTTCCGCAGCAGCTATAGCCTTGGCGACCGTAAACATTTCCGATACCGATATGGCAAATGCCAGCGAGGTATCCTTTATCAGCACGATTATCTCGTTGGTAACAGGCGGGAGTATACGCTTTACCACCTGCGGCAGTATTATTTTCAAAAATGTCTGCGCCCGCGAATAGCCCAGCACCTCGGCAGCCTCGTACTGTCCAACCGGGATCGACTCTATCCCCGAACGGTATATCTCTGCAAAGTATGCAGCATAATTGAGAGAAAATCCCAATATCACCGCTACCTCCCTATATGCGGGTGAGATAGCTATCCCGAAAATATAAAACGGGCCGAAATACACAACAAGCAGCTGCAGCATAAGCGGCGTTCCGCGCATTATGGAAATGTATACGCGCATTATCCATTGTATGACTTTATATTTCGACATTCTTCCCAAAGCCACAAAAAGTCCCAGCGGCAATGAAAAGACGAGCGTTAGAGCGAATATCTCAAAGGATTTGAGCATTCCCTGCCCCAGCTCCATAAGCATGGTGGAAAGATCCATTTCCGCCTCCTCTGTTTCTTAAAACTGAAGCTGTCGCGTTAAGAAACGCAAGGGGCTGCTCGATTTTAGATGCAGAACGAACGAAACGAAGGTTTGCTTGCAAACCCTTGCCCGACGGCATATGAATATATTCCGAGTGGTTCGTTTCGTTCGTAGTTTCAAGGCTTTTCATAGCCTTGAAATAATCTGCGCTAAAAGCGACAGCCCCAGAAGCTATTATTTGCCTAAAATCGTTACATCTTCGCCGAACCACTTATTTGATATTTCTGCCACTGTACCGTCTGCGGCCATCTCATCAAGTGCGTTCTGCACCTCATCGCGAAGTTCGGTATTTCCCAGCTTGAAGCCAACGGCATACTGCTCAGAAGCGATCTCCTCATCGAGTATCTTAAACTCGTCCTCGCGGCCGTTTATCTGGTATCTGGCAACGCCGACGTCCATAGCGATAGCGTCGACTGCACCGGCCTCCAGATCCATAAAGGCCGCATTATATTCGCCGCAGATAACCAAATCGGCAAAGCTGGCCTTAAGGTCGGCATTTTCCGGCTCGTCAAGAGCCTTCTGCGCCGAGGAGTCAGTCTGTACCGCTACTATCTTTCCTGCCAGATCCTCTGCGGAATTTATATCATCAGTCGCACGTACCGCAAATACCTGTGTATTATTCATATACGGCTCCGACCAGGTATAACCGTCCTCACGGCCGGTCATCGTAAATCCGTTCCAGATACAGTCGATCGCGCCCGACTCCAGCTCAAAATCCTTCGCATCCCAATCAACAGGCTGATAAACTATCTCCCTGCCCAAACGGTTTGCTACTTCCGCCGCCAGCTCCAGGTCAAAGCCGGTAAATTCGCCGTCTTCACCCTTAAAGCCATAGGGCGGAAAATTCTGGTCAAAACCGACTGTGAAGGTCGCTTTCTGCTGGGTGTCGCCCTCCGCCTGCTGCTCGTCGTTCGTGTTGCTGCAGCCCGCGATAAACGAAATGGATAATGCGGAAGCTAAAAATGCTGCTAACAGCTTTTTCATAATGACATCGTTCCTTTCATGTTTTTATGATTTATAGTAAGGCTTATATATTTTCAGCGATAAGCCTTGCCATCTCTTTTGTGCCGACCTTCTTCATGCCCTCGGACATAATATCCGACGTCCTGTATCCCATGTCAAGCACCTTATCGATCGCCTCGTTTACGGCTTTGGCCTCCTTCAAAAGCCCGAACGATAACTCAAGCATCATCGCTGCCGAAATGATAGTCGCTATCGGGTTAGCGATATCCATGCCCGCTATATCAGGAGCTGACCCGTGTATCGGCTCATACATACTGCACTTGCCGGCGCCCATCGAGGCCGAAGGGAGCATACCGATAGAACCGGCTATCGCGCTTGAAAGGTCGGAGAGGATATCGCCGAAAATATTGGAGGTGACGATAACATCAAACTGCGCCGGATTTATCGCCAGCTGCATAGCCGCATTATCTACATACATATGCGTAAGCTCTACCTCGGGATATTCCTTAGCCAGCTCTGTCATAGTCGCTCTCCAAAGTCTCGAGGATTCAAGCACGTTCGCCTTGTCTACCGAAACAACGCGTTTTTTCCTTATCATTGCGGTCTCAAACGCTATCTTCCCTATCCGTCTGACCTCTTCAACGGAATATCTCTCCTCATCGGACGCCCAGGAACCATCCTCGGCCTTCTGCCGCTTGCCAAAATAGATGCCGCCTGTAAGCTCCCGTACTACCATAATATCCAATCCGCCCTCAAGCTTGGAATTTTTTAAGGGCGACGCTTCTTTCAGCGGAGCCTTGAGAATAGACGGACGCAGGTTTGCGTAAAGCTCCAGCGCCTTTCTGATGCCGAGCAATCCGGCCTCGGGGCGTATCTGCGCCGGGACGCCGTCCCATTTCGGGCCGCCGACCGCACCCAGAAGCACACTGTCGGAAGCCTTACATATATCAACAGTTTCCTGCGGCAGGCTTGTGCCGAATTTGTCTATAGCGCAGCCTCCCATATAAGTTTCGGTATAATTGAACTTGTGACCGAACTTCTCCCCCACAGCGTCGAGCACAGTGACCGCCCCGGCCACGATCTCCGGTCCTATACCATCGCCGGGGATGAGCGCGATATTAAACTCTGCCATTACTGCTTTCCTCCTTTGATCTGCGCCATCAAGCCGCCGGCATTGATGATATTCTGCATAAATTCGGGGAATGCAGCCGCCTGATATGTCTTGTTTTTCGTATGGTTGGTGATAACGCCCGTATCAAAATCCACCTCTACATCATCGCCGTTATCAATATCGGCAGACGCTTCGGGACATTCAAGTATCGGAAGCCCTATATTGATAGAATTTCTGAAAAAGATCCGCGCAAAATCCTTAGCGATAACGCAGGAAATGCCACTTGCCTTGATAGCTATAGGCGCGTGCTCCCTTGAGGAACCGCAGCCGAAATTCGCGCCGCCTACTATAATATCTCCGGCCTTTATCTTGCTGTGAAATTCCTTGTCTATATCCTCCATGCAATGCTTGGCCAGCTCTGCATGATCGGTGGTGTTAAGATAACGCGCGGGGATTATAACGTCAGTATCGATATTATCGCCGTATTTGATGACCGTTCCGTGTGCTTTCATTTACATTACCTCCTCGGGAGCAGCTATTCTTCCCATAAGCGCGCTTGCGGCGGCAACCTCCGGGCTTGCAAGATAAACCTCGCTCTCAACGTGTCCCATTCTTCCTAAAAAGTTTCTGTTTGTCGTGGCAACGCATCTTTCGCCCTCGGCCAGAATGCCCATGTATCCGCCCAGACACGGTCCGCAGGTCGGCGTTGAAACGGCACAGCCTGCTTCAACAAAGGTCGTCAGTATACCTTCCTTGAGCGCGTCCAGATATATCTTCTGTGTTGCGGGGATCACTATCACGCGCACGCCTTTTTTGACCTTTTTGCCCTTCATGATATCCGCCGCCTTGCGCAGATCGGAAAGTCTGCCGTTCGTGCAGGAGCCGATCACCACCTGGTCGATCTTGACCTCTCCCCAGTTTTGGGGTGTACGAGCATTTTCCGGCAGATGCGGGAAAGCAACTGTATGCGGTACCTCCGAGAGATCAATATCTATGGTCTTAACATATTCGGCGTCCTCATCTGGGGTATATATTTTGTACTCCTTAGCCGAATGCTCTTTCATGTATTCGATAGTCTTATCATCTACGGCAAAGATACCGTTCTTTGCTCCTGCTTCTATTGCCATGTTGGCAACGGTGAATCTATCGTCCATACTCATTGAGTATACGCCGTCGCCTACAAATTCCATCGATTTATAAAGCGCGCCGTCAACGCCTATCATACCGATTATGTGGAGTATCAAGTCCTTGCCGCTGACATATTTGCGGAAGCTGCCGGTAAGATTAAAGCGTATAGCCTCGGGCACCTTGAACCAGGCCTGTCCGGTAGCCATTCCCGCCGCCATATCGGTAGAGCCTACGCCGGTCGAGAATGCACCCAAGGCGCCATATGTACAGGTATGTGAATCCGCCCCGATGACCACGTCCCCGGCTACTACCAATCCTTTTTCCGGCAGAAGCGCATGTTCTATGCCCACTTCGCCTACCTCAAAATAGTTGAGGATGTCCTGCTCATTGGCAAAGCTGCGCACCTGCTTGGCCTGCTGAGCGGATTTGATGTCCTTGTTGGGCGTAAAATGGTCGGGCACCAAAGCTATCTTCGTCTTGTCAAAAACATTTTTGCAGCCTATCTTTTCAAACTCATTGATGGCTACCGGGCTTGTGATATCGTTGCCCAGCACCAGATCGAGCTTCGCCATGATCAGCTGTCCGGCCTTTACGCTCTCAAGGCCTGCTGCCTCGGCAAGTATCTTCTGTGTCATTGTCATGCCCATTAAAATCACCTCTAATTTTCAATATGGATTTATTATACTACAAATTTCATCATTTGTAAATAGGCTAAATATATAAAATCACGGTTTTTCTTCCGCTATCTTTACCTTTTAAACACCGTTGTCTGATCCGTTTTTTCGTATAATGATCCTATGCCGGCGCAAGGCTATTTTCACAGAAATAGTAACGCGACAAAAATTTTTTAATTTTTTCAAAAAAATACTTGACAAATGCAAGAAGCTGTGGTAGAATATTTTTTGTCAGTTGGTCAACTGATACGATATTGCGGAATTGTGTAAGGGTAGCACGAATGACTCTGACTCATTTTGTGAGGGTTCGAATCCTTCTTCCGCAGCCAAGAGCCTTGATGTGAATCAAGGCTCTTTTTTTGTTTAAATGCAAATTTTTTTAATATTCTGTAGACTAAACCTGTAATGTGTGGTATGATAATAGTATCAGGAACAGATATATCGAAAATGGAGTGATTCTCACATCTAACCCATATTATCAGCAAAAAATATATAAATGATCTACAGGAGGGCAAAACATGAAAAAATATATTGGTTTCATCCCGGATAAGGAAAAAACATCAACAACACCCGCTAAAATATCAACTACAACAGAAAACGTTCCCAGAAAGTCCGTTGTTAGGGTACATTTCCCTCAACGAAATATGACCTTGTCATATTACAACGACTCTTTCGACCTCCACCGCGGAGATCTGGTGTATGTCGATGGCAAGCTCGAAGGTATGCAAGGAGAAGTTATCGATGTAAATTATTCATTCAAAATAAAACTGTCTGATTACAAGCGGGTCATAGCCGTTGCTGACACTTCGGTAAAAGGACAACTGCACATATGTGGTTCCCATCTTTTGACCTTTGACGAAAAAGCCTTGCCATATGACAAGGTAAAAAGCTGGTTCTGTGCGCCGGGAACAGATAGCGAATACGTTGTTGGCGACGACCCCCAGGCCTTTCCCCTGGACGACCTTCACTCCATGGGTGTCAGTGATGATATCGCCAAGCGCGGATATGATTACTACATGAATTGTCAAGTATGCTATCTTTGCGTTGACGGCGGCAAGGGACGCGCCATCGTGGAAGGCAGCCAATACTACGATGTTGAATTTACATATAAAGCCGGAGAAATAAGCAACCTCGTATGCTCCTGCTTTTGCAGTTATACCTGCAAACACGAGTTTGCCGCAATGCTCCAACTTACCGAATGCCTCAAAAGCATATCCAAGGACTTTAAAAATGATGATCCCTCATATTTTGCCGCCGTCAGCAAAGCAGCGTTCGTAACTAACATTCTGCGGAACAAAACAAGCGGCAGCCTTATTGTCGACATTTAAGCCCTATGCCATATAAACATAGTCAATTACAGGACCTTCTCGCAATTGACTATGTTTATATATTGGCAAACCGTTCAACCGCTTTTGTAAAGCTCTCTATCGTCTTATCAGCGTCGCCGTGCTCTATACCGTCACGGACGCAATGCTTGATATGTCCCTCCAGTACGACCTGTCCGGCCTTGTGCAGGGCTGATTTGGCAGCATTTATCTGGGACAATATATCCTCACAGGGGATATCCTCGTCGATCATCCTGTCTATCGCCTGCACCTGCCCGATTATCTTTTTTAACCGCCGGTGAAGATTATCTGAATCCATGCACTGTCTCATTGCCAATACCTCCTGCGTTTTTTTAATTATAGTCTTTTTTGCTGTTTTTGTCAATAGTCTCTCTTATACCGGAATTTTACCGTCATTCCCTGCATACTTATGGTTATAAAAACAATCTCGGTAAAGGACTGAATTATAATGCGACCAATACCCATATTTATAAAAACAGCCTTTTGTCTGCTTGCCGCCTGCTTAGCAAGCCTTCTGCTCCTCATTGCTTTTCGTCCGCAGGAAACCTCCGCGCCTGCTGACTCAAGCGTATCGCTGCCCATAATCATGTACCACGGTGTTTTCAAAGACCCGGCGCGTTCGGGGGCCTATGTTGTCACACCGCGCCTTTTGGAGGACGATCTCATATACCTGAAAAACCGGGGATACAGCACGATCACAATGACAGATCTTATAAACTACGTCTACACCGGCGCTCCGCTTCCGGAAAAGCCGGTTATGATAACCTTTGACGACGGTATGTACAGCACCTGGTTCTACGGAGCGCCGATATTTAAAAAGCTGGACATGAGAGGCGTTTTCTCCATCGTCGGCAGCTATACCGATGAATACACCGCCTCAGGCGAGGTCAACCTCAACTACAGCTATCTGCGCTGGGAGGATCTGGACCTTATCCTGAAAGAGGGCATATTTGAGCTGCAAAACCACTCCTACGGCTTTCATTCCTATGACAGCAAAAGGCGCGGCAGTATGATCGCTGACGGTGAGAGCCTTGAGGACTATACCCGTCTTTTCACTGAGGATACCATGAGATTGCAAAACTGTTTTTTCGATAATCTCGGATACACCCCCATCACCTACACCTATCCCTACGGGGCAATAACGGACGTCACCGGCGATCTGCTCCGGGAAATGGGCTTTTCCGCCAGTCTGTCCTGCAATGTAGGCATAAACATCATCACCCGCAGCCCTCAATGCCTATTTGAGCTAAAAAGAAATAACCGCCCCGCGCATATAAGCACGGAACGGTTCTTCTCCACTCTGGGGATTTAACGGCAGCCCATCATTTCCAGCCATGCTGCACAATCATCCTTCCATTTAGCAACATACGGCAGGTCGGGAGCCAGCCCCCGGCCGTGTGCACCCATCGGATATATATGCAGCTCAAACGGCACCTGGACACGGCTCAAAGCCCCTGCATAAAGCAAGGAATTTTCCACGGGCACCGCCTGGTCGGTAGAGGTATGCCAGATAAAGGCCGGCGGTGTATTCTCGTTGACCTGCTTATGCAGCGACATGAACTCCTTCATTTTATGCGGCGGATTCTCGCCCAAAAGACATTGACGCGAGCCGTCGTGACGGTATTCAAACATATCTATGACCGGATAACAAAGCAGCGACCCGTTGGGGCGGCAATCCACTGCATCTATCTCGTCTGTAGCCTCATAAAATTTCTTGTCATAGTGCACCGATACTGATCCCGCCAGATGCGCTCCCGCCGAGGATCCCATAACAAATATCTTATCCGGCGAATAACCGTATTTACCGGCATTTGCCCGGGCGTATCTCACACCGCGTATAGCGTCGGAAATTTCTGCCGGATGCTCATAAGGCTTTACCCGGTAATCCACCAAAAAGGCCGTCACGCCTATTGAATTAAGCCACTGGGCATAGCCCGGGCCTTCATGATCCGCTCTCATGGAATATCCGCCTCCGGCAAATACCACTACGGCTCCTTTTGAGCCTTCAACGATATACTCCGTCAGCTGTGGTATGAAATCAACATCATCCCTCTTATACGGGATAGCCCCGCTCCATAGATCCATTATTACTCCTCCTTTGCATTATCCGCAAATGCGGTGATCATCTCTTCCACTTTTGTTTTTCTTATCGTAAACAGCGTTTCGCCGTTTTTCGTCAGGGCATAGCGCATATCGTCTATCGATGACAGCTCAGCCTTTATGCCCGCACCGCCAAATTCGATGAGCACCTCCGGCTCCTGGAGCGTTTCGCCGTTGTAAAGAGCGTCTACCGACAGCCCTATCAGCTCCTGGTATAAAGCGGCGCCGTCCTGCTTATCGAGCGCTTTTCCATTAAGAGTATAACTGAATGTATTGTCCTCTTGTTGTATATCCAGCACATACTGCACGCCGCCGGCAGTTACCTTCACCTCGCCCGCTTCCGCTGCATCTACCAGGAGAGCCAGCTTAGACACGATATTAAACTCATCGGTGTAAGCAAAGCTCAGGCTTTGGGTATTCGCACTGTAGACCATACCCTCATACTCCACATACGACAACGTATCATCTACCCGCTGTATCCGCAGGACGATATCCTCGCCATCGGCAGTTATCGTCACCGTACGATCGGGCGTTATCTGCTGTCCCTCCGCCAGCTCGCTCAAAGACAGACTGCCTATAGGGCTTAAAATATTATCGTCCACGTATTCGTCATTGGCATTCTGCACCGAAGGATATGGAGACGTCATCTGCCATACATTATACGTCCTCTCTCCTATGTCTTCCCTTACAGACAGGGCGATAGTGCTGTCGCCCTCCCTCTCTATCGTAACAGAGGTCACCGTTTCTGCATCGATCACAAATCGGTTGAAATCCCGGTAATAGTCAAGCCCCTGCATAAGGCTTTCGGCAACGTTTTGATTTATCGTGTAGACGGTGCCGTCATCTCTCTGCACAAAGACCTCTCCCAACGCCGGACTTGTTCCGCCTATTTTTATATGCGCCGTCTCCGACGCAGCGGTTATAACAAGCTCCGCCTGCGGGCTTCCCAAGCCATATTCGGCATTATCGTCAGAATCGGCCACCTTATGAGAAGAGGTGATGTTAGCCGCAGTCTGCACGAATGTCGTTATCTTCTGTACAGCCGTTGTTGCAGGATCAATGCCTTCTATCTCCCAGTCATCGTCTTTGTTTACAAACAGCAGCTCCTCCCCGCCGTTTATGAGCTGTATGGACTGTATATCGCCGGTATCCGCCGAAAACAGCACGTACTGCGCCGAGGCCGACGGCTGAGGTTCGCCCGCATCTTCCTGCGGCCACAGAATCAAGGCGGCCGCAGCTGCGGCGATAACTATGAGTACCGCCAACCCCAAAAGCAGCTTATGCTTATTTTTCATCATAAATGCTTCCTCCTCATCCACACCGCCACGCCGATGATCAGCGTCGCCAGCGGTATCGCCACAACGCATATCCTAAATATCCAATCAGTAGCCGTCTTGCTTACAACGAGAGCGCTGCCGAATATCGTCCTGGCACTGGCTGTATAATCGTCCTCACCCTCGCAGTAGGAAAGCAGGTTCATAAAATAGTCGAAGTTGGCAAAACCGAAGGTGTCGTCTATAAGCTCCGGGGAATTGTTGTAAAGGAACATATTGCCGCATACGTATATGCGTCCTCCGGAGCTGACATTTTCTGCCGTAAGGCCTATTATAGCTTCCCCGGTCACGCTGTCTGCACCCTGGGTCTGGTTGTCGAAATCCGAAGTCGTATACGCATTATCCGTGCTGGTCAAAAGCGTCGTCACCTCGGTATCATTCACGTCCTTGACCTCAAATGTACGCGAATACGGTATATAGCCGATCAATCTGTCATGCTCTATCAGCGCATCGGTTATCGGCGTGCTCTCAATATCCGGGGTACAGAAATATATCTGCTGATTCTGCACCTGGTAATACTTGCTCTGCTCGCCTTCCACTACTATCGTATTATTGACGACCACTCCCCACTCCTCAAGATAGGAATAAAGCTCTGTAAGACCGCTGGAGTCAGCGTTAAGGAAAAACATCGCTCCTCCGCCAGACGCCAAATAATTATCAAGCTTTACCAATTCGGCGGAAGTAAAATCAGCACTGGGAGCCGATATGATAACGGCCGCCGCTTCCGGCGGTATATCTTCCGTCATCAGATTCAAGTTCGCATAACCGTAACTCTGAGACTCCAACTCCTCCTCTACACCGTCAAGCCTTTTCTCATTATGGCCGGTTATAAAGTATACACTGGTGTTGTTCTCTCCGGAAACGTACTTAAGTGCCGAGGTTATCTTGTTCTCCACATCTATAGATGCCCTGTCGCTGCTGTATAGCTCCTCATACTCATATACGCGGAACCGCTCGCCGCCGTCAACTATTACCGAATCGCTTATCAGGTTTTCCCCGTCAGAAACGTACTTTCTGCCGAAAGTGGGGTTTTCCGTTGGATTTATGTTTTCTACCTTTATATTGGAATTTAATATCGCATATTGATCAAGTATCATACTGACCTTCTTGTCCTCATTTGCTTCGGAGGACAGGACGTATATGGTAACAGGCGTATCATACGATGCTAAGTAATCTTTTGTCTCTGCCGTTATATCGTAGAGCTGATTTTGGGTCATATCGAATTTTAGCTGTACCTTTTGCCCCAGGAGCGTAACAAGCAGATTTATCCCGATTATCACCAGCACGACTACCAAAGAGGTCACGATCGAGTACATACCATATCTTAACCGTTTCTTATCTTTCATTCTGCCGCCTCCTTAACTCCAGCGCCGTCTTTCAAACACATTGACCGTCAAAAATATAAACAGCGCAATGAACGTAAGATAATACACGATCGCTTCAATATCAAGTATGCCGACGGTAAATTCTGAAAACCGTATTATCGGCGATATCCACATCAGCATCTTAACGAGCACCTCATTCGACATCCCGGATATATAATTCCCGATAAACATCGTTACAATAAGTACGCCGTACGTGGATATAGCCGCTACTATCTGGCTTTCTGTTAAAGATGACATGAAGGCTCCCACAGCGATTATCGACATACACAAAAGGACAAAGCCGATATAGCAGCTTAGAGTTTCAGCAAACGGCACTACGCCGAAAAACGACATTGTCGCCGGATATATAAGCGTCACCACACAGCCGACCAAGAAAACCCCTACCGCCGCCAAATATTTACCCAGCACCATAGAGGTTATGGAGATGGGAGCCGTCAAAAACAGCTGATCTGTTTTCTGTTTCCTGTCCTCAGAAAACATCCTCATCGTCAATATCGGCAGAATAAATATTACATAAGCGTTCACGTTTGAAAAAAAGCCGGTCATCGTCCCCACTGCATTCGATATATTGATCGCAAAAAATACTACGCCTGTAAGCAGCAGGAATATCGTCAGGTATACATAGCCAAGCATGGAATTGAAATATGACTTGAACTCCCTTTTTAATATCGCCGTCATTCTTTCTCCTCCTTTTCCTCTTCCTCGCTGTTTTTAGTGGCCTCAACAAATATTCCCTCAAGACCCTCCTCAAGCTCGCGCTGAGAAAGGATCGGTATCTTCTTGCCGGCAAACTCAAAGAACAGCTTTTTGGAAAACTCTCCGGCCGGACAGTCCTTGACGTCTACTCGGAAAGTCACACGGCCATTTTCCTCATTTATAAACTCGATATCGCCGGCATGATCCATAACAGAAACAACGGCCTCAATATCCTCTTTCGCGCCCTCGGCGGTAACCTCCAGGACGCCTGTGCGGCTGGTATTTATTTCCTTGGCGGTTTTATCAGCCGTTAGGCGGCCGTTATTGATTATCAGCACCCTTTCACATACCGCGCTCACCTCCGGGAGGATATGGGTGCTCAATATGACCGTATGCTTTTTCCCGAGCTCTTTTATGAGCGAGCGTATGTCGATTATCTGGTTGGGATCAAGACCTACCGTAGGCTCATCGAGTATAAGCACCTGCGGATTGCCGACAAGCGCCTGCGCCAATCCTACCCTCTGCTTATAGCCCTTGGAGAGATTCCCTATCCGTCTCTTTTTCTCGTTGTCTATGCCGACCTCTTCCAGTATCTGCTGTAAATGCTCTTTTTTATTAAGACCCTTGACCTTTTTCAGGTCATACACGAAGCTGAGATATTCCCACACCGTCATATCCATATACAACGGAGGCTGCTCCGGCAGATAACCGATACATTTCTTGGCTGCCATTGCGTCTTCAAGTATGTCATGCCCATCGATCTTCACCTCACCGGCCGTGTATGATAGATAGCCGGTGAGAATATTCATCGTTGTACTCTTTCCCGCCCCATTGGGGCCTAAAAATCCTACTATTTCTCCATCCCCGACGGTAAAGCTCAGATTGTCTACCGCCTTTTTATCCCCGTAATATTTAATAAGATTTTTTACCTCAATCATTTACTTCTCTTCTTTCTTATCCGGGATAGAAATTTTTATGCCTAATTCCAATAGCTGCTCCTCGTCAACTGTTGCCGGAGCATCCGACATCGGCTCGGAAGCGTTCTGCAGCTTGGGAAATGCTGTAACATCACGCAGGCTGTCAGTGCCGCACATCAGCATCGCCAAACGGTCAAGGCCTATACCCATGCCGCCGTGCGGAGCGGCTGCATACTTGTACGCCTCCACCAAAAAGCCAAACTTGGCTTCTATTTCTTCATCTGTAAGACCGAGTGCTTTGAACATACGCTCCTGGAGCTCGGGATCGTTTATTCTTATCGAACCGCTTGACAGCTCTGTCCCGTTCAGCACCAAATCGTATGCCTTGGCTACGACCTTGCCGGGATCGCTGTCCAGATACTGTATACACTCCTCCTCCGGCATCGTAAAGGGATGGTGCATGGCTACCCAGCTGTCGGAATCCTCATCATATTCAAAGAACGGGAATTGCGTTATCCAAAGGAAATTATATCCCTCGGGAATAATGTCGAGCTTCTTGGCCACAGCAAGCCGCAGTGCGCCCAACACCGGCAGCGTGACCCGGTTTTTGTCGGCAATGATGAATACGACGTCGCCCTTTTCGGCGCCTGCCTTTTCCAGGATCGCCGACAACTCCTCCTCGCTCATGAACTTCGCAAACGAGCAGGACGGCTTGTCCTCGACCCATCTAATATAAGCAAGTCCTTTTGCGCCGATACCGCGCACGTATTCCGTCAGCTTATCTATCTCTTTCCGCGTATAAACCGAAGCCGCATTCTTTGCGGTTATGCAGCGCACGGAGCCGCCGGCCTCTATCGCCGAGGTGAATACGCCGAAACCACAGTCTTTCACCGTCTCTGACAGATCGCATATCTCCATGCCAAAGCGCGTATCCGGCTTATCGGAACCGTATCTCTCCATGGCCTCCTTATAAGTAAGGCGCGGCAGCGGAGTTGGGATATCAATATCTGCTACATCGCTGAATACCCTCTTTATAAGCCCCTCGATAACCTCCAGTATATCGTCCACATCGACGAACGACATCTCCATATCTATCTGGGTAAACTCCGGCTGACGGTCTGCCCGCAGATCCTCATCACGGAAACAGCGTGCAAGCTGGATATACTTATCAAACCCGGCTATCATGAGAAGCTGCTTATACATCTGCGGCGACTGCGGCAGGGCGTAGAACTTACCGTTATGCACCCTTGAAGGCACGAGATAGTCTCTTGCACCCTCGGGAGTCGATTTTATCATCATCGGCGTTTCTATCTCGATAAAACCGTTTTCGTAGAAATATTCACGCGCCGATCTTGCCAGCTTGCTCCTCAGCATTAAATTTTTCTGCAAGACGCCGCGTCTTAAGTCCAAATAGCGGTATTTAAGACGCAGCTCCTCATTGACATTCGTCTCGTCGGTTATCTCAAAGGGCGGCGTCTGAGCCTTGGCCAGTATCCTGAGATCGTCTACATATATCTCGATATTACCTGTGGGGATATCGGGATTTTTACTCTCGCGCTCTCTGACCTCTCCCTTTGCCATCAGTACAAATTCCGCGCGGCAGGAGGCAGCTTTTTTAAATATCTCCCTGTCAGTCGCCTCGTTAAAGGCCAGCTGGACTATTCCCGTCCTATCACGCAGATCGATAAATATAAGATTACCCAGATCCCTCATTTTCTGCACATATCCGCCCACTACTACGGTCTTGCCGATACCCTCCACCTCACCGCAATAGGAGGTGCGTTTCAAACCCTTCATTGTGTCCATTATTTATCGTTCCTTCCTGAAAAATTCCGCAATGTTATCAAGAGCCGTCTCTGTCTGTTCTCCCGAGACCATATCCTTGATCACGGCTCTGGCAGTCTCTATCTCGTTATCGCCCAGTACCATCGTGTATCTGAAACCGCTCTTGTCGGCATATTTCATCTGCGCCCGCAAACCGCGGCCCATATGGTCGGTATCGGCCGATACTCCGGCTTTTCTCAGCGAATAGGAAATAGCGGCTGCTTTCTTGGCCGCTTTTTCCCCGAGAGCCGCTATATAAAGCTGCATCGGCTCCTCCTCCGGTATCTTGACGCCGGTTTCCTCCAGCCTGATCAAAAGCCTCTCGATCCCTAATCCAAAGCCTACCGCCGGTGTCGGCGCGCCGCCAAATTCTTCTATCAGCCTGTCATACCGTCCGCCGCCGCATACAGTGAAATCGCCGCTTATTATCTCAAACACCGTCTTGGTGTAATAATCAAGCCCTCGCACTATAGAGCTGTCAATGTTATATTTGATACCCATCACATCGAGCTCTTCCTTCAGCCGCTCAAAATGCGCCCGGCAATCGCCGCAGATGTGATCCGGCAATTTCGGCGCACCCTTGGCTATCCCCTGGCATACCTCGGATTTGCAATCGAGTATCCTCAAAGGGTTGCGCTCAAAACGACTGCGGCAGGTGGAGCATAGCGTATCTAAATGCGGCCGGAAATACTCCCGCAGCCTTTCGTTATACTCCCGTCTACATTCCGGACAGCCGATACTGTTTATATTAACAGACAAATCCTTAAGACCTACGCGGTCAAGGAACAGCAATGCCAGCGATATGACCTCCGCATCAGCCGATGGCTCGGCCGCTCCGAACAGCTCTATGCCGAACTGGTGAAATTCCCTCAGCCGTCCTTTCTGCTTGTTCTCATAACGGAAGCACGGTATATTATAGTACATCTTTGCCGGCAGCGGATTTTGGTTAAGTCCGTTCTCCAAAAAGCTGCGCGCTGTAGAGGCCGTACCCTCCGGACGCAGAGTTACGCTCCGGCCGCCCTTATCCAAAAATGTATACATCTGCTTTTCCACCACATCGGTCGTATCTCCTACGCCGCGCTCGAAAAGCTCTGTGTGCTCAAAGGTCGGCATACGTATCTCCCGATACCCAAAGGATGCGCATACCTCGGCAAAATTTTTCTCCAGAAAATGCCACTTATAGCTCTCTGACGGGATCAGATCCTCCGTCCCCTTGGGAGCTTTCGTAATAAGCATACTGCTTCAACTCCTGTTTTTAATTTACAAGTAATAAAACTTCCATTTTATTTTACTCCGTAACCTCTTTTATGTCAAGTCTTATTATGAAAATCAGTATCTTTTATCCATCAGTTTTTTCTTTTTCTGCATATTTTATTAAATTTCTGTAACAATTATGAATTTTCTCTTGATTATCCCCGTATTTGGACGTATAATAACAGTTACAGCTCTGTTGTCCTGCGCCGGGGCAGTCTTTTATTTTACGCAGGAGGAAAGGTCTTGAAAAAATGGGCAAGCTCGAAGATAAAAAGCATTCTTTTATGAACAATGTCGCCATCATACTTTGCTCCCAGCTTCTGGTAAAACTCCTGGGGCTTGTATATCGAATGGTGATAACGAATATAGAAGGCTTCGGTGACGCCGGCAACGGCTTCTACAACGCCGGATTCCAGATATACACGCTGCTGCTGGCGATATCCTCGGTCGGGATACCTAACGCCATATCGAAGATGGTCTCGGCAAGGGTCGCGATCAAGGACTACAAGGGAGCGCATAGGATATTCCAAACCGCTTTTTTGCTGTTTGCCGCTATCGGCATCGTTGCTTCGGCGCTTTTATTTTTCGGCTCCAATTTTGTAGCGCAGGTCGTAATAAAAATGGACGGCGCGCAATACGTTATGCGCGCGCTGGCTCCATCGATCTTTTTTGTATGTATGTCCTCTGTAATACGCGGCTATTTCGTGGGGCTGCAAAACATGAAAGCCACAAGCACCTCTCAGGTACTGGAGCAGATATTTAAATGCACTCTTACGGTACTCTTTGTTGTACTTTCAATAGGACAGCCGCCGGAGATAATGGCCGCCTGGGCGAATTTCGCCTCCTCGGCCGCCTGCATAATCAGCTTTATATATCTTATAATATTCTACGTAAAGCGCAAGAGCGGTATTGAAGAGCAGATACGCCAAACTGCGGTAAAATCGCTTTCTGTATCGACCGGCCGCCTAATGCGCAACATACTGATGATATCGGTGCCTATATCCTTAAGCTCGATAATCACGGCTATAAACCGCGTGATCGATACGGCTACCATAACCCGCGGCATAGCCATAGCTTTTTCGCAGATGATCCCCGCTCATCCGGGGGCTGCCGCTATCCTAAACCCTACCGCCGCCCAGCTCAACGATGAGGCTGTCAGGCTGTCGGGAATGCTCTCCAAAAGCGACACGCTGATCAATATGCCGCTTTCTCTGAATATAGCATTTTCCACCGTCCTCGTCCCCGCGATCTCTGCGGCATTGGCAGTAGGAAACAGAAAAGAGGCCTCCGACAAGGTCACATACTCGCTTTTGATATCCATACTTTTGATAATCCCCTGTGCTTTCGGCTATATCGCCCTTGCACAGCCGATATATAAGCTGATATACCCGGCGGCTCCTCTGGGCAGCGAGCTTTTACAGCTGAGCGCGATAGCTCTTATCTTCACCGCGCTCACACAGACCATCTCCGGTTCACTTCAGGGTTTAGGCAAGGTGTTCGTACCGGCGATAGCCCTTCTGGCAGGCTGCACGGCCAAAATAATCCTTAACCTGCTGCTTATCCGCCAACCGTCGATAAACATCTACGGCGCAGCGATAAGCTCCATCGCCTGCCAAATAATCGCCTTTGCGATATGTTTTGCGGTACTGTGCCGCAATCTTACGATAAAGCTGGGACTTATAAAATATATCGTAAAACCGCTGACTGCCGGCGGTATCATGGCCGCCGCCGCTTACGGCATTTACCGGCTTGCAATGATAATAACATCCTCCAACCTCATATCAACAATAGTATCTATCGCCCTTGCGGTTGTCATATATTTCGCCCTTGTATTCACCCTCAAGGTGCTGACAAAGGACGAAATACTGAGTCTGCCGGCAGGAGCTAAGATATACGGCCTTGTTAAGCGGCTCCATATATACTCCTGATACCAAAAAAACGCCCTGCTCATATAAGCAAGGGCGTTTTCTTTTACATATTAAGTCCGAAGCTGACAGACAGAGCGCCATTCACTCTTTCCATAAGAGCGCCGTCAAGCTGGCCAATCCTCTCTCTTAACCGCTTCTTGTCGATCGTGCGAATCTGCTCAAGCAGGATAACCGAATCCTTGTGCAGGCCGTAATCCTGCGCTTTCAGCTCTATATGCGTCGGCATCTTCGCTTTATTGATCTGACTGGTGATCGCCGCGGCGATCACTGTGGGGCTGTATTTATTGCCGACGTCGTTTTGCACTATCAAAACAGGGCGTACTCCTCCCTGCTCCGATCCTACAACAGGACTTAGGTCGGCGTAGTAAATATCTCCTCTTTTTACAATCACTTTTATTCACACTCCGTCAGTTTTTCCTCATACTGCGAATATGCTTCTTGATCCGCATCAAAACACAGCTCGGCAAGCTCTTTATTTATGGCCGCCATTTCTTGATAACCCCGTTTTAATTCCTCGAAAAGCTTTTTGTTTTTCGCATTTTTCGGGCTATTCTCCGATGTGTGTGACAAAGCAATCAGGCCCCTTTCGTTTATTTGGCTAACGCAGCAGATAATTAAGCTCTTTGACTGCTGCTCCATCCTTTGTATAAATTCTCGGGATACGCCGCGACGTCATACAGTATATCTCATAAGAAATAGTACCTATCCAATCCGCCAGGGTCTCGGCAGTAAGACCTTCTCCGCCGAAAACGATCACCTCGTCACCTGCCTTAATATTATGGACATTTGTAACGTCAATCATACATTGATCCATGCAAATTCTTCCGATGACGGGCGTCTCCTCTCCTCTTACTATCATCTTCGCCCTGCCGTTATAGAGCCGCGTATATCCATCGGCATAACCAATGGGAACCGTCGCCACTACGGCATTCTCATCGGTTATGTACTCCTTGCCGTAGCTGACGCCAGCTCCCGCACCCGGCTTTTCCACCCTCGTTATCCTGGCACGCACCGACATTACCGGTTTTAGAGGCAGGCGGCTTTTATCGACCTCTTCCGAGGGATAGCTTCCGTAGAGCACTATCCCCGCGCGCACCATATCGAGATGATACTCAGGATACATCATTATCGCCGCGCTGTTGGCGATCGACCGTACCGGTATCTCTATGCCCCTTTTCTCAAGCTCCCCGCAGACCTCCATAAATTGCGCAAACTGACGCTTCGTATAGGAATCGTC
>CAYNRX010000013.1:0-10239 GCA_964399965.1 uncultured Lachnospiraceae bacterium | reverse complement strand
CGCCTCGTCGGAAGTGGAAAAATGAGAAAATATGCCGCCGATACGAATATTGTCAAGCGATGCGATCTCAGCTATACTATCTATAGTCTCCGGCCTGTCGGCCATAAATCCTATACGCGTCATTCCCGTATCGAGCTTTATATAAACCTCGGCTGTCTTTCCCATTCCTTTGGCAGTCTCCGAAAACGTCCTGCAAAATCCCACAGAAAATACGGCCGGAGTAATATCAAAACGTATGAGCTCCTCGGCTTGTGTCTCGGTGCAAGCCCCGAGTACCAATATCGGTGCCGATATCCCGTTTTCCCTCAGCTCTATCCCTTCCTCAAGCGTCGCCACACCGAGACAGTCCGCGCCGTTTTCAAGTATAACTTTCGACACCTCCACCGCTCCATGCCCGTATGCGTCCGCCTTTACCACCCCCATGACCCTTGCTCCGGGCGCAGTTATTTTTCTTACGTTTTGTATATTTTCTTTTAACGCATCAAGATCTATCTCTGCCCATACGCGTTCTTTCAATTTTGTTTCCTTCCTTCACGTTGGTTATATTGTATCATACTTTCAGCTGTTTTTCCAGCTGTAATTTTTACCGCTTAATAAGCGACAGCCTTGCCTTCGACAGGTATCTGGCAGCCATTGACGGAGTAACTGCATCCTCGCCCACCTCTGCTGCCAATATATCCGCAGCCCGGCCGTGCAGGTAAGCAGCAGTCGACGCTGCTACATCCTCCCGCATCCCTCGCGCTATATTGGCTGCTATCACACCGCCGAGCACATCACCGCTGCCGCCGGTCGCCATGCCTGAATTGCCCGTCATATTAATATATTGCGTTCCGTCAGGAGCGGTTACAATCGTGTGATGTCCCTTTAAAAGTAATGTCACCCCATATTCCTGGGCAAATTCCGACGATATGCGGAGCCTGTTCTTTTCAATATACTCAATGTCCAGCCCCGTAAGCCGGGAAAACTCTCCCGCATGAGGAGTAAGCACGATACTGCAAGTACATTCGTTGAGCATATCCATGTCCCTCGCTAAGGCGAACAAGCCGTCGGCGTCTATTATCACCGGTATCTGCGAATATTTGAGTATCCTCCGCAGAAGCTTTATTATGTCCCTGCCGCGTCCAACGCCGGGACCAAACAGCAGTACATCCGAGCTGTCCATCTTCTGCGCTATAGCCCCAAACGCTTCCGCCGTCAAATACCCTTTATCATCCTCCAGCGGCAGCGTCATCTGCTCAGTCAGCTTGGACTCGAATATCGGGTTCAGCTCCCACGGCACGCCGACCGTTATAAGGCCGCTCCCGCTGTACAAGGCCGCCTCGGCCGCCAGGCAGCCTGCCCCTGTCATACCCTCCGATCCGGCAACGATAAACACCTTTCCGTAATCTCCCTTCTGGGAATTGCTCCTGCGCGGAGGAAGGGCGTTTAAAATATCCCTATCCAAAGGTACGTTCACGCTGACATTCTGTATATCGATGACCTTCTGCGGTATAGATATGCCGGCCGTTACTATGCGCCCGCAGCAATCGCGTCCTGGGAACATCAGCATACCTGTTTTATAAGCGGCAAATGTAACCGTCACATCGGCGCAGACCGCCGCTGTACAAAGCTCGCCGGTCTCGCCGTTGACTCCGCTGGGTATATCCACTGACAACACAAAACGCGCGCTGCGGTTTATCGCTTCGATAAGCTCCAGCGGTCTCCCGCTTATCTCCCCGTGCACGCCTGTGCCGAAAAGAGCATCGACAACTATATCGGCAGCCGCCAGCTCCGCCTCCGCGTTATAGTCCGCCTCAGCAACCGGTATACCTAAATTACAGACTATCTCATAATTTATGAGACAATCCCCCGAAAATTCATCACCCATTGCCAAATATATCTCCACATCCGCTCCCAGATCAAAAAGATGCCGCGCTATGGCAAAGCCGTCTCCGGCATTATTTCCTTTACCGCATACGACCGCTACCCTTTTTGTACCAAGCTCCCCGAATATCTTTTCAAGCTCTTTCACACAGGCAATGGCCGCATTTTCCATAAGCACTATCGATGGTATCCCCGCCGTCTGCGAGGCTGCCCTGTCGATCGCCCTCATCTGTGATGGCGTACACGCTTTGAGCATATTTCTCCTCTCCTTTTGCAATACGTCTTTTAAATTTCCTTCTGTCACTGCGGCATCTCAGCGCGTACATGTATCCGCACCGGCGGCTGCGATCATTTTTCTAAACCAAAAAGGGGCGCATAAGTCCCCTTGTTCCTTTATTTTTTTATATGAGTATTGCGGGGATTGAACTTCCACGCAGCTTCCAAAATAGCCTCATTGGGCTGAAATATCAACCTTACAGCCGTATCGGTACCCTTTATATTTACCACCGTATCCAGAAAATATAAACCGCCTTTTGCACGGTCGCCTATAGCTTCTATTATCTTTCTTTCTCCCGGGCGGTCATACTCCGCTTTAAAGTCTGCATCATCAACAGCGGCCAGCAAGCTCATCTGCTTAAAATCAACAGTTAATATGCGTTTTCTGCCGTTTTTTGCCATTATCTGGTCAATATCCATCTCGTTGTTGGTGATGATATACTCATACTCCAGTATCTGCTGGCGTATAAATACCACTGCTCCAAACCACACAAAAGCGATAAGCAGCAGCCACAGCCCCATCAGATACACCCGGAAAAAGAGGATCACCGCTGTAAGCGCCAGAGCCAGCAAAACAAGGCCGGATACTATCGCATAGTTTTTGCCCTCAAATTTATGCTTTACCATATACTCTATAAATATATCCATTTTCAGACCTCCCTATCCTCTGTGAGTATTTTTCCTCAGTTTGTCCGACAGCTTTTCCATCGCCCGCGCACGGTGGCTGACGCTGTTCTTTTCCTCCGGCGCGGCCTCGCCGAACGTCTTACCCAGCTCCGGGCAGAAGAATACCGGATCGTAACCGAAACCCCCTTCACCGGCCGGCTCTTCCGTTATTAGTCCTTCCACCTCTCCCACGGCCGTTATCTCGCGCCCGTCCGGGAATACCAACGATGCTGCGGTCACGAATTTCGCCCGGCGGTCTTTTTCGCCGGAAAGCTCCAACAGCAGCTTCTCGTATTTATCCCGGTCGCTTGCACCTTCACCGGCATACCGTGCCGAGTATACCCCGGGACGGCCTCCGAGAGCTTCTACGCACAGCCCCGAATCATCGGCCACGGTAAATTCGCCGTAGAGCTTTGATACCGCCCTGGCCTTTAAAAGGGAATTTTCTTCAAAAGTATCGCCGGTCTCCTCGACATCGTCAAAGACCCCGGCCTCCACCTCAAAGCCCAAAGGAGCGAATATCTCCTCCAGCTCTTTTATCTTGTTCTTATTTTTCGTAGCCGCAATAAGCTTCATTCTATCACCCCGTACGCATTTTTCTATATTCTACTACATTTTTCGCCCGAATGCAAGTTTTTTTGCAAAATTATAAAACAGTTTATTCTCAGTTCAAAATGATCTCTCTATTCATGAGCATCTCCGCTCTTTTTATAAGCGGTTCATACTTAAAGCCGGGTTCTTTCATAATAAGCGCCGCCGCTTCCTGGGCGTCCTTTAAAATATCGCCATCCTCGAAAAGGTTCGCTATGCGCATTTCCGGCAATCCGTGCTGGCGCGTACCGAAAAAGTCCCCCGGTCCCCGAAGTTTCAGATCCTGCTCGGAAATGAAAAATCCATCGTTAGACATACACATCGTGTCCATGCGCTTTTTCGTTATCTCGTTTTTACCGTGCACGAAAAGGATGCAATAGGCCTGATCGCCTCCGCGACCTACGCGTCCGCGCAGCTGATGCAGCTGTGCCAATCCGAAGCGTTCGGCATTCTCGATCACCATGATATTGCTGTTGGGAACGTTCATCCCCACTTCTATCACCGTTGTTGATACCAGTATCTGGATACGGTTTTGGGCAAAATCCTCCATTATCTCTTCCTTGTGTTTCGGCTTGAGCTTTCCATGTATCAGCCCTACCTTGTATTCGGGAAAGATCGCGGTCAGTTTTTCTGCCAGCTGTACGGCGTCCTTTAGGTCGCTCTTCTCCGTTTCCTCGATCAGCGGACAGACGACATAGGCCTGAAAACCGCAATCAAGCTGCTTTTTCAAAAAAGCGTATATCCTCTTCCTCATGCTCTCGCCCACGGCATACGTTTTGACCGGCTTCCTCCCCGGCGGCAGTTCGTCTATTATCGATATGTCAAGATCTCCGTAAAGGATAAGAGCCAGCGTGCGCGGTATCGGCGTTGCCGACATCAGGAGCATATGGGGGGCGGCTCCCTTGGCGCAGAGCTTCGCCCTCTGGCTCACCCCGAACCGGTGCTGCTCATCAGCTATTACCAGCCCCAGCTCCTTATATTCAACGCCCTTTTGGATAAGCGCATGAGTACCGACTACCACCTGTGCCAGACCTAATTGTATAGACTCGGTAACTCTCCTTTTTTCCTTTATGCCCATACCGCCCGTCAGAAGCTCAACACAGATGCCATAAGGCTCAAAAAAGCTCTTGAGCGTTTCATAGTGCTGCGCCGCCAATATCTCCGTCGGCGCCATCATCACCGCCTGCTGTCCGTTTTTTACAGCACAGTAGATAGCGGCCGCCGCAACGGCCGTTTTGCCGGAGCCAACGTCTCCCTGCACAAGTCTGTTCATCTGTCTCCCGGAGCAAAGATCGTCCGCGATCTCTGACAATACCCGCTCCTGCGCCCCTGTCAGCGCAAACGGCAATCCACCGGCAAACTCCCGCATACATTCGGTATCCTCAAATACCGCTCCGGCATTTCTTGAATTATCCTTCTTTATCCGCAGCAAAAGCAGCTGCACGGTCAAAAGCTCCTCAAACACGAACCGCCGTCTGGCTATCTCGTAGCTTTTAAAATCAGCGGGGAAATGTATGTTTTTCATTGCAAAATTAAGCTCTGCTATATGGTAATGCTCGCGTATGCTCTGCGGCATATACTCCTTAAGCGCTCCCGCCTCCTCCAGAGCGCGCTCCATCGCACTCTGTATCATGTTCTGCGAAAGCCCCTCCGTAAGCGGATATATGGGAGCTATCCGACCCGTGTACCGTTCCCTGCCGACCTCCTCATAAATAGGATTCTGCATCTCTCGTCTTCCCCTGTTTTCAGAGATCTTGCCGTAAAAAACATACTCCTTCCCCGGCTCCAGCGCATTTTTTACAAACCGGTTATTATACCAGACAACGTTCATCGCCCCTGTATCATCGCTTATTATCGCCGTATACACGGACATATTCTTGCGGATATGATTCTCCTTCACAGCCGAAAAAACGGCGGCTCTTACGCACGCCGTTTCTCCTTTTTGGCATTCTGCCACTTTGGCCGTCTTTGTCCTGTCCTCGTAATCGCGCGGGAAAAAGTATAAAAGCTCCTCCACGGTCGTTATGCCCAGTTTTTGAAACATTTTCGCCCGTGCTTCACCTATGCCTTTTAAATACCGTATATCCCTGTCAAGCACTTCCATTTTATTCCACGGCCGCTATATAATAATATACCGGCTGTCCTCCCTTTCTTACGGCTGTTTCCGCATCGGGATACGCTCTTTCCAGCCTTTTGGCAAGAGCCTCTGCCTGCGGCCTTTTTATGCCCTTTCCCCAGTAGACCGTTATATATTCGCTCTCATCCGCATCGTACATTTTATCTACCAGCTCCATGCATACATCGTCCGCATCGGCGCCTATGACCTCTATACCGTTACCGGTGATGCCCAGGATATCATCTTTATAGATATACCTTCCGTCAGCTTCTGTATCGCGTACCGCATACGTGACCTGGGCTACGGCCACCTTTGCGGCGGCCTTTATCATTTTCTTCTCATTAACCTCCGCCGCACGTTCTGAGGAAAATTCCATCAACCCTGCTATGCACTGAGGAATATTCTTCGTCGGGATGACGATAACGTTCTTATCGGACAGCTTCCCGGCCTGCTCGGCGGCCATGATGATATTTTTGTTGTTGGGGAACACAAACACGGTCTTGGCATTTACCGCTTCTACAGCCTTTAAAAGCTCCTCGGCACTGGGATTCATTGTCTGACCGCCCTCTATCACACAATCGGCTCCCAAATCCTTTAAAATGGACTTAAAGCCCTTGCCGGCCGCAACGACCGCCGTCCCCATTTCCTTTTCCGGCTCTGACGCTTTTTCCTCGGAAGAGCCGGCGATAATATTGCGGTGCTGCTGTTTCATGTTATCTATCTTAAGATTTACAAGCTCCCCAAGCTTTACCGCCTCTTCAAGCACAAAGCCCGGGTGATTTGTATGAATATGCACCTTGACAATATCATCGTCGTCTATCACCAGCATACAGTCGCCCTTAGGCGCTATTGCGCTTTTAAAAGCATCGGCAGAAATTTCCCGATCTTTTTTCTCTATGAGAAACTCCGTGCAGTAGCGGAATTTTATCTCTTGAACGTTATCCTGCACCGCTCCTGTCTTTATCTGCTGTTTCTCTGCGGTAACGACCTCCGCCGCCGGCGTTTTTCCTGTTTCCAGAAATTGCAGCGCGCCCTCCAATATCAGCATAAAGCCCTTGCCGCCTGCGTCTACCACTCCGGCCTTTTTCAGGGCAGGAAGCATCTGCGGCGTTTTCTCAAGAGCCGCATTTCCGCCGTCCACGGCTGCTCTTAAAATCGCCGCTGCGTCGTTCTCCCCCAGAAGAGCGGCATTATACGCGCTCTTAGCCGCCGCTTTTGCCACCGTCAATATCGTTCCCTCGGTAGGCTTCATTACCGCCTTATAAGCAGCGTCTGCGCCTGCGGACAAGGCTTGCGCCAGATCCATCGCCGTGCAGACGTCCTTTTTTTTTGCGCTTTTGGCAAAGCCGCGGAATATCTGCGAGAGTATCACTCCCGAATTGCCTCTGGCGCCGCGCAGTGTAGCAAACGACACCTTATCGGCCGCTTCGCAGAACCGCCCGGCTTCGGATACCGTCACCGCCTCCGCCGCCGCATTCATCGTCATCGACATATTGGTACCCGTATCGCCGTCCGGCACTGGGAACACGTTAAGCTCGTTTACCGCCTCTCTTGCCGCGTACAGCTTTGCCGCTCCTGCAGCTATCATGGCGGTAAATTCTTTTGCATCTATAGTCCTGATCATTATCCCCTCCTTAATCGTCCACGCGGATGCCTTCCACTCTTACGTTTACCTGCTTTACGGGAATCCCCGTCTGCTCTTCTAAGCTGTAACGGACACGGTTTACTATGCTTTTGCATATAGCCGCGATATTGACGCCGTATTCCATTATCACGTGCAGATCTATCACGACCCCGTCCCCCGCATCAGTCACGTTTATACCCCTGGCCATATTCTCCGCCTTCAAAAGGCTCACCAAGCCGTCTTTTTTGCTCCTTGAGGCCATGCCGACAACACCGTAGCACTGTGTAGCCACAGAACCTGCCACCTCCGCGGCAACGTTCGAGGTTATCATGATATTTCCCAGTTCGTTTGCTGTTGTGATATACATTTTGATCAATCCTCCAGGTTTAGACCGCATTTCGGTTATGGGGCTGTAAAAAAAAACAGTGCGAACAGACGGTGCATTTTTACAGCCTCTTTGCCGTACGCGGATATTCTCATTATTATTTTACTATATTTCAGCGCAGAAGTCCAGTATTAAATCGCAAATTCATTAAAATTCTTGCTTTTTTATAAAAAAAGCGGTATAATATCAGCAAATATCACAGGAGCAGGTGAATACCATGAGTAAATATACCAGTCTCGACAACTTCCTTTCGGAGATGCCGGACTTCGTTTTTGAATATATCCAACTCTACTACAACGGGGACAGTATAAACACCCAGCTTGGCTACAGCATGGACATCAAAACCTTTCTCGTCTATCTGCAAAAATACAAATTTCCCGATATAGATTCCATCTCCGAGCTTACGCCGCAGATGCTGGGGCAAGTTACGGTCAACGACCTTGTCCGTTTTAAGTCCTATCTGCGTGAATACCCGGTGGATACCATGAGCGCCGATGGCAAGCATCTGCGCCTTATGCGCCGCAATTCCGCCTACGGTATAAATCGCAAGCTCTCGGCAGTAAGCGGCCTTTACTCTTATTTGTACAAAACCGACCGCATCCCGGCAAATGTGACCGAAAAGATAGATTTCGACAAGCTCCACCAGCGGATAAAAAAGCCCCTTACTACCCAGGAGACGATAGACCTGATAGATGTTATCTACAACGGAGAAAACTATTACACCGGCCGTCATTTAAGCGAATATCTGCGCAGCAAAAAGCGTGATATCGCCATATTCACGACATACCTTGGCACCGGCATCCGTGTAAGCGAGCTGGTGAACCTCAACATCAACGACATCTGCTTTGAGACCTCATCGTTCATAGTCACCCGCAAAGGCGGTGATCAGCAGGAAATATTCATGCCGGTTGAGGTGGAGAACAGGCTGTTTGAATATTTGCAGGAACGGCTGGAGCTTAAGGACTGTCCGGAAAAGGAGGCGGTATTCATAAACAGGCGCGGTCAGCGAATGAGCGTGGCGGCAGTGGAGAAAATGCTCAAGAAATACTGTCTCACCGCCGGCATCACCGACAGCGACAAAACGCGTCCTCATGCCCTGCGCCGGACTTTCGCCTGCCGTCTTTTGGAGGATGGGGTAGATATTAAAATGGTAGCCGAGCTTATGGGACATAAGAATATCGAAGTCACTCACCGCTATTACGCCCAGTATTCCAAAAAAGCGCAAAAAGAAGTGATGCGCGGGCTGAAGGTGGTAAAGGAGGATAATAATGAGACTTGATAAATATATTTCTTCCGCTGCCGGTCTTTCGCGCAAAGAGGTCAAAGCGGCCATAAAAGCAGGGCGCATAACCGTAAACGACAGTCTTGCCTCCCGTCCGGAAGCTGCCGTATCTGAAACCGATACCGTAACGCTTGACTCAAAAGCGGTCATCCAGCGGGAATTTATATACCTTATGCTCAATAAGCCGCAGGGCTATGTGAGCGCTACCGAGGACAACGTCTATCCGCCGGTGACGGATCTTGTCCCCCGGGAGCTCGCGCATTTTAAACTGTTCCCGGTAGGAAGGCTTGATGTAGATACCGAAGGGCTTCTGCTTTTGACGAATGACGGCGCGCTTGCCCACCGGCTGACCTCCCCTAAGCACCGTGCAGAAAAGACCTATCTTACCCGTCTGGACGCCCCGGCCACACATGAGGACTGCGACAGCTTCCGCCTGCCGATGGATCTGGGCGACTTTGTCACCCTTCCCGCAAAAGCAGAGCTTACAAAAGACCATTTCGAGGTCATGACTACCGTCTGCGAGGGAAAGTTCCATCAGGTAAAGCGTATGTGGGAGAAACGCGGCCGAAAGGTCGTATATTTAAAGCGGATTTCTATGGGCGGACTGCTGCTTGACGAGAAGCTCGGCCCGGGGCAGATACGGGAGCTTTCCCCGGAGGAAATCGCTGTTTTAAAAACCTTATAAAAAAGCGGCCGACGGTATTTTATCCGTCTGCCGCTTTTTTCCGAGCAAGTCTGTAAGCCGGGTTCTGTATTGGACGATCATCTATCCAGACCCAACGTTACCGTTGGGTTCCAGCCGCCATATCGGAGCATTGTCGAGCAAACTATAATATCTCCCTTACAGGCGTTGCTCCGGGTGGGGTTTACACCGGGGAGTAGTCGCCAGTCCCCGGGTGCGCTCTTACCGCACCTTTCCACACTTACCGGGAAGATCCCGGCGTTTATTTTCTGTTGCACTATCCTTGAAGTCACCTTCACAGGGGATTACCCTGCACCCTGCTCTATGGAGCCCGGACTTTCCTCACCTGCGCCCTTTCGTACACGCAGCCGCGATCGTCTGGCTTACTCGGTAATTGATATTATAGTATAAGGCCGCCGGTTTGTCAAGGCGATTTTTTTGAGGTTGCTGCTGTTTTTCGCGATAATTTTTCAAAAATTTAATAAAAGGCTTGAATATATTGCGGAAATATTGTATAATGGGGATATTAAATTAGTCAATTGCGAAACCTTTTCGCAATTGATTTCAGGCTAATGAAGAAAATAAAAGTTCCGTTGATTGGCGGTCTAAAGACCGCTGAAACTTTTATTTTCGCAATTTTTGACGCTTTTTCAGCATTTTTGCTGCGCAAAAACCGGCAGCAGACTGCCGGCCGCGCCGTCTTGCGCGGTGCGGAGTCGTCAAAAATTGATTGGAATTCGAGGGTTTCACCCTC
>CAYNRX010000012.1:0-51290 GCA_964399965.1 uncultured Lachnospiraceae bacterium | reverse complement strand
TTTCAGCGGTCGCAGACCGCCAATCAACGGAACTTTTATTTTCTTCCTTAGCCAGAAATCAATTGCGAAAGAAGTTTCGCAATTGACTATTTATCAAAGTCTGTGCAGCCACACCGGTAAATATCCCGGTGATTATCCCTGAAAGTACCAGTATCGGAAAATAATAGAACACCTCAAAGGTCTTAGTAAACAGATAAGCCACACCAAGCTGTCCGGCATTGTGCGATACCGCTCCCAGCACGCTTACTACCCACAGCCGTTGGCTGCCGAGCAGGCCCAACGCTATTGCCATCACTAAAAAGCATACCATTCCTCCGGCAAGGCTGTAAAAAAACACCGATGGCTGACCACAGAAAATACTCCCTATTATTATGCGCAATATAAGCACTAAAAGCGATTCTTTTCGTCCATACCAGACCATAACTATCAATGTAACTATGTTTGCCAGCCCCAGCTTTATCCCCGGGATAGGCGCCAACGGCGGCAGCTGTGATTCCGCAACAAATATCACAAGCGCGATACCCAGAAGCATAGCCAATGACGTCAGTTTTTTTGTATTCATTCTATTCCTCCATGTGAGGTTATTTGCTAGATAATTTTAAAACGCGATAGCGTTTTAAAATTATTTCCTTATTCTGGGGAGCTCGAGGGTGAAACCCTCGAATTATAATCAATTTTTGACGACTCCGCACCGCGCAAGACGGCGCGGTCGGCAGCTTGCTGCCGATTTTTGCGAAGCAAAAATGCTGAAAATGCGTCAAAAATTGCGAAAATAAAAGTTTCAGCGGTCACAGACCGCTAATCAACGGAACTTTTATTTTCTTCACTAGCCAGAAATCAATTGCGAAAAGGTTTCGCAATTGACTAAGGTTATTTGCTTTATGCTCCATATTATACTCTGTTTTTGCCGTTTTTGTCAAGCCCGCTGAAAAAAAGCACAAAAAATACAGAGTCCCGTTGGAACTCTGTATTGTAGTATTCTTTAAGCAAAGGCCGGGCGTCTTCTTTCAAACAGCGGTTGTATTTTATCCGTAACACACAGAAACATCTCTCTGGCCGCGACAACTTTATCGCAGTAAGTCACTATCCAGCCCTCTTTATACTTAGGCAGCACAGGCACAAGCGGGAACATGTGCTTTCTTATCGCATCCCGCTGGCGGTCTGTAAGTTCAAAGTGAAATGATGCATTCCTGGCTGCGGAAAAGCCATGCTCAAAAAGATGCGAATGCCATATACGTTTTAATCCTCTGTATTTTATGTTGTCGGGTTTTCCGTCGCGCCAATCATAGCCTACAAAATCATGCAGCAATGCCGCTCTTGTTATGGATGCTGTATCCTCAGCGGAAAGATCAAGCCGCTTAGCTATTCTGTACGCAAAATGTGCAGTCGCTACGCTGTGAGTATATACATTATTGCTTTTTCCGTGATGTATGATGTCTTTAGTCTTTTGAAATTCAGGATGGCTTATAATGTCTTGAACCATAATGACAAAATCTCTGTTGACCGCCAAATCAATCACCTCTGTAACTGATTATACACCGCTAACCCCTGTTTGTCAAGTGTAATATTTTCCTAAATCAGGACAGTTTTTAACGATGTTTTAATGCAAGTTTTGGCGGTTTGTCTCTATGCCTAAAAACCGCCTTGACATGAGCTCCGCCGTCTTTAATACCACGCTGTTGCCGCTTGTCACCACGATATCGGCAAATTGGTATCCTGCTGCCAGACGGCGGAGCTTGTATTCGATATCTTGACTCTCTTGTGTTATTAGCTCCACACGCTTTTTAGCCGGGCTTTGATACCACCTTTTATACCGCTTCTCCTGAATAAGTATGAACCATATACATAGAGCTGTAAATATTACAAATGTCAATGCCACAGCCATTGATCGTCCCTCCTCTCCTGCACATTCAATATAAATAGAATATTCACAACGTTCATATTTGGTGAATTATACAGTATTTTGTTTTATATCACTCCAAACACCTTGACAAACCACGATATTTTGTATAAAATAGGTATATAAAAATTTCAGCCGCGCAAAAAAGCGCAGCCGGAAATCTATCAACGGAGGTAATCAAATGGGACTGACATTAACAGAAAAAATTCTGTCCAGCCATCTTGTCGAGGGCGAAATGGTCAAGGGTCAGGAGATCGGTATCAGGATCGACCAGACACTTACCCAGGACGCCACCGGCACAATGGCTTATCTTGAATTTGAGGCTATGGGCGTACCCAGAGTTAAGACGGAGAAAAGCGTGGCATATATAGACCACAACACTCTTCAGAGCGGCTTCGAAAATGCCGACGATCACCGCTTTATCGGCAGTGTTTGCAAAAAGCATGGGATATACTTCTCGCGTCCGGGTAACGGCATCTGCCATCAGGTGCACCTGGAAAGGTTCGGTATCCCCGGGAAAACGCTCATCGGCTCTGACAGCCATACACCTACCGGCGGCGGCATCGGCATGATCGCCATCGGCGCAGGCGGCATGGATGTGGCGGTAGCCATGGGCGGCGGCACGTACTATATCACTTGCCCCAAGGTGGTAAAGGTTGAGCTTACAGGAAAATTGAGTCCCTGGGTAGCGGCCAAGGATGTTATCCTTGAGGTGTTAAGACGTCTTTCCGTAAAGGGCGGCGTAGGCAAGGTCATAGAATACTGCGGGGAGGGCGTAAAAACACTTTCCGTACCTGAACGCGCCACGATAACGAACATGGGCGCAGAGCTTGGCGCCACAACTTCTATCTTCCCCTCTGATGAAACGACGCGCCAGTTCCTTAAGGCTCAGGGCAGAGAAAACGATTATATCCCCCTGTCGGCTGATGAGGACGCTGTATATGACGAGATCGTAGAGATCGATCTGTCCGCGCTTGAGCCGCTTGCCGCTTGTCCGCATTCACCGGACAATGTGAAATCTGTAAATGAGATCGGCGCTATGAAGATAGACCAGGTCTGCATCGGCTCCTGCACGAACTCCTCGCTGCTTGATATGCTGAAGGTAGCCCATATATTAAAGGGTAAAACCGTTCATCCGGACGTATCCTTGTCCATCGCTCCCGGTTCTAAGCAGGTACTCAATATGCTGGCTAAAAATGGGGCGCTTTCGATAATGATAGATGCCGGAGCAAGGATACTTGAAAGCGCTTGCGGCCCCTGTATCGGTATGGGTCAGTCGCCTAATTCCGGCGGCATATCGCTGCGTACTTTCAACCGTAACTTTGAGGGACGCTCCGGTACCAAGGACGGACAGATATATCTTGTTTCCCCTGAGGTAGCGGCTGCTTCAGCTATTGCCGGTGTGCTCACGGATCCCCGCACTCTCGGTGAAATGCCCGAATTTAAGCTTCCTGAAGTGTTTGAAATAAACGATAATATGGTAGTTCCGCCCGTTCCCGCAGAGGAAATGGACAGCGTAGAGGTGTTAAGAGGTCCCAATATCAAGCCGTTCCCGGTATCGGAGCCGCTTGCTGAGACCATCGACGCCAAGTGCAGCCTTAAAGTCGGAGACAACATCACCACTGACCACATCATGCCGGCCGGTGCCAAGATACTGCCGTTGCGCTCCAATATCCCCGCGATTTCAAAGTTCTGCTTCGCTGTATGCGACGAGAGCTTCCATGACCGTGCACTGGAGTTGGGAAAGAGCATCGTTGTTGGCGGTTCCAACTACGGCCAAGGCTCCTCAAGAGAACATGCGGCTCTTGCGCCGCTGTACCTGGGGGTAAAGGCTGTTATTACCAAGTCTTTCGCCCGTATACACATGGCAAACCTGATAAATGCCGGTATCGTCCCCCTTACGTTCGAGAATGAGGCTGATTATGACCGTATAGATCAGATGGACGAGCTGGTAATAGAAAACATCAGACAGCAGCTTTCCGGCGATACTATCCGTGTCAAGGATGTTACAAAGGGCTTTGAATTTGATACTACCGTAAGCCTTTCTCAGCGTCAGCGAGAGATGCTGCTTGCGGGCGGACTTTTGAACTATACAAAAAATAAGGCCTGAGCCTTAATAATAAGGAGGTAATCCCCATGGCATATGATGCTGATATCCAGGCCGCGCTGGATAAATTCGCGGAGGTTTTAAAGGATCAGAAAGCAAGAGTGGAGAGAATGAAGCAGGAAAAGGACTTCATTGATTATTCCGCCCTTGATCAGATCGTGATCGGCGTATGCGGCGGCGATGGCATCGGCCCGGCCATTACGCATGAAGCGCAGAGGATATTGGAATTTCTTTTAAAGGACGAGGAGGCAAAGGGTAAGGTGGCCTTTAAGGTGATAGATGGTCTGACCATTGAAAATCGCGTGAAAGCTAACAAGCCGATCCCTGACGACGTTCTGGAAGAGCTTAAACAGTGCCACGTTATCTTAAAAGGCCCCACGACTACTCCCAGAGCCGGAGATCCCTGGCCGAATATTGAAAGCGCCAACGTCGCTATGAGAAAGGAGCTTGACCTGTTCGCAAACGTTCGTCCCGTAAAGGTACCCGAGCAGGGTATCGACTGGACGTTCTATCGTGAAAATACCGAGGGCGGTTATGCAGTTGGTTCCAGGGGAGTGCATGTAAACGATGACCTGGCGATAGATTTCACTGTTGCCACCACCGAGGGTTCGGAGAGGATAGCGCGCGCAGCGTTTGAATATGCAAAGAAAAACGGAAAAACACGCGTTACCTGCGTTACTAAGGCTAACGTTATAAAGACCACTGACGGCAAATTCCTTAAGATTTGCCAGGAGGTCGCTAAGGATTATCCGGGCATTGAGCTTGACGACTGGTACATTGATATCATGACAGCGAAGCTGGTTGATCCCAAGAGACGTACGCAGTTCCAGGTACTTGTTCTGCCCAATCTCTACGGCGACATCCTCACAGACGAGGCTGCCGAGTTCCAGGGCGGCGTGGGAACAGCAGGAAGCGCTAATATCGGCAAGAAGTATGCCATGTTCGAGGCTATCCACGGCAGTGCGCCGAGAATGGTCACCGAAGGACGCGCGCAATACGCCGATCCCTGCTCGATAATCCGCGCAGGCGTTATGCTCCTGTCGCACATTGGTTATCAGGAACAGGCGGATAAGCTGGAAAAGGCTCTTGACAAGTGTATGTTCACCGAAAAGAAGCTCGTTATAACCGGCCGTGACACCGGATGCACCGGCGCCGAATTTGCCGATTATGTAATGGAAACGATTCAGAATATGTGAGATAATTCTGATTTTTAGCCGGGATGTGAAAAATATCCCGGCTATTTTTTTCTTTTTTATGCAATTTACTATGTACAAATCGAAATTTCTATGCTATAATAATCCTATAATGATCGTTCTTTTTATAACAAAGAATATATAAAACATACAAATAATTGAGGTGAAAACGTATGAGTGATAATCTAAAGCCGGTACCGGCTGTTGTTATAAAACGGCTGCCGCGATATTACCGCTATCTGGGAGAACTCATAAAACAAGGCGTTCCCCGCATATCCTCCGCTGCACTCAGCCAGAAAATGGGCGTCACCGCCTCGCAGATACGGCAGGATTTTAATTATTTCGGCGGCTTCGGGCAGCAGGGCTACGGCTACAATATAGAACATCTTTATACAGCTATCGGTGAGATACTGGGACTTAACAACGGCTATTCAATGATAATAATCGGCGCCGGAAATATGGGACGCGCATTGGCAACGCATGGGACGTTTGAAAAGCGCGGCTTCCGCCTTATTGGTATTTTTGATAACGATAAAGATCTTGTCGGCAAGGAGATAAACGGTATCGCCATACGCCATACAGATGAAATGGAAATGTTTTTAGACAGTGAAAAGCCCAAGATAGGTATACTGACCGTTCCCAAAGCGGCCGCTCAACCGCTTGCGGATATCCTCGTAAAGCACGGCGTGGCCGGAATATTAAATTTTTCTTACTCCGAGCTTAAGGTGCCTGCCAGCGTTTCCGTGGAAAATGTACATCTTTCCGATTCATTGATGACGCTTTCTTATAAAATAAAGGAAAATTAAGGAGGAGTATCCATGAGAACTATCGCCTTTGTAGGCCCCAGCGGCACCGGCAAGAGCCACCGTTCAAACGCCGTTGCTTCCCGGTTCGGGGCAGACGGTATAATAGATGACGGTCTTTTGGTATCGGGTACAAGGATATTGGCAGGCACCTCTGCCAAACGCGAAAAAACGCGCGTGGCTTCTGTAAAACATGCCTTGTTCTTAAAAAAGGAGCAGGCGGACGAAGTCAGAAACGCTATAGAAAAAAACGGCCTTCAATGCGTCATGGTACTGGGGACGTCGGACGGCATGGTGGAGAAGATAGCCGGGAATTTAGGTTTGCCTCCTATTGAAAAGATAATACGTATAGAGGATGTTGCTACTCAGGAAGAAATGCAGCTGGCACATGATATGCGCATACATGAAGGAAAGCATGTAATACCTGTACCCACTTTTGAGATAAAACAGGATTTTTCGGGATATTTCCTGCATCCGCTGCATTTTCTAAAGGAGCTTCCACGAGATAAAAAGGTGGTGACCGATGTTAAATCCATAGTGCGCCCCACGTTCAGCTATCTGGGAAATTATGAGATATCTGACAACGTACTTATAGCCATATCCACCTACGAAGCACAGAAATTCCCTGAAATAACGAAGGTGCACAGTGTTTATGTGCGCAAGACGAACCATGGTGCGCATCTGGACATCACAGTATCTGTGAAATACGGCTGCGATATTCAAAAGGTTTGCCGCAAGGTGCAGCTTGCCGCCGCCTACTCCGTGGAGGAATACACATCTGTAAATGCGCGCCGCGTCCATGTGTATGTAAAAGGTATAGATAGGTAAAACAGGTTGCAGCGGCGGCCGCAGTCAACGCTGTACACCTCTTGACCGACAGCGTGTCGTTATACTTCGAGGTTGATTTTTGCCCGTAGTTCAAGGGCGTAAACATAGAAAATCCGATAGAAAATCCGCTCCAAAGAGCGGATTTTTTGCATATCCCTATATTTTCTGTCTTGTAAAATCAATACTAAATCGTACAGCTTCGTTTTCGCTAAATGTCTGGATAGCATATATGCATATCCGATTAGTATTGATGAAAACGCTAAACTAGATAAAGTGTGAACAGGCTGTATCATCAGCGTTATTCCGATGTAATGGGAATAGTCGATCATCTTGGTGAATGTTACAGAAATATCACGATTTAATGCGTATTTTTTGTAAATACTACTTGCAAAAACGGCATTGATATGATATACTATATGTAGTAGTTTTTATAAGTAAAGAGAGGACGAAAATACAATGAGGAATTTTAATACGACAGATCTTCCGGTACCTCCGAGAATCCCCAAACTTATTGACGATCTCTTCAAAGATATGCCTGAGATCGAGCATGAAAGAGCGGTCATTGTTACAGAAAGCTACATGGCAACAGAGAATGAGCCGATAATAAAACGGCGCGCGATCGCGTTTAAGAATATCTGCGAAAAATTGCCGATCGTTATACGCGACAATGAGCTTATCGTGGGAAGCAACGCCAAAAAGCCGAGGAGTTGCCAGGTATTCCCTGAATATTCCTATGAATGGCTGGAAGCGGAATTTGACACTGTGGCTACCAGAAGCGCCGACCCGTTCTACATATCAGAAGAAACAAAGGCTGCCCTGAAAAAGGTATATCCTTACTGGAAGGGTAAGACTACCAGCGATCTGGCCAGCAGCTATATGGTGCCGGAGACGAAGAAGGCTATAGAGCATAATATCTTTACCCCCGGCAACTATTTCTATAATGGCATAGGCCATTTCTGCGCCGATTATGCAAAGGTGCTGAATATGGGTTATGAGGGGATCATAAAGGAAGCTGAAGAAGAGCTTGCCTCGCTTGATGCCGGCGACAGTGATTACGCAAAGCGGAGCGAATTTCTCGAATCGGTGATAATTTGCAGCCGGGCGGCGATAACCTATGCCCGCCGTTATGCAGAGCTTGCCTATAACATGGCGGAAAAATGCCGTGATCAAAAGCGCAGACAAGAGCTTTTACAAATAGCGAAAAACTGCGCAAATGTCCCCGAAAAACCGGCTACTTCCTTCTATGAGGCCTGCCAGTCGTTCTGGTTTGTGCAGCTGCTTTTGCAGACGGAATCAAGCGGTCATTCCATTTCCCCGGGACGGTTCGATATGTATATGTATCCGTTCTATAAGTCGGATATGGATAAGGGAGCGGTAACGCGTGAATTTGCCCAGGAATTGATGGACTGCATTTGGGTAAAGCTCAACGACCTTAACAAGGTAAGAGACGCGGCCTCGGCCGAGGGCTTTGCCGGCTACAGCCTGTTCCAGAATCTGTGTGCGGGCGGACAGGATGAAAACGGTGTGGATGCAACGAACGACCTTTCGTTTATGTGTATACAGGCATCGATGCACACTCGGCTGCCGGCACCGTCATTTTCGGTTCGCGTTTGGAACGGTACGCCTGATGAGTTTTTGATAAAGGCTGCCGAGCTGACGAGAACAGGTATCGGACTTCCGGCCTACTATAATGATGAGGTTATAATCCCGGCCTTGATGTCCAGGGGCGTTTCACTTGAGGATGCGCGAAACTATGCTATAATCGGTTGTGTGGAACCCCAGACCCCGCATAAGACAGACGGCTGGCATGACGCGGCGTTCTTTAATATGTGCCGTCCGCTGGAGTTGGTATTCTCCAATGGCGTTGATAAGGGAGAGGTTATTTCCATACGCACAGGAGAGGTGGAGAGCTTCAAGAATTTTGACCAGTTCTTAGACGCCTACAAGAAACAGATGGCTTACATGATAAAGCTTTTGGTAAACGCCGATAACGCTATCGATGTGGCACATGCGGAACGCTGCCCGCTGCCGTTCCAGTCGAGTATGATAGACAGCTGTATTAAAAGAGGAAAGAGCTTGCAGGAGGGTGGCGCTATATATAATTTCACCGGCCCCCAGGGCTTCGGTATCGCCAACATGACGGATGCGCTGTGGGCGATAAAGGAGCTTGTGTACGAGAAAAAGCTCGTGACGATAAGCGAATTCAAGGACGCGCTTATCCATAATTACGGCCGCGGACTGGAGCCGGATTTTGCCCAGAAAGCAACGCTGGAGGTCGCAGAGCGGTTAAGAGCTGTTGGAAAAGAGCTTTCCCCGCAGCAGATCGCCGAGGTATGCCGTACCTTCCTCGAGGGCACTACGGATGCTGCCAAGAAAGCAAAATATGACAAACTGCTGGAAATGATAAACGGACTTCCCAAATACGGTAACGATATTGAAGAGATCGATAATTTTGCACGAGAAGTCGGTCATATATATACGAAAGAAGTCGAAAAGTACAACAATCCGCGCGGCGGACAGTTCCAGGCCGGATTGTACCCGGTATCGGCAAATGTTCCTCTCGGTCAGCAGACGGGCGCAACGCCGGACGGCCGCCTGGCCAACAGGCCCATTGCAGACGGCGTAGGACCCGGCTCGGGAAGAGATGTACACGGTCCGACAGCGGCGGCAAATTCTGTTGCTCATCTCGACCATGCCAATGCTTCCAACGGAACGCTTTATAACCAGAAATTCCATCCATCGGCTCTGAGCGGTATGGAAGGGCTGATGAAGTTCACATCTTACATACGTGCGTATTTCGATCAGAAAGGTATGCATATGCAGTTTAACGTTGTGAGCAGAGAAACGCTGCTTGATGCGCAGAAGCATCCGGAAAATTATAAGAACCTGGTTGTTCGTGTTGCCGGATACAGCGCGCTGTTTACGACTCTTTCCCGGTCCCTGCAGGATGATATTATCAACAGGACGGAGCAGACTTTCTAAGCAGGAGAGGAATTTATGGATGAGATATTAGATGCAGTCGGAAGGATATTCGATATACAGCGGTATTCTATCCATGACGGCCCGGGGATAAGGACGATAATCTTCCTTAAGGGCTGCGCACTGCGCTGCCGTTGGTGCTGCAATCCGGAGTCGCAATCGTTTGAAATACAAACAATGGATATGAACGGCGAGACAAAAACTGTCGGCGAGGATATTTCGGTTCGTGAGCTGATGGAGGTTATCAGGCAGGATATATTCTATTACCGGCGCAGCGGCGGCGGTGTGACGCTGTCGGGCGGCGAAGCCCTTTTACAGCCGCATTTTGCAGTACCGCTTTTGATGGCTTGCCATGCGTTTGGAATAAACACGGCGATAGAGACTACGGGTATAGCAAAATGGGAGGTAATAAAAGATTATCTGCCGCACCTTGATTATATCCTGATGGACATCAAGCACATGGACAGCCGTAAGCACCTGGAATTTACCAAACAGCCTAACGACAGGATACTTGATAATGCCAGGAGAATAGCCGAATACGGCTCCAACCTGACGATACGGGTGCCGGTCATCCCCACATTTAATGATACGCCGGCGGAGATAAGCGCGATAGCGGATTTTGCTGTAACGCTTCCCGGTGTGAAAAGACTCCATCTGTTGCCGTACCACAGAATGGGTCAGGACAAATACGGTTGGCTGGGACGTGAATATACGCTTATGGATATCAAACCGCCGTCAAATGAGCATATGCAGGAGCTGTTAAAGGCCGCAGAGCGTCCGGGACTGCATTGCCAGATAGGCGGATAAAAGGAAATATTAAAAACAGGCAGGGTTGCTGCATTAGTTGGTGCGGCAACCCTTTTTGTAGGATAGGGAAAAATGGGACTATATAATATTATTTCAGCATTGCTAAAATCGGCAGCCGATAGGAACCGCCGTTACTACTGTATATGTTGTCGCAAGACCACTACCCGTTATAGCCCTTACAGCGCAGACGGTCTTGGGATATGCGAAGAATGTGCAAAGGAAATAGCCTTTACAGATGGCTGTTCATCGTTTGAGGGTACAAAAAACGTCAGTTATATTTGCTCTCCGATGTTCTACAGGGGACGGATACGCGATGCGTTTTTAAAATATAAATTCAACGGTGATTGGGCGTATTCGGTGGTGTTTGCCAGGATCCTTGTGAGCTACTTTGAAAATCTTGACTATGAAGGGTTTGATATGATGATACCGGTACCTCTTTCTAAGCAGAGATATAATGAGCGCGGCTACAATCAAGCGGAGCTTTTGAGTAAAGATCTTTGTGCGGAATTGGGCATATCGCATCGGCCGGAAGCATTGGAGCGGATAAGGCATACCGAGCCTCAGAGCGGCCTTCGCGGCTATGATCGAAGCAGCAATGTCAGCAAGGCTTTTCTTGCTGAAACAAACATCGTAGCAGGAAAGAGGATAATACTTTTTGACGATATCGTAACGACCGGTAATACGGCTGAAGCCTGCGCCTCTGCGCTGAAAGCGGCCGGGGCGGAGTATGTGGTGCTGTGGAGTCTGTTCATTGCTATGCCAAAGAAACGGCCGGAGAAAATAATGAGGCCGCCTCTTCCGGGAAGAGCCGCAACAAAAAGGAAAGGCAGAAAGTCAAAATGAGTGAATTGAGAGAGATCCCCGGCGTAGGGAAGAATATTGAACAGGATCTGCTTGATTTGGGAATACGCAATATCAGCGACTTGAAGGGGCGCAGTCCGGAGGAACTTTACGAGCTGGATTGTGAGCGGAAAGGATTTCGTGAGGATAAATGCCAGTTATACGTGTTCCGGCTGGCGGTCTATTATGCGGAAAACAGTGTCCACGAACCGGAAAAGCTGAAATGGTGGTATTGGAAAAACAAGGAGTATCCACAAAAACAAGATAAACAGGGTATACTCGGTGATAAAGGCCGATAATTTGCCATCTATCAGGGTGGCTGAGGGCATCGGCATGGAAAAAGAGGACGAGTTTTGGACGGAGTATTACAGCGGCCCGAAGTTACATCTGCTTTATTCATGCAGCCGAAAAGTGCGGCATGATCGCGGCAAAGCATAAACAAACCGCCTGTGCACAGAATTATTGTACACAGGCGGTTATTTTGTTATTTTAACAGCTGTCGTTTGGCGGCAGGGTCGTATATTGTGCGGAAATCGTTGGGAGTGTAACCGGTGTTTTTCTTAAATATTTGGCAGAAATATGCGCAGGAGTTGAATCCGCATTCAATAGCTATTTCGGTAACAGCCGCGTTGGAGTTTAATAGTTTTTCACAGGCGTTTTGTATGCGGACGCTGTTTATGTAGTTCACAAGTGTAAATCCTGTTTTCTCTTTGAACGTGCGGCATAGGTGGTATTTGGACAGATAAAAATGTTCTGCGATATCGTCTATGCTGCTTATTTTATTATAGTTGTTACAGATATAATTTATTATTTTTGTGATGTTGTTCCTGTTATCATTTATCCGTATCGGCGATTTAAACCTGTTCTCATATAAAATATGAAGGATCTCGGCAAGATAGAGAAATATCCTGTTGTCCGGCTCCCTAGCGTCCTCCCTTCGTATCTTGTTGATCGCTTTCATCGCTTCTGCAAAAGCATCCTCTCCCAAAGAGATTATATTATGGTCAAAGCAGCGCATGAGCGTGTCCACGGCAAAACTTTTGAAATACTTATCCATAAATTTTTCAGTAAAATACAGACATATCCGCGAATAGGGAAAATTGTTTTTTGAGCGGTGGAGCTGCATTGGCTTAAACAGCGCAACGTCATAGGTCGACATATTCAATACCCGATCCTCGGTGATAAAGCAGTGCGGCCCGCTTTCGAGGAAGAATAATTCGTAGGCGTCATGACAGTGGAAGTCATGCATAACGTTGGATCTGGTGTATGTCCAGCGGTCATAGCTGAAATCTGGGCAGTATTGTATATTATTGTTTTTAAGCATCTTTTTTCTCCTGTTCTTGCTATCGGCGAAGATCGTAGACCCCGGCAATACGGTGAATGATTAACTATTATCCATAAAATCACAATTATATTATACAACTCTTTTATGAAAAATTCAATATCCTATAGCAATAATTTGATAAAAAACTAACCGCAATATTTTATAATAAAATTATAAAAATAGCAAAATTATGATATTATATTGACTGTAAATATTATATAATATAGACAAAGTATTGTTTTGGGGAAGAGAAAAAAGGAGTTAATAACATGAGAAAAATAATAAGCGCAGTATTGGCCGCTGCATTAGCCGGAAGCACTTTATCGTTTCCGGCTCTGGCAGATGAGGGTGATCTTCTTTCGCTGTACAGCGGATGCGGCACTGCCGGCGTGAAAGAAGATCCTACGGGCAGCGGACGCGGGATGGTATTTGGGCTTGACGGTTATGACGCCGTCCGCGGTAACGATAAGGAGATGGGCCGCAACCCATTTTTAGAGATCCCATGGGAATATTTATATGATAAAAGTGGGAATACGTACCGGCTTAAGAGTTCGTTTTCGGTATCATTTGACCTTTATACAATGACGACAGGGACAAGGTATGCTTTTTATACCGGGACTGATGATACTGTACGGGACGGAGTGGTCACAGGGCTTTATTTTATACCGGATACCGGAAATAATTCCTATATAGAAGCGGTCACGGAAGGTAAGCAGCAGCTTTATGCCGGCGGTGAATATGCAAGCATAAAACGCGAGTGGCATCGGTTTACTGTTGTCAGAGAAGAAAACAAATTCACACTCTTAAAAGACGGTACTGTATATGCGCAAACAGAGTCGGATTATGAATATTCCTCTAAGCAGCTGCCTCTGGTCAGGATAGGATACTCGCCGTATAGCGGTGATCCCGGGGCGTATGCCTATGTTGATAATATTGAGATATTAAACGGCGAGGAAACGGTATATACCGATACCGGCGACGGCGATTATGGTGTGATAGAAGGCGTTCCCGAGGAGCCGGAACAGATCGTTATAAACAGCGACATTTCTGATGGAAGCGAAACACAAGCACTCATAGACAGCCGGCCGGATATACAGCGGCGGATGGAAAACCTCGACCGCGGCCTTACGGCGGTGAATGGTGGCAGCTACGGCTTTATCTCCTGGCGATGGCTGGGAACAGAGAGTTCCTCCGTTATGTACAACCTTTATAAGAACGGTGAAAAACTCAATCAGGAACCACTTGATATCACAAATTATATCGACTACGATGCTAAAGCAGGTGACAAATACAGCGTAGCGGCGGTAGAAAACGGCGTCGAAGGTGAAAGATGCGAGGAGACGGAGCTTCTTGGTGAAAATTATCTGGAAATACCGATCGATATACCCGAGGGCGGCGTGGAGTTGCAAACAAGCGGTGCGGAGGAGCAGTATACGTATATAGCAAACGATGCAACGACAGCCGACCTTGACGGCGATGGAGAATATGAGATAATATTGAAATGGGATCCCTCCAATTCAAGAGACAGCGCCAACGTTGGCCATACAGGACCTACGATATTCGACGCCTATAAGCTGGACGGTACGAGGCTGTGGAGGATAAATCTGGGCAAAAACGTTCGTTCCGGCGCGCATGACACACAGATGCTGGCGGCGGATTTTGACGGAGACGGCCGGGCGGAATTTGCGCTGCGCACAGCTGACGGTACAATAGCCGGAGACGGTACTGTTATCGGCGATCCGGAAAAGGATTGGCGTAATGATAACGGGAAAAATCTCACCGGTCCGCTGTACGTAACAGTGTTTGACGGTGAAACGGGAGCAGTTATAGATACTACGGATTATATACCGCAGTCTCAGGGCGCCTACGGGGATAAAACGTGGGACATAGATAGCTGGGGCGATGACTGGGGCAACCGATCGGAAAGATACAACGCCGCAGTTGCTTATCTGGATGGCGAAAACCCGGCAATGGTCTTCGCCAGGGGCTATTACGGCCGGACGGCGCTGGCAGCGTTCACGCTTGAGGATGGCAAGATAAAAAATCAATGGGTGTTTGACACCTATGAAAAAGAAGAAGGTGAGCTCGGCTGGGATTTCGGCGGCCAGGGCAACCATTCGGTAGCCGTTGCCGATGTTGATTTTGACGGATGCGACGAAATAATTTACGGTTCTACCGCCTACGATAACGATGGCAGCCCCATGTATACGACAGGGCTAAATCATGGCGACGCTCAGCATACGGGCGATCTCATCCCATCAAGGCCGGGGCTTGAGACATTCACCGTCCATGAATGGGGCGCGATGGGGCAGGATATGCGCGATTCAAGGACGGGAGAGCTCATATGGTCATCCCCGTTCGGAACGATAGACGTCGGCAGAGGCACAAGTGCGGATATCGATCCCAGATATGAGGGGGCGGAAAGCTGGTCGGCAATGGAAATGCTTATTTCCGCCGATGGTGAACTTATAACAGACCGCTACAGCATACCGGCCAATTTCCTGACGTGGTGGGACGGAGATCTCGGCAGGGAAGTGCAGGACGGTATAATAATATCGAAATGGGATCCCTATACGAGTAAGGTAAAGACCATATTTACAGCCGAGAATTGTCATTCCAATAATGCCGGCAAGGCCAATCCCTCGCTTACGGCCGATCTTTTTGGCGATTGGCGTGAGGAGGTCGTATATCCGACACAGGATAACTCTGCGCTTAGGATATACACAACAACTATTCCTACGCAATACCGGCTGCCTACTCTTATGCACGATCCGCAGTATAGGGCGTCAGTCGCGGTACAGAACGTAGGTTATAATCAGCCTGCACATACGGGCTACTATCTCGGATATGATACCAAAAGCGTCCCCGTTCCGCAGATATACGTTATGGACGGAGAAAATAAGGTAACCAATCCGGAGCTTGATCAAAAAGAATGGGACATTTCCCAACTTTACCGTGGCGACCGCGTGGAGCTGGCTGTTGACAGCGGCACGGCTTTGGTAAATGGTGTTCCTTATTACATAGATAACGATGATACGAGCATCACAGCGTATATGGAAAACGACAGGACGATGGTGCCGTATAGGTTTATCGCCGAGGCTTTCGGCGCCGGTGTTAGCTGGGATAAGGATACCTCCAGCGTCACCGTTAAAAACGAGAAAGCAGAAATAGTTATGACTGCGGGACAGACGGAATATACCGTGAACGGTGAAAGCCGGACGATGGATACAGTCCCTGTCATACGCAATGACAGAATGTTTGTGCCGGTAAGAATGATAGCGGAGGCTATGGGATTAAATGTTGAATGGTATCCCGAACAGAAAATAGTCCTGGCAGAAAACGGTTCATCAGGCACGGATGCGGAGAATGCCAAGGATATTATACTTACTGCTTCCGTTTCTGAAACGAATTCTTCCGACAATTTTGAAAACGGAGAGAAGATAGAACCGGGGCAGGCCAACGTCCTCAGTGTCAGAACCCTTAACGGCGAGGGTGGAGAAGAATTGTTTGACCTTGACTATCAGACCTCATGGACGCTTGAGGGAGATAATATCCTGATGGCGGAGCTTGACGGATATTATGCGATAAGCTCGGTCTACATAAGCTTTGCCGATGGTGACAGTAAACAGCATGAATTTAAGATATACAACAAGTGGGATATCGGCGAAGATGATGCGGATCTTACCAATAGGGACGGCTGGGATCTGTCTATGGCGTCGGCCAATTCCGGCGTCACTACCGATCCGGAAAAATATATATTCCCTGTTCCCAAGTACGGAAAATATATTAAGATCATGCTGGACGATCCTGCCGATGCGGCCGAGATATCGGAGATAGCAGTGATCGTTGTATAAACATAAAAAGGGAGGAGTAAGTCAAATGAAAACTGCAAAAGCGGCGCAGAGTGCCCAAGGCTCGGCAAAGCCGAAGAAGAAAAAAGGATTATTGTTTTACCTTAAACGAGACTGGCAGCTGTATATTTTGATAGCGATACCGCTTGCATTCCTGATCGTATTCAAATATCTGCCGATGCTGGGGCTGTCGATAGCGTTTCTTGATTATAAACCGATAAAGGGTTTTGCCGGCTCGGAATTTATCGGACTGGAAGTGTTCCAGGAGGTATTTACATCACCTGATTTCTATAAGGCGCTTAAAAACACCTTGATACTAAACGGCCTCGATCTTTTGGTTGGGTTTCCGATGCCCATAATCTTGGCGATATTGCTCAATGAGATAACCCATAAATGGTATAAGAAGATAACGCAGACCATACTCTATCTGCCGCACTTTTTATCCTGGGTAATCATAGCCGGGCTTGCCTACCAGCTGTTTTCACCACAGTCCGGTATGGTAAACGTTATCCTCAACATGGAGATACCGTTTCTGACGGAGAAATATCATTGGCTTGTAAGCTACGTGCTCATAGGCGTATGGCAAAGCATGGGCTGGGGCACGATAATTTACTTAGCCGCGATCACCGGCATCAACGGCGATCTTTACGAGGCGGCCACTGTTGACGGCGCAGGGCGTTGGAGGAAAATATGGAATATCACACTTCCTTCGATACGTCCGACTATCGTTATCATGCTGATCATGGCTTTGGGCAGGATACTCGGTTCGTCATTTGAACGTCCGTATACATTATCGAACCCAAGAGTAACGGATTTTTCAGACGTTATCGCTACATATGTTTACCGGGTAGGTTTGCAGCAAAACCAGTATAATATCGCAACGGCGGTAGGCTTGTTCCAGTCGGTAGTGGGATTGGTGCTCGTTCTGCTTTCTGATAAATTTGCCAAGGCCATGGGCGAAGGCGGAATAGTATAAGGAGGTATCACAGCTATGAAGATCAAAAAAAGTGCGGGCGATATAATCGCTGATATATTTATATATCTTGTTGTGGGCGTCCTTTCGCTGATATGTATAATCCCGTTTATCCATGTAGCGGCTGTTTCTATAAGTAGCGATGCTGCCGTATATGCAAATAGCGTGTGGCTCTTGCCGAAAGAGATCACGCTCAATGCTTACAAAACGGTTCTCGGCGATCCGTCGATGGTGCATTCGCTTTGGTACACTGCGCTTATAACCGTATTGTTCACATTGCTGGGACTATTCCTAACGATATGCGCAGCCTATGCCCTTAGTCAGCCGAAGCTGCGCGGGCGCAAGTGGATGTCGATAATGTTTATCATTACGATGTATTTTGCAGCGGGTATAATCCCTGATTACTTGCTTATGGACAGCTTGAATCTGCTTGATACGACAGCGGTTCTGGTGCTGCCCCTGGCCATTTCGGCTTATAATATGATCATTCTCAGGACTGCGATACAGGGGCTTCCGCCCAGTCTTTTGGAAGCTGCTGAGATCGATGGATGCTCTGATATCAGGATACTTGTGCAGATAGTGCTGCCGCTTTGCATTCCCACTCTGGCAACGCTGGCATTGTTTTACGCGGTGGGACGCTGGAATTCGTTCCAGGACGCTCTGTACTATATACAGTCGGATTCGCTGAAGGTCCTTCAGCTGAAGCTGTATAATCTTGTAAACGCATCCGGCTCGACCGGGTCTCTTGCTCAGGAATCCGGCGGCGGTGAGATGCAGGCTCAGGAGGTAGTAAAATCGGCGACTATAATGTTTGCAACTATACCTATTATCATCGTATATCCGTTTATACAAAAGTATTTTGTATCCGGTGTAATGATCGGCGCAGTTAAGGAGTAATCCTGCGAGAATATATAAATCAAAGAAAAGGAGAGGAAATTATGAAAACAAAGAAGATCATGGCTTTCGCTTTAGCGGGTGTGACAGCAGTCACAGCTGCAGCAGCTCTTTCAGGCTGTAAAAAGAGCGGAAATGGTGCGGACATGGAAGAGATAATGTCCAGAGAAAACGTTGCGGATTACGTTTATCCGGAGCAGATAGAGCTGAAAATACCTGTTTACGACAGAGGTGAACCGGGACAGGCCAGCGTTACCGATAATTACTGGACGAGATATGTACAGGAGAATTTCGGTGATAAGCACAATATCAAAATGACATATATCTCAATACCGCGAAAAGAAGAGATAACAAAGTTCAACCAGCTGTTAGCCGGTAAGGTAGAGAATCAGCCGGATATCATTTTCAACTACGACTATCCGACTATCGTATCATTTGCCAATCAGGACGCGCTGATGGAGCTTGATGAGGAAATGATAAAGAAGTATGCTCCCAATTATTATGAAAAAACAGCTGAGCTTGATGAGTACACTTATCTTGACGGCAAGAAAATGTTCCTGGGAGCAACACGTCCCCTTGATTTCAAGTGGATAAACATGATAAGAAAAGACTGGGTAGAAAAGGCCGGATATTCGGAAGTTCCCTCGACAGAGGAAGAGTATGTGGAAATGCTCAAGAAGTTCCGCGATATGCAGCTGGGCGGTGAAGGCACTGTTGCTATAGGATATTCCCTCGGCGACGCCAACTATGGGGCGTATATGTTCCGCGACTTCCCGCTTTCAGAAAGGGACAATGCACTTTATTCGGATATAACCGTCTGCGCCCTTTCCTGGGAGCCGGTAAAAGAACAGCTCAAGTATGATAATATGCTCTACAATGAAGGGCTGTTCAGCGAAGAATGGTATCTTGATGCTGATGGCTCCAAGGGAAGAGAGCTGTTCATTTCCGGTAAACAGGGCGTATTCGGCACATATCTTACTAAGAGCCCTGATATAATCGGAATGCTCAAGCAGAACGTTCCCGATGCAGAGGTAGAGATACTTCCGGGCAGAACGTATCAAGGGAAGATAAGCGGCGCCAGAAAGGACAATCCGTTCGGTATGATGTCCGGTATCAATGCCAACTGCGAACATCCGGAGGCCGTCCTGATGTATTTCGAATGGTTGTCCGATCCGGAAAACCTGTTCGTAATGCAGAACGGTATCGAAGGCGTTACGTATACCATGGAAGATGGGATCCCGGTCATAATTGATGGTTACACCGGTGAGGAAAGACTTAATTATTCCTCCAATAAGGATATGTGGTGTCTCGTTACCGAGGGCAAGGATCTGGGCAGCGTAGAGCAGAATGTCAAGATGCAGGCCAAGACGTATGCTCCTGCCGGATATGAGTTCCTGATAGAGGATACGTATGAGGATTATATGGCTTATGAAGAATACAAGTACAACGATTATATCTTCACCAAGCCTATTGAGTCCTTGACGGAGCTGTCGGGTACGCTTAAGGATAAGTGGCTGGAGTTCAAGGTTGAGCTTGTAAATTGTGCTCCTGAGGAGTTCGACGCCAAGTATGAGGCTGCCAAGCAGGAATATCTTGATCTCGGGTACCAGAGAGTGCTTGATGAGAAGGCTGCTGTTTATGATGAGATGCAATCTTCCGCTGCACAAAACGGCTAAAGGCTGCGGGTAATAAAGTAAGGATTTTTGTCGTTTAACGTCAGGAATCTTCCGCTGCGGTATAATAACTTTAAGGATGAAAGCACTGTGAGCGGACGCCACCGTTTGCGGTGCTTTTATTCATGCGAGGAGGTAAAATTATGATGGAGGCATATTTATTTGCGCATTACAGGGAAAAGCCAACTCCGGATGGGGAACAGGTATATTTCAGCATAAGCAAGGACGGGATGAAATGGGACAAGATAAATAACGGTAATCCGGTCATTTGGAGCAGCAGCGGCGAGGGCGGTGTGCGTGATATATCAATAATACGGGCAAAGACCGGCAGGTATTACATTTTTGCGGCGGATCTGTGTCTGGCAAATACGTTTACTCAAAAATATAACCGTGACTGGCGAGGAGTATCAAAGTACGGAAGTAAGTATCTGGTGATGTGGGAATCTGACGATCTTGTGCATTGGTCGGAACAGAGAATGCTTGATCTTGGCGAGGAATCGTTTGGCTGCATGTGGTCGCCGGGAGTGGTGTATGACGGGGAGCAGGATGATCATATCCTTTATTGGCTGTCATCGTCTGAAAGAGACGGTTTTGTGAACAAGGCGCTTTATTACAGCAGAACTCCCGATTTTAAAGAGTTCACGTATCCGCGTCTTATGTACCGGCGAAACGGCAGCAGTCTGAATAGAGCAGTGATATGCGAGTATCAAAAGAGGTATTACCGATTTTTGTCGGAGGAAAATCCGGGCGGAGTGACACTGGAGGTAGCTGATGCGCCAACGGGGAAGTATGAGCGTATCGAGGCCTTTGATCAGCTTATATCAAAGCTCGATAGCCCGGACAGATATAAGGATCCGGTGGTGTACCGGCTCAAGGATGGGAAATGGTGTCTGTTGCTGACGTTTTATCATCACGGCGTTGCCGGCGGGTATATAAAGCTGCTGTCAGAGGATATTACTGCGGGAAAATTCAAACGGCTTGAACGTGAGCTAAGATTTCCTTACAGCTTCAAAAACGGCTCTGTGATACCGATAACGTTAAAAGAGTATGAACGGTTGAAAAATTTTACAGAATGGTAAAAAGCAGAAATACCGCCTGTATATCACGGAAAAGTGATACGCAGGCGGTATTATCATATTTATAGTAGGTTCCCCAATTGCAAAATTTTATTTACTCTTCTTTACCAAGTGGAAGGCGTCCTCGATATCATCGATCTGCTCCTGATTTATGGAAACAATCTCACCCAGTCCGCGTGAAGCGACTATCGCCCTTGCGCTGTATTCGGCGACCTCCAGTCTGTCGAAAGCGTTTAAGAGACTGTTGCCGGTGACGATAAGGCAATCGTTCTTTACCATAGCCATCGGCGTTGATTCATCGAATACCTTGGCGGTCTCTACCGGCTGCAAATAATTGGAGCCGAAGTCAAGCTTAGGTATATCCCGCATTAGGATATAGCTTTCGGGGATGGTTTTGGAATCGAGAACAGCATCCGATACCACAAACGCCATTATATTGGGCGGATGGGCGATTATTATGGAATTGATATGTGGGTGCTGACGGTATATCTCACGGTGCAAAGCGATAGAGCGGCTCGGATCCTTGCCAAGCTCCTTGAAATCGCCCTGGATATGTACGATATCGTCCGGCTCGATGTACTTTCTGTCCTTGGCGTGAGGCGTTATGATAAACGAATCATTGTCTATCCTCTGGGAAAATGTCCCCTGGGTGCTGGTGAACAGCTGCTGATTGTAAGCGCGGTGCGTTAGAGCGCACATATCCCGTCTGGCGGCTCTTTCCTCGCTTGTCACCTTGGTGGCGACAAATTCGTTCATCTGTACTACCTGCTTATTCTTGTACCAAGTTATCTCCTCATCTGACAGGGAGGAAAGCTGGCCGATCTGATGGGCGTCTATCTCCAGTCTGGCGCAGAAATCAAGCGTCTCAAAGGCTTTGAAAGCATCGAACATTGAGTTTCCGCCCACAACAACGCCATGGTTTTCCAGCATAACGGTGTTGAAGCCTTTTTTAAATTCATCAGCGATTTTCTCGCCCAGATCCATGCTTCCGGGCAGGCCGTATTTAGCCATACCTATCTCGCCGCAGGAGAATTTAACGTTTGGTATAAGGCTCGTATTCGGTATCCGGCGCACGATCGAAAACGCTACCAGTGCCGGCGGATGCGCGTGCAGTACAGCCTTAAGATCAGGGCGCGCCTGATATATCTTCTGGTGGAATGGGTATTCCGATGACGGCTTATGGTTGCCGATTATCTTGCCGTCAGGCTTGATGCAAACCATATCCTTCCTTGTAAGGCTACCCTTGTCGATGCTGCCCGGCGTTATCCATATGTCGCCGTTATCGTCCAGAATGGATAGATTTCCCCCGGACATTGTCGTCATTCCGTATCCGTAGATACGTTCCATGATCATTACCAGCTGATCCGCAGGGTGCATCATATTGATGTTCATTTTGTATCTCTCCTTTATTATATAATATTTTAACGGGAAGCATAGTTTTCCGTTAATTTACCTTTGGTTAAAAAACCACTGTATGCCCTTGTAATACAATGACAGTATGTGAAAAAAGTCCTTTCGTTTAAGGCGCAAACACCAGCGCAGGGCGGTGACGGCGGTTATGATATACGATTTTTTTCCGGCAAACGCACCATATAACCGTCCCTTTTTTTCAAAGAAATCATCGTTGTAGCCGTCAAACCAAGACGATGATTCGGAAGAGTCAAAAGATGCTATAGAGTCGGTACAGCCGTATACTTTCAGCCCTTTGTCGAACAGCTCCTGGATAAATATCGTATCCTCACTGCTGCCGCCCCATATGCTTCCGCCGCCGAACAGCAGCGAAAACGAGGCGTTTGCTTTAAAAACAGCTGTCCGCCGGAAAGCAACATTAGGTGCGCCGAATTTGGTTGTCTGGAACCGCCGTAGGCGGCCGTTTTTCTGCACGCGGGAATCTGATTGAGAATCAAGGCTGAACAGTATCACATCGGCAGAAGGATATTTCTCGAAGGCATCAAGAATTATCCTTTCATAGCCGTCCTTGTATCTCATATCATCATCGCAGAGCAGGCATATATCACCTTCAGCGCGGCAGAGAGCTGTATTGCGGCTTTTTCCTATACCGCGTTCGGGGAAGGAATAAAACCGCACACGTTTGCCGGATTTTTCAAACTCCTCATACGACAGCTGCGAGCATTGGTTTATGATAAGCGCATCGGACTGCAAATTCATCATCTCATAAAGCGCGGGCGAACTATCGACTGTAGAAACGAGAGCCTCTATCTTCATAGCTTCACCTCAGCAGAGATACGCTTTTCGATATCCCGGCCTTATGATCGGGTTCGGTGCTGCTGAGGATAACGCTTATCTCTGCATGGCCAGAGATGCCGCAAAGCCCTATCATGACCTTGCGGCCATAGGTGCAGGCTCCGTTGAACATCAGTTGGCCGTTTAAATATACGTAAGCATCATCAGCAGTTATTTCATCGAATACTATGGCAGATGCGTCTGCGGGAATATCTATCTGTGTTTTATATAGCCCGAAGCCGACAGCGTCATTGAACTTTTCGTCCATAGTCCCGGGAGTGAATATGCCCCAGGTATTCATATCGTGATCAAGTATCTGCATCTCGGGATCGGGCATGGTATCGGACAGCTGTACAAGCATACGCCATTTGGAAATATACTGTAAATCGACCGCCTCGCATTCAGGCAGCTTATTTTTGTCCTCAACAACGTCAATACTTATCTCGGCAGGTTCCAGCCCTTCAGCTTCCGCGCGTATAGTCATAATGCCTTCCGCAGCTGCTTCGGCTATCGCTTGGACACAGCCGTTGAACATATGACGGGAGTCGGCCTTATCGCTCTCGTGGGAGTTGGGGTTGCCGTTGCCTACGCCTATTATCGTCCCGTTGGAAACGGAAAAGCGGACAAGATCGCAGCTGGTGGGCACTACCGTCCCTTCTTTGTCAACGACATACACATTTATTGCCGCCGCATCCTTACAGTCGGCAAACAGCGTGTCGGAGGAAGCGTCCATTATAAGCTTTGCCGGTTTTCCGGCTGTTTTGCGGGTATCGGAGACCGTTTTGCCGTCCTTTATGCCCACAGCCTGTAAAATTCCCGGGGTAAACGGTATTTCCCAGGTGGCCATATCGTATTTATCGACAGATTTTTTGCCAAAAGAAGTGCCGTTTACAAAAATCTCCGCTTCAGTGCAGTTTGTATATGCCATTACCTTTACAGTGTCGCCTTCGCGGTGATTCCAGTGAGGGAGCACGTGTATCATCGGCTCATCGGTAAAGAAGGCCTTGTTTAAATAGAAAACATCCTTTTTAAAGCCGCAGGTATCCATTATGCCGAATTGGGTGCTGATGGATGGCCATTCAAACGGTGTCGGTTCACCGCGGTAATCAAAGCCTGTCCAAATGAACATCCCCATGATATGCGGCCGCTCCATTATCTGCCGGAACCCATCGCGGTAGGTGTTGCCCCAGGGCGCGGCTACGGTATCGTAGTTGTCTATGACATGCTCCTCAAGGTCGGTCTTATATACTCCGCGGGTAGCAAAAGCGCTGTCATTTTCGCTTCCGAGCATCGGCACATGGGGGAATTTCTCCCGGAAATCATCGAAGGTATGGGTGATATAGTTAAAGCCGGTGATGTCCAGGATATCGGCGGCTCCATCGTCTGAGAGCACGCCCGTGTTCATTGCTCCCAGTACAGGCCGTGTATCGTCAAGACTTTTTATTTCCGCGCGCAGATGCTTTGCCAGCTTGCGTCCGGTGAATGTTCCCTGAAGCGGTTCCTCGTTAAATATCGAATACATTACAACGCTGGGGTGATTCCTGTCACGCAAAACCATATCGGTTATCTGCTCCAGCCCATCGGGGGAGGTGGTAAAGTTGCGGTTTTCATCCATTACAAGCAAGCCATATTTATCACAGAGATCAAGGATTTGCGGTGATGGATTGCCGTGGGCGCACCGGTAAGCGTTCGTTCCCATTTCCTTTAACAGCCGTATCCTGTATTCATTTATACGGTCGGGAACAGCAACGCCTACGCCGGCATGATCCTGGTGGTTGCAGGTGCCATAAAGCTGTACCCGGCGGCCGTTTAAGATAAAACCGTTATCGGCGGAGATGCTTATCGTCCGGAAGCCGAAAGATACCGAAGAGACGTCAATAAGGGCGCCGTCTATGTATAGTTCACTTCTCATTGAATAAAGCTCCGGTGAGTCTATATCCCAAAGACGAGGGCTGTATGTGAGCACGCTTTGGCAAACCTTTACCCGTGAATATGCACCGCATAGACCGTCAGTTTCGCATTTTCCCACCATGTGGCCATTGCTGTCAATTATTTTGGAAACGAGTGCAAATTCTGCATCACTGTAGCCGATATTTTCTACCGTTGTATCACAGAGCGCGTCCCAAACGTCAATGTCGACTTTTTCTGGGTGCACGAATACGCCCCAATGAGCGATATGTACATTTGGACGCTTGTACATATTTACATGGCGGTATATCCCCGCGCCTTCGTACCACCAGCCCTCGATAACGTCGGCGTCTACAAATACCGTTATATCGTTTAGCATATCGCCGTAGACCGCCATATCGGTGATATCGGCGGTAAATGAATTGTATCCACAGAAATTGCGCTTGACAACTGAACCGTTACAGTATACGGTGGCATGACCGGAGATACCCTCAAATTCTATCAGGAGTTGTTTTCCCTTGTCGCTTTCGTCAAGACGGAAGCGTCTTTTGTACCAGGCTTTGCCGCGTGGCTTATACCCCTGTGCAGGGCCGAATTTTTCGGAAAATTCCCCCCAGACTGCCCAGTCATGGGGAAGATCGATCCTCTGCCAGTCCATTGTGGGATGATCGGGACTGGCCGCTCCAAGCGCACCTCCGGCCTTTGCCGCCATATAAAATTCGGTGTGAGTACGATGAAAATTGTTATCGATATCCCCTAAATGAAAAAGCCACCCTTTATCTAAGACAAATTTTTCCATAAAGGCTCCTTTCGTATGAATATAATACTATTATACAATAAATATTTGGATTTATCAAGAGATTTTAATAAAAATATACAAAAACATTTCATCAGCATAAAGACTACCGGAGCATATTTTTAAGCACTGCAAGCTCGTGAGGTTTAAAAACGCCGTATTCGGTCACAAAGGCGGTAATGAGATCGTGTGGCGTCACATCAAAGGCCGGATTATATACGGCTATACCGTCCGGCGACAAACGCTCCTTATACCACATCTCGGTAACTTCCTCCGAAGCCCGGTTCTCTATCACTATTTCCGCACCCGAATCGAGCGACCAATCGATAGTTGAGGTGGGAGCGCATACGTAAAACGGCACCTTGTACCGTGCGGCGGCAAGAGCGGCCATCAGCGTCCCTATCTTATTGGCGGTATCGCCATTGGCGGCCACGCGGTCACAGCCGACAAATACGCTCTGTATACGTCCGCTTGACATAAGGCTGGCCGACATGTTGTCGCAAAGCAGCGTCACGTCCATCCCGGCGTTGGCAAGCTCCCAGGCTGTAAGCCGTGCTCCCTGCAGCAGGGGACGCGTTTCATCGGCGTAAACCTTGAAACGTATGCCGCGTTCGTGAGCGATGTACATGGGAGCAGTCGCCGTCCCGTATCGTACAGCGGCCAATCGGCCGGCATTGCAGTGGGTGAGAAGGCCGTCGTCATTATTTATAAGAGATATCCCATGCTCGCCTATCTGGCGGCATACGGATATATCCTCGTTGTATATACTTTCCGCCTCTGCTTTAAGCGCGGCCTTGATATCCTCAACAGGTAAGGATGAGCAGCGGTCGACGACCGACGCCATTCGCTCTAAAGCCCAAAACAGGTTGACGGCTGTCGGACGGGAGGAGGAAAGATATGTTTTTATCCGTTCAAAATCATCAAAAAACCGTTCGGGCGCACTGTTTCTGGTCGTTATATACATCGCCATAGCGGCGCATACGCCGATAGCGGGAGCGCCGCGAACTTTAAGCTTGTATATCGCCTCAAAAAACTCCTCCGGAGTGCGCAGCTCTATAACATCGGTTCTTTGCGGAAGCCCGGTCTGGTCAAGTATCCTTACACAATCCTCATCGAGACATATCGTTTCTATATAAGATTTTTCTTTTTCCATAGCTTTACCGCCTTATCTATAACAGCACCGGCTACAGAAGCCTTGCTCATTAACGGCAATTCCTCGGCGCTGTTTTCTGTTATTATCGTTACTACGTTCGTATCTCCGCCGAAGCCTGCTCCTTCTACCTTAAGGCTGTTGGCAGCTATCATATCAAGGTGCTTGGAGAGCAGCTTGCGGCGAGAATTTTCCAAAAGGTTTTCCGTTTCCATAGAAAAGCCGCACAGTACCTGTTCCGGACGGCGGTTCTGGCCGAGAAAGGCTAAGATATCCTCTGTACGCTTAAGGGCGATATCCATACCGTCGCCCGATTTTTTTATTTTCTCATCACATACAGTAATCGGTGTATAGTCGGCAACCGCCGCTGCCTTTATTATTATATCGGCATCGGAACGCGCCTTTACTTCGCGTGCCATATCGGCGGCGGAAACAACATTGACTGTGGTCAAATGCGGCGGCGCGTTCAAGGAGGTGGGGCCGGAAATAAGCGTCACCTCCGCTCCCCGGAAAGCAGCGGCTCTTGCTATGGCATAGCCCATTTTGCCGGATGAATGGTTGGTGATGAACCGAACCGGATCAATTGATTCCTGCGTAGGACCGGCTGTTACCAGTATCCGGATGCCTGCCATATCCTTTGGCGTCAGCAGGTATTCCATCTCTTCAAAAATGCGCTCCGCCGGGGGGAATTTCCCCTTACCCACGTCTCCGCAGGCCAGACGGCCGGAATCCGCCTCGATGATATCCCAGCCGAAACGCTGCAATTTCTGCATATTATCGCGGACGATAGGGTGTTCATACATAGCCGTATTCATTGCCGGAGCCAGAAGCAGCGGGCAGCGGCAGGCAAGAACGGTAGTCGTCAGCATATCATCAGCGATCCCTGCGGCCAGTTTGCCGATAACATCGGCTGATGCAGGGGCGACAGCGACAAGGTCGGCGCGCTTGGCAAGTGATATGTGCTTAACATCGAACGAGAAATCGCGGTCAAAGGTATCTATTATACATTTGTTGGAGGTGAGAGTTTCAAAGGTAATGGGGTTTATAAAATGAAGGGCGTTCTTTGTCATGAAAACATGAACATCTGCCCCGGCTTTTTTCAGCATACTTGCCAGATCAGCAGCCTTGTAGGCGGCAATGCTGCCGCTCACACCCAGTAATATAGTCTTATTTTTCAGCATATTTCAAATTTCCTTTCATGGTTTACGGACAAGAAATATTACATATGTATTATATACGATTTTTATCCGACTGTTTATTTTTTGCCTTTTTTGATTTGGGAGCGGTCAGGGAATAGCTCATGTCTAAAAGCCATTTTATAAGCTCGTCCTCGGCTTCGTTAAGTGCAAGTGACGCCCAATGCTCCTTGTTCATATGATACGCCGGATAGACGCCTTTTTCAGCTTTGAGTGAAGAAATGAGCAGAGGATCGCATTTAACGTTCAATATATCCATGCGCCCTTTACCGGGAATCCCAAATTGGGAGGAAGGGATATCCATGATGAGTGCAAACCATTTCCGGTTGCCCTTGTGCCTGAATACCGCATAATTAGGTTCGTCTCTCCATGGATATTCTTCGTCTGTGCTGTAGTATTCTTTTATAAACCGTACTAATTGTTCTCTTATCATTTTATTCTACTGCTCCTCGTGGGTGACGATATGGCAAATCTCATCCTTCATACAAAGAAGTCTGTCGCGGAAAAATTCCGGGTAGGCATAATATTCCGACAGCCTGTCTATTGGCAGCCAGTGCATATATTCGCGGACTTTGCCCGAATAGCTGTTGCTGTTGAGCTTTTTAGTGCCGCGCGGCTTCATGAGAAAATAAAACGACAGCTCGTGCCATTTCATCGGCACACCGTGATATTTTTCAATGAAAAAATTTTCGTGAATAAAAGCTAACCGCTCTACCTCGTAGTGTACTCCTGTTTCTTCAAAGACCTCGCGCTTGACGGCTTCCTCGGCGGTCTCGCCGGTCTTGACGGCTCCGCCTATGGAATAATAGTAATCGGCAGTGGAGTTTTTGGCATATAAAACATATCCATCCTCAATGATGATCGCCGCTGCACGGTAACGGAAAACGTATTCGTCCGTAGTAAATCCACAGTCTTTTTGCATATCGTATTTCTCCTGTCAGTAATTGTTGCGGTTTTTAATTGCCCTGTCGGCGCTGCGTTTGGCATCGCGGGCGGCAATATCGGCGCGTTTATCGTAGAGTTTTTTGCCCTTTACGACCGCCAGAGAGACTTTTACCAGCGAACCCTTAAGATATACAGACAGCGGCACTAACGAATAGCCCTGCTGCTGGACAGAGGCGGCGATTTTTAATATTTCTTTTTTGTGCAGCAGTAGCCGTTTATTGCGCAGCGGATCGCGGTTGAAAATATTTCCCTGCTCGTAGGGGCTGATATTCATGCCCTTGACCCATATCTCGCCGTTGTCTACAGAGGCATAAGCGTCGGTCAGGTTCACTTTGCCGGCTCTTACCGACTTGACCTCTGTGCCGAACAGTTCAATGCCGGCCTCGTACGTTTCTATGATAAAATACTCATGCCGTGCCTTTTTATTCTGGGCTATGGACTTTGTATTCTGTTTTTCCGCCATAGCAGGACCTCCTTATTTCTTTAGCCGGGATCTAATTGCGAAAAATTTTTGCAATCGACCGGACAGATAAATTATATTATAAGTATACCACATTTTCTATAAAAATGCAAACTCTTTTACAGCTCTTTCAGCCTTTTTAAAAGCATATTACGCACCGCCTTGGGATCGAAGGATTTTCCGGCCGCACGCACCGCTTTGCCCATCAAAAAACCGAATATCTTTTCATTCCCGTTTTTATATTCTGATACGCAGTCGGGGTAAGAATCAATGATAGATGATACAACAGCATTCAGAGCGGCAGGATCACTTTTTAAAATATATCCTCTTTCCTGCGCCAGTATTTGCGGGTCTTTTTCTGTTGTGAAAAGCTCTGACAGAAGAGCTTTGGCCGAAGCGAGACTTACTGTCCCCTCAGTTGTCATTTTCACTGTCTCGGCAAAGGCAGCAGGCGTAAGTTTAGAGTCGGCAATGTTGATGCCCGTTTCGTTTACAGACCTGTTCACCTCGCCTGTAAGGAGGGAGGCCGACAGCTTGTATGCGGGAAATATTGACACAGAGCTGTCGTAAAAATCCGAAAGCCCGCGTTCGGATAGTATAACGCTGACCTCCTCTGGAGAAAGCCCATACTGCTTATAACGTGCGGCTCTTTCCTGGGGAAGCTCCGGCAGGGAGATACGCACTGCGGCGATGTCCTCTTCAGAAAGTATGACCGGAGGTATATCCGGCTCCGGGAAGTAGCGGTAGTCGTGAGCTTTCTCCTTGGAACGCATTGGATAGGTGCGTCCCGAACGCTCATCAAAGCCCCTGGTCTCCATGGCGACCATACCGCCATTTTCTAAAATGGCAGATTGGCGTGAACACTCAAATTCGATAGCCCTTTCCACGGAGCGTAGGGAATTGAGATTTTTTATCTCCGTTCTCTGGCCAAGCGATGCTGAGTTTTCGGGGGCGACCGATATATTGACGTCCACTCGTAATGCCCCCTGTTCCATACGTCCGCTGCATACGTCCGCATATTTCAGATTGAGCAGAACCTGTTTTACAAATTCCTTTACCTCAGAGGAGGAGTGCATATCGGGTTCGGTAACGATCTCTATCAGAGGCACTCCGCAGCGATTTAAATCTATATGGGCAATGCCGTTTTTTGCGTCATGGATCAGCTTGCCGGCGTCCTCCTCGATGTGCACCTGTTTTATGCGGATAGTCCGGCTTTTGAGGGATAGTCTACCGTTTGTACATATCGGGTGCGAGAACTGTGTTATCTGATATGCTTTTGGAAGATCGGGATAAAAGTAATTCTTCCGGTCGAAAGCCGAAAGGCGGTTTATGCGGCAACCGAAGATCAGTCCTGCCTTTACGGCCAGCTGAACCGCCGCTTTATTTAGTACCGGCAAGCTCCCGGGCATACCGGTGCATACGGGGCAGATACGGGAATTTTCTTTTCCGCCGAAGCTGTTTTTGCAGGAGCAGAAGAGCTTAGTTTTAGTCATAAGCTCTGCATGTATCTCAAGGCCTATAGTTGGTACATACCTCATTATCGATCTCCTTTCGTCACTTTTTCAAAAAGCTCCGCCGCCAGACAAAGCTGCTTTTCGGAAAACGGCCGCCCGGTAAGGCTCATGCTTATCGGCATCCCGTTTGCGCCGTATCCACAGGGGATGGATAAGGAGGGCAGCCCGGCGATGCTGGCAGGTACGGTATACATATCCCAGATATAGGTTGATATCGGAGATTTTTCCCAGTCGGTCGTTTTAAACGGAGGAGATGGGCAGGTTGGCGTCAGTATGATATCGCATTGGCTGAACATTTCACCGTAATCCCGGCAAACGGCGGTGCGGATATTTAGTGCGTGCCGGTAATATTGGTCGTAATATTTGCTTGATAATACGTAATTCCCCAGCATTATTCGCCGTTTGACCTCGCGCCCGAAAGCGCATGAGCGTATGTGGGAGATGTATTTCGTAAAATCGCCGCTTTTGTTGCCGCTAAAACCGTATCTTATGCCGTCATAGCGTGCGAGATTGGATGAGGCCTCGGCGGAAGAGATAATATAATACGCAGCAAGCGCATGTTGAAGACTGGGAAACGATACGTTTACAAGCTCCATGCCCTGCTGTTCGTATATTCTTGCCGCTTCAAGCACGGCTCTGCCAATATCGTTGTCAAGGGCAGGGCTTTTAAAAAGCTGCTCCGGCAGACCTATTCTAAACTTTTTGCGGCAGGGGTGATCCTGGCGTATCTTGGAGGTGGAGTCCAAAGGATCCAGACCTGCGACCGCATCAAAGACTGTGTAAGCATCTTGTGCATTTTCGGCGATGAAGCCTATCTGGTCAAGGGATGAAGCAAAGGCGACAAGACCATTCCGGGAAACAGAACCATAGGTCGGCTTTAGCCCGGTCACGCCGCAAAAGGCGGCCGGCTGGCGGACAGAGCCGCCGGTATCGCTGCCCAAAGCGGCTGCGCACAGTCCCAAAGCAGTTGCCGCTGCCGCTCCGCCGGAGGAACCGCCGGGAACGTAAGCTGTATTCAAGGGGTTTTTCACTCCGCCGAAAAACGAGGTCTGGGAGCTTGATCCCATGGCAAACTCGTCCATATTGGTCTTCCCGAGTATAACGGCGTTCTGGTCTTTCAGCCGCTTAACGGCAAAAGAGTCATAGTAAGGAACAAAATTTTCCAGCATCCGCGATGCGCAGGTGGTCTTTATTCCTTTGGTACAGATGTTGTCCTTAAGCGAGAGTGGTATCCCGGTAAGGGGAGCGGCCTCGCTGCGGTCTATGCGCTCTTGCGCCAGCTTTGCTTGGCGCATAGCTTCTTCGGCGCAGACGGTGATATAGCAGTTGTATTCATTAGCATCCTTTATACGTTCAAGATACAGCTCTGTCAGCTCGCAGGAGCTTATTTCGTGTTCATCAAGCATTCGGCGCAGCGTGGAGATCATAACGACACCTCCTTTACATAACGGCGGGCGATATAAATGTAAGCCCGTCTGTATCATCTCCGGTCTCCTTAGGGGTATCCTCGCGCAATGCGCTGCATTTTGTTCCGTCCTTAAGTTTGCAGTCACCGGAGTCAAAATCTTTTACATTGCTGATAAAGGCGATGATTTCCTCCAAATCGACCCCTATTTCCTTAAGCTCTGTCTCGCTGAGCTCTAAACCGGCCAACTCGGCTGTCCTTTTCAATGTTTCAAAATCTGTCATAATTCTTCTCCAATAGTTTTATAGATGCATCAATTATATCATAAGCACGGCCGCTTTTTCAATAAAAATTGCAGAAAAAACCGCTCGGAAATTGCACGGCAATTCCCAAGCGGTATATTTTTAAAGTCTGCTGTTTTTTAGGCGTTGTCAGCTTTTGATGTTACGGAAGCTCTATTTCCTCCAGGTCTTTAGGCGGTATCTTGACCGTGGAATCCTTGACGAATTTCTTTACTGCCTGCGTAGCCTGCGGTATGGGGATGTTTGTTCCGGCTCCGGCAACGCAGCCGCCCGGGCAGGCCATGCCCTCTATCAGGCAGCCGTCCTTTTTGCCGGCCTTAGCCAGCATCAGCATTGTCTGGCAGTTAGCAAGTCCCTCCGCATGTTCTATAAGCACGTCCACATCGGGATAGTATTCGTTTATGCACTGTTCAATTGCCGAAGCAACGCCTGTCGCAACGGCGTAACCACGTCCGGCTCCGGTAGCGTCATGCACAGGCACCTCTTTATCATAGCTGGAAAGGTCTATGCCTTTAGCCTCAAACATGGCCGCCAGCTCTTCAAAGGTGATAACAAAATCCACATCGCTCCTCACAGAACGCCTTGATGCTTCCAGTTTTTTGGAAGCGCAGGGGCCTATGAACACCACACGGGCGTTGGGGCGTTTTTGTTTTATGGTCCTGGCAGTGGCGACCATCGGTGTCAAGGCGTTGGATACTGTCTGTGCCAGATCTGACAGCGTGCGTTTGGCCAATATCGACCACGACGGGCAGCAGGATGTCAAAAGGAACGGCAGCTCGCCGGTCTTTACGTTTGCTACGTAATGATGAGCTTCGGTGATGGCACCGATATCTGCTCCCAGAGCCACCTCATAGACCTCTTTGAAGCCGAGATCCAAAAGCGCCGCCTTTATTTTCCACAGCCGCACGTCCTTGCCGAATTGGCCGATAACGGCCGGCGCTACTTCAGCTACGACCTCATCGCCTTTTTTTATCGCCTGGATAAGCTGGAATATCTGCGATTTATCGGCTATCGCCCCGAACGGGCAGCTAACCATGCACTGGCCGCAGGATACGCATTTTTCATTGTTGATGCGTGCGCGCCCGTGTTCGTCGCTCTCAATTGCATTTATACCGCAGGCGGCAGCGCAAGGGCGGATCTTTTTTGCTATTGCATCATAAGGGCAGATGGCTTTACATTTGCCGCACTTTATACATTTGTCACGGTCTATATGCGACTTCCCGTTGATCATAGTTATCGCGTCCTTGGGACAGACCTCGGCACAAGGATGGGCAACACAGCCATGGCATTGATTTGTGACCTCGTAAACATTGTGCTCGCACATATCACATGCTGATGGTATCACCTGCATAAGCGGCGGTTCATAGTATTTGTCTGAAATATTGCTGGCGCTTAGCCCGCTCGTTACATGGACGGGCTGGTTCTCCGGACGCAGCGACAGTCCCATTGCCAGGCGCACGCGTTCGGCTGCAATGGCTCTTTCGCGGTAGATGCTTTCCCGGTATAAGGGCACATCGCCGGGGGTTATCTTATAGGGGATGGCTTCGATATCATCGTTGATATTTTTCGATTCAAACGCCACCCTGGCAACCTCGGTAAAGACTTTTCTTCTTATCTGTGTTATCGGTGTTTCAATGCCGCGCATATGTTCACTCTCCTTTTCATGTTTCCGCACGGGATCGTGCGCTTGCTCTTCGTTTATATTATACCTAAAGCCCGGCTGTTTGTCAAGGAAACATAGACTTTATGAACAGGGTTTTATTGTATGCATTTCCTATCTTTTGCTGCGCATTTCCCGCGCCCGTTTTAAGAGGTATTCGCGGCGGTTCAGTTCCGGTTTTATTATGACTTCATCAAGCAGAGAGCGGAGGGTGTCGCCTATCTCGCGCCCGGCGCGGTAGCCGGAGCGTAGAAGATCGCGCCCGTTTATTGCCAAATGGCTAACAAGGTACGGCTGCCCTTCGGCAACGACTGTTCGGTATATCTGCCGAGTGCGTTCTATGCGCTCAAGCTTTTCTGGCAGGAATTTGGGGTTTTTCGCCCTGTTATCAGCCTCCTGCAGTTCAAGGAGCTTTTCAAACAGTGATTCTCCGGTGCGCGACATCATTCGCTTGACTGCAGCGGCAGACGGTTCTACGCGCACATCGTGGTATTCAACAAGCGTTAGTATATCCTCGGCCGTGCTCCTGTCCATCCTCAGTCGGAAAAGAATATCCGAAGCGAGCTTGACGCTTTCTTTATGATGACCATAAAAATGAATAATTCCGTTTGCATCGGTACTGGAGCAGACGGCTTTGCCGATGTCATGCAAAAGAGCGGCCCAGCGCAGGGTAATATCTGCTCTTGTAGCTTCGACTGCCTTTACGATATGTTCACCGACATTATATATGTGGTACTTGTTTTTCTGCTTGATAGAAAAGCAGACATCGACCTCCGGCATAAGCGCACGCAGAAGCCCCAGCTCATGCAGCGCAAAGATACGACCGGGGTGGGGGGAGAGGAGTATCTTGTTTATTTCTTCCAAAACGCGTTCGGAACTTATACGTTTTATCAGTACAGAACAGCGGCGTACTGCCCTTTGAAGCTCATCGTCAAGTGAAAAATCCAGCTGGGCAGAAAAACGCACTGCTCTTAGCATCCGCAGGGCGTCCTCCTTAAAACGGCGGTCGGGATCGCCCACACAGCGTATTAAGTGGCGTTTAAGGTCGCGCTGTCCCCCATAAATATCCACGAGACCTGTAGAAGGATTATATGCCATAGCGTTTATCGTGAAATCCCTCCGTGCAAGATCCTCTTCTACCGTTTTAACATAAAGGATGCTGTCCGGATGGCGCATATCGGAATAGCCGCTTTCGGCGCGGAAGGTGGTCACCTCATAGCTCTGCTTGTTTTCAACCACGGTGACGGTACCGTGCTTCAGCCCGGTGTCTATAGTCCGCGAGAAAAGCAGCTTGGTCTGCCAGGGGAGGGCGGAGGTGGCGATGTCGTAATCATTAGGCTCTATGCCGAGAAGGATATCCCTGACGGCTCCGCCGACTATGTATGCAGAGTATCCGGCGGATTCCAGAGTGTTTAAAATACTGGCGGCGCCGCTTGAAATTTCCATCCTAATTCCCTCCCGTAAATTGATCTCTTATATTATAGCATAATCTAAGGCGTTTGAAAAGGAGTTTTATAAAAATATTCTTAAAACTTTGGCAGATTTTGAAAAGAAAATTATTTTTTAAGCGATTGCAATATCCGCTGTGCTATGGTATAATCAGCATATAAGGAGAGGATAAAATGGAAATAGTAAAGTGTAAAGAAGATGATCTTGACACAACGGCGCAGTTTTATGATAAAGTGACCGCATATCTTGACCGTACTGTCAATTATCCCCAATGGACAGCAGGCGAATATCCCGGCCGGGAAAGTACAAGACGGTCAATAGAGGAGGGAGTGCAGTATATATGCATTGACGGTGAAAAAACGGTCGGCGCGTTTGTCCTCAACGATGATCCGAACGGGGACTATAGCCGGGGCGATTGGCACGCTGATTTGAGAGAGGGAGAATATCTCGTTATACATACTCTGGCCACAGATCCGGATATGCGAAATAAGGGATTGGCAAGGTTCATGGTAGAATATTGCATAAATGTAGCCAAAGGTATGGGGTACAAGGCGATAAGGCTCGATGCTGTGCCGACCAACATACCGGCAAGGCGTTTGTATGAAAGCCTGGGCTTTTTATTTGCGGGAGAAAAGGATCTCTTAAGAGGGATAGAGGATATCCCGACATTTGTTTTATATGAGTACAACTTAGATAATTGTGAAACGTGACAACGTTTTACAATTATTTCCTTATTCTGGGGAGCTCGAGGGTGAAACCCTCGAATTCCAATCAATTTTTGACGACATGCGCGTCAAAAATTGCGAAAATAAAAGTTTCAGCGGTCGCAGACCGCCAATCAACGGAACTTTTATTTTCTTCCTTAGCCAGAAATCAATTGCGAAAAGGTTTCGCAATTGACTAATGAGTACAACTTTTAAGGAGGAACAGAACATGAACGAAGTATTGGACGCGATAGCCAAAAGAAGTTCGACAAGAGCATACACCGGGCAGAAGCTTTCCAAGGAGCAGTTAGATGCGTTGATAACGGCCGCGCTGCAGGCTCCCACAGCAAGGAATATGCAGGAGGTGCATATATCTGTATTGGACGGCGATGATCCGGTGCTGGGGGAGATAGACGCGGAAAGGAGGCAGGAGATGATAAAGGTTGCCTCTGATGAAAATGTGAAAAGGGCGATAGAGAACGATACACGCAATTTTTACTACAATGCGCCAACAGTATTTATATTGAGCGCAGATAAGGATTTTAAATGGAGCCGGGTAGATGCGGGTATCGCCTCGGCCACTATTTCGCTTGCGGCGCAGTCCCTGGGGCTGGGCAGCCTGATCATTGGTATCATTGATAAGGCTATGAAAGGCGACAAAGAGAGATATTTTGCCCAAAAGCTGAGATTCCCGGAAAATTATGGGTTTGTGATAGCAGTAGCGGTAGGGTATAAGAATACTGAAAAGGAACCGCATACCTTTGACAGGGAGCGGTCAGTCAGCTTTATATAAAATATGGTATTTATGAAAAAAATCCTTGCAAATATCTGCATGTTGTGATACAATAAATATCGGGGATGGCACCCATCGCAAAAAACAGCATATAGATCATCACAGAGGGGAGGACACCCATGGAAAAAAACATTACTGTGATCGGAGAAAATGGAGATATATTGTACGGCACTTATCCCAAGCGTGCAAAGGGACTTGTCAGGAAAGGACGGGCGCATTGGGTAAGCGACAGTGCGATCCGCCTTTGCGTGTCCGGGAAGGAACGCCATGAGAATAAGGAGGAAAGCACTATGGCTAATAATATATATGAAGTTTTTGACAATCAGCTCTCAAAAATGCAAGAGCAGTTAAGAGACGCCGGTGAAGCAGCGTCAGTGCCGGTAAGATGCCGGATATTGGATACTATGGAATTTTTCCGTGCAGCCGAGCAAAAGGACATGCTGATAACTTTGATTGAAAAACAGCTCTCAGCGATGCAGGCGGCAATGGAAGGAGAGGAGGTCTTTGTGCCCGAGAATACGGCTGCCAGAGAAACCACGAGACAAAAAATGCTGGAGCTTATGGAGAAGCTGTTAGATAAGGAAGTATCAACGGGAACGGACAGCAGTAAGGATACTGAGGCCGAAGAAAAAATACCTGAGCAGGTACAGTGATGCTGACAAAGCGGCCGGCGATACGATAAAGATCGCAGTTATGCAGCAGGGGCGTTTTGCTCCTGCTGTATTTTTGTTATTATGAAAGCCCGGTTCTGCCGGAGATATAATCATGTATACTTGTCTGTGTCAGAGTAAATCGGGGAAAGGAGCACTCGGTGGCTGTCATTGAAAAAATCGTGTAAAACGTGTATGAATAAAAAAGAACGGCTTACCTAAGCCGCTCTTCTCGCATTTGGTCGGAATGGTCTTATTGGACTTGCTCACAAATGTGATAACAGCGGGATTTTGAAACAGCGATAAGTGGTGTTTACTGATATTTTTATTGCATTTCTGAAATGAATATGATATACTGTTATGCGAAAAGAGGTGTTGAATATGCTGCATGAAACGAAAAAAATATTGGACAGCGCGATCGCTTCGGTAGAGATGGAAGGATATAAGCTGACTGAGGAAGATAAAAAGCTATGCTACGATTATGTAAATGATACGATTACAAAAACCGAATTCATCAAAACGGTTCTCGAAAGGTGTGCTGTATAATGTCGTATTCTTTAGATCCTCTGCAGGATGACTGTTATGAAGATACAACGGTGTTGATAAATAAATTCGGCATCAAAGACGATGCAAAGCTTGATATGGTCGAGCGTGATATAACAAGCGCTCTTATAGCTAAAGCATATATTGAGATACCATTTGAAGACGTTGACTTTGATTTCTATAAGAATTTACATTACTATGTTTTTTCGGATATTTACGAATGGGCAGGAAAGATTCGTAATGTAGATATGAGCAAGAAAGGTACTCGGTTTTGCCCGCCCGAAAAAATAGAGACGAGCGGAAGAGCCATATTCGAGTATTTGTCAAAGAAATCGTATTTTACAGCTCTTGCTGACGAAGAATTTGTAAAAGAGTTTACAGAGCTATACTGCAGACTGAATTATCTGCATCCGTTTCGCGAGGGGAATGGAAGAGTCCAGAGATTATTTTTGTCTATGCTTTTAAAAAATATGAGGAAGAGCATAGATTTTTCAAAAATAGATACAGATCTGCTCATGATAGCAACAATAAAAGCCGTAAGCGGCGATGTCTTTATGCTTTGTGATATATTCAGGCAACATATAAGATGATCTAAAATTTTATTTCGATATACGACAAGAGCAGTGCCGAAACACGACAGATTTCGACACTGCTCTTTTGTATGGTCGGAGTGACTGGATTCGAACCAGCGGCCCCTTGAACCCCATTCAAGTACTCTACCAAACTGAGCCACACCCCGAAAATGTGGTCGGGATGACAGGATTTGAACCTGCGGCCCCTACGTCCCGAACGTAGTGCTCTACCAAACTGAGCCACATCCCGATTTCCAAACCACGAATAATATATTACCATAAAAATCTTTGTGTGTCAAGTATTTTTTTGAAATTTATTGAATTTTTTTGTGTAGATTTTATTATCGCCAGTAAATCACTGCCATTTATTACTAAAATAATTTCCTTGTAAAACAGTATGAATTATGCTATAATAAAATTCCCGAAAGGGACAAAATCTTAGATAATTGAAAAACGCGGTAGCGTTTTCCAATTATCCCCTTATTCTGGGGAGTTCGAGGGTGAAACCCTCGAATTTCAATCAATTTTTGACGACATGCGCGTCAAAAATTGCGAAAATAAAAGTTTCAGCGGTCTTTAGACCGCCAATCAATGGAACTTTTATTTTCTTTATTAGCCAGAAATCAATTGCGAAAGAAGTTTCGCAATTGACTAGACAAAATTTTGCAGGGAGGAAGAATACATAGTATGAGAAAATTGACGAACAGACTGTCGGCTCTGTCGCTGGCGGCCGTACTCGCAGCATCAACGTTTACAGCAGCCTTAGAGCCTGTCAAGGTCTTGGCTGATGATGCTATAGAGACAAAGATTTCGGCAGATTATGGTATACCGGATGAGGTCATAGGAGTGTGGGAATACGTCGGCTCAAATCAGCCGGAGAGTGCAAACAGAGTTTGGGTGCGCGGGAACGGTTACGGCGTATCTGCGGAGGATAACGGAAAGGACTATTTTAATAATTTTACGCCGGGGCTTATCAATACGGTATCAGCAGGATATCAGCAAGCGTATGATGCACTTATTGGTGACAATGCGCTTTATGATTTTGTGCGGGATGTAAGGGTGTGCATACTTTATTTACCCGAATGTCCGTACTCGAAAAGCTATCTGCCCAAATTCTGTCAAATAGCGGAAGCGGCGGGAGCGCCGGTGATGCTCATAGACGCTTCAAAGTATTCGGTGAGCCTGATCACTTATTATAATTCCGTAATGCACGGGATGACGTCTCCGGCGGTGCTTTATCTTGATGCGGACGAGACTGTTGCGGCCACGGGACGGGATCTGCCTAAAGGCAAAACGAAGGTGCACAGCACGGCGGAATTTGTGGAGATACTAAAGGAAGCGGGCTATGACAACGCCAGGGATCTGCCGGAGAGTGAGAGTGGCGGCTACAGCACCGAGCAGGAATATGAGCGCAAGGTCGTTATGGAGACGAACCGCCATAGAATAGAGAACGGTCTTGTTCCGCTTGCGGTTCTGCCGCAAATGGAGGAAGCGGCGGATATACGCGCCGAGGAGATTTTAGAAAGCATGGCGCACCGTAGGCCGGACGGGACGAACTATAATTCTGTGTTTGCTGAAGTTGGGATAGATTCATCGCGATATTATTCGGGCGAAAATCTCTGCGGCGGTGCCGCTGTATCTCTTCCGGAGTCTGCTGTGAGAGCCTGGATGAACAGTCCCGGGCACAGGGCGAATATATTAAATGAGAATTTTACGCATTTATCTGTAGGGTATATGCACCAGGATGAGCAGCAGAGCAAATATGCGGACAATTGGGTACAGCTGTTTCTGGGCAGCTGTGAACCGGATAAAATAGAGCTGAGCAGACCTGTGATAAATACTTCGATACAGGGTATCCCGATAAGTGATATGGATATAGACCTTGTTCTGACGTGTGAGCACGGAACGAGCACGATCCCGCTTATCGATGAGATGTGCGAGGGTTACAACAGTGCTGAAGCTGGGGTTCAGACCGTTAAGGTAAGATATGCCGACACGGTGATCCCGCTTGAGATAAACGTGGGGAATACCGAGCCTCACGAGCTCACGGAGGATATGGTTACATTCTCAGAGGATATTTCCGATATAGTGTATAATTCACGCGCGCAAACTCCTGTGGTAAGAGTGTCCAATGCGGCGGGCGATTATGCGCTTATTGAAAATTATTCGTATATAGTTTCGTACGATAACAATATAAATGCCGGCACCGCAGAGGTAACGGTGACAGGAAAGGGGAATTATACAGGGACGGTAAAAAAGACATTTGAGATACGTCCGAGAGATATTTCCGATATGACCTTGAGCGGTATAGAGAATACTTATGAATATACGGCCAACCCTATAACGCCAAATGTTATTCTTTCAAACGGTTCGCAGATACTTCATGAGGGAATAGATTATAAGGTATCGTATGCCGACAATGTAGGCGAGGAGATAAAAGGCGTATACGGCCCGGATGGGGTTACGGGAACAGCAACGGTAACAGTTGAAGGGATAGGAAATTACACCGGTGTAAAGACGGAGCATTTTGGATTTACGCTTCCGGAGCTGTATAAATATTCAGCGATGGTAGCATATGTGCTTTTGAATAATCCCAACTATACTTCTACGTATGATTTCTTAAAAGCGGTGTATGAGAAAAGCCCGGACGTTACATATCCTATGGTAATAAAGCAGATCGAGCGAAACATTGAAAAGGCGGATGAAGCTGTAGGGCTTGAAAATATCATGTCATACGAAATATACCCGGCGGCAAATAAGAGGCTTAATGAATATTACCGTTTCCGCGCGGAAGTGGACAAGGGGATATTTACGGATGAGATAAAAACGGCTCCGGATGTAAGCTCCGATGTAATAAATCCGCAGTCGGTGGATATAGAAGGGCTGGGAAATGTTGCGGCAGTGACAGCTGATACCTCCTCTGTGCAGCTTGCGCTTGCAGACGCCGATGCTGGAGAGCTTGAAATAGACAGGTTCCTTTACGATATAGCAGGGGCTGTGGCTCTGGACATATCCCTTAAGATAGACGATGAGGAGATATCGGAGCTGGGGGCGCCGGTGACCGTAACGATGAATATCCCGGAAGGCTTTGACAGTGATGATGAGCTGGCGGTGCTGCACTATAAAAACGGCGACAGCGCCCAACCGGAATCACTGCCGGTGTTCACAGATGCGGAGGCTGGTACGATGAGTTTTGTAACAAACAGTTTTAGCCCCTATGTGATAACAAGGAAGCTGGAGGTATACGATTCGGGCCAAACGTCTGCTCCTGCGGTAAATGACGAGGTGGTTACCGGAGTAACCTTTGGAGAGGAAAATGACCGGGGACCGGGAGAGCCGAAAAATGTTTCAGCGTATAGCTCCGGTGCGGAAGAGATAATTGTCGAGTGGCTTCCGGCAGAACCCGGCGAGGGATGGACGGTGACAGGATATATTGTATCTTATTCGAATAGTGAAAATATGATGGACGCAAAGACTGTATCCGTAGGAGAGAATGATACAGAAGCGGTGTTGAGCGGTCTTGCGGAGGGAAGATATTACATAACGGTATCGACAGTTGCCGATTCTTGGGCAACGAAGGGAGTTATCAGACAGTCGGTGACGGCAAGTGCTGAAGTATACAATAAATACGATGTACCGGAGGAGCCGTCAGAGGGATACGATTTTCCGGCAACGCTTTCAAGAGACGGTGATACGGTAAGGATAAAGTTTGATACCGTCCCCCAGGACGGAGCGGTGATATGCCTTTATGCTGTGAATTACACAGACGGTAAAGTGACCGGGATAGAGCTTCGTGAGATAGAAACACAGATCGGAACAGATGAATACCTGGTTACGCTTGATGGTGCAGGCAGGATATTCTTGTGGGACGATAAAATGAAGCCTCTTGCAGAAGCGATATGATAATAGAAAAGCCTCGTAGTGCAAAGTTGACTGCGGGGCTATATTTTTTGTTTTATGTAAACTCAAAAATGACGATATGATCTTTTTAAGGTTTGTATCACTATACCGCGGGTAATGGCAAATTTCAACAAAAAAATTACGCGAGTAATGACAGTTTTGTCGCTTCTGCTCTTGCAAAAACAGCCGGAGTATGGTACAATATAATAATAGCAAAATGACAAAAAGAGGTTTGGATATGGCTACAACTATTACGTCCGAGGAAATGGAGCGTCAAAGGGGATATATCGTAAAGCTGAAAGCACTGACGGCGAGATTTTCGCAGGAGAATGGGCGCATGATGGCTGCGCACACTGAGACCTACGGCTGTCAGCAAAATGAAAACGATACCGAGCGATTGCGCGGAATGCTGGCGGAGGCAGGATTTGGATTCTGTGACAGCGCAGAGGAGGCCGATCTTGTGCTTTACAACACATGCGCTGTGCGTGAAAACGCCGAGCAGAATGTGTTCGGCCGTCTCGGCATACTCAAGCATATCAAAGAGAGCCGCCCGGATATGACTATAGCTGTATGCGGGTGCATGGTGCAGCAGGAGCATATCGCTGAAAAAATACAGTCTGTCCATGAGCAGGTCGATCTGATCTTCGGTACACATGCGCTGTACCGTTTCCCGGAACTCCTGTATGAAACGCTGACAAAAAAGCAACGGATAGTCGATACGGAGGATTCTGACGGCAAAATAGCCGAAGGGCTGCCTATTCTGCGCGATGACGATTCCAAGGCCTGGGTATCTATAATGTACGGTTGCAATAACTTCTGCACCTATTGTATAGTTCCCTATGTGCGCGGAAGGGAAAGAAGCCGCCAGCCGGAGGATATCCTAAACGAGATAAAAGGCCTCGTGGCCGCCGGCGTCAGCGAAATATGTCTTTTGGGGCAGAACGTCAATTCTTACGGTAAGGATCTTGAGGAAAAGATAGATTTTTCCGATCTGGTACGCATGGTAGACGGAGTTGAGGGAGTGAGGAGGATAAGGTTCATGACCTCTCATCCCAAGGATTTTTCCGAAAAGCTCATACAGACGATGGCTGAGTGCAAAAAGGTTTGTCCGCAGCTGCATCTTCCGGTACAGGCCGGTTCGGATACGGTATTAAAAGCAATGAACAGGGGTTATACTAAAGAGGAATATCTGCAAAAGCTGGAGCTGGTAAAAAAGAGGATACCGGGCATTGCGCTTTCCACCGATATAATAGTTGGTTTTCCCACAGAAACGAACGCGGACTTTGACCAAACGCTGGACGTTATCAGAAGAGCCGAATACGACAGTATTTTTTCATTCATATATTCGCCGCGGAAAGGTACTCCGGCGGCAGAGCTGAAACCTGTGCTCACATCAGAGGAGATACACAAAAATTTCAACAGGCTTTTGGAAGTACAAAATGAAATATCTTTAAGAAAGAACAAGGCTTATGAGGGCAGCGTGCAGGAGGTACTGGTCGATGGTATAAGCAAGAACAACGACAGTATGCTCTCCGGGAGGACGGCGTCCTCGAAAATAGTTAATTTTCCCGGCTCCCGTGAGTTAAAGGGAAAATATGTTAAGGTAAAAATAACGGCTGCCAAGACGTGGAGTCTTGACGGTGAGCTTTATGAAAGGAATGGACAGTAATGGATATATTTGAAAAGACCAGAGAACTGGGTGTGATGATACAGGAGTCGGAGATAATGGCTAAGGTTAAGGAGACAGAGGCGGCGCAGGCGGCTGACGAGGATGCACAAACGCTTATGCAGGAGTTTAACCTAAAGCGCATGAATCTGGCGCGGGATATACAGCAGGGAAAGATAGCGCGTGAAGAAGCCGTTGTTAAGAACAATGAAAACTTTGACGCTATATTGGAAAAGAACGAGAATCTGAAAAATTATGTGGAAGCTAAAAAGGAGCTTGACGCCCTCGTAAACCAGATAAATTCCATTTTGAATTTCTATATCACAGGAGAAGTCCCGGGCTGCGGCGGAAGCTGCTCAACATGCAGCGGCTGTTAATATGGGAACGGAGGCGCAAAGGTGGCCAAAAATAAGATGACGCCGATGATGGCGCAGTATATCGAAACGAAAAATAATTATCAGGACTGCATACTGTTTTACCGCCTGGGAGATTTTTACGAGATGTTTTTCGACGACGCCAAAACGGTGTCGCGGGAGCTGGAGCTTACGTTGACGGGGAAGGACTGCGGGCTGGAGGAACGCGCTCCGATGTGCGGCGTGCCATACCACAGCGCGACCGGCTATATAGCGCGGCTGGTAGAAAAAGGCTACAAGGTCGCCGTATGCGAGCAGGTCGAAGATCCCAAGGAAGCCAAGGGGATAGTAAAGCGTGAGGTCATACGCATAATCACCCCGGGAACTGTTCTTGACGATTCCATGCTTGACGATAAGACCAGTAATTACCTGGCCGTGCTCTGCACGCGTGGCGGACAGACCGGTATGGCGTTTGCCGATGTTACTACCGGCGAGCTTTATGCGGTACAGCTGCCATCGGGTGAAATGGCAAACGAGCTTGGCCGCTACGTCCCCTCGGAGATCATTACGGATACCGCCTCGGCGGAAATTCTTGCCAAAAGCACATATGCCGCTTTTGTAATACCACAGGTGGGAGCCGACATGGTATTCGACTATGAACTAAATGCCAAAAAGACGCTTGAGCATTTTGGCAAAACAAGTCTTTCCCAATTGGGACTTGATAATATGGAAAATGCCGTTTCGGCGTTGGGCGTAATGATTCTGTACCTGGAAAAGACACAGAAGAGAGGATTGCAATATATCGATAAGGTTACCGTCTACGGCGCGCAAAGATACATGGATATCGACCTGGCTGCAAGACGTAATCTGGAGATAACCGAAACGATGCGCGACAAAGCAAAACGCGGTTCTCTTTTATGGGTGCTGGATAAAACAAAGACCTCCATGGGCGCCAGGCTGCTCAGGCAGTGGCTGGAAAAGCCGTTGGTGGATATTCTGGAGATAAATAAGCGTCTGGAGGCTGTAAAAGAGCTTTATGACGATATAATGCTCAAGGACGAGCTGGCCGGAGTGCTTACGGGAATATACGATATATCGAGAATAATCGGCAGGATATCGCTGATGACCGTGACCCCCAAGGATTTTGCCGCGCTCAAGCAGTCGCTTACTAAGCTCCCGGAGCTTGAATACGTGTTGTCAAAAGCAAAGTCGCCGCTGCTTTGCGAATTAGTCCGGGAGTTTGATCTGGTCGAGGATCTAAGGGACCTGCTGGAGGCGGCGATAGTTGAAGAAAATATACCGCTGCATACAAGAGAAGGCGGTATTATAAAGGATGGCTTTTCCGAAGAGGTAGACCGCCTGAGAAGCGCGATGACTGACGGACAGAAATGGCTGGCGGAGCTGAAAAATGAGGAAAGGGAACGTACAGGCATCAAGAATCTCAAAGTGGGCTATAACAAGGTATTCGGCTATTATATCGAGGTCACAAAGTCAAATATCGGCGATGTGCCGGAGGAGTACGTGCGCAAGCAGACGCTGGTAAACTGCGAACGGTACATAACCCCTCGGCTCAAGGAGCTGGAAAATACTATTCTCGGCGCATCTGAGCGGGTCATTGCTGTTGAGGCGCATTTGTTTGAAGAAATAAGAAAATACGCTTATGAACGCGTGGACAGGCTGAAAAAAACTGCCGCAACCGCCGCCGTGTCGGACGTTATATATTCGCTGGCCGAAACAGCGTTCAAGGGTAATTACTGTATGCCGCATATCAACAACAGCGGTTCTATCGTGATACGTGACGGACGTCATCCGGTCGTAGAGAAAATGCTAAAAGACACAATGTTCGTTCCCAACGATACCGTGATGGATCACGGGGAAAACCGACTGATCATACTGACAGGCCCCAATATGGCCGGCAAATCCACATATATGCGCCAGACGGCTCTTATTGTGCTGATGGCGCAGATAGGCAGCTTTGTGCCGGCCTCCTCGGCCGATATAGGCATAGTAGATAAGCTGTTTACTCGCGTGGGCGCATCCGACGATATAGCGTCCGGTCAAAGTACGTTCATGCTGGAGATGACAGAGGTCAGCAATATATTGAAAAATGCCACCAGGCGGTCGCTGGTCATACTTGACGAGATAGGCCGCGGAACCTCTACCTTTGACGGGCTGTCGATAGCCTGGGCGGTGGCCGAGCATATGCGGACAAAGATAGGGGCAAAGACGTTGTTTGCGACTCATTATCACGAGCTGTCACAGCTTGAGGATATACAAGAGGGCGTGAAGAATTATCGGGTGGCGGTGAAAAAGCGCGGCGATGATATAACATTTTTGCGCAAAATAATAAAGGGGAGCGCTGACGACAGCTACGGAATAGAAGTGGCGGCTCTGGCGGGACTTCCCAAATCGGTCATAAAACGCGCAAAGGAGATACTCGGACAGCTGGAAAGCGGGAAGATAGAACGTCCGCAAAAGACTGAATATGAGGAAGATGACGCGCAGCTCGATATGGCCGGTATAGCGGCGATGGGTATCGTAGAGGAACTTAAAGATATGGACGTGACGACTTATACGCCGATAGAAGCACTCAACAAGCTGTTTGAATTGACGAAAAAGGCAGAAGCGATATAACAAAAAGGGCGGACGCGGAAAAGAGGTGAGGACATGGGCAACATAAACGTTTTAACGCCGGAGGTATCCAACAAGATCGCGGCCGGCGAGGTTGTGGAAAGACCGGCTTCGGTCGTAAAGGAATTGGTGGAAAACAGTATAGACGCCGGAGCTGACGCTGTCACGGTGGAGATACGCCGCGGCGGAAACGCCTACATCCGGGTGACCGATAATGGCTGCGGCATGGGCGACGATGATGCAAAAACGTGTTTTTTGCGCCATGCGACCAGTAAAATACGGACGGATGCGGATCTACAGGCAATATATACTCTCGGTTTCCGCGGTGAAGCTCTGTCTTCGATAGGGGCGGTGGCCAAAGTCGACCTGTACACCAGGCTAAAAACCAAGTCGATGGGTATCCATGTCGTATGCACGGGCGGCGAGATCGGCGAATGCTGTGAGGAGGGAATGCAGCAAGGGACGACGTTTATCGTGCGGGAGCTGTTTTATAATACGCCTGCCAGAATGAAATTCCTTAAAAAGGATTCCACCGAATCCGGCCATATTGCCGACATCATGACGCGCTTCATACTGGCGCATCCGGAGATATCCTTTAAACTTATTGCGGATGGACGGGAAAAGCTGTTTTCGCCGGGCGACAGCAGCTTGGTAAACGCGGTCTATACCGTCTATGGCAAGGAACACGCTGCCGCGGCTCTTTCCGTAAAGTACGAAAACGAAGGAGTGAAGCTCTCAGGAGTGGTAGGAAAGGGGAACATTTGCCGTCCCAACCGGGGATACGAAAGCTTTTTTGTGAATGGGCGTTATGTAAAAAGTCCGCTGATGATAAAGGCTGCCGAGGAAGCGTATAAAAACCAGATAATGATAGGAAAGTTTCCTATGGTGGTATTAAATCTGGAGATAAACCCGGAGCAGGTAGATATAAATGTCCACCCTACAAAGCTGGAGGTCAAGTTTTCCCAAGAGCGGCTTATATATGAGACGGTGTACCATGGCGTCAAAAATGCCCTTTATGCCCAAGCCAATGTGCCGGAATTTTCGCTGCCGGAGAAAACGGAGACCGAAAGGATAAAGAATCCGTTTTCGCCTAAGACAAAAGAAATACACCGGCCGGCTTATAATCCCAAGGAAATGTTCGGCCGCTTTGAGAATGTTGGCGAGGATACTGCGGAGGCGGAAGATACCAAGCCGCATAAGACAAACTCGGACAGCCATGCGCCGCAGGGTGAGCAGCTTGAATATAAAATAGAGAAGAAGCCGCCCCAACCCGAGCGCAAGGATGAGGGGGAAAGAAAGACCCTGTTCAATATGGACAAGTACGTCACCCCGAAAATGAAGAAGGCTATTGAATACGCTTCCCAGCCCATAAGATCTGCGGGGGCGAGATTGGTGACTGACGAGCAGCTTAAAGAGATAAGGAATTATGAGGGATTAAGGCCGCCGAAAACGGCTGCTGCCGTGGAAGAGATACGAAGAAGGGTTTTTGAGGGCGATGTATCTCTGTGCAGCGGTATGCCAACACCGCCGCCGATAATATCCGGCGATGAGGAAGAGGAGACGGATTTTAGGATAATTGGCCAGGTATTTGGAACATACATCATTGTAGAGAAGGACGGAGAGCTTTTAATATTCGATCAACATGCGGCGCATGAGCGGCTGAATTATGAAAAGCTGAAAAAAGAGGCCGAGACCGGCGCAGTAACGCCGCAGCTTTTATTGGAGGCGGTGATGGTACGCCTTACAGCACCGGAGATGAATATATACCGCGAAAATACCGACTTCTTCGAAAAGCTGGGATTTGATATTTCCGAATTTGGCGATAACACATTGATGATAAACGCAACTCCTTCGGAGCTTACAGGCGATGAAGCAGAAGCACTTATTGTGGAGCTGTTGACCCAGATCAGCGATTCCAAGCATGAACTTATAACAGAGAAATTCCAGAGAGCTTTGTATACTGCCGCCTGCAGGCAGTCGGTAAAGGCCAATGATAAGCTGTCAGAAAAGGACATGGCCTGGCTTGTAAGCTCGGTGCTATCATTGGAGAATATAAACACTTGTCCTCACGGGCGGCCGATAATGATAAAAATGACAAAAAAGGAGCTTGAAAAGCAGTTTAAACGGATAGTATAGTTATGGAAAGAATACCAGTTATAGCCGTGTGCGGCGCGACCGCTTCGGGAAAAACAGCGTTAGCGGTACAGCTTGCGCGATATTTTGACGCAGAGGTGATATCTGCCGATAGCCGTCAGATATACAGATACATGGATATCGGCACGGCTAAGCCGACGTTGGAAGAAATATCAGGCGTTGAGCATTATCTTATCGATTTTCTGGAGCCGGACGAAGCATTTTCGGCTGCTGACTATGTTTCACTTGCCCATAAATGTGCTGCATATATAACGGCAAAAGGGAAGACCGTGCTTATTGCCGGCGGAACGGGGCTTTATATGGACTCGTTTTTGAACGATGCGGACTTTGGTGCGGAAGCATACGAGGAGGATGGAACCGTGAGGGATGAGCTTTTGCAATTGGCGAAGGAGCGCGGCCGTGAGTATCTTTGGGAGCTTCTGCGTGAGAATGACCCAGATGCGGCAAAGAGCATCCATCCCCATAATGTTGTGCGCACGGCAAGGGCTTTAGAATTTTTCCGTCTCACCGGCAGGAAAATTTCCGAACACCAAAAGCAGACAAAGCTTCGGCAGAGCCGCTATGAATATATCAAGTTTGCGATCGACTGGGAAAGGGATATTCTTTATGAGCGTATAAACAAGCGGGTGGATATGATGATGGAGGCCGGGCTGCCCGAAGAGGTACAGCATTTGGCTAAAATGGGTTTTAGCGATAAAATGCAGGCGGTGATAGGTTATAAGGAGCTTCTTTTATATTTTGAAGGCAAATTGAGCCTTGAGGAAGCATCAGAACTTATAAAACGGAATACTCGCCGTTATGCAAAGCGGCAATATACGTGGTTTAGGCGAGATGAAAAAACGCATTGGCTGAAGCCTGAGGATGCTTTTAAACAAGCGTGCTCACTTGTGGATAGCTGGCGCAGGGGATGGAGCGTATAAAAAAACATAAAATTTTCAAAAAATTAAAAAAAGGTATTGACAAGTATATACTTTTATGGTATACTATACAAGTAGTCAATTGAGACTGCTGTATATCGCGGGGTAGAGCAGTCCGGTAGCTCGTCGG
>CAYNRX010000011.1:0-53004 GCA_964399965.1 uncultured Lachnospiraceae bacterium | reverse complement strand
CGTTGATTGGCGGTCTTGCGACCGCTGAAACTTTTATTTTCGCAATTTTTGACGCATTTTCAGCATTTTTGCTCCGCAAAAACCGGCAGCGAGCTGCCGGCCGCGCCATCTTGCGCGGTGCGTAGTCGTCAAAAATTGATTGGAATTCGAGGGTTGCACCCTCGAGCTCCCCAGAATAAGGGAATAATTGTAAAACGCTGCCGCGTTTCACAATTATCTAATTTTATTTTCCCGCATATCGGCAATACACGGTAAGCTATACTTATTATATAATATTTTTCCGCCGATGTCAACGTGTTAGTTATTCAATTTTCCGATAAAATGAGAAATAGAAACGGCTTTTTTGGGCAGTTTGCAGATACGGTGAAGATCCCGGCTCATTTGCCGATTGACTCTGTCCCCGGCGTATGATATAATAGATAATTATAAAAAGGTTTCGCAATCGACCAAGCATACACAAGGAGGATGACAATGGGGATCGATCTTATCACCGGCGAGGCCAACAGCGGCAAGACCGGATTTATGCTCTCGGAAATAGCGCGTATGAAGGGCAAACGTCACATCATACTCTCTCCCGACCAGTATTCCTACCGCCAGGAGAGCCGTCTGTGCCGAAAGCTCGGGGGCAGCGGCCTAAACGGCGTTGAGGTGCTTACGATGAGCCAGATGGCGCGCCGTTTCCTAAAGCCGGTAAAAACAGCGCTGACTCCTGCGGGGAAGCGGATGCTTTTATACCGCGCCGCCCGGGAATCGCTTTTGGGCACCGTTTACGAAAACGCCTGTGAAAAGCCGGGCTTCCTCGACAAGGCGGCCGCCCTCCTGACAGAGCTTGAGCGATACTCCGTCTCTGCCGAGGATCTGTCGGGGGACTATGCGGACAAGAGCCTGAACGAAAAGACCGCCGCCATTTCCGCGCTTTACAGCCGTTATGCGGAGCTTTCCCGGGGCTTTTACGACAGCGGCCGCGACCTTGAGCGCGTGGCCGAGTACATCGAAGGCTCGGGGGATGAATTTGCGGGCGTACATATATGGATAGACGAGTTTTCCGATTTCCTGCCCTGCCATTACCGGGTGATACGCGCCTTTTTGGACAAGGCGGCCGCCGTGCATCTCTGCCTATGCATGGATCCAAAAATCGCCGATCCGTCCTACCTTTTTCCCGTCCGCACGTATGAGCGGTTCATGGAGCTGGGGGAGGAGTACGGCATAAGCGTGCGGTCGGTGGAGCTTTTCGACCGCCGTGATCCGGAGCTTATGCATTTGCAGCAGGAATATTCCTCCGCCTGCCCTTACGAGGGACAGTGCAGCGCGATAGAGGTGTTCCGTTCGCGCGATATGTACAGCGAGGTCCAGCACGCGGCGGTGGCCGTTGCCGATCTGGTGCGCGAGGAGGGGCTGTCCTACGGAGATATCTCCGTCATAATCCCCGATGACGAGCTGTATAAAAGCGTTGTGGGGGCGGTATTTTCTTCATATAAAATACCGTATTTCTCCGATGAGAAAATCCCCGTATCCCAGCACCCGGCCGCCCGTCTTGTGCTCTCCTTCTTTGATATCGCCGCCAACAACTGGCGATATGACGATGTTTTCGCCTACCTGCGTACAGGGTTTATCTTTAAAAAGGAAAACGGCGCCCTGGCCGCCCTTTCCCAAAGCGGCTGTGACGTGCTGGAAAATTACGTGCTAAAGCACGGTATCCGCGGCCGTAAGCATTGGCTCTCGGAGGAGGATTGGACGGAGGACGGCCAGACCGCCTCCTGCGATGCTCTCCGCCGGGAGATAGCGCGGCCGATAGCAGGGTTTTTGTCGAAAAAAAAGGGCACCGTGGAAAAGACCGCCCGCGCCTTCTTCGAGTTTTTGGAGGAAATATGCCTGCGCGAGGGGCTGGAGGCGGAGAGCGTGCGCCTGGAGAAGGAAGGGCGGCTCAACGAGAGCGCGCGTCTTCGCCGGGTATGGAACATTCTCATCTCCGCCCTCGATCAGCTGACGCTCACCTGCGGGGAGGAGAAATGCAGCGTAGGGGAATTTGCCTCGTATCTATCATCGGGACTGTCGCAGTGCGAGATAGGGATCATACCGCCGGGGCTGGACCGCGTTTCGGTGGCCTCGGTATCCCGCAACAGCGCCGGGGGCTGCGGAGCCCTGATAATAATGGGCGCTTCCTTCGGCGTGATACCGCCCGCTCCTCCGGCCGAGGGGCTGATAACCGACAGGGAGAGAGATATACTGCATCAAAACGGCATTGACCTCGCTCCCAAAAGCACAGACCGGATAACAGAAGGAGAATACCGGCTATTCCGCCTGCTGTGCGCTCCCCGCAAAAGGCTCCTTATAAGCTGCCCTACCGCCGATAACGAGGGCAAAACGGTGGAGCTTGCGCCGTTCGTGAAAAAGATCGCCCAAATGTTCCCCCGGCTGCGGATAAGGGACAATCTGTCCGGCAAGGAGGAGCTGTTCTTGTCCTCGCCGGAGGCGACGCTTTCGGCGGCGGTGACCGCCGGGAAAAATAATCCCCTATGGCGGACGGTGTACGAGTGGTTTTTGAAAAATCCCCAATACTCAGACCGCCTGAGGATCATCGAGGAGGCCGAACGCCTCAAACGCCGCGTCCCCGCTATAAGCCCGGGCACGGCCGAACGCTTGTACGGACGGGAGATCGTGCACAGCGCAAGCCGCCTGGAGGAATTTTCCAAATGTCCCTTCCGTTATTTCGTATCCAAGGGCTTAAAGGCCTCCGAACGGGAGATATACTCCTGGAAGCCGGCCGACCTGGGGAACATGATGCACAATATGCTGCTTTCATACTGCACGGCCGTTGAGGGCGATGCCAAGGACGAGGAAAAACTGGCCAGATGGCGGACGTTGTCGGATGAGGAGAATGATGAGCTCATAGAGAGGATCGTGGCCGCAGAATGCGCGAACGTCTCCGACAAGTCGCGGCTGCGGATAATGCTGCGGGCAAAGAGAGCTTTGGCGGAGACCTCCAAGGTGATAAGAGCCAGCCTTTCGGCCGGGGATTATTTTTCGGCCGGGCATGAGATAGATTTTGAAACGGAGCTTGAGGGCGTAAGGCTGTACGGGAAGATCGACCGCCTTGACATGCGGCGCGAGGGAGCGGAGGTATATATAAGGATAATAGATTACAAAAGCGGAGCCAAGCATTACGATCCGGAGACCGTTTATGACGCGGCAGACTTGCAGCTGGTGCTGTACGCGGTGGCCGCCGCCGGGCTTATCGGAGCCGAGGTTGGGGGGATATTCTACGAGCACGTGGTGCCGCCGCGCATATCGGCCGACAGTACGGAGCAGGCGCAAAGCGAGCTTGCCAAATACCAGATGCTTGACGGGCGGATATTTTCCGACGGCTACGATGAGGTATCCCACATGGACTCCGGTGTTGAAAAGACGGGCGCAAGCAGCTTTTTAAAGGTAAGGCTCAAGCGTGACGGCACGCTTTACCAAAATTCCTGTGTCGATCCCAAGCACAACTTTGACCTCCTATCACGTCACGTCCGCCGCACAGTAGCCGGGATAAACGAGAAAATACACCGGGGAGTTATCGACACCCTCCCCTTTAAATCGAAAAAGCTCAACAGCTGCGATTTCTGCCCCTACGGCGAGGTCTGCCTGTTCGACCGGGAAAAAGGGCGCAAAAGGCTCTCCGCCGGAGCCGGGGACGGGATATGGCAGCTTATGGAGACGGAATGAACATCCGGTATATGTACCCTAACGGCAAAACAAATGCCGCTTTGTATATCGCGTGGTATACAAGGCGGCATTTTTGCCTATTCCATTGCTTTTTTCACAGCATTGCCGGCATCATCCACCGCTTCTCCTGCTCCCTCGCCTATATCCTTTACCGCGTTGCCCACGCCATCGGCGGCGTCCTTTACCGCGCCGCCCGCTCCCTCGCTGAGATCCCCGGCCGCCTCGCCGGCCTCATCGCCCAGGCTGTCCGCGCCGTCCATCGCCCCGGGTGATGTATGAGCCGTTTCCGCAGGCGGATCGGTGGCGGTGGTGTCCTCGTGCGTTTGGTTGGCCGAGCAGCCGCCCATTGCCAGGGCGGCGGCCGCCGCCAGGTATGCTAAAATAATTTTTGCTTTCATTATTATCCTCCATTCTGTGTAGGTTTGTTTTTATTATATCCGCCCATTTAAAAAATATTAAAAAATTTTCATGGACATAGCGGAACAAAATCCTCTCCTTTGCCGTCTAATACTGTGTATGAAGGTTTTGATTTTATAAAAAGGCAGGTCTTGTCGAAAACGTAGTTGGCGCTTCGGCGTATTGTTTTAGTTTTTAGAGCCCTTGCTGAAATTATAGGACCTAAGATCATCATAAAGGAGAAGTGTAGAATGAAAAAGAAACTTTTAACTTTGGCTATAGCAGCCGCTATGGTGCTGTCCTCGGCAGCCGCATTTGCAGAGGAGACAGCAGCCGTTGACGCTCCCGTTGCAGCACAGGAGCAGACAGTTCCCACCGCCGTATACGCAAACGTTGTCGTTACCGTATCGGAGATAACAGCAGACGGTGTGGCCGTGGGCAAGACCGCTGAGGGCGGAGACGCTGAGTTTACATATGACGAGGCAGTTGTAATGGACAAGGACGGCAAGGCCGAGATCGAAGCAGGCGATGTATGCGTGGTTGCCGTTAAGGCCAACGCTCCGATGACCTTGCAGTATCCGCCGCGTTATGCAGCTGAGGCAGTAGCCGTTATCGACGATACCTCTTCGGCAGATATCGACGCTTACACAATGGGCGAAGCGGGCAGATATATAAACGCTGCCGGCGATCTGGAGCTTAACATCGCCGATGAGACAAAAATAGTGGACGTTGAAGGAAACGATGTTGAGGACAGAGACCTTGACGGTAAGGATCTGATGGTATTCTACTCCATCACCACCATGAGCATCCCGGCGCAGACTCCGCCTGAGCTGGTAGTGGTACTGGGCGAGACCGACACGACTGACGAGGTCGTAGAGATACCGGAAGAGGAAGAGGAAGCAGAATCTCTTGATTTTTCGACTGTTACCAAAATAACGGCCGGCGAGACCACTGTTGACTACACTCCTGTAGTGATAAACGGCAAGACGATGCTGCCGGTACGCGCTATCGTTGAGGGCGTAGGCCTTGACGTTATCTGGAACGATGACCAGTCGATAAACCTGGGCGTAGGCTACAACATCAAGATAGGCGAGGACAGCTACAACAAGGGCAGGATGATGCCGATATCGCTCGGCCAGGCTCCGGTAATAATCGAGATGGGCGAAGGCGGCATTGCTTATGCTCCGGCAGAGCTGTTCACGGAGATAATGGAGCTTAACTGCACGATAGCAGACGGCACAGCCGTATTTAGCGCCTAAACCCCCGTTAAAGGACAGATTTTTAAGTTACATTCATATATACAAAAACACCGGCTCGTCCGGTGTTTTTTTTGCCCAACACGAAAAACGTCCGCTGCTGTCAGGGCTTTTACACCCCGGCACAGCGGACGTTTTGTATCAGATCACTAAATACCGCGTGAAATTTCCTTAAAACCTAAAATCCCTCTGGCCGTTCTTTATATCCTCGACATGGGCGGCACAGACCTCTCTGGCCTTTTCATTGGGGATATTTCCCAGCTCCCGCTCTATCACCTCGTACCCCAGCTTCTTCGTTTCGGGGGAAGCATAATCCTCCAGATACTCCGCCAGCGTCATTATAGCGTTGGGATGGCAGCAGTTTTGTATCTGCCCGGTCTTGGCCAGGGACATGAAACGGTCGCCCGTCCTGCCCTCGCGGTAGCAGGCGGTGCAGAAACTGGGCACATATCCCAGCTCCAAAAGCCATTTTATGACCTCGTCAAGCGTCCTGGTATCGCTGCGGTCAAACTGGGCGGTATTTTCCTCTTCCTCCTCCGCATAGCCGCCCACAGAGGTGCTCGACGCTCCGCTTATCTGAGATATGCCAAGCTCCAACGCCTCCCGGCGGCTCTTCTCCGATTCGCGGGTGGATATTATCATCCCCGTATAGGGCACGGCTATCCTTATCACGGCGATTATTTTGTGGAATATTTCGTCAGACACCGCATTTTCGAAATCACCGACGTCGATATCGTCAGCCGGGCAGATACGCGGCACGCTTATCGTATGCGGCCCTACGCCGAACACGGCCTCCAGGTGCTCCGCGTGCATCAAAAGCCCCACGAAATCGTAGCGGTAAAGCTCCAGCCCGTACAGCACTCCCAGGCCTACATCATCGATACCGCCGGCCATCGCCCTGTCCATGGCCTCGGTATGATAGGCGTAATCATGCTTGGGTCCGGCCGGGTGCAGCTTTTCGTAATTTTCCTTATTGTACGTCTCCTGGAAAAGTATGTAGGTGCCGATACCGGCCTCCTTCAAGCGGCGGTAATTCTCGACCGTGGTAGCGGCGATATTGACATTGACGCGGCGGATAACGCCGTTGTTGCTGGCCGTTTTGTAGATGGCGTCGATACAGTCGAGGATGTATTCAAGGGGATTGTTGACCGGATCCTCGCCCGCTTCCAGCGCCAGCCGCTTATGCCCCATGTCCTCAAGCGCCTTCGTCTCGCGGCAAACATCCTCCCGGGTGAGCTTTTTGCGGCATATGGTCTTATTTTTCACATGGTAAGGACAGTAAACGCAGCTGTTTATGCAGTAATTGGACAGATACAAGGGCGCAAACAGCACGATACGTTTGCCGTAGATGTGCTCTTTTATCTTTTTGGCCAGGGACAGTATCTCCCGGTTTAGGTCGTCCTCGGCGCATTCTAAAAGCACGGCCGCCTCCTCATGAGTGATACCGTGCATTTGTTCGGCCTTATCGATTATTTTGCGGATAAGCGCGCGGTTATGTTTATTTTCCTCGGCGTAGGAAAGGGTGCGCAGTATTTCGCTGTGGTCGATAAATTCCTCCGCCTTCATCGATTTAGGATCATACAAGATATATCGTCTCCTTTTTTGTTATATGCAATATATTTATTATACACCAACCAAGCCTGAAAGTCAACAGAAAAAGGTGCGGATACAAAAAGGCTGCGATGACAATTTTTGCAGGAACGCCTTGCAAATACCGCCGGGCTGTGGTATAATATACATATAATCTGCTCAAAGAAGGGTGATATTTGTGGATGATATGAAAATGCTCAAACGCGCCCGCCATTATATGATGGCAATGGCCGCCGGTATCGACCCCTGCACGGGCGAATTTGTTCCCGATGGAGACACCGTCTCCAACGCGCGCGTACAAAACTGCTGCGGATATGTAGCGAATATCCTGGCCGTGCTTATCGCCCGGGAGAGCCTTCCCGACAGCGTATCGGCGAGTGTTCCCGAAGATCTTAGCATAGAGCCGCAGGACGAGCCGCTTACCATAAAGGAGCTTGTGCGCCATATAAACAAGCAGCTCCCGCAAAGCATGAAGCGTGTTACCGCCTCCAAGATAACCAATTGGCTGGTCGGGCGCGGTTACCTTACCGCCGAGACCGATGCGGGCGGCAAAAAATACCACGTATTAAACGCCCGCTCCTCTGAAGCCGGAATAATCGAGGGTTTTGAGGCTCCGGGGGATAAATCGCGCAGCTGCCCCCTGTACACCCCGGAGGCGCAGGAGTACATCCTTGATAATATAGGGGAGATAGTCTCTTATCACAGACGCAAATAAAAAAGGAGTGATACCGATGAAAAAACTACTGTTCATGCTCTCCGCCCTGCTGACGCTTTCCGCATCCGTTGCAGTGCGGGCGGATTTTTCCCGGGAAATAGAGACCCACAACGATACGCCCATCCGGCGGCAGCAGTTTTGCCATATCCTCTATGAGCTTTTGGAGCTTCGCGATATGGCCCCGGAGGAGACCGCTTCGCCCTTTTCCGACACGGACGATACCATCATCGGCGCACTTTTCTCCTGCGGCGTTGCCCAGGGCGTGAGCGCGGATGAGTTTGACCCCCAGGGATATCTCACGCGCGAACAGGCCGCCAAATTCCTCTGCCTGACCATGGACAGGCTGGGGATAGAGACCAAGCCCGTGGTATCAGGCAGCTTCAAGGACAGCTCCGCCATATCCGACTGGGCGCTCCCCTACGTAACGCGGCTGGGGCAGGGAGGTATCATGAAGGGCTACGGCTACAGCAACGAACGGCGCGAGCACGGCGTTATCTACCATTCGGGCAACGCCTTCCTCTTGGAAAACAGCGATTTCGCCCCCAAGGATAACCTCACAGTACGCCAGGCCTATATAACAGCCCAGCGGATATACACCTCCCAGCCAGTGCATACCGCCGGCCAGACCAGCTGGGAGCTGGAAAACGGGGTGACGCTCTGGTGCAGCGATCAGACTACCTGGGCGGAATACGGCGGCGAGGTCACCTTCTGCACCGAAACTCCCGCAGAATACATAAAAAGCTATTACACCAATACATACACCACAATGCCGATGAACGTTGTAAACGATAACGGCCATGTATGCGTGGCTTTGGGATCTAAGCTCTACGATGCACAAACGGGAGAGATGACAGCCGAGTTTGAGGAGCCGATAACGGAGCTTGCCCGCGACTATATTATCGTTGAAGCCCCGGTGACCTCCTGGCTTGCGCCCACTTATATCTCCTACTGCTTCGACCACGATATAAACAAGCTCGACTTCCGCCCCCATGACAACGCGCTCACGGACGGGCGACATATATACACCTATACCAAGGATCAGAAATACTACATTACCAAGCCCGACTCCCTCGAGGTACAAACGGTCCTTGACAGCTACCGCTACGATGTAACGGTATCGCACGACCTCATATTGGCGGAGGGAGAGGATAGTATCCTCCTCACTCCCGAGGGAGAGCAGCTCTATCGCGGCAGCGGCAGCATTACCGTGATCTCACCGGAGCGTTATCTCCTGCGCGAAAACATGTTTACCGAAAACGACTGCCGCAGGCTGTGCAGCGTTGCGGACGGCTCCGTCCTGCTTACGGCCGACAATATCGACGTCAAGGGCGAGGTGCTGGCGGTAACTGCGGGGGAGGAAGCGTATTTTGCCGACCTTAACGGGCAGAGGATCAGCGGGATATACGACAATATCAGCGGCGCATCCTTCGATATTTTCGGGCAGAGATGCTACCTCTGCGACCGGGGAGAGGACAGCGTTATTGTGGCGGCCGATGACTTTTCGGAGCTTATGCAGGTAAAGGGCGTTTATGTGGACGCTTCGCACGGGCCCGCGCTGGAGCTTGGCGGACAGAGGTATATCGCCACCTACGATGATGAGGGCTGCTATCTTTACGACCTGCGGGGAGAGCCGGTCTTTTCCGCCGGGAGATCGCGGTTTTACGGCTTTGAGGTGCGCGGAGACTATCTTTCCCATTACGATGGGGAAAAGGAGCGTCTTTATAACGCCCGGTTTGAGCTTGTGGCCGAAGCGGAGGGACGGTTTGACATAAACGGGAAATTTGCCCTTGGCAGCCACAGGTATCTATATAACCTCGAAAGCGGCGCATCCCTCGACCTGGGCGCAGTCGACGACAGCAAATTCGCCGATGCCGACCGCGAGCTGTACGCTGTCGGAGACGATACCGTCTGGGTCGGCGATCAATTCAGCATCAGATACTATTACTCTGCCATGAATGTATACAACGGGGATCTGGAGCTGATAAAGGGATTTTCTGAATTTGACGGCGAATGGCCGGTAGGGAATTTCTGCTGCTCCCGGATAGACGGCGAGGATAAATGGCGCGGATTTGACCTTTCCACCGGGGAAGAGGCGGCCTATATAACCGAACGCGGCCGTTTTGAACGCCAAACGCTGGGGGACAGGGAGTGTATCACTTTCTCCGATGACAGCTCCACCACCTTCTGCGATCCCCAAACGCTTGAGGAGCTGTTCACGATCAAGGGACGCGTGCGCGATGTCAACGATAAGTATATCGAAAGCTATATCGTAAATACTACGCCCGAGCAGGGCACCGTGCACGAGGGGTTGTATCTGCATGATCTTGAGGGAAATTTTGTGATGAGAGTCACCCGTCCCGAGGAATATCCTCCTCTGTAAAATAAAATGGCTGCCGCATAAAAACGGCAGCCGTTTTGTTTGATATGCAAAGTTTTGCAATTGACCACAATATTTCCCTACGCCCGCTTTATGCGTATAGCCAGAGCCAGCGCATTGGCGCGCGGGTTGACGTATCGCTTTTGCATCTCGGCCGACAGCAAAAGCTCCTCCGCCGCCCGGATGAGCTTTTTATCCCCGGCCGCAGCTGATGCCTTTCTTAGCCGCGGCAGCTTGTCGATATTCACCACTGCCTTTTCATCGCCGCAGCTTATGCATATCATATCGCGCACATATAAAAGCCACAGCTCCAATACCTGCTCCGCCCGTTCCTTTTCCTTTTCAAAAAAAGCGGCCGCCTCATAAGACAGCACAAGCTTGGGCGAAAGCAGCTTGAAAAGCACTTCCAGGCTCTCGCTTCTCAGGCGGTCAAGCTCGCTGTCTGTCAATATCTCCTCCGCCCGCTCCGGCGCGCCGCCGGAAAAAGCGGCCGCAAACCGCAGCCTTTGCGGCGTATCCTCATGACGCTCGCCCAGCCAGCGTATTATCCGCTCCTTATCCACGGGGGCGAAATGCAGCCTTACGCACCGCGACCGCACGGTCGTCAGCAGCCGGGACGCGTCCTCGGTGATTAAGATGAATACCGCATAATCGGGCGGCTCCTCTATCGTCTTCAAAAGCGCGTTCTGTGCCCCCTCTGTCAGCTGGGAGGCGTCCTCGAAAATGTACACCTTGCGCCGGCCGTAAAAGGGCTTTATCTGCACCTCATCGGTCAGCTCCCTCACTCTGTCTACGCCTATCGTCTTTTTCTTGCCGCTGTTTAGGCGGATAATATCCGGATGCGTCCCTGCCCGCGCCCTTGTACAGGCCTGGCACAGCCCGCAGGGAGCGGCCGCGCGGTTTTCGCATACCAGGGCATCGGCAAACAAGAGCGCCGAACGCGTGCGCCCCACTCCGCGCTGCCCTTCAAAAATGTACGCCGAAGCCGCCCGCTCCTCCCGCGCGTTCGCTATCAGCGGCTCCATGAGCTTTTCGTGGAATATCTCCCGTCCGTACATTATTTCTTATTCAGCTTATCCCACATAAGCTCCTCCATGCTGCGGTGCTCAAAGGTATCCTTATACACTCCGCCCTTTTGCTGGCTGCGGCGGTTTTTGAAGCTCTCGTTGTCGCGCTCGGCCTCCGCCACCGTGTGGATACCCTGCGAATGCCACCGCTTTATTATCTTGTCGATATACGGGAACGACAGTTTGTTCGTCTGTATTATGCAATATTCATACGCTAAAGCGATCATATCCTCTCCCATCTCCTGCTCGTCCATCCACTCATCGAAAAATTCCTCCTCCTTGGGAGTGAGCTTGCGGTCGGTGATGCCGAATATTTTTTTCAAGGATGCATAGGCTCCGCCCTTAGACGGTTCGTTTTCAATAAACCGCTCCGCCTTTTCCAGCGTGTTTATGCCCCGTTTATGCCAGGAGATGGCCACCTTTTCGATATATTTCATGCTGCGGCGGTTGTTGTCCACGCAGTGCTCCAGAAGCATCAGTATGACCTCGGGAGGAAATTTCAGCTCGTCATATATCCAGTAGAGCGTCTGCATATCAGCCGCCACCAGGGGTTTTCCCAGAAGCTGCTGGGCGATATGCACCATGTCCGACAGGCTGTGGTTTTCGGCCACCGCCGCCATAACTTCGCTCTCGCTCTTTTTCGGGCGCAGCTCATCATCGGCCGCCGGGGGCTCCTCGCGGACAGGCTCCTTGAGAGCTTCGTCCGCCATCATCTCAAACCGATAACCGCCGTCAACGCGCTTTATCGCCCCTTGTTCCTCCCAGTAGCGCAAGGCGGCGACCACATCGCTTTCCAAAAGCCCCAGATCGGCGGCCAACCGCTTCGTATCCGCCTCGCCGGACGATGACGCCAGGTACAGCGCATAAAGGTAGACCTTGACGAAGGATCCGTTGGCCTTGGGCAGGAGTTTTTCTATAAAGCAGACCGGCACGCATACAGCCGGAGACTGAACAGATAATTTCATTTGCTGTCAACTCACTTTTTGAATGATATCGTTACCTTTATTATACTACATCAGGAGCAAAAAATCAAAGCATATATGAAAATTTTTTGAAAATTTTCCCCCGCGGGGATCGCAGCACATCTGCCGCGCAGAACATCCTGATGGCATCGCCATTTTATACACCGCCGGATCGCAAAAAAACGTCCGGTACACCAAAGCCCCGATGTACCGGACGTTCTATCTTATCGACCGGGCATTTTTGCACAGCCTATTTTTTTACTCCGCCAAAAGCACGGCGATCTCCGAGATATGGCAGTAATTCTTCTCCGGATCGGTCGCACCGTCACCGGAATATCTCACATACCTGCCGCTTACCGCCGCCGGGAATTCGTACGTCTCAAATTCCTCGCTGGTGCCGGTGTTCTGGCTCTTGGGCAGAGCCTCCGTCCAGGTCTTGCCGTCTGAGGATACCTCAATCGTAAACGGATATATCCTCTCCGCGCCCTTCCACATCGCTATCGCTACGCCGGTGATCGTCTTTTCCTCACCCAGGTCAAGCACAAGCGTGTTGGCTCCGAATGCCGACCAACGGGTGCTCATATCGAGGTCTACCGCTCCCAGCTCCACATTTCCATCGTTGTCGGAAGCCGTCACGCCGAAGATATCGGCCTGGTTCTGGAAGAACTTTTCGCCCTCGGCCACTGCTGTGGGCACTATCCTTTCCGGCACGGCGGCAGTCTGTATCGATTCCTTTATCATCGCCGCTTCCTCAGCAGTATAATCCTGCTCCAGATCGCTTATTATTATCAGCCCGTCCGACCAGAATACCTGCCGTCCCAGGGCCTCCGCAGCCGCCCTTAGGGGCACGAACGTGCGGTCGGACTGGATCAGCGGGGCAACGTCCATCGTGTGCGTCTGGCCGTTTATCGTATATTCGGGTGCGCCCACTGCCATAACTACGGTCGTATCGCCCTCGACTATGGTCACCTCGCTCGTGTCGCCTGCCCAGCTTACCTCGGCTCCGAAGGCCTCGGCGATAAAGCGCATCGGTACAAGCGTGCGGTCTCCCTCCGCCAGGAAGGGAACCACGGTCTCATCGTCATTGTCTATCCTGGAAGGACTGCCGTCCTTTAAGGCTGTCGGGCAGTCGAGAACGAGAGTTACCGTCTCGCCGTCATAAAGATCCGAAATGTTCCAATTTTTGGAGGCCAGATCCGGGTTCCTCACCTCTTCGCCGTTTACTACCGTATACATCTGGGGCACGGGCACGGTCTCGGTGTCATAGCCCAGGTAATAGGAGGTATGCGTCGGCTGGTTATAGCAGACATTCTGCTCCGCCACGTGCAGGCGGTACTGGATATCATGCATCAGGGTAGGCAGGCGGTAATCTGTCGGCTCGGTAGTCGTAAATATCCGCAGGGCCGAGGAATCCTTCAAGGGATACATTACTTCCTCCCGCCAATCGCCGAAGAGGTCGGCGGTAAGGGAGGGGTTAGCCTTGGTGCCGTTTACCGCCACACAGCCGGAGGCGGAGAATATCGTATCGGTACGCATCGTCTGGGGATTCCACTTGCTGATGTAGATGCCGTCCTGTACCTCGCGTCCGAGATCGCCGTCCCACCAAGCGAAGAAGTTGGCAGGCATCGTGTATTCGCGCGTTATCACCGTGCCGTCTGCCGCTGTCAGCACGCCTGCGGCCGACCAGCCCTCACAGCCCGGGTAATTGGGGTCGATATCGTCCGAGGCTCCGCGGCCGTTATCTGTCCCCGTATTCTCGCCGTAGATTATCTCGCCGGTGCGGGCGTCACGCATCTCATAGCCGTATTCGGCCCCGGTGCTCTCATGGCAGGAATATACCTCAAGCCCCGGTCTTGAGGGGTCGAGATCGCCCACATGCTGGGCATCGCCGTGACCGAGACCGGTCGAATACATGGGCTGGCCGTCATTATCGATAGCCAGCGCGCCGTATATCAGCTCGTCACAGCCGTCATAGTCAACGTCAGCCGCCGCCATTGAGTGATTTCCCTGGCCGATATACTGGTTTTCGTAATTCATCGTATCGAAGATCCACTTGGTCTGGATCTTGCCATCGACAAGGTCGTAGGCGGCAATGGCCGTGCGTCCGCCGGTCGTGCCTTCGGGACCGGTGTAATAGCCGCGGGCAAATACCGCGCTGGGGCTTGCGCCGTCAAGGTAAGCAACGCATCCCAGATAACGCTCGGAGCGGTTGCCCCAGCCGTCTCCCCAGGAGGTGATATCCCATTCGGTACCGTCCTCCAGCTTGCCGGTTATCTGCGGGTAATATTCCACAGTATCTATCACAGAGCCGTCCTCGCCGTTGAACATCGTCACATAAAGAGGGCCTGTGAGGTTCTTGCCCTCGTTCGCCAGGGCATAATTCTTCGATTCATCGCCGATCACCGAGCCGTCTCCGGCAATGGTGCCATCGGCCGTTCTCAAGGCCACCTCCGCCTTGCCGTCGCTGTCGAAGTCGTAAGCCAGGATCTGCGTATCATGGGCGCCGGAACGGATATTGGGGCCCATGTTTATGCGCCAGCGTCTGGTGCCGTCCGTTTCGTAGCAGTCGATTATACACTCGCCGGTATAACCTGCGCTGGCCGCATCCTTAGCGTTGGAGGGATCCCACTTGAGGATTATCTCATACTGCATATCCCCGTCCACATCGGCCACGGTCGCGTCTCCTGCCGAATATGTATAGCTTTCGCCGTTTACGGTATTATCCTCGGGCTTTTCTATCGGCACGTCTATGTAAGCATTGTCCATAAGCGATACCGCTTCGCACTTCTCGCCCTCAACTCCGTTTTCCACCGGAGCCACCTGATAGGTCGCCCCATCCGTGGGATTAAGGTCGGTGTAATTGGTAACGTTTAAGGGACGGGGATTTATCTTCTCCCCGTTGCGGTAGAGGTTATACTGGACAGAGGCCGATTCCGTGCCCAGCCATCTCCAGGATACAAAGGCGTAATCAGCCGTTTTAACGGCCACCAGCCCTCTGTCAAGGGCTTCCATCGGCCGCTGGATATCAGGACGGGCATCGATCAGCGCCTGAGTGGCCGCCGTGGTCTCATTATTGGTCTCCAAAGCCAGGCTCTCGGCAAAAACGGGAGCGGCAGAAGAGGCCAATACCGCCGCCGCTGACAGTACGGATAAGAATTTCTTCATATGCATTCGTTCCTTTCCTATAATATATTGTCCAAATTATATCACATCGCCGCAATTTATACAAGCGCAAGCGTAAAATTCAGCTGTAAATTGTAAAAAAGCTACTGTTTTTTACGTCCTTAAAAGCCCTTACAAAGAGCACAGTATAACTCCGGACGTTTTTATGCATAACGCCGAAATGCGGTGTTTCTTAAATTTTTCTTAAATTTTTTTAAAAAAATGCTTGCATTTTTCCCAAACTGTGGTATAATATAATCGTAGAAGGAAATTACATTCTACCCTTTTATCCTATACATTTAATATATTTGTGAAGTCGTCTTCCCCGGCGACTTTGAACGGCTGAGCGTCCTGATCAATTCTACTCCTTTCGTCAGGACGCTTTTTTTTGTGAAAAAACGGCGGTTTACTTAAAAATGAGGACTTTTGCAATTGCAATCGTCCTCATTTTTTCTTATTAGTCAGCTGCCATTTTGTCACATCCCCACGGTCTGCGCTGAAATCAACAGCCCCTATCCGTTAATACTCCTGCTCGTAGTAATACCAATTATCGCCCAGCTCCGAAAGCGTCACCCTCACCGAATCATCGCTGTATTCCCAGCCGCCGTCCGTTTGTGTAAACGGCTGCTCTATCCCGTCCATATCGTAGCGGCCTCCGTCAAGGCTGTAGTAAAGCCCGCGGTAAGTCTCGCGGCTGTTGTTGCCGCAGTCAAAGGTGACGGTAGTATCGTTTATTATTATCTGCCCCACGATCTTATCCCTGAACAGCTGCTCAAGCCCGGGATCGTCAAGCTCCCGGTAGCCCTCTCCGGGCACGCCGCTGGTCGCATACAGTCCCGTTATCTGCTTATCCTCCTCCAGGCCGCCATCGGGGGCCATCGCTATAGTGCCTGTATTTTCCATCGCCCGCGCATCCGCCACCGCCTCATCAAGCAAGCCCTTGTTCTCGTTGTAATATTCTGTTATCTGCTCCTTATCGGGAAGCATCGCCCCCGCAAACATGACCGAGACCGCATAACCGCCCAAATTCCACAGCGTCCAGGCCAGTATCGCCACCGGTATAGCAATCGCAAAGAATTTTTTCACGTTATATCCTCCTCATAAAGTCCTTTTGTACACCGCTTTATTCCTCATAAACGCCGATATACGGCAGATTCCGGTACCGCTCCCCCGCGTCCATGCCGTAGCCGACCGCAAACACGTCCGGTATCTCAAACCCGAGATAATCGATATGTACCTCCGTCCGCCGCCGCGAGGGCTTCGACAGGAGCGAACAGACCGCAAGCGAGGCCGGCGACCGCTTTTCTAAAAGCTCTCTAAGCTCCCGCATCGTTAGCCCCGTATCTACGATATCCTCAACTATGATCACATCCCGTCCGCCGATATCCGCCGAAAGGTCAAGATCAAGCGTCACCGTGCCGGAACTGTCGGTGCCGTTGCCGTAGCTCGATACCTTCATAAAATCAAGCTCCGCATCAATGCTTATCCTCCGCGCCAGGTCGGCGGCAAATATCACGCTGCCCTTTAATATCACCGCCAAAAGCGGCCTTTTCCCCCGGTAATCGCGGCTTATCTCATATCCCAGCCGCATCACTGCCAGAGCAAGCTCCTCTTCACTGATAAGTTTTTTGATCATACAAGCTCCTTTCCGTCACACCATATATTTCTCCCTTTTATTATACCTTTTAAACGGCTATTCGTCAAGTTTTTAATTCTTAAAGAATTATAAATTTCCCTTGCGCCACTCCTATTGTAATGATATAATATTTGGTAATTGCGAAACGCGGTAGCGTTTTACAATTTATAGAAAAAAACCGGGAGATGATACTATGCGCCCGCTTTTGGCGGCAATAAATGCCAAATATATCCATTCCAACCTTGCTGTGCGCTCCATCAGCGCCTATGCCAAAAAACACGGCCTTTGCTGCCCGTTTGCCGAATTTACGATAAATATGCCCATCGGGCAGATATGCGCCGACATCCTGCGCAGGGGAGCGGATATGCTGCTGTTTTCCTGCTATATCTGGAATATCGGCACAGTCCTCGACTGCGCGGCGACAATAAAGGCCGCCAGACCCGATACTCTCATTGCCCTCGGCGGGCCGGAGGTATCGTACGACAGTGAGGAATTATTGGAAAAATATCCCTTTATTGACCTCATCTTCCGCGGCGAAGGGGAGGAGAGCGTATACCGCTTTCTAAAAAGCGGCGGCGATCCCCAAAGGACGCCCGGCGTCACCGCCCGTATCAATGGGGATATCTTCCAAACCGCTCCTCCTGCGCCGCTGGACATGGACAGCCTCCCTTTCTGCTACAGCGAGGAGGAGATGGAGGATCTGCATCAGCGGCTGGTATATTATGAAAGCTCGCGCGGCTGCCCATTCAGCTGCGCCTACTGCCTTTCGGCGGCCGATACCGGCCTGCGCACGCGGAGCTTGGAGCTGGTATTTGCCGAATTATCGTTTTTCGTGCGCCATGGGGTACGCACGGTGAAATTTGTCGACCGCACCTTCAACGCCGACCGCGCGCGGACGCTGGCGCTTTTGCGCTTTATCGCCGAAAACGGCGGCGATACCTGCTTCCATCTGGAGATCGCCGCCGCTGTGCTCACCGCCGAGGCTATCGATATCATAAATTCCTCTCCCAAAAATTTCCGTCTGGAGATCGGCGTGCAGTCCACGAACGAGGAAACCCTGCTGGCCGTGAACAGGCGGCCGGACATAGGGGAGGTGCGCCGGGTCATGGGGCGGCTGCTGCCGTCTGTGCATACGCATCTTGACCTGATAGCGGGACTGCCGTATGAGGGACTTGAGAGGTTTGCGCGATCGTTTGACGAGGTGGCCGCGCTCAGGCCGTCAGAGCTGCAGCTGGGCTTTTTGAAGCTTTTAAAGGGCACGCCCATGCGGGATATCCCCGGCTACCGTTTCCGCCCCTCGCCGCCGTACACGGTACTGGCCAACGAATGGCTGTCGGTGGAGGATATACTGGAGCTTGAGGATACGGAGGAGGCGGTGGAGCTTTTTTATAACCGGAGCGGTTTTGAGCGGTCTCTTTCGTACATATTGGAGCGGGAGAAGAGCGCGTTCGGATTTTTCCGCCGTCTGGGAGCGTTCCTAAGGGAGCGCGGCCTGTATGAAAGACCCCCGGCAAGGCGAGAGCTTTACGGGATACTGGCGGAGTTTTACCGGGGCGGGACACTGTTTTTGGAATATCTGCGGTATGACTATTTCGCCTCCGGCGTTGGCAAAAGGGAGCCGGAATGGGCGGCGGCGGAGGTGCCGAGGAAACCCATCGACCGTTTCTCCCCCGAGGTGCAGTCTATGGTACGGGAGAAATTCCCCCAGTTTTCGGGGCTTAGATATAAAGAGGTATTAAAACGGGTACGGTTTTTGTGGTTCTGCCGTGACGTGGAGGGCGACGGCGGCGAAAGGGAGGTATTGGTGGTTCTGCCCCAGCCGGGAGCGCATCGGGAATGACAGTGCGCTGTGCAGCTTTTTATCCGCCTTTTCTCGCTTTTACGGTTGCATTTATGACAAGACTATGTTATAATATAACACACGGCCGTTATGAGACAAAAAGCCGCCCCTTAAGGACGGCTTGAGGAAATCACGGACTATCTTACTCGATCGGATAATTGTAAAACGCGGCAGCGTTTCGCAATTGACTGTTTACTTGATGTTTAGGAGGTACAACTATGACAATGCTCGAACGTATACAGGCGGAGGAGACCGCCGCGCTCAAGGAGCTTAGCCGCATATGCAATAAGCACGGTATCCGCTATTATCTGGCGCAGGGGACGCTTATCGGAGCGGCGCGCGAGAAAGGGTTCATCCCCTGGGATGATGATATAGACGTACTCATCCCCTATGACGACCTGGAAAGGCTGGTGCCCATATTCCAAAAAGAGGGCAACAGGCGTTACATGATAACCAACCATAAGGTGGAAAAGCATTATCCCCTGTCCTGGACAAAGATACGCATCAAAAGGACGCTTTCCCGTCCCGTGCGCTACCGGGATATCCCCATCAACTGGGGGATGTATGTAGACCTGTTCCCGATATACCCCGTGAGCAGCTGCCCTCTTTTGCAGCGGGCGGAGATCGGTTTTTTTAGGCTGGCGCGCAGGCTGCTTAAGGCAGAAATGACAAAATACGACGGCAAGCGGCCCTTGACGGTGCATATGCTGGAGATGGTACCGCGGGCGGCGCGGCGTTTCCTTATGGACATGAGCGTGCGCATTTTCAAGCTCCACCGCCGTGATACGGGGTTTGTATTCATCCCCTGCAAAGACGGCTTTGTCGTAGGGAGCAGCCTTATCTACGGACGCGGACAAGAGCTGGAATTTGAGGGAACGCGCTATCCTGTCCCGGCGGATTATGACGATCTGCTGCGGATACAGTACGGCGATTATATGACGCTCCCGCCGGAAATGGAACGCGGCGGATATGATGAACGCATGGGGGAGACGGAATGGCTGTTCATCTGAGCCTACTGCCGCCCGCTCTTTTTGCCCCTTCTTATACGCCGCGCTGTCATAAGCAATAATATCACCGCCGCCATCACCAACGCCTGAGCGGCGGTGAAGAGTATCATCAGCCCCCGGCTCTCATAATAGGCAAAATCGCGCCAAAAAACAGCTATTTCACAAATGGCCGCCGCCGGGATACTCATCATGACCCAGCGGCGGTTTATGCGCCAGAAAGCCAGCGGCAAGAATACCGCCAATATAACATAGATGTGCATCGGATACATTAAGCTCTCTCCTTACGGCCGCAGCGATGCGAGACGATGGCACAGCTCTTCAAATAGGCGGATATGGCGGCTTTTTATCCGCTTGAATACTTCTTCGGCTTCGCTGTCTTCGTAGCTTTGCGAGGTTATATTGCGGTCTCTTAAAATTTGCAGCCAGCCCTCCTCATCTTCAATGATATCGGCCGCAAACGCCGCCGTCATCACCGCCTTGGGAGTATTTATGTCCGAAACGCCCTCATAGGTCAAGTATTCACGCACCGTTTTCCACGACAGCTCAGTCGTAAATTCAAACCTCTGTATAACGCCGTCGCGCACCGACAAAAGCTGCGTCTGTTCATAATCCTCTATCGCCTCCGAAAGCCGCGCAATGGCGTTTTGAAAATTCTGAAATTTTGTCTTGAATTTACTCATCAATATAATACCCTCTCTTTCTATGTTTTTAGTAAATTCCCCGTCTGCGCTGTTTGCAGTCAAAAACACCACGTCTATTTTGTGCAGCGTATCTATTTTGTCAATATCTTCCAAGATGTCAGCTTTTTGCTTCTCTTTTAACTTAGGGGAAATAAAAGCTATATCGTAATCACTTTTAGGGCTGTGGTCGCCGCGCGCGCGTGAACCAAAAAGGACTACTTTGCTCACGCCGTATTTTTGTCCCACCGATGCAGCATATGATAATATTTTTTCCATATCCTTATTCTCTATCATCCCGTATCTTATACAAAAGCGCGTTTACTATCGCCGCCGCCACGGTGGAGCCGCCCTTTCTGCCGCGGGCGGTGATGTTGGGTATACCGCTCTCTATGATAAGCTCCTTAGCCGTCACCACGTTGACAAATCCCACGGGAGTGGCTATCACCAGCACCGGGCGCACTTTTCCCTCATCGATCAGCTCCCGCAGGCGGATAAGAGCCGTGGGCGCATTGCCGCAGGCGTAGATGAAAGGCTTTTCCCAGCCCTCCAGCCGCTCTACCGCCGCTGCCGCCCGTGTTATGCCCTTGGCGCGCGCGTCCTCCATAACGCTTCTGTCGGCCATGAAACAGTGCGCGCCTGCGCCCAGCGTTTTTAGCACGCCCTTGTTTATCCCTGCCAGAGCCATGTTGGTATCGGTCACCACATCCGCGCCGCCCTCCAGAGCCGAGATCGCCGTCCTCACCGCTCCCGGCGAAAAATACAGATTCTCCCGGTAGTCAAAGTCGGCGGTCGTATGTATGACGCGCTTTAATATCTCCTTCTCCGTATAGCCCATGTCGACCTCGCCCAGCTCCTGCTCTATTATGTCCATGCTGCGCTTTTCTATCTCCGCCGGATATTTATATTCAAGCTTCACTTCGTTTCCCTCCATTCAATACCCATGATACGGCATATCCTCTCCATATCGAGACTTTCCTCCAGAACATCGGCCAGGCGGTCGTACTGGCTCGCCTTAAAGGCCGCATAGTCAAACGTTCCCTTATACGAGGGGCAGACGCAGCTGACAAATTCCGAGGCGATACGGTCGAATATGCCGTGCACATACGTCCCCATTAGATTATTGCCCGCGAAAATGCAATCCGAAACGCCTTTCGTGCGCCCCATGTGCATTTCATATCCGCTGTAGGAAAGGCCTTCCAGAGGGGCAAACACTCCCTCGGCTCCCGATATCCTCCCCTTGCGGCGGCAGAGCTTTTTTTTGGGCAAAAACTCCGTTTCCATATCCAAAAGCCCCAGCCCCCGGGCGCTGCCGCCCTCGGTCCCTTGCGGATCGCGGATATCTCTCCCCAAAAGCTGCAGGCCGCCGCAAACGCCTACCACCGGCACGCCCTCATGCGCCAGGCGCACGATCTCCCGCGCCAGCCCCGACCGCTCTAAAAAGGCCGCATCGGCCGCCGTGTTCTTGCTCCCGGGCAGAAACAGGCAGTCCGGCCGCCCCAGCTTCTGCGGCGAATCTACGTAACGCAGGCTTACGCCGGGCATCGCTTCAAACACCTTAAAATCGGTAAAGTTGGATATCCTCTCCAGCCGTATCACCGCCAGATCCGCCCCTGCCGTATACCTCTCGTTCCAGTCGTCAGCCAGGCTGTCCTCGCCGTCTATCACCGCCTCTATATAGGGGACTACGCCCAGAACCGGCTTTTGACAGATGTCCTCGAGCATTTTTACTCCCTCGTCAAAAAGGGAGCGGTCGCCGCGGAATTTATTGACGATAAGCCCGGCCAAGCGCGCCCTGTCCTTCTCCTTAAGAAGAGACACCGTCCCCCACAGCTGGGCAAATATTCCGCCCCGGTCGATATCCCCGGCCAAAAGCACCGGAGCGTCCGCCAGCTCCGCCATACCCATGTTGACGATATCGTCACGCTGCAGGTTAAGCTCCACCGGGCTTCCCGCTCCCTCGATAACTATCACCTCGAACCTCTCGTCAAGGCTTTTATAGGCCTTCATTATCTGGGGGACAAGCTCCCTTTTGCGGCGGAAATATTCCCTTGCGCTCATTGAGGATACGGCGCGGCCGTTTACTATCACCTGCGACCCGCTGTCGGAGGTCGGCTTCAGGAGCACCGGATTCATCGCCGCCTCCGGCTCTATGCCCGCCGCCTCGGCCTGCGTTATCTGCGCCCGCCCCATCTCCAGCCCCTCGGCCGTCACGCCGGCATTCAAGGCCATATTCTGCGATTTGAACGGAGCCGTCCTATAGCCGTACCGGGAAAATATCCGGCACAGCCCTGTCGCAAGCAGGCTCTTGCCGGCATTTGACATCGTGCCCTGTATCATTATCGGCTTTGCCATTGTCTTATCACCTCTAAAAGTCTCTCGTTATCGCGTCCCACCGCAATGCGGTAAAAGCCCTCCTCAAGTCCCCGGTAGTTGGAGCAGTCGCGGATAATAAAGCCGTTTCGGCGGCAATGCTCAAACAGCCCCGGACGGGCGCGGAAGAAGAGGAAATTGGCTCGGGAGCCGTACACCCTGCAGCCGCACTCGCAAAGGAAATCGCGCATTTTTTCGCGTTCCTTCGCTATCAGGGGCAGGGTACGGCAAAGATATTCCCCGTCTCTCATAGCTGCCAGGCCGGCCAGCTGCGCCGCTTTGGACACCGTCCACTCCGGACGCGCCTGCTCTATCCTCTCCGCCAAATCTCTGTCGGGCGTAACCAGGTATCCCAGACGCAGACCCGCCATCGCGTGCGTTTTGGTGAACGCGCGTATTATGGCCGACCGCTCGTAAAGCAGCGGCTCAGCCGAACGGGGAAGATCGCAAAAATCCATGAAGCATTCGTCAGCGCACACGAATATCCCCCGCTTACGGCAAAATTCGAACACCGGCCGCGGATCCTCCAAAACGCCGGTAGGATTTTGGGGATTGGAGAAGATAAAAAAATCCGCTCCCTCCAGGGCCGCAAAAAGCTCCCCGTCCCAGCGGAAGCCCTTCTTCTCGCTAAGCTCCACATACCTGATCTCCGCTCCCGATAACGCCCTCTCATACTCATGAAAGCCGGGGGAGAGAAGGACGGCCGTTTTCACCGCCAACGCCCGCGTCAGGGAAAATATCAGCTCCGCCGCCCCGTTGCCGCAGACGATATGGCCGCGATGGCGCGCGGCAAGCGATGCTTTGAGCTCCGTGCAATCGGGATCGGGATAGCGGGAAAGGGAGTCGATATTTTCGATAAGGGCTTTTTTGACGCTTTCGGGCAGGCCGTAGGGGTTAATGTTGGCCGAATAGTCAACAAGGCCCGCAGGGCAGCGTCCGCCGTGCGCATATCTCATAAAACATCCTCCTGTGTTATATTATACGGCCGCATACCGCCGCTGCCGCCGCCAGGACGGCCGCCGTTATCAGCGAGGTCGATATCATCAGCCGGTTCGCCCGCCGGATATCCTCCGCCTCCGGCGGACGGGTATCATCGCCGATATACGGCTTTTGCACCCATTCCCCGAAATAGCGGGAGCTGCCGCCGAGCCTTATCCCCAGCGCGCCTGCTGCGGCCGCCTCGGTCTGGGCGGAATTGGGGCTTTTGTGGTTCCTGCGGTCGCGGTGCCATATCCGCCACGCTCCGCGCATATCAAGGCCGCACAGGGCGGCGGCCGCTACCATTATCAGCGCCGTCAGCCTGGAGGGCAGAAAATTCATCACATCGTCAAGCCGGGCGGCAAAACGGCCGAAATAAAGGTATTTCTCATTTTTATAGCCTATCATCGAATCAAGCGTGTTTACGGCCTTGTAGAAAAAGGCCAGGCTGCCGCCCCCGGCCGCAAAATACATAAGCGGCGCGGTCACCCCGTCAGAGGTATTCTCGGCCACGGTCTCCACCGCCGCCCTTATCACGCCCTCCTCGGAAAGCTCGGCCGTATCGCGCCCCACAATGCGCCCCACCGCTTCTCTTGCCTCTGCCAGATCGCCCTTTTTAAGCGCATGGTACACCCTCATGCTCTCGGTGTAAAGCGACCTTACGGCCACCGCCTGATAGCACATCACCGCCGATACGGCCGCTGAGATATAGATGCTTATCCTCCCGGCTATCATCAGGGTCAGAAACGGGATCAAAAAGGCCGGTATGCATATCGCGGCGGTCAGGACCGCTCCGGCGGCTATCTGTGTACGGGGCGAGCCGTCTTGCTTCCTCAGCCGCCCTTCCAGAAACGATATCTCCCTGCCCATTATCACCACCGGATGCGGCGGCCGGGGAGGATCGCCCAAAAGCGCATCCAGCAAAAGTCCCGCCGCCATCGATAATATTCTCATAACCACAGCTGCAACATCTCTCCGTTTTTTATCGAATAGTCGAAATAATCGCCGCCCATGAAATGCGATCCCAAGGCCATCGCCGTGCCGCCATGGGCGATCACGCCCGGGCAGGCCGCTCCCCGCAAAAAGTCAAGCCCCTCATAAAAGGCGTCCACCGTGCGGCGGATGAACTGCTCGCGGCTCTCGCCGTCCGGGATCGGGGCTGTGCAGCCGCTTGCAAGCCAGTCGCGGTAAAACGCATATCCCGAAAGCTCCTCCCAGCCGCGCCCTTCCATCAGGCCGAAATCCATCTCCCAAAGACCCGCAAGCTCCCTTTGCAGGGCTCCGGGGCAGACGATATCCGCCGTTTGGCGGCAGCGTTTGGCCGGGCTTATGAGCACCCGGTCAATAGGCGGCCAATCCCTTGCCACAAGCTCCGCCGCTCCCGCTTCTGTAAGCTCCTCATCGGTACGGCCGCAATAAAGATGCTTCTCGTTGGACAGCGTTTTCCCGTGGCGTATTATGTATATCTTCATTTTATCTGAAACGCCACTCCCGCCGTCACCTTATACACCTCTTTGGCAAACCTGGCCGCCAGGCAGTATACCCGGCCGCATTCCTCGCGCCATTCGCGCTCCGCCTCGTCCTCCGGTATGACGCCCGAGCCGACATCGTCGGCCGAGATCACCACCATGGGATTGCGGCGGAAAACCTCCTCCCAGTCCGCTCCCGGGAACCTCCGCACGGCCTCGTGCAGGTCGATTATTGCCGGGGTGGTGAAAAATTCCTCAAATTTAGCTTTTTCGCCCTTAACGCCGTCGCTCCCGGCCAACCCTTTGGCCAGGTTATGCTGACCCTGCCAGTGACCTCCTACCAAAAATAACATAATGATCATATCCCTTCTGCCCACTCTTAATCATGGAAAATATCTAACACTATGCCGGTGGGCGGACAGAGCGTCAAACCGTGTTCATGTGCGCGTCCGTTTAGACTGCCGGACGAAAGCTCCCTGCACCTTAGAGTTGATATATCGCCGCTCCCTTCTGCACCATTACCATCAGTATTATCGCCGCAAGCTCTGCTATCTGCAAAAACCAGCCGCAGATATCGCCGGTCACGCCGCCGAACGTTTTAAGGGCATACCGCCGGCAGAGGATGAACGCTCCCACAACGCCCGCCACCCCGGCCGCTCCCGTCAACGGCTCCTTATATATCATAATACCCGCCAATATCACCGCTTCGGCCGCCAGCACTATCGGCGTTTTCTCCGAAGCCCCATCGGCAAAGGTGCGCACCGTCCCTTCTTTGCGCGCTCCCGGAGTGGCGGCGGCCATGAGCCCCGACAGCGAGCGTTCCAGAGCGAACAAAAGCCCTACGGCTATATATCCGCCCGCAAGCTCCGACATCGCCCCCGTCCACAGCAAAAGATACAGGGCGGTGAACATCGATCCGAACGCTCCCACGTGCGGATCGCGCATTATATCGAGCCGTTCGGCGCGGCTTTTATAGGAAAAGACCGCGTCGGTCGTATCGCAGAAGCCGTCCAGATGGATCCCTCCCGATACCAAAAGCGGTATCGCCGCCGATACAGCGGCAAAGAACAGACGCCCGATGAGGAGCTTTTGTGCCGCCAGCGTCCACAAAAGGAACAACGCCCCTATTATCAGCCCCGCTGCCGGAAAACAGCAGAGGGCGTATTTTAAGCTGCTTTGATCCCACCTGACCGGCAATACCGGCAGCCGCGTATACATCGCCATCGCCGCTGCGAATGACCTTATCCATGCCCGCATACCGACTCCTCCTTTGATAACGCCCGGGCGACCGCCTCTTCCACGCTCACGCCGCTATCGTCCGGGGGAGACAGGACGAACAGCTCCGCCCCGGCCTCTTTGGCGGCGGCCGCCTTTTCCAAAAATCCGCCCGCCCTGCCCGAGGCCTTCGTCACCAGTATTCCCGCTCCCGTAAAATGCAGCAGCGCAAGCTCCAGCTCACTGGGAAACGGCCCCTGGACGGCTATTATGCGCCGGGGCGAAAATCCCAGACCACGGGCGCGACTTATATTCTCCTCCAGCGGCAGGATCCTTATCCACAGCCGCTCCCGGTATCCCCGCACATTTGTAAGCGCGGCCAGCTCCTTTGCCCCCGTTGTCGTCAGCACTGTTTTATCCGTCCTATCGAGAGCGGAAACGATAGCGTCCATCGTATCGAACAGGTGCGCTTCGGGCGGCGTTTCCTCCCGGGGACGGCTCACGCGGATATAGGGGATATCTTCGCAGGCCGCGCGGATATTGCGGCTTGCCTCATCAGCATAGGGATGGGTAGCGTCTATCACCGCCGCCGGGGAAAGCTCCCGGAGACACTCGTGCATCTCTTTTGCCGCCAGGCGGCCGCAGAATACCTTAGCTCCCGGGCATTCCCGCCGCAGTATCTCCGCCCCGTATTCCTCCGCCGTGAAGGCCGCCGTCCTCACTCCCGCCGCAAGCAAAAGCGATACCGTCCGCCTTCCCTCGCTCGTCCCCGCAAATACCGCTATCACAGCAAATACCCCCGCATCGTCACCATGCGTCCGCCGATCATCCGCGTGGTGCTGTTTCCTATAAAAACGGTCGTCGTCATATCGGCCGTGTACTCCGCCATTTCCCTAAGCGTCATCAAGCGCACGCTTTCGCCCTCGCGGCCGATATTTTTCACCGCCGCCGCCGGGGTATCGCCGCTTTTGTATTCCAGGAGGATACGGCAGGCGCGGGCAAGATATCCCTTGCGGCCGCGGCTTTCGGGGTTATATATCGCCAGGGCAAAATCGCCCTCGCAGGCCGCGCGCAGCCGCTTTTCTATGATCTCCCAGGGCGTTAGGAGGTCGCTTAGGCTCACCACGGCAAAATCATGCCCCAACGGTGCTCCCACAAGCGATGCTCCTGCTAAAGCCGCCGTCACCCCCGGCACGATCTCCACCTCCACCTCCGAAAAATCCGCCGCCAGCTCCAACGACAGCGAAGCCATGCCGTAGACCCCGGCGTCTCCGCTCGATATAAGGGCGGCCGTCCTGCCCTCGTTTGCCGCCTCCAGCGCGCGCAGGCATCGTTCCTTTTCTGAGCGCATACCGCCCGATATCACCTCTTTCCCTGTAAGCTCTTCACCAAGCAGGGCGATATAGGTGCTGTAGCCGACTATCACCTCACAGGCGGCCAACGCTTTTGCGGCCGCCGCCGTCATGGTATCGCCGCCGTTTCCTATTCCTATAACGTATAATTTCTTCATATCCATTCCTCCGGAGCGGAAAAGGCTACGGTAACATTGCCGTATCTGCCCTTGGGGACGATGAGCCTTCCCAAAAGGGCGCAGGCACGGTCGCAGACGCTTCCCACCCCTGTTATTTTTTTCACAAATGCCGAATCGGTGAAATCTCCCTCAGCCGCCTGCAACTCCTGTGCGGAAAAGAACACCGCCGGGATATCCCGGCTTTGGCAAAATTCCCTAAGCCCGGCCTCGTCACGCTTTATATCTATCGAAGCCGCCCGGGCTATCGCCTGCGGAGCTATACCGGCCGATTTGGCCGCTGATGATACAGCTTTTGCGATCTCTGCGGCCGAAGTCCCCCGGCGGCAGCCGATACCGACCGTCACCGGCACCAAAAGCCGCAGCGTGCGCTTGAACGGATACACATCGCCAAAGCCGATATAAAGCCCCAGCTCGGGATTTTCGGCATCAAAGCCCGCGGGCATGGGCGTTTTTTCGCTCACGAATCCCGGTCTCTCGCCGCGCAGAAGGGCGGCGGAAATTTCCTTGGCCAGATCCATATCCTCGACAATAAGGCCATGCCGGCGGGCGAAATCATCGGCGGCGAATATCCCCCGGCGGTCGGTGGCCGTTGTTATCACCGCTTCCGCTCCCGTTGCCGCTGCGATACGCCGGGCAAGCTCGTTTCCTCCGCCAAGATGCCCCGACAGCACCGCCACGGCAAACCGCGCCGTTTCATCAATCACGGCCACCGCGCTGTCGGTGCGTTTATCGCCGATAAAGGGAGCCGTTATGCGCACCGCCGCTCCCACGGCGCAGATAAACACCAGCTCCTCGCCCCAGCAATCCTTTATGATATCCCCCGCGCGCTCAAAGGGCGCAAGCCCCGGGGAGGGATAGCGGGCGAACATATAACCCTGCGCTCCCAGCGCCGAGGATAATTGGCGGCAAAGCGCGGCCGACGAGGGAGAAAAGGCGAATATTTTCATCTCTCTCCGCCCTTTCTGTATCCGGTGGTGAAATTCTTATCGTAGAGCTTCGACAGCTCATAATCATCTCCCAGAAAATCGCCGACCACGATCATGGCCGTCTTTTCTATCCCCCGGCAAAGCTCCCCCAACTCCGCCACCGTGCCCCGGCGCACCGTCTCATCCGGCCAGCTGGCGCGGTATACCACGGCCGCCCTCGTTTGGGGCGGATATCCTCCCACGATAAGGCGTTGGGCAAGCTCCCCGGCCATGGAAACGCTCAGGAATATCGCCATTGACGCCCGGTGGACGGCCAGGCTTTCTATGCTCTCGCGGGGAGGAACGGGCGTCCTGCCCTCCATCCTCGTCATTATCAGCGTCTGTGATACGCCCGGCAGCGTAAATTCCGCCCCCAGAGAAGCCGCCGCCGCAAAGGCGGAGCTTACTCCCGGGCAGATATCGTAAGCTATCCCCCGCGCATCCAACGCGTCCATCTGCTCGCGTATCGCCCCGTACACCGAGGGATCGCCCGTGTGCAAGCGCACCGTTTCCAAGCCTGCCTTTTCCGCCTCTTCCATCAGGGCGATCACCTCCTCCAGGCAAAGACGGGCGCTGTTATGCACGCGGCAGCCCTCCCTGGCATACGATAAAAGCTGGGGATTTACCAGCGACCCGGCGTAGATTATCACATCCGTCCTTTCTATAAGCGTCTTGCCGCGCACTGTTATCAGGTCGGGCGCTCCCGGCCCTGCTCCTACGAAATGTATCATTTTTCTCTCTCCAATATGGTTTTCGCACCCTCGCTCATGCCAAGGAGCGTATTTTTTCCGCCGAACCAGGCCACTCCGCAGGGGATACCGGCTCTTGCGGCCAAATAGCGGTCACTGCGCCTGCCCAATTCCGCCGCTACCTTTTCCCAAACGCCCGCTTCGCATAAGTATTTCACCGCCGCATCGGCAGAGACGAACCCGTCCAGGCCTCGCAGGACGGCCGGATCCACGCCGGCGAACACTCCGCAGGCGGCCAGCGTTTCCATGCGCGCATCGGCCGTGCGCGAATGGGTGTTGAACACCCCCGAGCCCAGCTTTACGGTCTTCCCGATATGCCCTACCAAAAGCGCGGAGGAAAATCCCTGCTCCGCCGCAGCATCCAGAGCTTCGCCGATAAAGTTCGAGCATTGGGCGATATTTTCCGGCGGTATGCCGAGCAGCATTGCCGCCTCCTCGCCCGTTCTGCCGGGGCAAAGCGTGATATTTTCCAGCCCCTGGGAACGCTTTACCGATAATTCGGCGCGGATGGTGTCAACAAGCGCCGCTGTGCTCATCGGGCGCAGTATGCCGTCCGTGCCCAGCACCGACAGACCGCCCTCGATACCCAGACGCGGATTGAACGTGCGCTTTGCTATCTCCTCGCCGCCCGGTATCTCCACCGTGATACAGGCTCCCGTGCTGCGCTCGCATTCGGCGGCCGCCTTTTGCACCGCCGCTTCTATCATTTTCCGGGGACCGGAATTTATCGCCCAATCGCCGGGCGGACGGTCAAGTCCCTTTTTCGTCACCCGGCCGATACCGCGGCCGCCGCGGATCTCCACCTTATCCCCGGGGATAAGCTCCGCCGTGACGGTTACCGTCACTCCATCGGTTACGTCGGGATCGTCGCCGCTGTGCTTTACCGTGCGGCATACGCCCTTGCCGTCGGGCAGGTACGCGGCCGTGATATCTCCCTCGATAGGGAGGCCGTGCGGATTATAAACCACGGCTTTATCCTGCGCCTCTCCCAGGGCGGCCTTTACCGCCCCATAGGCGCAGAGGGCGGCGCAGGCCCCCGTGGTTATCCCTTCCTTGAGATGTTTCATCGTTTCTCCTCCCGGCCAATGTTCGTTATGGGTATATTGTACCACATTTGCCCGGCGGTGTCCAGTGGTATGGGAAAATAAGAAATTTACGCTAATGTGTTGAATTTGGAAAGGGAATGTGATATAATATTGCCTACTTTAAAATAATTGAGGTGATATTTCATGAAGTATCCAAAAGTCATTAAAGCCGTTCCTTTAGAAAATTATTTCGTGCGTGTAGAATATGAAACAGGGGAAATAAAACGTTTTGACGTTAAGCCGTATATTAAAGGCTCTTGGTTTGGGAAACTGAATGACAAGAAAAATTTTCAAACAGTCCATCCCTGCGGCAGCACAATAGAATGGAACGATGGGCAAGATATTGCCCCGCACGAGTTATATGAATTATCCGTATAAATCAAAGACTGTCGTTTTGTAGCGGCAGTCTTTTTTATATGCAAAAAAAGAGTACGGCCTTTGCCGTACTCTTTCTTGTTATATCAATGGCTTACGCCTTGATGAATCTGTAGATGTAGCAGTCTACGAATGAACCTCTGTGGGACTTAGCAAGGATCATATCGCCTGTGCCGGATTCTGCATCGTATGCTTCAATGCTGTCCGGAGTGATCGCCTCACTTGCCAGGTCGATATTTGTAACCTCACGGTTGCCTTCCTCATCCTCAGTAAAGGTGATCTCTACAACGCTCATCAGCTTGCTCGGATCCATGGAGATACCGGTTGTCGAAACGCCCGTTGTAGCGTTAGCTACGCTTACGGTTACTGTAGCGTCAAACTCAACCTCGTCTACACTACCAAACAGCCAGCCTTCACGGTTTGCAAAGCTGTATGACTGCCACTGGCCGGTATTACCCCAGCTAAGAGTCCTGTTATTGGCAATGTTCTCTACATTACCTATCTGGATCATACTCTTGATATTGCTGCCACTGGTAGCCATTACGAATACATCGCCAACATTTACGATATCTCTAAGGTCGCCGCCGATATTATCAGCCGGAGCCCATACCATAGTACCGTTGTAAACTCTGGTACCGAACAGCGAGCTGCCCGTCTGATACAGGGAGGTCGTGTACTGTGTCTGGTACTCTACCTCGTTACCGGAAGCGTAACCTCTCATTACATAGATTGTATTGTCATCATCATCTATGCCTTCGCTTATGCTCGAAAGAACAAATGTAGCATTATTGCTTGCAGAAGCATCAATGATCTCTGTATTAACAGCTGTTGCGCTCTCGTTAAATCTTATAAGCAGGTTAGGTACTCTGCCGTCAACCTCTGCAACAAGCACTTTTATGTTGTTGCCCTCTCTTGTGAGGTAGGATTCCGGATTCGGCGTGCCTATGCTATAAGCTGTTGCGGAGTTTCTGTCCTCGTAAACCTCAGGAACGTACATCTCAATAGCACTCTCCTGGATGCTGTACTGACCGGCAAGAAGTCCAGCCTCGCTTGCACCGTTGTCTACGATACCGCTGAATGTACACGGAGTAGCTGTTGTTTCCTCAGACGCCTGTCCTGTGGGGATAGCCATGTACAATCTTGTTATCTCGCCGGAGGAGTTAGCCTGATACTTACAAAGCTTAACTACATCGCCCTCTTCATCAGGTGTTCCCGTTCCTTTGCTGCCGCCTACAACATTGAACAGTTCGTTACCGCCAAACAACGGTCTCTCACCAGTCTTTTCATCAAGAGGTGCAGTTACTATATCCTGATATTCTGTATAAGCGTCTACCAATGTTGCCGGGTCGTCAAGTCTTACCGGCTCGTCAGCGTCTGCCGCCCAGAAAGTTACGTTGGAAGCAAAGGTGTAGTCAGTCAGCTGACCTTCCTCAGCATCATAAATTCTTATCGTGTAGTTGTCATTATCGGTATCGTTGATAACTCTTACTACCCAGCCGTACTTCTCTGTACCAACAAGCAGACCGCTGGATACGGAGTTCTCGATGTAACCAACTCTGCCGTAGGTATCCATGTAGAAGGTAGCCTCTACGCCCAGGCTGATCTCGTCAACGGTGTTCTTATCGATAACGTAATCCTCGCCGTTGATGCGGGCGATTGTATCGCCGTTGTCATCCTCGCTTGTGGAGGAGATGGTGCCTGTCATGGTCTCGCCTGTTACAACGATATTGATAACAGTCTCATCCGGGCTGATCGTAACAACTGCAACATCGTTCTGTCTTAAGTTTCTGGCTCTTACTTCCTCGCCGGCCTTTGTTACGGTGATGGTCTTTTCCTCATCATCGTTTTCAACATCGATACCGGTGTTGCCTGTAACCGGGCTTCTGTAGGTCTCGCCGTTTACAAGACCGTTCACCTTAGTGGTAGTAGCCGACTGAACGAGCATCTCGAAGGCCTTCTCTACGATCATGATATCGTATGTTCCGTCTCCGTCGTTATCGATCAGTCTTCCTGTACCCAGCTCCGGCTTCAGATACTCGTCAAATGACTGCTCACCAAAATACTCTGTATCGTCCTTGGTGATTATCTGACCGTTGTAAACTATCTGAACGCTTGAGGAAATCCTAGCGTTTCTTGTTCTGGAAGAAGAATCGCTGTACTCGTAGGTTATTGTCGGCGAATCGCCGTCAAAGCCGGAGAATGTGTCGATCTTCGAAGCGTCTATATCCAGAGCCTCGGTTCTGGAGTCAGCAAACATAGCTACCAGGCTCTTGGAACCGTAAACGTCTGTTCTATAGAAGTAGTTTACCTTATAACCGAGCATGTCGGAAGCGTTTTCAACCTCGTTTGTTACTATCTCATAGTTGTAACCATCGTAGTTGTCGCGCTCAAGATCGTAGATAGCGATCTCGTTATCGTTTATCTCTCTGTTGATAAGAGAGCTGGTGTTCGTACCGTAGATTATAGCGGTCGAATCGTAAACATCGAATATTTCAGCCGCAAGTGTATCGCCTACAACAAACTTGGGGTTGCCATATTCATCGGTACCGCTGGGAACAGCGTAATCTGCAAGCAGGGCATTGTAAACCAGCTTTATAACAAGGCCTCTGTCAGCAGCCGCACCCATGGTGCCGGTCGTGTTGGTGTTGAGCTTCAGCAGATTGTTGCCGACCTGCATATAGCCTGTCGACCAGCCGCCGAACTGCAGAGCGTCAGCTTCTCTGTTGTGAGCGCATACAAGCATCTTGTATACCTGCTCATATGTAACGGGATCCTCCGGACCGAAGTTTCCATCGCCGTAGCCGTTGATGATGCCCAGGTCGTAGGCCGTCTGAACGGCGCTTGCATACCAGGCGGTCGAAGCAACGTCCGCGAAAGCTCCGCTGTAAGCACTCGATTCGGGCGTGTTCTTAAGTCTTAAGATAATAGCCGCCATCTGCGCTCTGGTAACGCTTTCTGTCGGTCTTACCGTTCCATCGTCATAACCTTCGATGATACCCAGAGCCTCTACGAGTGTAAGAGCCTCATGGTAGTAGCTGTCCTCGGCATATGCGCCCTCCGACGTATCGCCGCTCGGTGCAGCTGTTGCCTCGGGAGCAGCTGTTGCTGTTGCCTCGGGAGCTTCCGTGGCGTCCGCAGGTGCTTCAGTTGCATCCGCAGCTTCGGCTGTGGCCGTAGCCTCGGGAGCAGCTGTGGCTTCTGTCGTCTCGGCTGTAGTCTCACTTCCGGCGGTAGGCTCGTCGGCAAATGCTGTAAGACCTAAGGACGTAGCAGAAATAGCGCCCGCGATCAACAAACTCATGATTTTCTTCATGTGCTTATTCATTTGAATACCTCCATAAAATTTTTTATAACAAGCGAGTCCCCCCGGCTTATTATTGGTTATCCGATTCCCATATTAAGGAAATACCTTTTAAAGACGAGAAATCGGACATCAAATAGATTATAACATCAATGTCCGAAAACTCATAATATAAAAACGCGGTCATTTTGTTCATTTTTCAGACCGTCTTTTTCTTTCTGTAGGAAAGCCGGGCATATTCCTTATATTCCAGCGGCGATACCCCGGTGTATTTTTTGAATACCTGGGAAAAATACTGAGGATTGGAACCGTAGCCGACCTTTTCGGCCACCTCGTATATCCTGTCCTTTTTCCCCTCGACTATCAGGCTCTTGGCCATCTCCATGCGCTTGCTCATGACATAGTGGGAGAAATTGCGGCCGGTCTCCTTTTTAAAGAGCTTGCCCAGGTAATCAACGTTGGTATAAAGTATCGTCCCTGCCAGCCACCGCAGCGACAAATGCTCGTTGCTCAGGTTCTCTTCCACCACATCGAGGGTGGTCTGGATGAGATTGCTGTAGACCTTGGGCGATACGGGAGCGTTTTTCTCGGTTATTTCCCGGGCGATACCCCAAAGGTAATCGCGCTCCTCCAAAAGCGACTGCGCTCTCTGGATATCGGCAACGCCTTTTATGTACTGTTCCATCTGCTCGGACGCGCAGCAGCGCACGAGACAGACGTATAGCTCCAGGCAGCAGGTGCGCGCAAGAGACGGCGGAGGAGTTTTTTCCTCCAGCTCCCGGAAGAACGTTTCCACCAGCGTCCTGGCGTTTTCCCAATCGCCGTTTTTGACCGTGTATTCCACCTCGGCATAATCAACGCCGGGCAGATCCCTGCGGTCAAGCTTGATCCGCTGGGCAGGGAGCATATCGGCCGCATCGGCGTAAAAGCGGTAGTCCGCACAGTCGACACAGCGTTTATACTCGCGGTCTATCATATCGAATCGCACTGGCGCGCTGTAGATCGTTGACAGATCGTAGCCGTAGCATTTGTGCGCCAGCTTGTGGAGCCTGTCCACGGCCGACACCAGCTTCTTTTCCTCCAGCTCCGCCACCGCCAGAACGATGTTGCCCCCGGCCTCTCCCGAAAAACGCAGTCCGTCCTCTCCGAACAGCTTCTGTGCCAGCTGCACAAGAAAGAACCAATCCTCGCCGGCGACCTCATCTTGGACGGATATCATCAAAAGGCGCACCGTTTCCTCGGGTCTGATACCAAAGGCCTTGCAATATATACCCAAAATATCTCCGGCGCCGCCCTCTCCCATCATGAATCCGCGCAGGAAATGGTCGCACAGAAGCGGCTTCATCCGCGCCTCATCCTTCATCACGATGTTCAATAGATCATCCACTGAGTATTCCTCCTTCCGCCTGACAGTGCCGTCAATTTTCACAAACGGATTTTTGGCAGAAACTGTCCGAAATCTGAACAACGGTACCTTTATGATTAAATTATACTATGTTTTTCCGCAGATTTCAAGAGGAAATTTTTATTATTTTAATATTTTTTTAAAAAAATTTGCATAAATCAGCATCCTTGCGTAAAATTTCCGCCCACTCGGGAAAGTCCGCCCGGATACGGTTTGCACATTTTTCACAAAACAAACGCCGCGCCCGTTCATTGCGCCGCATCTGCTCCTTGAATCCCCAGGTATGGGTAAAGCAGCCGCCGCCGGAAAACAGGCGGTCAAGGCTGGAAAACGCTTCCACCCGAAAGCCCTCTCCCCGCAGAAGCCCCATCATGCGCTGCTCGGCGAACACCATATAGGTAAGGAAGTTATCCGGCTCGCGGGCGTTTTCCATAAAACGGTACGCCTCGGCCAGATACCGCCGTAAAAATGCGGGATCCCTGAAATAGACGAAAGCGGTGTTAAAGGCCGGGCTGTCCCAATCCCAGCGGTCGCCGAAACGGTAGCCCTCCTTCATCGAGAAGGAACCGGGATCGGGGTAGACGTCGGGATAAAGCTCCTCGCGGTGCACGGCGGCCGCATCGCAGCCTATGAGCTCAAACGGTATCTTTTCCCAGACGATAAAGTCGGTGTCCATCATCACTAGGGGTGCGGAAAACTTCCCCAGGGCGTAGAGCTTGCCCGCCGCCCAGAAAATATCGGGGTCGAGCGTTTGGGGGACGGTAAGCATCACGACCTCGTCCCACAAGGCCAAAAGCGACCGCTCCCGGTAAAACCGCGCCGCCTCCTCATCGGCCGCCATCACGATACGGCCGTTATGTCTGCGCCACTCCAGAGCGGAGAGCACGGTGGTCAGCAGGTCGAAATCCTCGATCGTGTATTCGCGCCCGGGGTTTCTGACAAAAAAAGGACGCGTCCAGTTGCTTTGCAAAGCCAGCATCAAACCATCGTCCTTTCCCAATATGTAATATTATATAAGATGTATCCCATAGCCGCCGATCCCTTCTAACTCCAGCTGCAAAAACAGCTCCTCCAGTCCTTCGGAATAGGGGCCGGAAAACCTCCGTCCGCCCCGTCTGCCGGAGCTTCCCGGACGGTAGCTGCCAAAGCGGTATGAGCCGCCGGAGCCTGCAAACCGCCCCCCGGAGCCGTACGCTCCCCCGGAACCTGCGAACCGCCCCCCGGAGCCATACGCTCCACCAGAGCCTGTAAACCGTCCGCCGGACGTTCCCGACAAGGACGATGCCCGCCGGTATTCGCCGGGGGAGGCCGAAAGGCTCAGAGATGCGCCGCCGGAGTACACCGCCGCCGAGCCGAGCACGGAGAACTCCGCATCCGCCGGCGGCTGTTCAAGGAAGAAATCCCCATCGCAAAGAAGGATCCGCCGCGCCCCGTCTGCAAGGGCTTTTTCCAGCTCCTCCTGCGAAAAAACGATAGCATCAAGCTCCACAGCGCATCACTCCTTGTCCGTTCATATCATTTACATGATTATTTTATCACAAACAGCTCCCGATTGCAACATAAATTTGAAAAACTCTTGTAAATTTATTTAAAACGTAGTATAATAATTTCATGCTTATTGTACAATTTTACAAAAAGGGAGGCAGACGCGAATGAAAAGGCTATTGGCTGCGCTGGTACGACGAGCTACGGCGATATCGGATAGGGTGACCGAGGATGAGGTCGGGGTACATGCGGCGCACGCATCGTTTTTTATGATGATCTCCGCCATCCCCTGTCTGATAATCATATTAAGCATCGCCCGCCGCTTCGTGACCATCGATGCTTACACGGCGGTGGAGATAGCGGAGGAATTTATCCCCGACAGCGGCATGAGCATCGTTGTGCAGATCATATATGAGCTGTTCTATACCTCGCAGTCTCTGCCCCTTTTGTCGGTGACGGCGCTGACGGCGATATGGTCGGGGTCGCGCGGATTCATGGCGCTGGAAATAGGGCTGTCCAAGATAGTATCCGGGGCGGCCGAGCGCGGCTACATAAAAAGCCGCCTTTTGGCGTATTTATACACGGTATTGTTTATCCTTATCGTCAACCTATCGCTGTTGATCCTCGTATTCGGCAACCGCATAGAATACATGCTGGCCGGACGGTTCAGTCTGGTGGAACGGTTCATAAGCTCGGCGATAGATACGCGTTATATAATCCTGCCCGCGCTTTTGACGCTGTATTTTGCGTTTGTGTACAAGGTGCTGCCGGGGCTGCCGCTGAGGTCGCGGCGGCCGATATTCCCGGGCGCCCTGGCTTCGGCGGTGGGATGGCTGGTGTTTTCGCAGCTTTATGCCTATTATATAGATAATTTCACCGATTATTCCTACGTATACGGCAGCATCGCCGCCGTAGTGCTCCTGATGCTATGGCTGTATTTTTGTATGAATATCCTTCTTCTGGGAGCGGAGCTTAACGAATACCTGCGCAGGAGGAAGGAGGCTCCGGCGGGAGGGCTGCGTTAGGCGGTACCTCCGCCCTATATCCTCATCAGCTCCTTCTTCCTCCTCGTCATAAGCCGCCTTATCCCGTACCATCCCAGGCTCAATGCTGCGGCCGGGAGGAGGGCGGCGGCAAACCGCAGGAAAAATTCCTCCCCTATGCCCGGTTCGGCCAAAGTCCTTGTCCAGTGATCCTCCAGCAGGAAAAGGAACAAGCAATGCGCAAGATACACGTTATAGCTCGCCCCATCGGCGGCCGCCAGTACCGGCCCGCGTTTGCCGCGCGCTCCCAGGCACAGGGCGAACACCGCCGTGCACAGGGCGGCCGAGGCCAGTATGCGCGCGCTTTCCCCGTAGGGGACGTTTTCTCCGCCCAGTCCAAGCTGGCGGCGCATTATACAGATATATCCGCCGGCGGCCAAGGCGGCCAAAACGACCAAAGCCGGGCGATGCGCGGCCAAACGGGCGCAGAAGCGGTCGTAATCACAGCCGATACACAGACCCAGCATCCAATACAGAAGATAGGCGGGGAAGAGAGTATCATTGCTCCCGAAATACACCCCGTATTCCGCCAACGCCGCCGGGATGTACTGCGCGCACATCGTCACCAGGGCGGCTGCCGTGCACAAAAGCTCCGGGCGGCAGCGTTTTATGAGGTATACCCACAGCGGTGCGAGCAGATAAAATTGCATTATAAGGGGCACGAAATAAAAATGCGCCGCCATATCTCCGCGCAGGACGTATCCAACCGCCGTGCCAAGCTCCCAGGGATAGCCGCCGCGCGGAGAAAACCACGAGAGGTAGACATAATACACCGCCGACCAAAACAGGTACGGCAGCGTCACGCGCTTTATCCGTCCCCACAGGTAGGGAAGATAGCGGAACCTTTCCCGGCGGGCGATCTTTCGCCCCAGCTTTATGCCCGCAAGCAAAACAAATCCCGGCACGGCATAGATGAATAGGTATTGCAGGGCGAACAGCGTCTCGTACCACCATTCCCCGGCCGCCTCCCTCGACAGCAGCGCGGACGATACGTGCACGAATATCACCTGAAAGCACAAAAGCGCGTTCATCAGGCTTATTTCCCGGCGTTTCATGCCCGTATTACCTCCACGCCGGCATCGGAGAAGGCCTGATAGAACTCGTCCGGCAGTCCATCCTCCACCACTGCCCGGCTCAGCCGGTCGAAGCCGCAGATGACCTGCATACCGCGCCGGTCGGGTTTCTGGTTATCGCAGAGGAAGATTATCTCCTCCGCCCTCTCCATCATCGCCTTTTTTATCTCCGCTTCACTTTCGGTATTATCCATCAGTCCCAGGGCTACCGTAAGCCCCCGGCAGGAGAAAAACATCTTATCGGCCGCGTAATGTTCGCGGATAAGCGTTTCCGATACCCGTCCCACAAACGACAGGTTGCGCGAGGACAGCCTTCCGCCAACGCAGATGGTGGTGATATGGTCGCACATCGCCAGCTCCTCGACCACGCGCACCGAGTTGGTTATCACGATAAGCGAGCGTTTGGTCTTGATACTGCGCGCCAAATGCAGCGAGGAGGTGCTGGCGTCGAGGAATATCGTTTCCCCGTCGTGTATCAGGTCGGCGGCGGCCTTGCCGATCTTCTGTTTGCCCTCATAGTTTTCTATGTCGCGCATATCTACGCCCAGCTCCGGTTCTGCCGTATCGGCCAGCGCCGCCCCGCCATAGGTGCGCACTATCAGCCCTTTTTCCTCCAGCTTTTCCAGGTCGCTCCTGATAGTCTCCATCGACACCTCGAAATGCGCGGCAAGCTCGGCCACCTGCACCGTTCGGTTACGGTAAATTATCTCTTCTATCTTTTTTCTGCGTTCCAGCGCCAGCATCGGCTTCCGTCCTTTCTTTCTATTTATGGGTTTTTTTTAATGGGGGCTTTTTTTCGCAGGGGCTCTGCCCCTGCACCTGCGTATTTTGCCCTACAGTCAAAATACGCGGCCATCCTTTAAAAAGGCTTGACCCAAACTTTATGCGCGATACTTTCGTATCGCGAGGGGAAATATAAACAGGTTTCTTTATTTATGCGTTTTTGTGTATTTATGCTTTTGCACTTTATTATTGTGCTTTTAACAACTTTCCCCGGAAATTCCATCTTCACTCCTTTTTGTGGGGCTTTGCCCCTACCTGCGTATTTTGACCTACGGTCAAAATACGCGGCCATCCTTTAAAAAGGCTGAACCCAAACTTTATGCGCGATACTTTCGTATCGCGGAGGGAAAATATAAACAGGTTTCTTTATTTATGCGTTTATTTGTATTTATGCTTTTGCACTTTATTACTGTGCTTTTAACAACTTTCCCCGGAAATTCCATCTTCACGCCTTTTTGTGGGGCTTTGCCCCTACCTGCGTATTTTGACCTACGGTCAAAATACGCGGCCATCCTTTAAAAAGGCCTGACCCAAACTTTATGCGCGATACTTTCGTATCGCGGGGGGGATAGTATAATGATGTTGTTATTTATTCGTTTGCGGTTATTTCCCCTGTTTTTCGCCTTATATGAATATCGCCTATATAAAGCGGCCTTTTGTCTCCGCGATATATAGGCGGTATGATTTTCGGTAGTTTTATTTTCCCGGGAATATCCCCGTTGGGGCGATATTACAGCACCGCATCCCACAGCTCGGGATGGGGATTGGGTATCACTTCGGTGTTTATGAGCACGCCGTCACGAGCCGCGATCGCCGCCCCCGCTTCTACGGCGGACTTGACGTCAGCCACCTCGCCGGTCATGGTCACGAAGCATTTTCCGCCCATGCCGCGCGCTACCCTCACCTCGATAAGGGATACCGCCGCTGCCTTTACAGCCGCATCGGCTGCCAGTATCGCACTGGCGGCGGTGAACGTCTCCACAACGCCCAGTGCCTGCTTATTTTCCACGGCGACCGTGCCGCATACGGCCTCGTACACGTTGTCGCCGAGATTTCCTATCACGAAGGAATCTATCATATCCTCATCAGCAACGAGTGTTGCCCTGTCTACCGCCGCCTGGATGGCCGACAGCTCTCCGCCGACGATCGTCACGAACTTACCCGGGCAGACCGAACCGGAGGAGATCATCTCCACTCCGGCCGATTTTAACATCTCATCGGTCACTACTATACCCTTGCTGACATTTTTTACCTCAACTAATCCGATAGAATTCATTTCCCGTTACCTCCCTATGATCACGAAACGGCTCGTTATCTCTTTAACGCGTCCGTCTATGCTCGAATGCATCGACGTTCCCAGGGCGTCGTACTCGGTAGCCGCAACAAGCTGCCCTGCCTTGACCTCGTCGCCGACGCTTACAGTCGGGGAGGCCGGCTTGCCCACGTGCTGCGAAAGCTGTATGTACACCGTATCCGGCTCAAACGTCATGTAATCCCTTTCCACGTGATCCTTGACGTACCGTCTGATACCCAGGCGGTCGATCAGCTTCTGCGAGGATACGAGTCTGGAGGCTCGCTCCGGACGCACCTTCTCGGGAGCCTTATTATTCTGACGGCGCAGGCCGTGCTTGCCGAGAGAGCCTTTTATTTCCAGGGAAATCTTCTGCGGATCAAGCATCTGCTGGCAGCCTATCACCGTGCACACTCCGCAGCCGCAGCAAAGCGATGCTTGCAGGAAGCTCTCCGCATCCTTTACCTGCGAATGCGCCGCCGCGTAAAGCGTCTTATGCACGCGCAGGTCGTAGCCCAGGAGGTATCGCGGACAGACGTCGGAGCACATCGTGCAGTTACAGCAGGCCGCCGAAGCGCGCTTTAGCGTCATCGTCATCGGCATCCGCCGCCGCTGTATCACCGAATGCGTTTCGGGGAAGATGAGCAGACCCTTAGTGGTCTTGGTGACCACATCCGTCTCCAGATCGACCAGCTTACCCATCATCGGGCCGCCGTTTATGACCGCCTTGCCCTCAAGGTCGGTATAGCCCGCGCTTTTTAAAAGCTCGCTTATCTTCATCCCCACCGGAGCCTTGACCGTGATATCCTTGTCCGTGTCTCCGCCTATGGTTATATATTTATCGATCACCGGGCGGCTCATATTGACCGCCTTGTTAATATTGTATACGGTCTCCACATTTATGACCATTACCCCGACCATCACGGGGATGCTTCCCTCGGGGATGATCTTGCCCGTTGTCTCATAAACGAGCATTACCTCATCGCCTGCCGGGTAGATATCGGGGATCTCGCGTATTTTTATGCGCGTACCCTCAAGCGAGGCCACTATCTTCGGATCAAGCAGGTGCATATTCTTGCCCTTGATGCCGATAAGAGCCTCCTCCGCCCCCATAACGTCCAGCAGCAGGTTAAGCGTATCGCACAGCTCCTGCAAATGCTTCTCCAGAAGATAATGATCCACCATCATCAGCGGTTCGCATTCGGCGGCGTTTACCACTATCTGGGACACCTGATCCGAAAATTTTCTGTGCGTGGGAAATCCCGCGCCGCCTGCGCCGACGATACCGGCGTCGTATACGATTTTCTGAAGTTCAGCCAGATTCATGCTGCTTCTCTCCTTCCATGTGCAAAGCCAGGCCGCTTACGCCTGTTTTTCATCCAGAATGCCCACAATAGCGGCGTCCACCGGTGCGTCCGGGTTATCAAGCCCCAGCCTTGCGGCCGAGCCGGTCGCTATTATGACGTCCTCGCCGATGCCGGCGCCGACGCCGTCCACTGCGGTGACGTATTTGTCGACCAGCGCACCGTTTTCTATGTGTTGTACCAAAAGCAGCTTATACCCAACGAGTTTCGGGTTTTTGCTGGTGGATACAACGCTTCCATACACTCTGCCTATGATCATGCTTTTTGTTCCTTTCAAGGAAACTCGGGCCGCGGTGTCCGCGCCCGGTTTTTGTATCGTGAACGGTCTGCCGCACCGGAAAGACGCCGCACATATCTGCTATGCGGAAGCTCTCCGATACGGCAGCCCGTTTTATTTACTTCGTCAATATTTTCACCAGATCGCCGTTTCTTATCGCGCACGCGTTGGCGTCATCGGTGTCGATGTGCATCTCGGTGTCGAAATCCTCTCTCACCCTTACCTGCACGTTATAGAATTTGGTCGGCTTGGAATTTTGGATCTCCACGTCGACTATATCGTTATCCTTAACGCCGTATTTCTCGGCGTCCGCCGGGGTCATATGGATATGACGGTTGGCGATTATGCAGCCCTCGTTTAAGAACACGCTGCCCTTGGGGCCGACAAGCGCGATGGCCGCGCTGCCCTTTATCTCTCCGGACGGTCTTACGGGCGGGCTTATTTTAAGCGTGAAGGTGTCTGTTCTTGAGACCTCCACCTGTGAATCCTTCCTTACCGGGCCTAATACTCTTACGCCCTGGATCGATCTTAAGGACGGGCTGACCAGCGTCACGCATTCCTCGGCGGCAAACTGATCTCCCATGAGCCTTTTCTTGGGGGTAAGCTCATGCCCCTTGCCAAACAGCGTTTCAAGGTCTTTCTGCGACAAATGTACATGTCTTGCGGACACGCCTACTTTTATCCCTTCGCTCTTTTCCTGCTCTTTTAATATGTCAATGACCCCCGCTGTGATAAGGTCAACCAATTTTGTATCCAACATCAGTGCGTATCCTCCCTTTTGATTTTGCAAAAGCGGCGTTTGGCCGCGGGCAGGGCCGTTTTTACCCTGTCCGCAGCACGCGCTTTTTTACCTCATTAAACAGACGGCAAGATCTTCTCAACATCGCCGTGAGGACGGGGAATAACGTGAACGGATACAAGCTCGCCCAGCTTGGAGCCGGCAGCTGCGCCTGCATCTGTGGCAGCCTGAACGGCGCCTACGTCTCCTCTTACCATAACAGTTACCAAACCGGAACCTATTCTCTCTGTTCCGATAAGAGTAACGTTTGCGGCCTTAACCATCGCATCGGCAGCCTCGATAGCGGCTACCAGACCTCTTGTTTCAACCATTCCTAATGCTTCTACAGCCATTTTTATTTCCTCCTACATTAAAATTTGCTTTTTGGGAATATATATATTTAAAGCCGGAGCTTTAAACGCTTTGATCATTTTCCGGAACGACCGGTGCGGCCGGCTCTTCCGGAGCCGGGGCGGCTTTTCTGCGCCTGGGGGCGCGCCGCTTGGGAGCAGCGGAGGCACGTTTGGTCTTGGCCTCCAGCCTTTCCTCCTCCGATACCGGCAGGGCGCCCACATGGGTCGCCGCGCTCTCGGAATTGGGGATCTCCTCCTCCTCTTCATCCAGGTGGAGGAACTTCAATATCTCGGTATGGGGACGGGCGATAACGTCATGCACCTTCAGGCAGTTCAGCTCTGTGGCCTTCCTGACCCCGGCCTCGACCGCTGCCCTCACAGAGGAAAGATCTCCTCTTACAACGAGCGATACCAGCCAGCCGCCCAGCTTCCTTTCCACGGCTACGAACTCCACTTCGCCGGCCTTTAACATATCGTCAAGCACCTGTACGGCGTGTCCGAGAGCCTTTACCTCGATAAGTCCTAATGAATAATTTACCTGATTTGCCATCCTGATACCTCCTGCTGTTATATTGTCGGAAGTATCTTCGCTATGTCATCATGCGGCCTGGGGATAACATGAGCGGCATAGATCTCCACGAACGGCTCTGCGGCCGCTTTTCCTGCTTCCAGCGCGGCCTTGACCGCGTTCACATCACCCTCGACGACCACATTGACCAGGCCGGAACCGATCTTCTCCGTTCCCACCAGCCGTACATCGGCCGCCTTTGTCATAGCGTCGGAGGCGTCTATTGCGCCGGTAAGACTGCGCATTTCCAGTAAGCCTAATGCTTTCATGACACTCCTCCTTACGCGTTATTGGGTATATGTCCTACCTTGTCCCTGCCTACGCTTACACGCTTGGCCATTTTTACGGCATCGTTTGTGGGGCTGGGGATCACGTGGGTATTGATAAGCCCCGAGATCTCCTCCGCTTTCTTCGCCCCCGCTTCAACGGCCGCCTTGACCGCGGCAACGTCGCCCTGAACCTTTACAGCCGTTATCAGCGGTACCTCCACGGAATCCGCGTTTGCCGGCTTATTGGTATCTATTGCGATCACTTTTACATCAGCCGCCTTAGCCGCGGCGTCCGCCGCCGAAATCGCGGTCACAAAGCCGTACATTTCGATGATCCCAACTGCTTCATTCATGGCGGGTCCTCCTCAAATCAAAAATCCTTGTTTATATAAGCTATCTTAAGACCCTTCTGAGCAAGGTTTGTCTCCAGTGCCTCGTTCATCTCATCAAGCCCGAACCGGTGCGTGATAAGCTCCTTTATCGGAAGTCCGATAGCGTTTGCCCGCTTGAGGAAATCGAACGTGGTCGCATAATCCCTCAGCGTGTATACCCAGGAGCCGACAAGCGTTATCTCCTTGGAGCAGAGGTCGAAATGCGGATTTATCGTTGCGTCGCCGCCGTTTATGAAGAAGCCCAGCTCGCAAAGTCCGCCGCCGTTTCTGATAAAGTGGTAGATATTGCTGTGAGCTACCGGAGAGCCTGTGCACTGGAAGGCAAAATCCGCCGGATATCCGCCGAATGCATCGCATACGGCCTTTGCCAGGTTATCTATGCCCTTGTAGTTCATGAAGTTGACCGTATTGCCCGCGCCCATTCTCTTGGCAAACTCAAGACGCTGCTCGTTGCCGTCAACGGCTACGATATTCTCGATGCCCATCGTCCGCAGAACGGCGATACAGATAAGGCCTATGGGGCCGCAGCCCTGAACGACTACTCTGGAGTTGAATCTCAGAATATCGGTCGTCTTGGCTCTTTCCACTGCGTGTACCAGAACGGCGCAGGGCTCGATGAGGATCCTCGAATCAAGATCCAGGTCGCTTACGTTAAATACCGTAGAGCCGCCTCTTATGAATATGTAATCGCTGAACCAGCCGTTTAGGTGAACGTCATCGTCCGGCAGCAGGCCGTAAACGTCCGCGCCGCCTACGTTCTGCTTGTTGAGGTCGAACATGGTGATATCGGGGTTGTCCTTGAATATCATGCAGGTAACGACCTTATCGCCGATGTGGAGCGGCTTGCCCGCGCTGTCAACCTTAACGTTCTTACCCATCTTCACGATCTCGCCCGTGCCCTCGTGACCGAGAACCACCGGGATAAGGGAGAAGGGATCGTTCTTGTATTCGTGAGCGTCGGTGCCGCATACGCCGCAGCCCTCGACCTTTACGAGGATATCATCATCGCCGACCTCGGGGATCGGGTACTCCTGTATCTCGAATTTCTTAAGCGCGGTCATCATCGCCACTCTGGCCGTCTTGGGGATATCCCCGGAGGCCTTTTTGCAGCTGCCTTCGGAGGACGCAGCCGGCGCGCCGCCTGCCATCTCCTTAAGGACGGCCTGCACCAATGCGGCGACGTCCTGTTCGTTATATGCCATTTATATCAGCTCCTTTGTCATCTAATTATACTATATTATCGACAAATTGTCAACCAGCACGCAGCGTCTCTGACGGGTAAAGCTCCTGGGGGAGGTTATGCCCTCGCCTGTGGGACCGGCGATCGTAAACGTTGTCCATCCCTCGGCGTTGAAACCGATACCGGCGTAGCTGGGAGCGTTCTTTACGAAGATCGTCGTGCATATCGCCTTGGCGTACTGTGTCATATGGTCTACATTCTTCGAATGCAGGTGCGCCGAATGCCTGTTGCCGTGCTCGGCCTTAACAGCCATCTCTACCGCCTCATCGAACGTTTCCACGCGCACTATCGGCAGGATCGGCATCATCAGCTCCGTCTGCACAAAGGCCTGGGAAAATTCGGTCTCACAGATTATGCAGCGGATATCGTCCGACGCTTTTATCCCTATCTGGGCAAGGATCGTCTTGGCGTCGCGGCCCACGTAATCCTTGTTTATCACTCTCTTGGGCTTGTCGCCCTCCTTCTTGGGCTTCGACCATACGAGGACTACGTCCTCAAGCTGCTTCACCTGCTCGTCGTTTATCAGGTAAGCGCCGTTCTTGAGCATATAATGCACCAGCTCGTCGGCAACGTTCCTCATAACGAAAACTTCCTTCTCCGCGATACACGGCAGGTTGTTGTCGAATGTGCAGCCATCGATTATGTCCTTGGCGGCCTTGGGGATATCGGCGGTATCGTCTACGACTACCGGCGGATTGCCCGCACCGGCGCCGATGGCCTTTTTGCCGCTGGACAAAAGCATCTTCACAACGCCCGGCCCACCTGTGGCAACCAGCATCTTCACCGAGGGATGGTTGACCATGATATTGGAGGTCTGGATCGTCGGGTTCTTGACCGTGGCAACGATATTCTCCGGGCCTCCGGCGGCCAGCACCGCGCGGTTTACAAGATCTACCGCATATGTAGATATCCTCTTGGCATGGGGATGGGAGTTGAATATAACTCCGTTGCCGCCCGCCAGCATACAGATACTGTTGCAGATAACGGTGCAGCTGGGGTTGGTCGACGGGGTTATCGCGCCGATTATACCGTAGGGAGCCATCTCCACCAGCGTCAGGCCGTGATCGCCGGACATCGCTCTCGTTTGGAGATCCTCCGTACCCAGCGTCTTATCCGCCACCAGATGATGCTTTAATATCTTGTGGTAGACATTACCCATTTTCGTATCCTCCACAGCAAGCTTTGCCATGGTCTCCGCCTCCTCATGGGTAAGGCGGCGGATCTGCTTGATAATATTTTCACGCTGTTCCTTGTTGTAATGACGGAATGTGGCGTAGGCCTTGTTGCAGGCCTCGATAGCCTCCTCCATGGTATCGAACACGCCAAGCTGCTTTCTCTTCGGCTCGCACTCGATATCCATCTTGGAAATAACATTCTTCACCAGATCAGCTATCTGCTTTTCATCTATCAATGTTCCTTCTCCTTTCCGGATGCGGTCATTTTCTGCACCCTTTTTTCAAAATACAGCGACAGAAACTGCGCCAGCCGCTCGTCCTCGGCAGCCGTACCGCCGGAGACTCCGACCGCTCCTATGGCTCTGCCCCCCGCCAGAAGAGGATATCCTCCGCCCAAAAGCAGGATATCTCCGCCGGACACCAGCCCCTCGAAGGCTCCGCCCTCTTTCGAGTGCTCCAGCGCCTCATGGGTCGGCATCCTCAGCATTGCCGCCGTATAGGCCTTTTTGCGCGAGACCTCCGCCGAGACCGGCAGCGCCCCGTCCATCATGTGCATGAGCACCGGGGTGCCCTCGGCCGTGCAGACCGTAATGCACACGCGCTTGCCCTCGCCGAAGGCCAGCCTTTCGGCCGCCTCGGACAGCTCCTTGGCAAGCGAAAGCGAAAGCCCCTCCGATACCGGGGGAAGCGATACCTCCGCCCGGGGAGCCTTTTGTGTCCTATCTGTGCCGCCAAGCTCCGAAACGAGCTTTGTCAGGTCGCACAGCCTGTTCACACAGGCCAGGGCGTCCTTGGGGTACGCCCCGAAACGGCAGACGTTCACGGCCGCCCTCTCGGCACGGCGCAAAATCGTCCACGCCTTTTCCATATGCGCCGAATAATCGCTGCCGTCCGCGCCTTTTTTTTGCGGCTCCAGCGCGTCTATGCGCTCCTCAAGCTCCCCGGGAGCAGGCTGCCAGAAGCCTTCCGCTCCCGAAAAGCCCCGTTTAAGACCGTTTGCATGTTTGATAAGCTCTGCGGCAAGTTCTCTCTCTTTCTCTCCTGCGGTAAGCTCCGCTATCTTTACCTCCGCCTCAAACTCCTCAAACGTCCCCAAAAGCTCTATCAGCGCGTCCGCCTTTGATATGCGGGCATTCTTGGGCGTCTTGGTATAGCCCTTATCCCCGGCGCCGGTGTATATTTTGTTGTCGTTACTGCCGTAAATAAGAGCCGCCCCCTCTCTTTATGAATCAAGTATTATCCCTGCAAGCAGAACGGCGTTATATTTACTCTCCAGCTCCTCGCTAAGCCGCCTTTTCTCCTCCGCGCTTCCGTGCGAGATAACGCGCGCGGCCTTTTGCATCGTCTCCTCGCCGACAACGGCGATCTCCGCCGCCACCCTCAGGTAGCGCGAGAGCGTCTCCTGCTTTTGCCGAAGGGCGATATCCGCCTGCGTCCTCAGCACCTGCGCCGATATGCGCATATCGGCGGCTTTACCGTTATTATGTATATCTATAGGAAGCTTCTCCTCCTTTTTTTCCGGAGCCTTCTTAACGCCGAGGTTTTCGGCCACTCTGTCCAAAAGGGAGTCGATAATATCCGCGTTCATTATTTCTTGTACTGCTCAAGTACCTTCTTGGTAACTTCAGCTACGATATCGCCTATGTTCGTATCGTCGACTGTACGTCCGGCATAGAGCTCGTTGGCCTGTGTCGGGGTCATATCGTCCGTGCACTTACCGTCAGCATAGCAGCCGGGGCACAGCTTCTCCATCGGGTGCTTGCCCGGAACACCGAAGCTCTTTCTCAGCTCGATAAGTCTCTTTACGTTTGCACAGCTAAGCTCCTGCTCGCCGCCCAAGAGTCTTGCGTAGAAGTAGAGCTTAGCATAAAACTCTGTTGATTCCATTCTGAAGAAGGCGGTGTTTAAGTCGCAGCCGAAGCTCAGAGCGCCGTGGTTTGCCAAAAGCACCGCGTCGTAATCCTGCAGATACGGCATCAACGAATCGGGGATCTCCTCGGTCGAAGGCGTGCCGTACTCGGCAATGGGAACAGCTCCCAGGAAAATGATCGCCTCGGGCATTATCATCTTGTCAAGGGGAATGCCCGCGATAGCAAACGAGGTCGCGATCGGCGGATGAGCGTGAACGACTGCCTTTACGTCCGGTCTCTCCCTGTATACTCTTAAGTGCATCTTAAATTCCGATGAAGGTCTCCAGGGGCCGTTCGGCTCTTTAAGGTTGCCCTTGCCGTCCACCTTACAGATCATGTCCGGGGTCATGAAACCCTTGCTGACGCCGGTGGGCGTTACGTAGTAGGTGTTGTCGTCGATCTTGACGGAGAAATTGCCGTCGTTTGCCGCTACGAAACCGTCGTTGTAAATGCGGCGGCCGATCTCGCACAGCTCTTTTTTGATTTCGTAATCAGATTTGAACATTGTGTCAAAACCTCCATCTTGTAATTTATTTGTTTTTCTTGGTTTTCTTTTGGATTAACTTTATTATACCGCAGAAATCCGCATTTGTAAAGCCTTTTTTGGAGAATAACCAAGATTTTTTCGCATAAAATACAGGCTGTACTGTACTTTATCATTATATCACAAAACATATAGGTTTGGCAAGTATTTTTTTGTATATTTTCGAGAATTTTTCGCGGTTTTGCGAAAATTTTACAATAGCCGATGATCGCAGCTTTCTATCGTTCATTTGTTTATAACGACGATACATGTACACATTCGTACTCCGGCAATAAAGACAAAATTAGTATAGATTACTCTAAACCATACAGAGCATAGCAACTAAACATAAACAGACTTCTGTAAAATAGTCCATATTTTAAATAACATCAAAACCGGTTTGAAGGGAAACTTCAAGTTTCTTTTCAAACCGGTTTTGGTTTAGCTGTCCTATCGCAGGTTACTCTTATTTTTATGATATTCGTTCAATAATGAAATTCTTCAGATCAAGACGGTATCTGCCCTCGTCATAGCTTTCAAATACGTGTGAACCAAAGGTCACAGCCCTCTCCTTCTTGCTGTCAAAATACAAATACTTCTTATCATTGGAAAGTGCTGCGTTCGTGATGACCGCCGCTCCCAAATGAGTCAGACCGTAAGCGGAAAACACATCCTCAAGGTCGGAATACTTGCCGTCCTTCCATAAAAGGAAACACGCTTGATTGTTATAAAAAACCGTTCCATAAAAGCTTTCAAGCTGCTTTGTCCCTTCTCCCAAGCCCGTTTTTATCGCTTTCGCCAATTCATCATATCTCGGCATAGACCCGGTCGTATTGCTGATATGAAGCGTCCTATTCTCGCTGTTCCACGTATGATTCATAAAATACATCGATGTATTGTAGCGTCCAAAGCTGTCATAGGCATTTCCCGTAGCACCAAAACCGTCATGCGAAGAATAAACCCAGAAGCCGTCGTCCTTTCCGGCTACCCTCGCCAGATCCTCCGCCACCGCCAAAAGACGCCCGTTCACGCTCTCCGTCGGTATATAGCGTCCGTTTACGTAAGCCCTTATATCAGATTCATACGTATATCCGGCGATATTTCCCTCCACCCCTCTTTCATAGCAGGGGGAAAAATCTTCGTACGGTTCGTTCGTTTTATTGACGAACAACGCCCGCACCGTATCGTCATACGAAACGGAAAACCCGTAGCTTTCAAGCGATTCAAGCTCTATCATCATTCTGCCGTTTAAACTGTACCCTTTTATCGGAATACCGTCCATATATGTTAAAATATCCGTAGTATAATACGGCTGTACCATTACTGACGCTTGTGCCTGTATTGTTCCCGTCAATATTACGACGCTTAAAATAAGCGATGCTATCCTCATCATTGTTTATTCCCCTCATTGAATAATTCTCGTTACAAATATTTTACGCCAAGAACTGTATCATGTCAATTCTTTTTTAAACAATCGTCTCGTTATAGCGGTCTGGTCATAATGGAAGCGGTCAACCATGTGTTCGACATATCCCTCAGACCCGGCAGCCCAGTCTGCTATTCTCTCATTTTTTTCACCCTGATATCCTCAGAGCTGTCGCCGATAAAATGTATCGGATAGAAAAATTCATACATGCGCGAGGTGAACCGGTAGCTGTAAAGCCCGGTCAGCTCCTCGGGCGAATGGTTGGTGCTTATTATCATCTTACGGCCGTTTATCGCCCTTTCGTTTATTATGTCGAACAAAAACGCCGTTGTATTCTTCGTTATGCTCTCCGCGCCCAGGTCGTCTATGATCAAAAGCTCCGCTTCATAGACGCTGTCGGTCAAGGGCCTTGCGTCCTCTGAGGGGATGCGCCCGAAGCGCATATCCTCGTACGCCGAAAACAGCTTCGTCGCTTTGGCGTAGACCACCGTGCGGCCTTTATCCATAAGCTCCTTGGCGATACAGCTGGAAAGAAACGTTTTGCCAAGGCCCGAATTACCGTAGAACAAAAATCCGCGCTTTTCGCTGTCGAAGTTATCGCAGAACCGCCTGCACATATCGCGCACGTTCTTCATGTATTCGCGCACCGATATCCTGCCGTCCGGCTTTATGGTATCGGAATACATATTAAGGTCGAAATTATCAAAGTTCTGCCGCCCTAAAAGGCCGCCCAGGTTGGAATAGGAATAAAGAGCCTCCACCAGCCGCCTGTTAAAGCAGGGGCAGCGTTTGGAGTCGGGAGTATAGCCGGTGTCGGAGCACAATCGGCAATCGTAGTGCATTTTATCGTACTGGGGATCGATACCGTTTTCATCTATCACCCGCCGGCGTTCCTCCTCCAAAAGGCGCATCCGCCGCTTCAGCTCGGCCGCGATCCGCTCCGCCTTATCCGGCTCCTTCAAAGCCGCCAGGGAGGCCCGCGCTCCGGTGAGGTTCATCTGCCGCTTTATCTCCTCCAGCCGCGGCGCCTTTTTATGCGCCTGCCTGATACGCTCCTCCCGCTCCTGCGCATGTCTTGTGCGCAATATTTCATATTCATTCTGTATCCTTGTAAAGATCTCGCCCGACGCCACGGCCGTCCCTCCTTTTAAAAAGCTCTACTTAGTCAATTGCGAAACCTTTTCGCAATTGATTTCTGGCTAATGAAGAAAATAA
>CAYNRX010000010.1:0-58032 GCA_964399965.1 uncultured Lachnospiraceae bacterium | reverse complement strand
GATGATAAATTCAATCTGCTTGATGAAAGATTTTTGGAGACCGCGGCTGTAGCTGTAGAGCAGAGTCGGACAGTAACGGTGGAGATGGCGGAAGTCGCAGTGGATACGGTCAAGAAAGCAATGCAGCTGCTGGTAGATTACAGTGAAGCAGGGGCAGAAGAGGTTATAGAGGGTGAAAATAAAGTGGATCTTTATGAAGATCAGCTAGGGACGTATCTGGTGAAAGTGTCAAGCAAAGATCTGGCGATAAAAGATTCACGTACTGTGGCGGAACTTTTGAATTTATTGGGTAACTTTGAACGTATTTCCGATCATGCGGTGAATATAGCTGAAGCGGCCCAGGAATCTAATGCAAAAGGAATTAAATTTTCCAAGAAGGCCAGAGAGGAATTGACTGTTGTTATGCGGGCGCTTACAGACATACTTGAACTGACACAGATTGCTTTTAAAGAAGGCAACACAGAGCTGGCGAAAAAAATAGAACCTATGGAGGAAGTCATGGACGAATTGTGCCGTGAACTTAAGAATCGTCATGTGACGAGACTCCAGGCCGGCGAGTGTACAATAGAGAATGGTTTTGTGTTCCTCGATATATTGACGAGCTTCGAGAGGATATCCGACCACTGCTCCAATGTAGGCGTTTGCTTAATACAGGCGCAGAACGATAATCACGATGTACATGAGTACACCGGAGAGATAAAAGGCGACCAGGAATTTGTCAGACAGTATAATGAGCTGTTAAAAGGCTATGTTCTGCCCTCATCAAAGGCATGATACAATAATAAAGCCTTTTTTTGAGGCGATCCCGGATTTTGTGTAAAGACGTTACCAAAATCCGGGATCGCCTTTTATACGTTGCGGTATTTTTAGTAGCCTTCACCTCTTCCCTACCGTTCCCGGCCGCTATTTTTCGCAATTGCTCTCCGATAACGATGCGGTGTAGATAGGTATACCTTTTTAAACTCCCGTATAAAATAACTCATATTGGAGAATCCACATCTCTCAGCTATATCGAGCACACTAAAATCCGCATTGCCGAGCAGCTTCTCTGCCATATTGAGCCGGTACATCATTATGTATTCGGAAGGCGTTTTTCCTGTATATGATTTAAAGAATTTTTCAAAGTGAGATTTGCTGTAACCGGTCAAGGACGTCAGCTCATCTATATACATTTTTTCTGCAAAATGTGTGTGTATATATTCAAGCACCAGCAGCATATTTTTTTCCGGAATAGAATCCGTAGTTTCGAGTTCATACAGCTTGTTACCGGCGATTAGCGTATATATTCTCATAAGCGTTAGTTTTACCTCCGGCTCATATCCCGGAGGATGCTGTTCCATAAGACGGCATACTTCTTTTATAGTCTGTATCACCTCATTTTCTGCCGGTATAGATGAGGTGTAAAAATTCTTGATGCATTTTCCGCCGGAAAAATACTGCCCACAGATATCGCCTGATGGGAACAAGTAGCTTCTGTCACATAAAAGTGATTTAAAATATATCTGCTGTCCCTCTCCCAGCATCATGGAATGCAGGGAGCGTCCGCTGCAAAAGGCGCAGTCACCTGGTCTAAGCAGTATTCGCCTTCCGTTTACGTTGTATTCTGCTGAACCTTCTATCATATATATAAATTCGTCCTCCTTATGCCAGTGGTGCGGAATGAACCATCGCGAGTTGTATACGGCTACCGGAAAAGAGGTTGTCCCATGAGGAGCCTTTTCTTGCAGATCAAAGATATTCATATTATCACTTCTTTCCGATATAGTGTTATTTTTTAACGACATTATGCAAGATTTTGTTAATATATTATGTTATAATGTTATTATAGTACAGTGTATAAATAAAGTCAAGACAGATGAAAGGAGAATTTTATGGGAAAGATATTGATAAATGAAACGAGCATAGGTTTTACTATGCGTGATGAGCTTGTGAGGATAGAACCTTACGGGGAAAACCGTATACGTGTCAGAGCATCAAGGAACAATGAGCTTTCAGATGAGAGCTGGACATTGCTCCCTCCTCAGAAAAGCCCTTGTACCATCCGTGGAAATAGTGAGTGGGCGGAGCTTAAAACAGGATCTTTGTCAGTTGAGATAACGAAGATATGGAATGATTATAAGCTTGTTTTCCGCAAAAACGGTACAGAAATATTGTGCACAAAAAAAGAAGGTGACGTGCAGAGCAGATACCGTCATACAGAAGGCAAGCATTATCGCATACGGGCTGTCTTTGAAGCGCGCGAGGGGGAACATTTTTACGGCCTGGGACAGGAACAACAGGATCATTTTGATCGCAAGGGCTGCGCTTATGATCTTGTACATTATAATACAAAGACCTCAATGCCTTTTGTATATTCCTCCCTGGGATATGGCTTTTTCTGGAATTCTCCCGGTATTGGACGGTGTGAGTTTTCCAATAACCGTACGCTGTGGGAGGCAGAAAGTGCATACCAGACGGATTATGTGGTGATCGGTGGAGATACTCCGGCAGAGATAATGCACAGTTATTGTGAACTTACCGGATTTGCACCCCAATTCCCCTATTGGGCGTCCGGCTTTTGGCAGTCAAAGCTGCGATATGAAAGCCAAGAGGATCTATTGTCAGTTGCACGCGAGTACAAAAAACGCGGTATACCTATAAGTGCGATAGTGATTGATTACTTCCACTGGACAGAACAGGGCAACTGGGAATTTGAACCATCTCTGTGGCCGGATCCAAAAGCAATGTGCGATGAACTTAAGGAAATGGGGATAGAACCGATAGTATCCTTCTGGCCGACGATAAATCCTGCCAGCAGAAATTATACCCCGATGAACGAGGAAAATATGCTCGTGCGTACCGAAAACGGACAGTACGGAATATTTGACTTTTACGGTTTACAAACTTATGTCGATCCCTCAAATCCCAATACCCGCAAATATGTCTGGGAACAGATAAAGAAAACGTATTACGATTACGGGATAAGGAATTTTTGGCTCGACCAAGCAGAACCGGACGTATTTCCTCAGCAGTTTGATAACTTCAAGTTTTTTATGGGCAATGGGGCGCAGACTGCCCTTTTATATCCGTATTATTATGCAAAAATGTTTTATGACGCGTTAAAAGCAGAGGGCGAGAAGGATATAGCCCTGCTGATACGCTCGGCTTATCCGGGCAGCCAGAAATTTGGCGCTCTTACGTGGAGCGGAGACATACCGTCCACATTTGAATCATTGCGCCAAAGCGTTATATCCGGGCTGTCAATGGCCATGTGCGGGATACCATGGTGGAACAGCGATATCGGCGGCTTCCACGGCGGAGATATCGAGAGCGATTATTTTCGTGAACTTATCGTACGTTGGTTCCAGTTTGGGGTATTCTCCCCGGTAATGCGGCTGCATGGATCCCGGCTGCGTCCTGAGGGTCACAAAGACCGTCATCCGGGAGTAAAGGAGCGAAGCGGCGGCGATAATGAGATATGGAGCTTTGGCGAGAGAAATTACCCGATACTGAAGTCCCTTATCGAACTGCGCGAACGTCTTCGTCCGTATATCATGCAGAATATGGAAGCTGCCTCCGATAATGGGATACCGCTGATGCGACCGTTGTTTTTCGATTTCCCCGAGGATGAAGAGTGCTACAAGCTGAACGATGAGTATTTGTTCGGCAGCGATATAATCTTCGCCCCAATCCTGAATCAGGGGCAGACTGAGCGCAGCGTATATCTTCCCCACGGGCGTTGGGTGCGTGCAGGCAGCAGTGAAGTGTATAGTGGCGGATATATAAGCTGCCGGGCAGAGATAGATGAATTTATCGCCTTTGTTAAAGAGGACGCGGATGTATTGAATGTATTTTGATATATAAATTATATGCAAAAGTCCGCCTGCATAAACAGTATGGAGGCGGACTTTTGAGATATATGAAAGGACAATGATAAACATAGCATTTTACAATGCTTGTCTATTTATCCATGCTTCTGCGTTTTGCCGTATAGCTTTCGGCCGATATTTTGTAAACTACAGTGTTTGCCAGATGTACTGGTGAAAAATGAGAAGATTCTATTCCGTAATGAGAAAGCAGGGCTGTTAGAAGGAGCTCCTTTTCCTCTTCAGCCGCTTCCTCAATGCGGCCGTAACCTATTACGCTTTCATAGGCAAAGCTGGCTTCGCAGGCCGTTTCCCTCGAGGGCGGTATCAGCTTATGAGAACAGTCAGTCTCGAAAGAAACACGATTATCCTTTTTTATTATATTGTGTTTTTGCCCTTCTTTTGCACCGTGGAAAAATAATTTAAGCTCTTTTCCGTTCATTTCAAAACCGAAGTTTACCGGCAGTATGTAGGGATAATCGCCGTTATTTAACGCGATTCTCAAAACCTCTGCTCTTTCGAGTATTTCTTTTATCTGGTTGGCGTCTGTTATTTCTCTGTCTTTTCTTCTCATAGATATGTCCTTCTTAATTATTAAATAAAAACTGTCGGACAAGCGGCCTTCTGTGCGCAATGTCCGACATTAGGCGGTATATATGTACCGCCGGCTTATAGCTCATTTTCTGCATATGCAGTCAGGAGCTTTATGCAGGCTTCTATATCACTCGATGAGGCAAGCTCGGCCGGGGAATGGATATATCTTACCGGCAGAGATATTCCTCCTGTCTTAACTCCGGTCTTGGACACGTGTATGGCGCCGGCGTCTGTTCCGCCGTCGTTCATTATCTCCATTTGACAAGGGATATTATTTTCCTTGGCCAAAGCGGTCAGTCGGCTGCGCACCTCGTGGTGACAGAGCACAGAACGATCCATTATCTTTATGGCCGCCCCTTTGCCAAGTTTTACATCCATGAACGGCGCATGGGGTGTATCACCGGTATCCGTTACATCGACCGCTACGGCGTAGTCTGGCTCAATACCAAATGCAGCCGGCCTTGCTCCTCTCAATCCGACCTCCTCTTGGACGGTAAAGACGAAATAAACGTCGTTATTCGTACCTTGTATACGCTTGGCGGTCTCTATCAGCATATAGCAGCCGGCGCGGTTATCGAGCGCCTTTGATATAACGACATCATCCCGGGAGTAAAATGCTCCCTCAAATACAGCCATATCGCCTATTGACACAAATTGCTCCGCCTCAGCGCACGTTTTTACGCCTATGTCTATATAGAGTTTGTTTATCAGCGGCTTTTTATTAAACGCTTCTTCTTCACATCCGATAACGCCTGTAACGCCGTTTTTAAATCTTATCCGCCGTCCGGGAAGCTGCCGTACAGAAAGCCCTCCTACGCCGGAAAAGCGCAGAAAACCCTCCTTTTCGATAAAGGTCACGACTACTCCTATCTCGTCCATATGTGCGGCAAACAACAGCTTTTTTCCGTTTCCTTTCTTATGTGCAGTCAGGTTTCCCAATGCGTCTGTTTGTATTTCGTCCACATACGGCCCTATCTCGCGCTGAATAAGCGCCGATATCTCTTCTTCGTTGCCTGATGGTCCCCAGGCTTGTGTTAATTTTTCTAACAACTCCAAAATCATCACCTCATAACGTTTTCAAAACCCCTATATTTCTGATTATTATTTTACTAAAGATGGCTGGATTTGTCAATAAAAATCCCCGGTTATTTTTTCATTTTCGGCTTGAATATAACTGCGGCTAAAAAACCAAATACGATCGCGGCCGCTATTCCGCCTGCTGATGCTGTCAATCCTCCCGTGTATACGCCCATGTATCCTATTTCTCCCACTGCTTTCATCACACCTTTAGCCAGAGTATAGCCAAAGCCTGTCAGCGGAACCGTTGCCCCAGCCTTAGCAAATTGCACAAGAGGTTCGTAAAGCCCCAAAAATCCCAGCACTACTCCGGCCGATACAAAGATCACAAGTATCCTGGCCGGTGTCAGCTTCGTTTTGTCGATAAGTATTTGTCCTATTGTGCATATAAGGCCGCCTACTATAAATGAACGTATATAGTCCACTATTTTTTCCTCCTTTCAATGGTGACGCCGTGAGCTATTGCCGGGATGCTCTCGCCTTGTTGGATTATCGCCGGGTTCATCAGCGCTCCGGTCGCCATTAGGAATATCCTGTCGAACTCTCCATCTTTGAGCTTTTTGTAGATATATCCACAGAATACGCTTGCACAGCATCCGCAGCCACTACCTCCGGCATGAACGTCCTGCGTTTCGAGCGAATATATCATTTTTCCACAGTCATTGTGTAATTCCCGTATATCATAGCCGTCCTCCAGAAGCAATTCCGTAAAAATATCGGAGCCTATCACTCCCAGATCGCCTGTCAATATCAGATCATAATCGGTAGGATGGAAACCGGTATCCTGAAAATGGCAGCGCATGGTATCGACCGCCGCCGGAGCCATTGCTGCGCCCATGTTGTTTATATCCGTTATCCCATAATCGACTATTTTCCCTGTTGTGACATGCGTTATCACAGGGCCATCGCCATATTGTGAAAGCACGGCACAGCCGGCTCCGGTTACCGTCCACTGTGACGATGGGGTGCGCTGGCCGCCGTACTCGAGCGGATAGCGAAACTGCTTTTCCGCTGAGCAGAAATGACTGGAGGTGGCGCACATGACCTTGTCCGCATATCCGCCGCCGATCAATGCAGCTCCAAGCGATAGACTTTCGGTCATGGTCGAACAAGCTCCGTAGAGGCCAAAAAATGGGATGCCGATATCGCGCGCCGAATAATGTGCGCCTATGCACTGGTTCAGAAGATCCCCAGCCAGGATATATCGCACGTCCTGCGGCTTTAAGGAAAGGCTTTTCAGCGCGTCGAGACAGGTCTGTTTTTGCAGCTTGCTTTCTGCTTGTTCCCAAGTCTCCATGCCGTATTTATCATCCGATAATACCTTGTCGAAGTATTTTGACAGCGGTCCTTCGCCTTCCTTTGTCCCTACGGTGGATGAGGTCCCAAGTATAACCGGCGGCACATCGAATCGTATCGTCCTTCTTCCCTGCTTTTGATCTTTAACGTTATGCATCATGCGTCCTCCCTGCTTGTTGTCTATCTATATCTTCTGCTGTTTCACAAGAAATTATGTATAAATAAAGGTTTTCTATACTATCGTTGCTGCTGGGCATTTTTGTCAATTATTTTAACTTTTTTTCAATAATCTCTTGTAATTTGCGGAGAAATGTAGTATAATATTCGTAGAGTTTTATGCGGCTTTTTGCCTGCTTGATCAACTTTTCAATCTAAGGAGAGAAACGTATGAACAGCTTTGATATACGCACAACAATATATTTCGGCGATAACGCGCTTGACCGTCTTGAACAGATACCATACAAACGGATACTTATCATAACCGATCCGTTTGTGGCTAAGAGCGGCCTTTTGCAAATGATTACATACAGGCTCAATGATACGAATAAGGATTTCGATATTTTCTCCGATATCGTGCCTGATCCGCCTATTGAAAAGATAACTATCGGTGTTAAAGCTATGCTTGCCTATAATCCGGATGCAATAATAGCCATAGGCGGCGGAAGCGCTATTGACTCGGCAAAGGCTATCCGTGAATTTGCTGCCAAGGCTTCCGGAAAAACTGACGTTGCACTTATTGCTATACCGACTACCAGCGGTACCGGTTCGGAGGTCACGAGTTTTTCAGTCGTTTCCGATCCGGCAAATGATGTCAAATACCCTTTGGTATCGGATTCTCTGCTGCCGACGGAAGCGATACTCGATGCTGTTTTGGTAAAGAGCGTACCCCCTACGGTAACGGCCGATACAGGAATGGATGTTCTCACCCATGCTATTGAGGCATATGTGAGTATAAACAACAACGAGTTCTCTGCCGCACTTGCCGAAAAAGCGATAGAAATATGCGGGGGATTCCTCCTGCGGTCATACCTAGACAATAACGATACCCACGCTAGGAAGAAAATGCACGTTGCTTCTTGTCTGGCAGGATTGGCATTCAATTCCGCCTCCTTGGGATTGAATCACGGAATGGCTCATCAGTTGGGCGCAAAGTTCCATATCCCTCACGGGCGTGCAAATGCCATGCTGCTGCCGCATATAATCGAATACAACGCGGATATCAATAAGCATTCAAAGAGCCGCAGCGAATACCTGCCGGCGGTGCGCAAATATGTTAATATAGCAAAACTGTTGGGACTCATCAACTTCAATGAGATCACCACTGTCCGCGCGCTTGTAAGCTGGGTACAATTCATGATAAAGGAAATGAATATTCCCATTTCTATCTCCCAGATAGGTATCGATAAGACCGAATATTTTAACGCTATCGATTCCATGGCTGAAAAGGCTCTTGCTGATGCCTGTACCGCAACAAATCCGCGTACTCCATCTAAGGAAGAAGTTGCAAGAATATTTGAACATCTGTATGAATAATCAACGGGGATCATGCCCCAGATAAAACCGATCAAAATACCGCCAATGTATTGTGTTTTTCCCTTAAACTATCCACAATGTATAGGCGGTATATTTTTTAAACCAGCAAGACTGTGTTTTACAACTTTGCGTTTATTACAGGAAAGGAGAATACCAATGTTCAGCTTTTATATGCCCACTAAGATACTTGCCGGTGAAAATGTTATTCGTGAAAATCCCAACGCGCTTATCCTCGGCCGCAAAGCCTTTATAGTCACCGGCAAGCGTTCCGGCTATGCTTCCGGCGCTCTTCAGGACGTATGTGATACGCTGATGGAAAACAGGGTTGATTTCGTGATATACGACCGTATAGAGAACAATCCGGACGTTGATTCCGTATACGCTGCAGGCAGACAGGCATTTTCATGCAGCGCGGATTTTATCATTGCTATCGGAGGCGGTTCCCCGCTTGATGCCGCTAAGGCAGCGGCTGTTTATGCGGCCAACGATATACCGCCGATGGATATTTACAAGGGAAATTTTGCTCAAAAGCCGCTGCCTATTGTCGCGATACCGACAACTGCCGGTACCGGTTCTGAGGTCACTCCCTATTCTATCCTCACTCTGCATTCGCAAGGAACAAAACGCAGTTTTACATGCGAGGACTGTTTCCCCCGAGTGGCTTTTCTTGATGGACGCTATACGCTGGATCTCCCTTTGCAGACAGCACGCAATACCGCTGTTGATGCTATGTGCCATTGCATTGAGGGATATCTGACAAAGCGTGCCTCATGCTCTTCGGACTACATAGCGTTAAAGGGATTGAATATAATAGGGCGTTATATTCCCCGTCTTATATCCGGTAGTTTTGATACTGATATGTGCCTTGATATGCTCTGGGCGTCAACGCTTGGCGGCATCACTATTTCCCAGACGAGTACCACTATCGTCCATTCTATGGGATACCAACTGACCTACTGCCGGAACATCCCTCACGGAATGGCTAATGGTCTTTTGTTGGGAGCATTCTTGGATTGGTGTGCAGAAGCTGCTGCTGACAGGATAGATGACTGCCTGAATGCCCTTGGTATGAATAATATCGAGGAGTTAAAGGATGCACTTAATGATATGCTCCCATTTAAGGAGACAGTTTCCGATGAAGAGATAGAGGATTGGCTCAAGGTGTCTATGAAGGCAAAAAATGTCAACACTCCTCCCCGAACGGTCACTGTCGAGGATGAACGGGAAATATACAAAAAGTCACTTCTATAAAGGAATGCAATATGAAAAAAGTTCTCATAGGTATGTCTGGCGGTGTAGACAGTGCAGTCGCAGCCGCTGTTTTGAAAAATCAAGGATATTTTGTGGCCGGGGCGACTCTCGATCTCTGGGATAATTCTCTCTGTCCGCAAAACGGCCGCCCTTCCCATGCGGTATCCGAAGCAAAGATCGTATGCGAAAAGCTCGGTATACCCTTTTACACCATTGATTTTCGTAAGGAGTTCCAAAAAAATGTGGTCGACTATTTTGTGCACGAATATATAAACGGACGCACTCCTAATCCATGCGTGGCTTGTAATCACCATATAAAGTTCAGCGGTCTTTTGCAAAAGGCTGACGAATTGGGCTTTGATTTTATTGCCACCGGCCATTATGCAAAAATTTCCTTGAATGAGAAAACCGGCAAATATGAGCTGCGTACCTCCGGCGATATCAGCAAGGATCAGAGCTACGTGCTTTATACCCTCACTCAAAAGCAGCTTAGCAGAACGCTCATGCCGCTGGGAAGCGGTTATGACAAAACCGAGGTGCGACGCATTGCCGGTGATCTTGGTCTTGAAGCGGCCTCTAAACCTGACAGTCAGGAAATATGTTTTCTCCAGGACGGCCGGTACGCCGAATTTATCAGGGAATACACAGGGATAGAACCGCAGCAGGGCGACATATCTGACACCGCCGGAAATGTTCTTGACCGCCACCGGGGATTGATATACTACACCATAGGCCAGCGTAAAGGCATTGGCGCCTATGGCAGGCCAATGTTTGTAATGAAAATAGATACCGATAATAATACGCTCATACTTGGTGAAAAAGGCATGGAATTTTCCTCAGCACTAATTGCCGATAACGTAAATTTTATTTCCGGCGATATTCCCGGGGAACCAATATCGATACAGGCGAAGACGCGTTATCGGGCGAAGCCGTCTCCGGCCAGACTCATTCCGATCGACAACGACAGAATACGGCTGGAATTTGACGATATGCAGCGCGCAGTCACTCCCGGCCAGGCGGTGGTGTTTTATGACGGTGATCTGCTTCTTGGCGGAGCAACGATAATCACCTCTGAGTGAAAAATAAACATCAGCTGCCTTAAATTGAAAATGATCCTCCGCGCGTAAAGATGTAGGCTTAGAAATATATTATCTGCCATAAACAGCAATTTTTACAATGTATACCACAATATTCTCAATTGTATTTTTACGCATTGGCGGATATAATATAGCTAAATGATAAAGAAAGGACGACGAAAACATGGAAATGACTTTCCGCTGGTACGGATCCAAGTTTGATACCGTTACCTTAAAACAAATACGGCAGATCCCCGGAGTGACCGGTGTTATCACTACTCTCTATGATTCAAAGCCGGGAGAGGTATGGACGCGCGAAGCTATCCGCAGAATGAAGGACGAGGTGGAAGCTGCGGGACTTCACATAAGTGGGATCGAGAGTGTAAATATCCACGATGATATCAAGATAGGACTTCCGTCGCGCGAGGAATACATCGACAATTATATTACGACATTGGAAAATCTCGGTCTTGAGGGCATCCATATGGTATGCTATAATTTCATGCCCGTATTCGACTGGACTCGTACGGAGCTTGCGAGAAAGCGTCCCGATGGTTCGACGGTTCTTGCCTACAATCAGGCGGATGTTGATGCTATCAATCCGGAGAAGATGTTTGAGTCGATCGCAGGCGACACCAACGGTACGATAATGCCCGGCTGGGAGCCTGAACGTATGGCGACCGTTAAGGAGCTGTTTGAAAAATACAGCGGCGTTGATGATGAAAAACTGTTTGAAAATCTCAAATACTTCCTTGAACGAATAATGCCCGTCTGCAACAAATACGATATAAACATGGCTATCCATCCTGACGATCCGGCCTGGAGCGTGTTTGGGCTGCCGCGTATAATAATCAACAAGGAAAATATCCTGCGCATGATGAAGATGGTAGATGATCCTCACAACGGCGTTACGTTCTGCACCGGCTCATACGGAACCAACAGGAACAACGATCTCCCCGATATGATCCGCTGTCTTAAAGGCAGAATACATTTTGCTCATGTAAGGAATCTCAAATTCAACAGCGATACGGATTTTGAGGAAGCAGCGCATCTGTCTTCGGACGGCAGCTTCGATATGTACGAGATAATGAAAGCTCTCTATGACATTGGCTTTAACGGGCCTATCCGCCCCGACCACGGCAGAATGATATGGGACGAGGTGGCAATGCCCGGATACGGCCTCTATGATCGTGCTCTGGGTGCTACGTACCTTAACGGCTTATGGGAAGCGATAGAGAAAGGAAGCAAGAGATGAAACTATCTGAAAATGGCCTTAAAAACCGCGATGAATGGGCGAGCCGAGGATTTTCCCTGCCGGAATTTGATCGGGCAGCAATGAAGAAAAAGACCCAGTCCGCCCCGGTATGGATACATTTTGGTGCCGGGAATATCTTCCGTGCGTTTCAAGCAAATGTCGTGCAGAAATTGTTAAACAGCGGTGAGCTTGATCGGGGGCTTATCGTTGCCGAGGGCTACGATTATGAGATAATTGAAAAAATGAACCGCCCGCATGATGAATATTCTATACTTGCCACGCTCAAGGCCGATGGTTCGGTAGAAAAGACTGTTGTTGGAAGCATTGCCGAATCGGTCATACTTGACAGCAACGATGATAAGGAATTTGAACGTTTAAAAGAGATATTCCGCTCACCATCTTTGCAGATGGCGTCGTTTACAATAACTGAAAAGGGATATAGCCTGGTAAACGGTAAGGGCGAGCTTTTAGGCGCAGTTGCTGATGACTTTAAAAACGGTGCTGATAAACCTCAAAGCTACATTGGCAAGGTCACATCTCTTTTGTATGAGCGGTTCCTCTCCGGTAAAACGCCTATAGCTATGGTGAGCATGGATAACTGCTCACATAACGGCGATAAATTATCATCTTCCGTGTCGGCCTTTGTTGAAAAATGGTGCGAAAACGGTCTTGTAGATAAAGGCTTCAGCGATTATATCAAAACAGGTGTTTCTTTCCCTTGGTCAATGATCGATAAGATCACGCCGCGTCCCGATCCTTCGGTAAAAGCCATTCTGGAAAAAGACGGCGTTGAGGATTTGGAGCTGGTAGTGACCTCTAAAAACACGTACGTATCGCCGTTTGTAAACGCTGAGGAATGCGAATATTTGGTAATAGAAGACGATTTTCCCAACGGCCGTCCTGCACTGGAAAAAGGAGGGATAATTTTCACCGACCGTCGGACTGTGGACAAGGTGGAAAAGATGAAGGTCTGCACCTGTCTTAACCCTCTCCATACCGCTTTAGCAGTGTTTGGCTGTCTTATGGGTTATAAGCTGATATCGGAAGAAATGAAAGACCCCGCTCTGCGCCGTTTGGTAGAAAAGATAGGTTATGACGAAGGATTGCCGGTAGTTGTTGATCCCGGTGTGCTCGATCCGCGGGAATTTATCGACAGCGTGCTAAATACCCGTCTGCCTAATCCGTTCATGCCCGATACACCGCAAAGAATAGCTACAGATACCTCGCAGAAGCTGGCTATCCGTTTTGGAGAAACGATAAAATCGTACGAACGCTCAGAAACACTAAACGTATCTTCTCTAAAATTGATACCGTTCGTATTTGCCGGCTGGCTCCGATATCTGATGGCGATAGATGATGAAGGGAACAGTTTTGAATTAAGCTCTGACCCTATGCTCCCGGAACTTCGTCCTTATTTTGAAGGAATAGCTCTCGGGGATACAGTAGACTGCAAAACAAGATTTGAACGTATATTCAAAAATAAGAAAATTTTTGGCGTTGATCTTTTTGAAGTCGGTCTTGCCGATATGGTGGATAGCTATTTTAATGAGCTTATATCTGCACCCGGCTCAGTAAGAGCTGCCGTTGAAAAATATACAAGGTAAAACTATATTTATACAGTAAAAAACACCGCCCTTATATTGTGGTTACCCACAATGTAAAGGCGGTGTTTTTTATTCGCATGTATATTCTATGCTGTTCATTAAAAACTCATAGTAATTACGCAACTGTTTCCTGCCTTGAGCATTAAGCTTTGATTGCTCTTCTTCTGAAAGCATGGAATACCGTCCCTCGGTACGCACATCGGTACTGTTAGCCAGATATGCAAACGATACCTGAAAATAGTCTACTATCTTTAACCAATACTTTACATTAGGCAGACGTTCGCCGTTTTCCCAAGCAGATATAAGATTTCTTGTGATATTAAACTGCTTGGCAACTTCTGCTTGAGTAACGCCCTTTCTGCGCCGTTCCTCACGAAATCTCATACCGAATATTCGCGCAAGTTCTTTTTCTTTGTCCATTGTATCTTCCATCACACAAAAGCTCCTGTTAAATATACTGCCACACTGACTATCCCACAGCCCAACATTACTAAGATAGGATTGGTCTTAAATTTTCTGAGTATAACTATAGAGAGGACAAAAAGTATCACAGCCTGCCAGTCCACATTAAAGAAATTGGCAAATCCTGTCTCTCCCCAGATGGCCAGCTCTATCATGTCTATACCTGCTGCTCCTATCAAAGCAACGATAGCCGGTCTTAATCCTTTTAAACACCCCTGTATCATTGTCAGGCTCCTGTACTTGAAATAGAAGTACGCTATCGTAAGCACTATTATACACGAGGGAAATATACACCCGATAGTCGCTATTATACCTCCGGGAAGTCCGGCAACCTGGTTGCCAACAAATGTTGCGGCGTTTATCGCTATCGGACCCGGCGTCATTTGGGATATAGTTATCAGGTCGGTAAATTCTGATGCGCTTATCCAGCCGTTTATCGTTACCGCCTGTTCCTGTATAAACGGCATTGCCGCATATCCGCCGCCAATGCTGAATAGCCCTACCTGAAAAAAGCTCCAGAACAATCGAAGAAATATCATTTGTCCATACCTCCTTTTTTCAGACGATACCAGGTAGCAATGATACCGGCCGCACCGCAGCAGAGGATTATAATGATAACGTTTAGGCCAAAGAAGTAGGATGTAATGAATGCCGCCGCCATAAGAATGATATAAAGCGGTTTTTTATCTTTGATTATCTGTAGAGCCATGTCTATAACAACATCAAAAATAACTGCTGCCACGCCTGCCTGCATACCGCGCAGAAGCGCTGCCACTATAGCGTTTTGCTTGAACCAGTCGTAAACGAAGGCTATAGCCGTTATCACTATCAAAGGAGGCAAAACTGTCCCAATACAGGCTATTATTGCCCCGAACACTCCGCCAAGCTTATAGCCAACGATTATAGAGGCGTTTACTGCAACTGCCCCGGGAGCGGACTGGGCAATAGCGGCCAGATCCATCATCTCCTCACGTTCTATCCAGTGAAGCTCCATAACAAATTTTCGCTGCATAAGCGTTACAATAACATATCCGCCGCCAAATGTGAAGGCGCTTAAAATGAACATCTCCCAAAACAGTCTTAAATACCCCGAAAGATTTTTTTTCATAAATTTTCCTTTCAAAAAAGCTGTCTTATCATAAAAGATCAAGACAGCTTTTTATTTAGTTACTTAAGCTGTAATTACGGCTGTTTACCGATATATGCCAAGATACCGCCGTCAACGTAGAGAACGTGACCGTTTACAAAGTTAGAAGCATCGGACGCCAGGAATACAGCAGGACCCATAAGATCTTCAGCGTTGCCCCAACGAGCAGCCGGAGTCTTGGAAACAATAAACTGGTCGAACGGATGTCTCGAACCGTCAGCCTGTCTCTCTCTTAAGGGTGCAGTCTGCGGAGTAGCAATGTAACCGGGGCCTATACCGTTGCACTGGATATTGTATTCGCCGTACTCAGAGCAAATGTTTCTTGTGAGCATCTTAAGTCCGCCCTTAGCAGCCGCATATGCGGAAACTGTCTCACGGCCAAGCTCGCTCATCATTGAGCAGATGTTTATGATCTTGCCGTGACCCTTCTTGATCATGCTGGGGATAACAGCCTTTGCTACGATGAACGGAGCGTTCAGATCAACGTCTATAACCTGTCTGAACTCTGCTGCTGTCATATCGCACATGGGGATCCTCTTGATGATACCGGCATTGTTTACCAGAATATCGATAACGCCTACTTCAGCCTCGATCTTCTTTACCATGTCCTGTACCATTTCCTCGTTCGTAACGTCACATACATAGCCTGTAGCGTCGATACCATCTTCTTTGTATGATGCCAGACCCTTATCAACAAGCTCCTGCTTTATGTCGTTGAAAACGATTTTTGCTCCGGCGGAGGCGAATGCCTTAGCGATAGCGTATCCTATGCCGTAGGAAGCTCCTGTTACAAGAGCGATCTTGCCTTCAAGGCTGAAATCCTTTAAAATGTCCATTAGAAATCTCCTCTCACATGTTTATTTATAATTTAATTATAAAATTAAATTTACATAAGCGGTACCGGTCTGTATATCAGATGCATGAGATTCCCCTCAATATCTCTGAACCAGTAAGTCTTAAGTCCCTTGCTGTTTACCGATACGTCTCCGACCTCTTCTACGCGCTCGTCATCTTTTAATACCTTTACAAGCGCATCAAAGCCGGCGTCGTCAACAGCCAGAGCGATATGGCGTATACCGGCGGTCTTGGCAACGTCTGCCGGCTTGTCCTCTTCTGCCGTTACAAACTCAATCATATCGCCGTTGGGGAATGCCAGAAAATACGTTCCTTTTCCGTTATCATACACGATCTTGCCGCCGAATGTTTCCAAATACCAATCCTTCAGCGCGGCCGTATCCTTTGACACAATGGCTATATGCTCCATTCCCATTACCATTTCTGAATCATCTCCCTTCCTGCGGCTCAATAAAGCGCCGATTCGCGATTCTTGTAATCACTATTATCATTATACCATATTATTCTGTGGATTTCAATAGTTTTTTTACAATAAAATGAAATTTTATTGACATTTTACACTAGAGGAGACTTTAATAAGGTTCTTGCACAAAAGAATACCGCTTGTATATCAAAGAGCTGAAATACAAGCGGTATTCTATATTTTGCAATTTTAAGCTACAATTGCGTTACCTGTTTACTTTGTTAGGAATACATATTCCCTGCCAGCTTCGGCATTATTTATCACATACTTGCCGTTGGTAAAATCTATATCCACACCGTCAAGTGTGAACGCATTACCCTTATCATAGCCAATGGTGAGCGGACCGTCAAACGCAGGCGTTATCCGTATCTCTTCCGCCATGCCGTTTTCCCAGCGTATTGATACCTCGGCGCCGTTTTTAGCTTTTATGCCGCTTATTTCACCCTTATCCCAAACTGAGGGAAGCGCCGGAAGGATATATATATCGCCTGTCTGCGACTGCATCAGAAGCTCCATAACACCGGCCGCGGAGCCAAAGTTACCGTCTATCTGGAACGGTGCATGTGTATCGAACAAATTGGAGTATGTCTTATCACCCAGCTGATAGCGGAACAGCTCCAGAGCCTTATCTCCATCCAAGGCTCTTGCCCACAGCAGGAATTTATACGAACATGACCAGCCGGTGGCGTCGTCGCCGCGCTTTTCCAGTACCGTCTTTGCTCCTTCCAAAAACTCCGGCGTATCACGGTTTATCAAATTGCCCGGATACAATCCCACAAGATGAGATATATGACGGTGTACCGGATCACCGAGAGCATTGCCTCCAGCATCGGTGTTGTAGGAAGTCTCCTCTTTCCATTCCTTTATCTGTCCATCGTCTCCCAGCTCTACCGGGATCTCCAGGTGATCCCTTATCTCTTCCCAGGCTGCTGCTTTATCGGCGTCAACGCCGAGGATCTTTGCCGCCGCTATTGTGTAGTCATACATTCCGGCTACTAGCTGAAGATCATACTTTACGCCCTCTTCTGTCGGCCCGTGCTCGGGAGAACGTCCCTCCCAAGTCGTATAATAATAACCATCGGGATATGTATCGGTATCGTTTGTTACCCGTTTCATATTCTTGTACAGGTACTGTGTATAGAAGTTAGCTGCACTGCGCATTATCGGATAAAGCTCATTTTTCAGAAGATCTTCATCACCGCTGGTTTGGTAGAGATCCCATAGATTATACATCAACCAGGCCGTATTTCCCGGAGACTGAATGTTTGTGGAACCTGTCATATCGGTAGTACCCATTATCGCCTGCTTAGTGTGCATGATGAATACATCGTCCGCCGCATTATCGGAATCGGAAAACGTCATCGTGCCGTTTTCAAACTTATAAGACTGCGGGGTTATACCGTACATATTCTTTGCCGTAACACGTCCTGCCGGGATTTGTGATTCAAACCAACCGATAAGCGCTTTGCCGCTGTCTAAAAGATTCGCTCCGCCTGCAAACCAATAATTCATCTCCATATTTATGTTTATGCAGTAACACGACCCCCATATCTCCGCCGTGGACTGGCACCACTTACCCTGAAGCGTGGCAGGTAAAGTTGTAGAACGCGAAGATGAGATCATCAAATACCTCGCATAATTGTAATGCAGTTCCTCGAGATGTTTATCAAGGGCGGCATAATCCCCATTATTGTATGATACATGAGCGACGCCGTCACTGTCTTCCGATGTGCTCATAGTCCGTGCATACGATGCTTGAAGTTCATCAGTCGGCGTCTGACATACCTCATCCTCATCGGTAAGGCTGAAAGTCACAGTGCCAAACTGCTCGGTATAATCGGCAATATGCTCCGCTTTAAGCTCCTCATAGGTCATCGCAGCAGCGCCGTCTATCCGCTCCGATGCTTTGTCGATAGCCGCCTGTACGCCGCGTTCGCTCTTGTAAGGCGTTGCTTCCATATCAACACTGCCGTCGGCGTTAAATTCGAAACGGTCGGGATCATAATCGGTAGCTGCCGCTACGATCACTGTTACGCTGCTAGCACCGTCAACATTTACTGAATTATAACCGTCGGTCACTGTGCCATCATCGGCTATGACCTTTATCTTGGTGCAATATTCAAGATCCGACTCCTGGTTCCAAGCTGCATTTCCGCCTGATGAATAAGGCTCTGAATCCTTGAGATGGCCGATTATCGTTATTTCGCCATCATTTACGACTGCTTCGCCGGGGTGCATGGATACCGGATTTACCGTAAAGCTCAACGCTCCCGGAGTATCTGATGTATATCTGAATACCATGACTTCCTTTGGATAGGAGGCGAAGTATTCACGGTTGTAAGTAACACCGTCATACTCATAGCGCACATGGGCAACGCTTTCATCAAGATTTAGATCGCGATAATAATTATTGACTGATGCGCCCTTTGGCATATCAAAGTCTACAAAGATATTACCAACACTCATGTAACCGTTTATACCCTCGCTCATGTTCGGGTTTACGGTATTATTGCTAACCTTCTCCTGAGTGCCCCTGTAACCGGCCGCCCAGAAAGTTTCCTCGTTTATCTGTATCTGATCCTTATCAGGCAGACCGAAGATCATACCGCCCATGTAGCCGTTTCCTATCGGCAGGGCTTTTTGTTCCCAGTCCGCTGCGTCACGAGCGTAAATGCTGTTGTTTGCGCCGCTGCTGCTGGCAAGGTAAGCTCCGGTCTTATACCAGAGAGCATTATCAACAGTCTGGACGGGATAATTTTCATCATATGTATATGTAACGTTAAGTTCAGAGACGTCGACAAGTTCCGGATCTACGCCGTAGGGCGCGCCCTGCGGAGCGATTATCCCGGCGCCCATCCCTAAGCCTGACTTTGCTCCGGTTATCCAATCAGATACCAAGGGAATATTTTTGTATACTCCTTCAGACGCTGTGAATATTTCTTCCGAAGCCACACTGCCGGAAACTGTGTTTTCTGCGCCCATATAAGCTGTATTTGCCAAGGGATACATTGTATCTGTACTATCCCACAGATATGCCCTGACCTCTGCATCGGGTATAAGTGCAGTATCGGCGATATTTATCGTGTTCTCGCCCTCTAAAAGCTCTACCGGAACGATCTTTACATCAGCCAGAGTCTCATCTGTATACTGGGCGATGATGAGGTCGCCATTTGTCGTGTCAGCAGTATTTCGCATTATTTTCACACCGGTAATGTTGTTACCGTCAGTATCTATAGAGGTTATGATATTTCCCATGTTGGATACGGCTTTGTTTGTGATATATGTCTTTATAAAGGCGGCGTTTTCAAAATCAAGCTCCAGATCTATGCTCCCTACCCCGTCCTCAAGACCAATTATAGGAGTTGTCCCTGATGTTAGCTGTTTGTTGTTTTCATCAAATACCTTAACTGTAACGTTATACAGACCGCTTGCCCCATCTGCCTTTTCTATTATTACCGAGGATAAGCCGTCAGCTTCTGTTATATCCACAACGCCGTTTTTGAACATGACACCCTGTATCGTATACGGGCATTCTGCTGTATTCGCCGTTCTTATCGTCACCGGGAACTCTGTGGATATTTCCTCTGTTTGTATTTCTGAAACGGTAAGCGTTGCTTTCAGCGTTATAACTCCTTCCCCGGCCGTATCGGGAACAGACAGAAGACCGTCCGCGCTGATTTCTGCGCCCAAGGCATCGCCGGTTATTTCCCAGTATGTATCGCGTGCCGGAAGAGCTGTGCCATTATCGGCTATCGGCAGCACCGAATATTTCGCGCCCGTTTCTCCGGCTGTGACGATTTCGCTACCGAAAACCTGTACATCAGCCGCGCTGCCCATTGCCTTAAGGAGCAAATCGATGCTCTTTTGTGCGCTGCCGTACTGCGCCGTCACAGTTACCACTCCCGGTTCAGCTTCGCCGGTCACCGTCAAAAGGCCGTTTTCATCGATACTGACCCCAGCATATCCATTTACGAAATATTCAGCTTTCGCCGCAGTATCCACCGTACCTTTATCAACTATATCTCCTCCGCCCATCGGTACGGTAATGCTGTTGTATATTACCGCATTGTACTGTATCGTCTGATCGTTCGGTATTATATATAATTCCGAGGTATCGCCTTCAGCTGTCAGCTCCATCGTATCTGCGCTGTCTGATATCTCTATGCTGGAAATTGCCACCGCACTCCATTTCCCCAGGTCTATATCTATAGTGGAAATGTCTGTGGTCGTTCTTACCGTTGTGGTATACCAAGCGTCATATTCACAGGACTCTTCTATATCTATAACCTCGTTGCCAAGTGTCATTATGTTTTCGTTGCCTGCGCTTCTGTTGACCGTACCATTATTTGTAGCATACGGTTTAGCGTAGGTGATCTTGACATATCTACCGGAAGAAATTGTCTCCGGCATAGTAATGGTCGCACTCACAGAACTATTTCCGCCGGAGCCGATGAAGAGATAATACCCGTTTTCGGCAAGCCCGTCTTGGTAAGGATAGTAACCGTTATTGGTGCTCGATTTATCGCGGACAACGGCGTTATTCCAGTTTGACGTATCAATAGATATCTTAAAGCCCGTATCTCCTATTGCTGTTTCCGCAAGAGGAGACGTATTAAATTCCTTTATTTCATTATAGCTGTCGCCGAAGGTATAAACTCCGTCGTTCTGGATTGGAGGTGTTGTCGGCTCCGGCTGAGATGTATTTACAGTAAGAGCATAGCTCTCGCTCACATCACTGCTTGAAACAGTAAACGTATTTGAAGACTCTTCATAGCTTCCTGTTGCGGTAGTCGCTCTATAAGTACCTTCAGTAAGATTTACTCGTATCTTGCCGTTTTCATCCGTCACAAATTCTGTTTTTGCATACTCAGTTGCTCCAACGCCTTCTATCGTCACCTTCACACCGCTGCATACGCCATTGTCAGAGGTATACGTCAGCTCCACGCTTTTTCCCTGCTGTATCACAAGCATTGGCGGATGCTCGCTGTTCACGCCCGAAAGCGTTAGCACCGATGCAAAATCCGCTGCTATACCTATCCCTATCTCGGAACCGTCATAAGACATAATATAATCCGTTATATCAATAGAGGAATAGTTGCCTACCGGAAATATTCCCGCAGTATTTATATTTATTTTTTTAATCTCGTTTTCGACAAGTTCTGCATAATCGGGACTACCATAATATGCCGTATTGTCCCAGTCAGTCGATATTTCCGAAATAGTAAAGTTTCCGCTTCTGTCTTTGTCTATATTTTCCGTAAATACCGCCAGCTTTGCCGAAACTATTTTTGAAAAGTCAACACCACTAAGATCAAATTTCATCAAAGCTGAAGAGTCATTATTTATTGCGTTTGCTCTATATTTATTTACATACAGCGTGCTGTCTGACGGTAAGCCTGTATATGCATTTAGGTCAGCAGTATCCCCAGCTGTTATTTCCAGAGCAGGTGTTATCTCCGCTGCGTTTTCATACGATGCTATTACGTTATAAAAAGCGAGCACGCTTTGATTGGTATCAGCATCTACAAGTGTCGGCGAAAATCGTTTTCCATACATACAGTCTATCGCTACTATACCGGACAGTTCTTCGGCCGTTGTAAGAACCACCTTATTTCCGTCTGTTATATCAGCATCTGTAATTGTCAGCACTGTTCCCTTCCCGCTGTTTGAGGCAGTCATAGTTCTATTTCCGCCCTTACGCACGACAAACTCTTCTGTCAGATCCCCAAGTTCTATCGTTCTTAAACTGTTTGTTATCCCTATACGCTTTGCGCCGGTCGCAACCTTAAGGCCATCGGTGTTTTTAAAGGTCAGTGTCACCTGATTAGTCCCCGTGACTTCGGCCTTGTCTATGGTAGGCTGCCTGAAGTCTGATGAGGTATCGCCGTAAACAATATTTCTTGCCGCAGCTACCCATTTTTTACCGAGCTTTACATTTGACGCCGCGTTATTGTGTATCGTGTCCCCAAGCTCCAGCTCTCCTGTGCCGACAACGTATACGTTATCGTATAGCTCCTCATTCTGACGCTGCACATCCTTAACGAATGACCAGGCATCATAATAACCCTGAGACGAATTGCTGTCCTGATTTGCATCGTTCAGCTGCGTTGTAATTATCGGAACATCCTGCCCGAAAAATGCACGCATTTCATCAAACACTCTCTGCTGGAGGTTCTTATAATTATACGCGTAATTTTCGTTTATGGCATCATTGCAGCCCTGATACCACAGGACGCCTTTTACGTCATGTGACATCATTTTATCAAAGCAGGATCTGAGCGCATCCATAAGATATCCGCTGTTTGCATCGCTGTCTCTGACGCCTGTTACCCATTGGTAAATATTCGTGCCGCCAACTGACGACTGCACTATTCCCACAGGAACGGTTTCACTTTCCGAAATCTCCCGGGCAAAGCTGGTTACAGGAGACGTTCTGACGCCTGTTTTAAAGAAACGGCCCTCCCCTGCCGGATGGCTCATCTGTTGCCAGGTGCAGTCCTCGGCATACATTATGTGCATATTGTCGTTTATCGGATCATCGGTGTCGGGATCAAAACCGTCTGTAATAGCGCCCATATCGGTCATATTCGACTGACCTGCGGCCACCCATATATCACCAACTCCGACTTGCTTATAGCTTGCGACCTCGCCCTTATCTGAAGTTACAGTAATGTCATACAGACCCACTCCGAGCGTTTTCGTATATGTAAATCTGTTTTCTTGGATAACCGCGTTTTCCGTATCTTCGCCGATTGTAACGCTGACGCTGGATGCATCAGAAACAATTCCTGTTATCGTGATGACGGCAGTATCGTTTTCGTCACGCTGGTATATCTGATAAGACGCCGGCGCAGATGTTATAGCTACGCCATTCACATATTCCTGCTCCGTATCAAGCGATGCTACGACTTCGCCATCATAAAGGATCTCGATCATTTCGCAGTTTCGTATATGATCAAATTCCAAAACTCCATTATCTGAGGCGGTGATCTCCTCTGAGCTTATGACCGTGGAGTCCTTAAGCATCTGATTTACCGTAAATACTTTTCCTGCTGTAGATGCATCCATATATGCCCGAAATACCGGACGATTTATCCTCATGCCCTGTATGACATCAGGGATATCTGTTATAGTCTTTTCATCGGTATCGTCCGCATAGCAAGTTTGCGAACCTACAACGTTCTGATGTGTGAAAATCACTTCCCCTACGTTGACAGTATCGGCATATGATGTGATGCCGCTTGCCATAGAGCACAGTATTGACATGCTCAATACATATGAAATCAGTTTTTTCATGACGTCCTCCGTTTCTGTTTAATGGCCGAATGTGTTCCCTTAAAAAAATAATACAGCTGTGTATTTTCAGAAGGTTTCTCTTTAAGTAAATTATATATGTATTTTAATAGTTTTTCTATTGCGTTTAGTCAGTTTTACTTATCAAAAAGTCAGTTTTTTATATTCACGGCCGGATCGTTGTATTGTATAATACATGCTGAATAGGAGGTGCAGCAATGGACGTCCACAGCAAAAACATGGTTCTCAATCAAAAAATATCAAAGCTGCAAACAGAGTTTATCCTTATAGATCATGGGCTATGTCCGGATTGGTCGCGAGGCCCTCACAAACGCCGCAGGGATTGTATATATCTTATCCTTGAAGGAAAGGGCAGAATCACAATAAACGGCGAAGAGATATATCCAAAGAAAAATAACATGGTGCTCTTGCCCAAAAACTCTATAGTATCGCTCTGCTCTGAAAACGAAAGCTGTTATAATAAATACTGGTGTGATTTTCAAATGCACTTTGACGGGATATCGCTTTTTGACATCGTTGATTTCCCATACATGATAGAGCTTGATGATCCCTCCCGTGCGCTGGGGCTGTTTGTTCTGCTCAACGAGCTTCATCTTACTAATACTGTATATTCTGCAATGCGCATAAAAGCAGCACTTATCGAACTTGTATCGATGTTTCTTGAGAACAATGTACAGTCGGCGAGCTTGAAAAAACATGACAACGCATTTGCTGACACGGTTAAGGATTTTATAGAAAAAAATATTGATGGGACGCTTTCGGTCAAGGTTCTTGCGAACAAGATGGGATTTAATGAAAAATATTTCATAGATGTTTTCAAATCACATTTCGGCACAACACCGGCCAAATACGTAAAAATAGCACGGCTGGAGGCTGCCAAGCATGAGCTTTTGTATTCGGATACCAAAATATTATACATACCAAATAAAATAGGCTATTCAAGCCTGCAAAAGCTATCGAAGGATTTTAAGGCCTATACCGTTTTTTCACCGTCAGATTTCCGCAGAAGATTCAAATGAAAATATTTTAACGACATAAAAATATCCGGGCTTTCCATAAACGGAAAAACCCGGATATTTATATAACAGAGAACTTTTATCAGTCAACATCAACAGACGGAAGCGAATCAAAGCCCTTTTGCAAATCCTCATCGGTAGGCACGTAGTCTGTCATTGTGCCGTTAAGGTAAGCCTCGTAAGCGGTCATATCAAAATAACCCGTTCCGGTAAGACCGAAGAGTATCGTCTTTTCCTCGCCGGTTTCCTTGCAGCGAATAGCCTCATCGATAGCTGCACGGATAGCATGTGATGATTCCGGAGCAGGAAGCGTTCCCTCGATTCTGGCAAAATATACTGCTGCATCGAATACTTTCGTCTGCTCGTAGGAAACGGCTCTCATATAACCATCATGATACAGTTTAGAAAGTATCGGCGACATCCCGTGGTATCTCAAGCCTCCTGCGTGATTAGGAGAAGGGATAAAGCCACTTCCCAGAGTGTACATTCTCATAAGAGGAGTGGTCTTTCCCGTATCGCCAAAATCAAACGCATATCGTCCTCTGGTGAGCGATGGACACGATGCCGGCTCTACAGCTACGAAATCAATATCTCTTTTACCGCGGATATAGTCGGCCATAAATGGCGAGATAAGTCCGCCAAGATTTGAGCCTCCGCCGGCGCAGCCGATAATGATATCGGGATTTATATCATATTTCTCACAAGCCGTATAGACCTCCTGCCCGATCACTGATTGGTGAAGCAGTACATGGTTCAATACACTGCCGAGAACATAGCGGCAATTCTCGGTCTTGACCGCTGTTTCCATTGCTTCGGATATAGCACAGCCCAGGGAACCGCCTGTGTTTGGATTTTCAGCCAGTATCTTTCTGCCAACTTCAGTCGTATCGGAAGGCGACGGTATAACCTCGCCGCCGTACGTTTTTATGACCGCTTTTCTATGCGGCTTCTGTTCCGCAGATACCTTTACCATGTAGACCTTTAGATCTACTCCGTAAAATGCACAGGCCATCGCCAAAGCTGTTCCCCACTGGCCGGCTCCGGTCTCCGTTGTAAGGTGTGTAAGCCCCTGCTTCTTTGCGTAATACACTTGAGCCGCCGCTGAATTTAGCTTATGCGAGCCGGAGGTGTTATTTCCTTCAAATTTATAATATATCTTAGCCGGAGTCCCCAGTGCCTTTTCCAGGTTATAAGCTCTTACAAGCGGCGAGGGACGGTACATCTTATAAAATGCCCGTATTTCCTCCGGTATCTCGATAAATTCATCAGTAGTATTCAGTTCCTGCGCGATAAGGTCGTCGCAGAATACCGATTTCAGATCCTCAGCTGTACAAGGCTTTCCGGTCGCGGGATTTATAAACGGATCAGGAAGCTCTTTCATCGCCGCTCTGACATTATGCCACGTTTTCGGCATCTCGTTTTCGTCCAGAAAAATTTTGTAAGGGATCTTGCTCATGGTTCTCATGTCCTTTCTGTTTTTGAATTTCAGACAAATGAGTTTAAAAAAACTCTATCCGAATACAGATAGAGCAAAACATACAAAACCATATTAAATAACTCAGCTCTGCTCATCTATAAAAATCTAAACTCATCTAATCTGTTACTATAATATCATACAATTTGGTATTTGTCAATAGGTTTTTATAAAAATTTGAAAAATTTTACGGACTGAGTCCGGATGATGCTCCGGGCTCAGTCCGTATTGTCTTAATTTCCTTGCATATAGCTCTCAACGCGAGCGGCAACGTTTTCTTGTAAATTTCTGTAGAAGAATTGATAGTCGTAAACGTGATACTCCCCGTCACCGAATAGGTCAAGCGTCGGCGGATATTCCTCCGGAGAGACGTCTGGCACCTTGAGCGTCCCGCGCTCAACGTCGAGGTATGCGCCTGTAAGCTCCGGCACCTCCCGCACGATTTCCCCGTAATAATCAGTAAAGCAGGCTCCTTTGTTTTCTGAGGCTGACGCCGGTGTTTCATCCGTGCGCCAATTCAGAGGATTGATTGACAGGGACTTCACACCCGCAGGAACGATAAACGATGAATCAACGTCTACCGCCTCGCTATTGAAAGAAACTATACATCCGGTATCGGTCTCGCCCTCGGCCATTTTCAGCCACGGAGCTTCCTCAATATCCTGTTCGGTAACTCTCCATCCTATAAGATATGCAGCAACCAATCCGTTGGAATATTTCTCGTCATCAAACATATCCTTCATAAGCCTGAGTGCCAGCTGCGATCCCTGGGAAAAGCCTGCTAGGACAAAGGGGCGGCCGTTATTGTAATGCTCGAAATAATATGTAAACGCATCTTTCACATCACTGTAGGCAATATCCAAATATTCATTCTCCTTTTCGGTATTATATCCCGAAAGTGTCATCTGCCGGTAATACGGCGCATAAACATCACAGCTGCTATCATATATGCCAAGTTCCATATTAAGCGCACCTACAAACGATTCTTTGATGTCCGCGTCATCCAGCTCCATATTAAACCGGTCTCCCTCCCCCAGATCAACCGTTGGGCATATGATGAAGAGATCAACGTCCTTTGTTCTGTCCTCCGCCACATACGCCCAATTCTCGCTTTTTGCATAATCCACTCCCGAACAGCCGCTAAGAGCCATTGCCGCCGCTGCCACCGCCATTAAGATACATATCATCTTTACCGGGAATTTTGTTGCTGTCCTAATGTTATAACTCATAATGTCCTCCTGTTCCTTTATTATTGCTTTTACGGCGACTTCCAGAAATCGCCGTTAATCTTGTCTTAAGTTTATTATATCATTTGATTTTATTCTGTCAAGTATTTTGGATGGTAAAAATAAAAGCTGCTGTATAGCGTGCGTTCCGCCCGCAAAACAGCAGCAGTTTTGTTATCCCCCGTACAGCTTGATTATTGATTCGGCAACCTCTCGTTTTGTTCGTCTGGTATCCATCGCCTGCTTCTCTATCGCCCGGTGAGCTTCATCCTCAGATACATTCATGTTCTTTATTAATGCCCATTTAGCATGGTTTACAATGCGTATCTCTTCCATCTTTTCTTCAAGCGTTTCATTCTTTTTCTCTATCCGCCTAAAACGCTCCTGCACCGCGTACATATTCTTCAGCAGCTGATGCAAAAGCGATACCGAGACCGGTTTGGATAATGTGTATACCCCGTAATCAATAACTTTATCGGTCACTTCATCGTACATATCGTTTTTGATAAACATCAACACGCCGCTTCTTGAATCCGCCGCTATATCCAATGCCAGTCTCATTCCGAAGTCATCTGTGAGCGGTGTATTTATAAGTACGATGTCAAAATCCCGTTCCAAAAGCTTTCTGCGGGCTTCGCCGAAATTCTTCGCCGTATCGATAGGCCCAAACTCATTTATAGGCAGAAGCGGCATCAGGCTTGATGTAAATTTTGCAGAAGAGGATACAACAAGAACGCTGTAGGTATAATCCTTGAAAAGCATAGCCCGCTCTCCTCCTTATCGCATATATATTTAGTCAATTGCGAAACCTTTTCGCAATTGATTGCTTGCTAATGAAGAAAATAAAAGTTCCGTTGATTGGCGGTCTAAAGACCGCTGAAACTTTTATTTTCGCAATTTTTGACGCGCATGTCGTCAAAAATTGATTGTAATTCGAGGGTTTCACCCTCGAGCTCCCCAGAATAAGGAAATAATTGTAAAACGCTGTCGCGTTTTACAATTATCTAGCATATATATTAATTGAGATTCGAGGGCTTTATCCTCGAACTTCCCAGAATAAGGAAACTATTGAAAAATGCTGTCGCATTTTTCAATTATCCGGCTTATTTACAGTAATTTTTTATCATCGAACGGGGCAGATATTTCTTTATGAAATCGCTGCTTTTTGCTCTTTGCCTTGCCTCAATAAGATTCTCCGGCAGCTTTTTATATCGTTCCAGATCCTCGGCAGATAACGCAAATAGGTTCAGGTTTGAAGCCTCCGGCGGCAGCTCCCGGTTTATAAGGCCTTCTAAAGAAGCATATATTATAAGCGCATACGCCAAATACGGATTGGCCTCCGGATCCGGAGAGCGCAGCTCTATCCGCTTATACTGTCCGCTTGCCGCCGGTATGCGGATAAGCTGGGAACGGTTCTCCGGAGACCAGGTGATAAATTTCGGCGCTTTGTCCTTTCCAAACCGCTTATACGAATTTTCGGTGGGATTCAAAAATACCGTCATATCCTCTATCCTGTTCATTAGTCCGCCAATAACGTACGGCAATGTGTCCCGTTCGTTTCTCGTGCTGTGAACAGAAATATTTATATGAAAACTGTTGCCCGGTTCATCGGCTATCGGCTTAGGAGAAAAGTCGGCATAAAGACCGTTTACCGCCGCTATCGTCCTCACTACTGAAAGAAATGTCACAGAATTGTCGGCCGCTGTTATCGGGTCGGAAAAGCGAAAATCGATCTCATTCTGTCCCGGTCCCTCTTCATGGTGAGAGCTTTCCGGCTTTATCCCCATCCGCTCCAATGTAAGGCAGATGTCGCGGCGCACATTTTCCCCCCTGTCCATGGGAGCGATATCCATATAACACGCATGATCATGCGGGATAGTGGTAGGATTGCCGTTCTCATCTCGATTGAAAAGATAAAATTCCAGTTCTGAGCCGAACGAGAACGTATATCCCTCCTTAAGTGCAGTCTTGACCGCTTCACGCAGTATCCTGCGGCTGTCAAGCTCAAATTCCCTGCCATCGGGGTATTTTATGCTGCAAAACATTCTCACCACCCGCCCATGGTCGGGGCGCCACGGAAGCACAACGAGAGTCGACGGATCGGGAAACAGGAAAAGATCAGAATAAACCTCCCCATTAAACCCGGTTATTGCCGAAGCATCTATTACTATTCCGCTTTCGAATGCGCGGGCAAGCTCGCACGGCATGATAGAAATATTCTTCTGGTTGCCGAAAGCGTCGCAGAAAGCAAGGCGGATAAATTTCACGTCTTCCTCGTTTACATACTGTATTACTTCTTTCTCCGTATAGATCACAGTCTTCACCTGCTCTTTCTTTAATTTGCAACATACATTTGCTTAAAAGGATTTTTTGTATCGGGAAGTACGACCGTAAAAGGAGAATCCATCACTGTATCCATATCAAAACCAAAAGCGTTGCAGAAACTTTCCACTAGCTTTTCTATTTCCTGCCGCTCCTTGGTATCTGCAATATGCGTTGTGACCTGGCTGGGGAACCGTATACCCTCGCAAGTGCCGCGCAAATACATTTGTCCTCCATGCATACCGGTACAGGGATAATTTCCGACGATCTTTCTTTTTGCGTCTCCCAGTCCCAACACGACTATCGTTCCCCCGGCCTGGTATTCTCCAAGGAAACTGCCGGCGCAGCCGCCGATCACCAGAGCTGGATGTTTTTCCTTGTATGCTTTCATATGTATCCCGGCGCGGTAGCCTGCGTTATCTCTGACAAAAATGTGTCCGCCCCGCATCGCGTAGCCTGCCGCATCACCGATATTGCCGTGCACATATATCTCCCCGTCATTCATCGTATCTCCTACGGCGTCCTGCGCGTTGCCGTTCACACATATCACCGCGCCGTTTAGATATGCCCCCAGAGCATTTCCCGGCACGCCGTTTATCTCGAGCTTGCGTTCGCCCATACCGGCAGCAATGAAACGCTGTCCCATACAACCGTCCAAAGTTATATCATCGTCGGTTTGGCGGATCCTTTCGTTAAGCGCCTTGAAATCAAGGCCAGTTGCATCTATAAGCATTATATCACACCTCCCAGATTTTTTCTACGATAATTTTTAGAAAATGCCAAAAGTTGCGGATCTTTTTTTACGCTGTCAAAATCTATTGTATCAAGAGGGATCCTGTTGCGTATGAGATATGTATATATGCCCGCTTTTTCTACATTCCCGATAAGTATAAAGCCTGTAAGGCGGCCGTCTTTTACATAGAGCTTTTTTATATGCTCTTTGTCTTTTTCCTCGTAAAGCTCGCCGTCATAGCTTCCGGCGCTCATTATATGATATCCGAAAAAGCCTATAGAATTCATCGGTATCTGGTTATCGAACACCTCGTCGCCGCCTGCCATATTCACCCCGGCACAATAACCTCCCATGTAGGCATTGGGAAGTATTGCCATGATCTTTTTGTTTCCGCTTGAAATGTCGAGAGATTCCACCAGATCGCCGGCGGCATATACATGCGGCAGTGACGTATGCATTTTCTCATCCGTAAGCACTCCGCGTCCAATTGCCGCTCCAGCATCTTTGAGAACGGCCACGTTTGGCCTTACTCCTACCGCCATGATCAGGATGTCAAACTCGATCGTCACACCACTCTTCATCTTCGCACTGTGCGGGAAAAATTCCTCAGCTGTATCGCCAAGCATAAAGTGGATACCGTTTTCTTCCAATTTCATTTTTACCGGCTCGGCGCATTCTTTGTCCAGGATGCTGGAAAGGACTGTATCGGCCAAATCACAGACGGTTATTGTTTTGACCCGGTCTTTCAAGCCCTCGGCACATTTTAGACCGATCAGCCCTGCACCGACTATGAGTACACGCGAATCTTTGGAAACTGACCGCTCTATTGCCAAAGTATCCTCTTCCGTCATGAATGTGAATTGATTCTCCACTGTGTCAAGCCCCTTTATCGGAGGCACGAACGGAGAAGAGCCGGTGGCTGCCAGCAGCTCATCATACGCAATCCTCTCGCCGTTGTCGCAGACTACTTCATGGTTTTCCAGCTTTTCGGCTTTTACACCGTATTTCACACATACATTGTTTTCCTCATAAAAAGCCCGGCTGCGATAGGCCATTTTTTCAAAGTCGGTCTTGTTTTCCAAATAGTACGATATCAGAGGCCTTGCATAAGGCGCAGTATTTTCGCCGCAGATGAGAGTTATCCTGCCCTCTTTATCCATTGAACGTATGCCGTCTATACAGCCAAGAGACGCTATTCCGCCTCCTATTATAACATAGTTTTTCATCAGTCTCTCTCCTCAAAACAAATAGCGTTATTGGGACATCCCTTTACACATGCCGGCTCTCCGCAGCTGTTGTCGGTGCAAAGCTCACATTTTACAACTGCCTGTTCCCCATTTGTGCGGAGCGCGCCGTAGGGACATACGAGTATACAAGTGAGACAGCTGATACACTTGTTTTTGTCTATCTTAACAATGCCGTCCACCTTTGTAAGTGCGCCCGAGATACATGACTTCACACAGATAGCATCGTCACAATGCCTGCATGATACCGCGTACATTATTTTACCGTCATCCTCGACCCTGATCTTTGGGTATATTGTTTTATCTTTGAGTGCCAGGGACATATTTGCCTCTCCTGTTTCTGCAAAAGCACAATTATATTCACACAGGTGGCAACCTAAGCACCATTCTTCATTAACATATATTTTTTTCATTCTCCTGCGTGTGAGATACCCAGTATCTCAAGCTCCTTTCCGTTTAATCCTACTCCGCGAAGCATAAGCCTGTTGCCGCGCAGCGCCTCTATGGAATTTATGCCCATTCCGCCCATAAGCTCTTTTATCTCATGCTTCCAGGCAGTCACGAGATTTACAAGCCTGCGATAACCAATGTCCGGGTTAAGCCTTTTTACCAGATCCGGTCTCTGGGTCGCTATTCCCCAGTTACATTTGCCGCTTTGACATGTCCGGCACAGATGACACCCAAGAGCTAAAAGCGCACTCGTGGCAATATAGCAGGCATCGGCTCCCAAGGCAATAGCCTTGACAACATCAGCCGCGCTTCTTATGCTTCCGCCGACAACAAGGGAGACATTGTTCCTTATCCCCTCGTCCCGCAACCGCTGATCGACGCTTGCCAGCGCCAGCTCCACAGGGATACCGACATTGTCTCTTATTCTGGTAGGAGCCGCCCCTGTACCGCCGCGGAAACCATCTATGGCGATGATATCCGCTCCGCTTCTGGCGATACCGCTGGCAATAGCAGCAATATTATGCACGGCCGCCACCTTTACTATGACCGGCTTTTTATACTCTGTCGCTTCCTTAAGCGAGTACACAAGCTGGCGCAGATCCTCTATGGAATATATGTCGTGATGTGGAGCGGGAGAAATAGCATCCGAGCCCTCGGGGATCATGCGTGTTTTGGATATATCACCAACTATTTTTGTCCCCGGCAGGTGACCGCCGATACCGGGCTTTGCTCCCTGCCCCATCTTTATCTCCACCGCCGCTCCGGCCTCCAGGTAGTCCTTATGTACGCCGAAACGCCCTGAGGCTACCTGCACAATCGTATTGTCTCCGTAAACGTAGAAATCCTCGTGCAGTCCGCCTTCTCCGGTGTTATAGTATATCCCCAGCTCCCTGGCTGCTCTGGCCAGTGATTCATGGGCATTATAGCTTATGGAGCCATAGCTCATAGCGGAGAACATCACCGGCAGTGACAGCTCCAGCTGCGGAGCAGTATGGGGTATGAGCTTGCCATTTTCATCCCGTCGTATCTTGTCGGGCTTTTTGCCCAGGAACACCCTTGTTTCCATAGGTTCACGAAGGGGATCTATCGAGGGATTCGTCACCTGGGAAGCATTTATAAGTATTTTGTCCCAATATACTGGTAATGGCTTAGGATTTCCCATCGAGGATAACAACACGCCGCCGCTGTCGGCCTGCTTGTATATCTCCTTTATGGTCTCATCTGTCCAGTTGGCGTTCTCACGCAATCGACAGTCGCTTTTTACTATCTTTAAAGCCCTGGTCGGGCAAAGAGAAACGCAGCGTTGGCAATTCACACATTTTGACTCATCGCTCAATAAGAGACCGCGTTTTTCATCAAACATATGTACCTCGTTTGCACATTGGCGTTCACAGACGCGGCATTTTATACATCTTACTTCGTTTCGTACTACCTCAAATTCCGGGTATATATAATTTATCGCCATCAGTTTGCACCTTCATTCACTTTAATGATCACAGGCTCTCCGCCTGCCGGGGAATAAATATTTTCTGCTGCCGGTTCCATCGTACGTATCGCGGCCTCCTCGCTGGCGATAAAGACCTTGTCGTCCTTTTCGCCCACGACCATAGATCTGAGTTTCAGTCTGTCATTCAACGCCATCAATCCGCCGTTGAAGCCTAGGATTATTGAAAATGGACCGGTTATCAAAAGACTCGAGTATACGCATCTCAGATACTTAAGCGTTTTTTTATCCTCACGCTGTTCTATTGTGCTCCAGAATGGAGCCGCTATCACCGAAGCCATTTCTTCCAGCGTAAGTCCCTGCTTTCGCAAAAGGTAATCGGATATATAGGCAATTACCTCCGTATCGGTCTTAAGCGTACATTTATAATCAAACATTTCAATGAAGCGTCTGTTTGCATCATAGGAGGATATCTCACCGTTATGGACTATAGTGTAATCAAGCAGTCCAAAAGGATGCGCTCCTCCCCACCATCCCGGCGTATTGGTCGGATACCGGCCGTGCGCCGTCCAAGAATACCCCTCGTATTCATCAAGCCGGTAAAATTCTCCTACGTCCTCGGGATATCCCACCGCCTTGAAAGCCCCCATATTCTTGCCGCTGGAAAAAACGTACGCGCCCTCTATCTCTGTGTTTATCTTCATCACTATACGAGCCGTATATTCTTTCTCATCAAGCTGAAGCCTTGAAAGAACAGATGACAGCGGCGCTACGAAATATCTCCATATAAGAGGTTCGTCGGTGATACGTTTATGCTTTCTGGTAGGGATATTCTCTGCTCTTACTATCTCAAAGCTATCTTTTAGAAACTGTTCACAGGTATTTCTCGATATGTTGTCGTTATAAAATATATGAAGCGCATAAAGCTCCTCATATTCCGGATATATCCCGTAAGCCGCAAAACCGCCTCCAAGACCGTTTGAGCGATCGTGCATCGGTCTCATACTTTCGATTATCGTACGGCCGCTCATTTTCTTTCCTTCTCTGGAAATTACGGCCGATATGGCACAGCCCGACGGTATCCTTATTTGTCCTTCCAAAGGTCTCATAATACATCTGCCTTTCTTTAAAAGTAAAAGAGAATAAAAAAAGATGTTTATTTCAGGGCGCAAAAAGCCGCAAAATAAACATCTTTGTTTATGCGAGTTTCATTATAGTACGGCTTCTTGCTGTTGTCAATACCCTTTTTGACATTTTTTATAAAAAAATTTTTCAAAAACCTCTTGACAAACCACCCTTATAGGTGTATAATGCAGTCAATAAGGCAAGGACGCCTATGGAAATATTTCATTTCCGGGTGTCCTTGTCTTTTTTTATTTCTATTAAAGAAAGGCTTGGTAAAAATGAAAACAGTTCCTGAAATGTTCGGAGAAAACGTATTTGACGACAGGCAGCTCAAGGCTCGGCTTTCTGAGAAGGTATATTCTTCTATTAAAAAGACGATAGACGAGGGAGAACAGCTTGACATATCGCTTGCCAATGCTGTTGCTCTGGCGATGAAAGATTGGGCGGTGGAAAAAGGCGCAACGCATTACACGCACTGGTTCCAGCCTATGACCGGCGTTACGGCGGAGAAGCACGACAGTTTCATCTCCCCTGCCCCTAACGGCGGAGTTATCATGGAGTTTTCCGGGAAAGAGCTTATCAAGGGCGAACCGGACGCGTCTTCATTCCCCTCCGGCGGCCTTAGGGCGACATTTGAGGCTCGCGGCTATACAGCCTGGGATCCTACCTCTTACGCCTTTATAAAGGATAAAACTCTCTGTATCCCGACGGCGTTTTGTTCATATACCGGAGAAGCTCTCGACAAAAAGACTCCGCTCCTGCGCTCCATGGCAGCCCTTAATAAGCAAGCGTTAAGGGTACTTAAACTTTTCGGCAACACCGATGTACATATGGTCAGCACCTCTGTTGGACCTGAGCAGGAATATTTCCTTGTGGATAAAGATATGTATACTAAGAGGCACGACCTTGTATATACCGGCAGGACGCTTTTCGGTTCCAAGCCGCCCAAGGGGCAGGAGCTTGACGATCACTATTTTGGCATCATAAAGCCGCGTGTTGCCGCTTACATGAAAGATCTCAACGAGGAGCTTTGGAAGCTGGGGATATTTGCCAAGACCCAGCACAATGAAGTGGCGCCGGCACAGCACGAATTGGCGCCGATATATTCCACCACCAATATTGCTACCGATCACAACCAGCTTACCATGGAAATAATGCAGAAGGTAGCAGAAAAACACAATCTTGTATGTCTGCTCCACGAAAAACCATTTGCCGGGGTAAACGGCAGCGGCAAACATAACAACTGGTCCATTTCCACCGACACCGGTGTAAACCTGCTCACTCCGGGAGAGACCCCGCATGAGAACGCTCAGTTCCTGCTCTTCCTGGTGGCAGTGATAAAGGCTGTTGATGAATATCAGGATCTTCTGCGGCTTTCAGTAGCGACCGCCGGCAACGACCATCGTCTCGGAGCCAACGAAGCGCCTCCGGCTGTCATCTCCATCTTCCTTGGCGAAGAGCTGGAAGCAGTGCTTGACGCTATCGAAAATGATAAGCCGTATAAGGGCAGTAAGGCGGCAAGAATGCAATTGGGCGTAGATACACTGCCGGCATTCAAAAAAGACAATACCGACCGCAACAGAACGTCGCCGTTTGCATTTACCGGCAACAAGTTTGAGTTTAGGATGCTCGGTTCTTCAAACAGCATTGCCTGTGCAAATATGATGTTGAATGCTGCAGTAGCCGAGAGCCTTAAGCAGTTTGCCGACATTCTTGAAAAGAGTGAGGATTTCCAAAATGATCTGCATGAGCTTATAAAGTCTACCATCAAAGCTCACAAGCGGATAATCTTTGGCGGTAACGGTTACGGCGAGGAATGGATGGAAGAAGCTGCCAGACGCGGACTTTCAAACCTTAAGACTACGGCCGACTGTATGCCGAAACTTTTGGATAAGAAGAATGCCGATATGCTGATCTCGCACAACGTATTTACTCAGAGCGAACTGGAATCGCGCTGCGATATCATGCTGGAAAATTACGTGAAGGCTGTGAATATTGAAGCTCTTACGATGATAGATATGGCGAAGAAAGAAATAATCCCGGCTGTTGAAAAATACGTAGCTGACCTTACCTCGGTGGCGCTTAAGAAGCAAAAGCTCGACGCAGGGATTTCATCTAAGTATGAGACTACCGTCGCCTCCAGATTGTCTTCGCTTCAGGAGCTGATGTTCGACAGAACGCAGCTTCTGGAAAAAGCAGCCGCTGATCTGGGAGCTATCGAAAATATCCAGGAACAGGGCTATTTCGTACGCGATGAGCTGCTGCCGAAAATGGCGATGCTCAGAGTCGCAGCAGACGAGGCCGAAACGCTCACAGACAGCAAATACTGGCCCTTCCCTACTTACGGAGATCTGCTCTTCGGTGTAAGATAAACAATTAATAAACAATAAAATACCTGATCTTAACAGTCGGCTGCAAATCACTGTTCTGCGGCCGACTGTCAATTTCACTTTACGGAGGAATTAAGTATGTGTTCTATAATGGCATATTGCGCGCCCGGTGTTGATATGGAGCTTTTCAAAAAAGGCTTTGAGGAGACCGTATCCAGAGGGCCTGACGCGCAGAGGATCATAGATACCGGCAATGGGTTGCTGGGATTTCACCGGCTGGCGATAATGGGGCTTGATGAGAGCGGTATGCAGCCGTTTTCGCTTGGCGCTGATCATATCGTCTGCAATGGAGAAATATACGGATTTAAACAGATAAGGGAGCGTCTGGCAGATAAGTATGAGTTCCACAGTGATTCGGACTGTGAGATCCTGTTGCCTCTGTATCGTGAGTTGGGTACCGATATGTTCAGGATGCTCGATGCGGAGTTTGCCCTCATCATCTATGACGGCGAAAAGGGCGAATATATAGCCGCTCGCGATCCTATAGGCATACGTCCTCTATATTACGGATATGATAAAAACGGGACAATTGTTTTTGCCAGCGAACCGAAAAATCTCGTTTGCATTTGTGAGAAGGTAATGCCGTTTCCACCCGGTCATTTCTGGCGCGGAGGTGAATTTATCTGCTATCGGGATATCGCACAGGTAAAAAAGACTTGCGATGATGATGTCGAGACCGTGTGCCGAAACATCCGCGACAAATTAACAGCCGGTATTGAAAAACGGCTTGTAGCCGATGCCAAAGTCGGTTATCTGCTCTCAGGCGGCCTTGACTCCTCTCTCGTATGTGCGGTTGCCGCGAAAAAAAGCAGTTCTCCGATAAAAACATTCGCTATCGGTATGCGCGAGGATGCTATCGATTTGAAGTACGCCCGGCAGGTAGCTGAATTTATCGGCAGCGACCATACGGAGGTCATTATAACTAAAGAGGACGTTTTATCCTCTCTTGACTTCGTTATAAAAATGCTGGCAACTTTTGACATAACGACTATAAGAGCCAGTATCGGTATGTATCTGCTCTGTAAATATATCCATGAGAACACAGATATTCGTGTAATACTGACCGGCGAGGTGTCAGATGAGTTGTTCGGCTATAAGTACACCGATTTTGCACCTTCCGCCGAAGCGTTCCAGAAGGAGTCCGAAAAGAGGGTAAGGGAGCTTCATATGTATGACGTCCTTCGCGCCGACCGCTGCATATCTGTAAACTCTCTGGAGGCGCGCGTGCCGTTTGGGGATCTGGAATTTGTGGAATATGTGATGGCTATCGATCCCGCAAAAAAGCTCAATACCTACGGCAAGGGCAAATATTTGCTTCGTCATGCATTTGAGGGAACGTATCTTCCCAAGGAGATACTTTACCGCGAAAAAGCGGCTTTCTCCGATGCTGTGGGGCATTCGATGGTATATCACTTGCAGGAATATGCCAACAGCGTTTATACGGATGAGGAGTTTGATGAAAAGTGCAGCCGGTATGCACACGCTGCCCCTTTCACTAAAGAATCACTTTTGTACAGGGAAATATTCGAAAAGTATTATCCGGGACAAAGTGAGATGATAACCGATTTCTGGATGCCAAACAAGGAATGGGAAGGCTGCAACGTAAACGATCCCTCTGCAAGAGTGCTCTCAAACTACGGCGACAGCGGTATTTAACGGAGGTCTTGGAAAATGATATTGAGTTTTACAAAAATGCATGGCTGCGGCAATGATTATATATACGTAAATGGATTTACACAGGAACCTTTTGATCCGGCTTCGGCAGCAGTGAAGCTTTCTGACCGCCATTTTTCCATCGGAGCCGACGGGCTTATAGTAGTGTGTCCATCGGACGTTGCCGATGCGAAAATGAAAATGTACAATGCTGACGGCAGCGAGGGCAAAATGTGCGGCAATGGTATTCGCTGCGTTGCAAAATTCGTCCACGACAATAATATCAGCGATAAGGATACGTTGCAGATAGAAACACTGTCGGGTATAAAAACAGTGCGCTTATACTCTGAAAACGGCGAGGTAAACTCTGCTTCTGTCAATATGGGAAAGCCGGAGTTTTCGCCGGAGTCGATACCGGTCGTCTCTATGGATCTTCAGCCGGTTATAAATAAAGAACTTACCATCGGCGAAAAAAAACGGACCGTTACCTGTTTGAGCATGGGGAATCCGCATTGTGTGATATTTGTGCCGGAGGATTTTGACCTGTGGAACTTTGACCTTGAAAAAGAAGGCCGGCCTATTGAAAACGATGCTATATTCCCGGAAAAAGTAAATGTGGAATTTGTCAAAAAAACCGGTAAAAACAGCTTTGAGATGCGTGTATGGGAACGCGGCAGCGGCGAGACCTACGCCTGCGGCACCGGTGCTTGTGCAACTGTAGCCGCTGCCGTCAAAAACGGACTGTGCACAATGGATACTGATGTTTTTGTAAAGCTGCGCGGCGGCACGCTGATCATAAATTACGCAGACGATGGAATAAAAATGACCGGTGAAGCAGTGACCGCCTTTTGCGGTCAGGTGCAAATATAAATTTCGGAGGATGCTATGAAAATCAACAAACATTATCTCGATCTAAAACCCTCATACCTCTTTAAAACAATAGCCACTAAAACGGCTGAATACAAAACAGCTCATCCGGATGCTGATATCATCTCCCTGGGTATTGGCGACGTCACTCTGCCTCTTTGTAATAGCGCAATCTCGGCAATGACAGAGGCTGTGGATGATATGAGCCGTCGCGGATCTTTTCACGGATATCCCTCAAGCTTTGGCGAGGATTTCCTGCTTGAGGCGATACAAAAGCATTGCCGGGAACATATCGGAGTGTGCGTGGATACCTCGGAAATAGTCGTGACCTGTGGAGCTAAAGAGGATATCGCGAACATACTGGATATCTTCGATAAGGATAACACTGTTCTTATACCTGATCCGGTGTATCCCGTCTACTGTGATACCAATATAATGGATGGGCGGAGGATAAAATTTGCTTTTGCCGGCGAGGAGAACTTCTTTCTCCCTCTCCCCTCCGAAGACTACATAGCCGACATTATTTATCTGTGTTCTCCCAACAATCCTACCGGCAGCGCCTATACCAGAGAACAGCTTAAACTGTGGGTAGATTTTGCTATTGAGCACGATGCTGTTATCCTCTACGATGCAGCCTATGAAATGTTTGTGACCGATACAAGGTGTCCCCGCAGCATATTTGAGATAGAAGGGGCAAGAAAATGCGCCATAGAATTTTGCTCCTTTTCCAAGACAGCAGGCTTTACCGGTATGAGATGCGGATATACGATTATCCCCTCGGAGCTGACGTTTTGCGGCGTTCGTCTCCTGGATCTCTGGAAACGACGCCAATCTACCAAATTCAATGGCGTAGCTTATATCATACAAAAGGCTGCGGCTTCGGTTTTCTCCGATGAAGGATATGAGCAGCTCAAAGAGAATATCCGCTATTACCAGCAAAACACCAGTAATATGATGAATGCTTTCAAAGATATGGGGATCACCTATTACGGCGGTGAAAACAGCCCTTATATCTGGCTTAAGTGCCCCCGCAACATGAAAAGCTGGGATTTCTTTGACCTGATGCTTGAGAGCTGCTGTATCATCGGCACTCCGGGCGAAGGCTTTGGTAAAAACGGCGAGGGATTTTTCCGTCTTTCCGGTTTCGGTGACGTTGATAAAACGCTGGAAGCTCTTGCCAGAATGAAAAAGAATCTTACGCTTTAAATTTCACGGTCGCAAGACATATGTCCGTCAAACCCCAAAAAGAACAGACTTTTAGTGGAAAATCACGGTAAAGTCTGTTCTTTTTATTATTCTGTATAATTAAAATTTGCCGAGTCCTATTGCTGACTTTTGTTATACGATAAATCGCTATTTGATATCGATAAAGCCGCAATTTACCGTTTAATTGCTCTTATACACACTTTTTCCGCAGTGTATAGTTTCCAACACTTTTATATTGGGTATCTCGTCTATTGGTACCTTTAGCGGATTTTTATCAAGCACTACCAGATCGGCGTTCTTGCCGGGGGCGATTGATCCCTTTTTATCCTCCTCAAAATACTGAAAAGCTGCATTTGCTGTCACAGCCTTAAGAGCTTGGTACACGCTTACCGTCTCATTTCGGCCGAGAGTTTTCCCCGATTTTGTCCTCCGCGCTGCTGCGCACCATATAGTGTGCAGCATATCCGGTTGTATTACCGGGGAATCCTGATGGAAGGTAAACAATAAGCCCTCCCTTTCTGCCGAGCCGGCCGGGCTTATCCCCGAGGCTCTTTTTTGACCGAGGTTTTTTATATGCACATCTCCCCAATAAAAAACGTGGTCAACAAAAAACGAGGGTATTATCCCCAGGTTCTTCAGCCGCAGGAGCTGTTCGTGCCTTAAAAGCTGTGCATGTATCATAACCGGCCTTGACAAAGGGGATACGTTTGCCTCCCGGACACAGCGTATCATCTGTTCGCAGGCAGCATCGCCGTTGGCATGGATCAGGATCTGGCATTTATCCCGTTCGGCTTCGCTCATAAAGCGTATCACTTCATCATCGGAATACGTATGCGCACCATAGCCGCTGCCTTCATACGGCTCCGACAGCCATGCCGTCCGCCCTTGCGGAGAGCCGTCCAAAATGAGCTTGCGTCCGCCTATGCGCAGACCGTTTTTATACTGTCCGCAAATTGTGTCTGCCGCCAGTTCACCGCATTCAGCCGCTATATACGAAACAACATCAGTTCTAAGAGCGCCGGCCTTTGCCATCGTATTTAATAGTTGCCAGTCACCGCGCTTCGTCAGTCCGTCCTGTACTGTTGTTATTCCCCGGGAAAGATACGTATCCTGTGCATCAGACATTGATTTCATAAGCATTTTTATATCCGGTTTGGGCAGCTTTTCGCTTATCTCAATGAAGGCCGCTTCCTCCAAAACGCCATTCAAGCGTCCGTCATCATAGCGGCCATAGCTTCCGCCCGCCGGAGGTTGACTGTTTTCGGATATTCCGAAATATTTCAGCCCTGCGCTGTTCATACAGGCAATATGACCGGAAATGTGCGTCAACAATATCGGTATCTCAGAGGATATGCTGTCAAGGAACATCCTGTCCGGATGACGATGTTCTGCAAGCTCATTCTGATCGTAGCCGTAACCTATCAGCCAGCCGCTGCCGGTATCTTTCGACCTTTTGAAATTCTCTATCCTCTGCCGTATCTCCTCCAGGTTCTCCGCGCCCTCCAACACTGCCATCATTGAGGCCTGCGCAACAGCGGTAAGGTGGCTGTGCGCGTCTATAAACGAGGGGATCAGCGTATGATGCTCAAGATCATACACTTCATCCGCCAGTTCCTGTAATTCTGAAAAGCTTCCCGTTTCTTCTATTTTTCCTTCACTTATCAATACCGCTTCACACCGATTATTTTCCATCGTTATTATATCCCCATTGCAGTAGAGCGTGCGCATATTATCACTCCGTTCTTTATTTTATGCTCAAACGTATTATTCCCAGCTGCAATGCAAAAATATTCAGGCGGTAATATAGAGAAAAAGGCCGCCTTTGGTGGTGACATAAACACCGTCAAGGCAGCCTCCTTTTATCGGATACGTTACTTTTTCTTTGTGAATTTACTCTTGGGAGCCTTACATATCGGGCACACCCAATCGTCCGGAAGGTTTTCGAAATCTCCCTTAAATTCGTAGCCGCAAACGCCGCACACATATACATCCTCTGCTGAGGGCTCCGGTTCGGCAACAAATGTCGGCGCATTCTTAGGAGAGACTCCCTTGATAACATTTCTATAGTAAGAATATGTCATCGGAACAAGCGCTGAATCAAGTACCTCGCTGTCTATAACACGGCCGATAAATATTGCATGTGTTCCCACATCAACAATATTCTCCACCTGGCAATGCAGCCAAGCACAGATGTTTTCTGTAAGCACTGGCATATGATTCATAACCGTCTTATACTTTATGCCGTCGAATTTGTTCGTATCGCGGCCGGATGCAAATCCAAACCGGCCTATCACCGATTGATCAGTCATCTCGCTCAACACAGAAAGCGTAAATTCCCGTGTGTTTTTTATGCAGACGTTAGTGAAATTGTTGTAATTGACGCTTACCGCTACCGTCTGCGGATCGGATGTGATCTGAAATGCCGTGTTTACGATGCACCCGGTCGGCATAAGATCCTCTGCCGTGGTCCCCAGCACATACATTCCGTAGGATAGCTTGAATATAGCCTTATCCATAATTTTCCCTCCTTAGATATTTATTGCTTAGTCAACTGCGAAACCTTTTCGCAATTGACTATATTTATTGCTGATATGCGACGCTCTTCCCATCTGATAGGAACACGATATCGCCCTCATTCTGTGTTTGTAATATTGTAATGTCCCGTTCCTCAAGATTTTCTATCGTCTGCGCAGCCGGGTGACCGTAATCGTTATCTTTCCCGCAGCTTATGACGGCGTACTGCGGATTCACAGCATCCAGGAAAGTTGGTAAACTTGAGGTGTGGCTGCCGTGATGACCGACCTTTAGGACATCGGCCGATAATTCATAGCCGGCATTGAGCATTTCCTGCTCCGAATCGGTCTCCGCATCGCCTGTGAACAAAAATGCGGTATCCCCATATGCCAGCCGCAGAACAGCGGAATAATTATTCAAATCCTCATACTCGGTATCGGCCGGAGCAAGAAATTCTGCGCGTATCCCCTCTTCCTCCAAAAGGATATCCCCCGCTGTAACATCGTTCGGCTCTATCCCCTTTTCATCGAGCGCATCGAGAAGTCTATTATATGACACTGTATCATTGATGATATCCGGCATATAAAATTCTCCTATTTCAAAATCCTCCACTATACTTGCCATCGAACCCATATGGTCGCTGTGCGGATGAGTGGCTATGCAGTGATCTATCCGCTCTACGCCTTTACTTTGGAGATAACTTTTAAGATTATCGTATTCACTGTTTTCCCCTGTATCTATAAGGATATTACGGCCGTCCGGAAGCTGTATCAGCTCGCTGTCGCCTTGACCTACGTCTATAAAACTAACAGCCATCGTTCCCTCCGGATATCCGATATCGCCTCCCGGATTCAGCAGGTAGGCAAGCACAGCTACTGCTGCCGCTGCCAGTATCGCTCCCGTAGAATACGCTTTTTTCACAGCATCACCTCCCTGATTCTATCTGACACATCATGTGCGATAAAATGATTCCGGCTTGTTGAGCGCATCTTTAATCTGCTCCTCATTTGTCTTGGGCTTTTCTGAGCCTTCGACAACTATCGCCTTGCGCGGGCACTTCGCTGCGCAGGCTCCGCAGCTTATACATTTATCATAGTCTATACGCGCAAGATTGTCCACGACGTGAATAGCGTCGCTCGGGCAGACCTTTTCACACATCTTGCAGCCTATGCAGCTGACAGAGCAGTATTTGTTCGCTACCGCACCCTTATCTTTGTTTGAACAAAGTACCCATTCGCGATTTTCCTTTGGTACGAAATGGATAATTCCTTTGGGGCAGGTCTTTAAGCATTTGCCGCAGGCCTGGCACTTTTCGGGATCAACAACGGCGATCCCGGCAACGATAGATATCGCCCCGAACGGACAGACCTTCGCACAGCTGCCGAGCCCCAAGCATCCGTATGGGCATTGCTTTGCTCCGCCGGAAAGCTTAGCCTCTGCGGCGCAATCCTGTATACCCATATACTCGTATTTCATCACAGCGCTTGAGCAGTTTCCGCCGCACATCACCTTAGCTACCTTTTCCGTTACTTCTCCGGCGTCAACGCCCATTATGATGCCGATAGCATTGGCTACCGGAGCCTTTCCCACGCTGCACATATTTACCGGCGTCTTGTCCTGCACAATCGATGTCGCATATGCCGAGCAACCAGCAAAACCACAAGCTCCGCAGTTTGCTCCCGGCAAAACGCTTTGTATCTGCTCTATGCGCTTATCCTGTTTTACCTCGAATACTATTGAGGCAAAGGCCAAAAGACAGCCGAATATAAGCCCTATGCCGCCGACAACCAGAACGGCGGGAATTATCGAACCCATATGACAACTCCTTCCTATATCCTAAAACCTGAAAATCCCATGAACGCTATCGCCATTATACCGGCAGTCAAAAGCGCCGACGGCATCCCGTGAAACGCTTCCGGTATTGCTTCCTGATCGAGAGACTCACGTATCCCTGCCATCAGAATTATCGCCAAAGTAAATCCCAGCGCTGAGAACGTACCGTAAAGCACCGAAAGTATGAAATTGTATTCATACTGGACATTCAGAAGTGCTACGCCGAGTACCGCACAGTTAGTTGTGATAAGCGGCAAATATATCCCGAGCGCGTTATATAGCGAAGGCATAGACTTTTTCACGAACATCTCCACAAACTGTACCAGCCCGGCGATTATCAAGATAAATGCTATTGTCTGCAAATACTCAAGCTGAAGAGGTACGAGTAAAAAATGGTTTACAAGGTACGTTATCGCCGAAGCCAAAGCCATGACAAACGTTACCGCCATACCCATTCCGGCCGCTGTTTCTACCTTTTTGGAAACGCCTAAAAACGGACAGATACCATAAAATTTTACCATTACGAAATTCTCGGTAAGGAGAGCGGAAATAATAATAGAAACTATCTGCATTGCCATTATTTATCCTCCTTCCTCTTTTTCCTATTGCTTATTGCGTTCTTAGATGCAACAAGTATACCCAGAACGATAAAACCTCCGGGAGCCAGACCGATTATCGTCACCGGGTCGATGAACGAAGAATATATCGGTATATCCCAAATTGAACCTGCGCCCAAAAACTCACGCACGGCAGAGATTATACACAAGGCTCCCGTAAAGCCCAAGCCCATGCCAATGCCATCGGCGGCGGAGGCTATAGGGCCGTTCTTGGAAGCAAAGGCCTCGGCGCGCGCAAGGATTATGCAGTTTACCACGATAAGAGGAATAAACAATCCCAATTGATCAGCAAGATCCGGCACAAATGCATTAAGGCACATTTCTACCATGGTAACGAATGCCGCTATCACAACAATATAAGCGGCTATTCTTATTTTATCGGGTATAAATTTTCGCAAAAGTGAAATAATAAAGTTTGAACATACCAAAACGGCCGTAGCCGAAAGCCCCATGCCAAGCCCGTTTTTAACGCTTGTCGTAACAGCCAGAGTTGGACACATACCCAGAAGCTGTACGAACGTAGGATTTTCCGTGAATAATCCGTTCTTAATAACGGAGATCACGCTTTTTTTCTCCTCAGCCATCCAAACCGCCCTCCTCGTTTAATATAGTTGATGCAGCCTCAAGCGCAGCATTTACCCCCGAGGTCACCGCCTCAGAGGTTATAGTTGCTCCGGAGATCGCGCTTATCTCATTTTCACCGGGGGCATTTTTTGTGACGGCTATACCTGCCGTTTTACCCACGTATTGCCCCTTAAATTCATCCTTGGATGCGTTCGCGCCCAGACCTGCGGTCTCCGACATGGAGATTATATCTACTCCTGTGACCTTCCCTTCTGTGTCTATGCCTACCGATAGCTCTATATCGCCGCCATAGCCAACAGGAGAAGCCATCACACATATCCCGACCAAGCCGCCGGAAGAATCCCTCGCCTCGTATACGCCGGTAACTATATCGTCTGCGCCGCTTACCTCCGTCTCCTCAAAGGATTCGGCAGACGGAACCACGCTTTTCATTGATTCCGTTTGTTTCTGCTCCTGATTAGCGGCAATTATCGGAGCAGTCACGCTGTTCAAGACCGCCAAAAGCGCGGCGGATACAGCGGTTATCACAAACAGTATTACTCCGATCTTGATTATTTCTACAGCATTTTTCATGTTTCTGACCGCCCCTTTCCTATTTTTTTGCTTTTACATAGCCGAACGGCTTTGGGATCGTTGCTTTTTCTATCAGCGGCGCGGCCAGGTTCATAAGCAGTATCGAAAACGATACACCCTCGGGATATCCGCCAAAGCGGCGTATCACGAATGTTAATATTCCGCAGCCGATACCAAAGATGATCTGCCCCGGCTTTGTAGTCGGCGTTGTCACATAATCGGTGGCCATGAAAAAGGCTCCGAGAAACAGTCCGCCTGTGCACACCTGATACAGTGTATACTGCCACTGAGGTATATCCAGCGAATTAGCGCCGAAAATAAACGTCAATACAGCGAAGCTCAGTATATACGCAGTCGGTATCCTTATACTTACTACCCGGCGGCACAAAAGATATATAAAGCCCATTATCAGCATCAGACCCGAGGTCTCGCCGATCGAGCCGGCTTTAACGCCGATGAACGCTTCTGCAAGCGACATAAGCGACCCTTCGCCGGTCTTCATTACAGCCAAAGGAGTTGCCGAGGATATAGCGTCTATGCCTGCGAACGGTTCGGTAAACTGTGTCATTGCCCCTGCCCAGGCTATCAGCATAAAACAGCGTCCGGCAAGGGCAGGATTCGCAAAATTCTTGCCCAGTCCGCCGAAGAACTGCTTTACTACCAATATCGCAAACACACTGCCTACCACAGCCATCCAAAGCGGTATGGTGGCCGGAAGATTAAGACCGAGCAAAAGTCCGGTAACAACTGCGCTCAGATCCTTGATAGTCAATTTCTTCTTAGCCGCTTTTTCATAAAGACCTTCCGTCAATATACATGACGCTATACAGACCGCTATCACTAACGCCGCTCTCCAACCGAAAAGGAATACTCCCGCAATAGCCGCCGGTAGCAGGGCTATTATAACATCGAGCATTATCCCAGTTACAGATTCCTCCGAATGAATATGGGGAGAGGACGATACTATCAGCTTGTTTTCCACTATTTATTACCCCCTTGCTTTTTTCTGTTGTTAAGCTCCTGCTTGGCCACTCTGATATTAGCCAGCATATTTTTTTTGGATGGACATATATACGAACAGACGCCGCATTCTATGCAGTCCATGATATGATATTTCATCGTCATGTCGTAATCCTTGGCCAGAGCATATTTGCTGAGATACAGCGGCATAAGATGCATCGGACAATGATCGGAGCATTTGCCGCATTTTATGCAAGGCATATCAGGATCATATATTTCTTCGGCCTTAGACAAGGCAATGACAGCCGAGGAAGTTTTGGTTATCGGCACTTCCAGATCATACTGGGCAATGCCCATCATGGGGCCTCCCATTATCACTTTTTGCGGCTCTGTTTTAAATCCTCCCGCCTGTTCTATGACAAATGATACCGGTACGCCGGTACGCGCAAGATAGTTTCCCGGTTCGGCCACGCAGTCTCCCGATACAGTGACCACTCTTTCTATTACCGGCTTGCCCTTTCTTATTGCCTCAGAGATCGATATGGCCGTATCGGCATTTATCACCACCGCTCCCACATCGGCAGGCAGTTTCCCGGAGGGAACGCTGCGGCCTGTTATGGCTCTGATGAGCTGCTTTTCTGCTCCCTGAGGATACTTTGGCTTTAAAGATATGACCGAAATAGGCGCATCCTTCCCCAGCAGCTGTTTTATCTTCACGACTGCATCCTGTTTATTTGTCTCGATACCGATATAGGCTTTTTTCAGCCCCAGTATACGCATCGCTATTTCTATACCATCAACAAGCTCCTCTGTATTCTCCAGCATACGGCGGTGATCCGAAGTGAGATACGGTTCGCATTCAGCAGCATTTACTATCAAATAGTCTATCTTGCAGCCCTCGGGCGGGGCCAGCTTTACATGAGTGGGAAATCCTGCGCCGCCAAGACCTACCATACCTGCCTCTCGTATGAGCCAAAGTATTTCGATATTGGTGAGCTTTTCGTAATTTTCCAACGGCTTCATCGTTTCTGCCGGAGTATAACAGCCGTCGTTTTCTATAAAGATAGCATCCACCATACCTCCCGAGGGATGTATCCATGGTTTTACGGATAAGACTTTTCCTGAAACAGAGCTGTGCACCGGCACCGCCATATAAGCCTCCGCATCGGCTATTTTTTGTCCTACCAGCACCGTATCCCCGGGCTTTACTACCGGGGAAAGCGGCGCCCCGATATGCTGACGCAGGGGATATATATGAATTGGGCAGTCCGCTTCTATGCGTTTTATCGGCTGCCTGTTCGTCAGTGACTTATGGTCGTTCATATGAACGCCGCCCTGAAATGTTGACGCCATTACAAAACCTTCTTTCCTAAAAAATCTCCGCAAGCGGCAACGCTTTTGCACTTGCCGCTGCAGCTATAAGCATTTTTTCTTTTGCCGACCCCTTTTATATACGCTTGTTAAGCGTTGTTTTTGTATATATATCACAATTATACACAGCAAAATAAGATCTGCTGACTTTACTATTATACTATTTTCAAACCGCATTGTCAATAAATAAATCGGTATAGTACATCCATTTTTCGCCGTTTTACATAAAATTTTAAAGAAGTATATTTTTATTGACATCATTTACTATATATGTTATAATAGAGACAGATAATGAAAGGAGGCGCGAAGATGTACAAATTTTCTTGCTGATTTTAAACGGACATATATAATACGGGTATCCCGTTTATTTTGCGTGTCCGGAATGCACTATAACTGTGCACAGCAGGAAATTTGCAATCTGACGCCTTTATATACGGATTCCTCCTGTATTTTTGCGTGCAGCTTACTTTTATCCTGCTGTGAGTGAAATGACAGGAGGTATTTTTATGTCTATCATAAACGTTTCGGAACTGACGTTTGGTTATGATTCTTCGGCAGAAAACGTCTTTGAGAATGTATCATTTCGTCTTGACACTTCCTGGCGTACAGGACTGGTTGGCCGGAATGGCCGCGGTAAGACTACGCTTTTGAAGCTGTTATGCGGTGAATACGAATATTCCGGCAGCATCACCTCGGACGCCGATTTTTTCTACTTCCCTTTCACGGTCAGGGATCCCGGGCAAAATACTATCGATATTCTTTACGAGGTATCCCCAGATATGGAATACTGGCAATTACAAAAAGAGCTTTCGCTGCTGCGGGCTGATGAGGATGCACTTTGGCGGCCGTTTTCCTCGTTATCCTCCGGGGAGCGTACAAAAATGCTGCTGGCCGCCTTATTCCTGCGTGATAACGGTTTTTTGCTCATAGATGAGCCGACGAATCATCTCGATGCACATGCGCGCGAAATTGTGGGAAAATATCTTAGCAGTAAAAGCGGATTCCTGCTGGTGTCGCATGACCGGGCTTTCCTCGATAGCTGTATTGACCATGTTATATCAATAAACCGCCGGGACATAACTGTCCGCAAAACAGACTTTTCCGGCTGGCTGCGGGAAAAAGAAGCCCTTGACCGGGGGGAGGCTGCCGAGAATGAGCATCTGAAAAAAGAAATATCCCGTCTTAAGTCCGCGGCGTCTAGAACCGCGTCCTGGTCGGACAAGATGGAAAAGACGAAATACGGTTCCAACGGCGATCGCGGATATATCGGACACAGAGCTGCCAAAATGATGAAACGATCCAAGGCTATCGAGCGCCGCCGTCTTGAAGCTGCCCAGGAAAAGGCCGCGCTGCTAAAAAACACTGACGCTATAGAATCGATCAAGCTGCGAACTTTGGAATACCGTTCGCAAACGCTCATTTCCCTTCAGGACGTGTCATTGTTTTACGAAGAAAAAGAGGTATGCTCTGCAGTATCCTTGCAGATAAAGCGCGGCGACCGTATTGCCGTCACCGGCACAAACGGCTGCGGCAAATCTACACTTTTAAAGCTGTTATGCGGAGAAGATATCCGCCATAGCGGCGTTATTGAACGCGGGAGCGGACTTATTATATCATACGTGCCGCAGGATACGGACTATCTTTTGGGAACCCCGGGAACGATAGCCGCCCAAAGCGGTATTGAAGAGAGCTTTTTCATGACTATGCTGCGCAAGCTGGGCTTTTCCAGAGAGGATATTTTCCGCGATGTCTCATCGTTGAGTATAGGCCAGCGCAAGAAAGTTGCGATCGCCAAAAGCCTTTGTCAGAGCGCGCATCTGTATGTGTGGGATGAACCGCTTAATTATATAGATATCCAGTCGCGCCTACAGTTGGAGGAGCTTATAAAACAATCTTGTCCAACGATGATATTCGTCGAGCACGATGCTGCTTTCTGCCGCGAGGCGGCGACCAAAACAATTGCGCTGTAATATACTTGAAAAATTATAAAAATTTTTAATATTTTTGAAACCTTTTACCTTGTTCAAAAGTGTTATATATAGAATGGGGCGGAAAGTCCAAGAAAAAAGGAGTGAAAAACGATGAAAAAACAATTTATCATTTCCCTGCTCTGCGTTGCTGTTTTGTCCGGCAGCCTACCGGCAGCATTCGCAGCAGAAACCACAGCTGCTGAAACTGCCGTACAGTCCGACATGCAGGCTCTTACAAATGTTATCGCATCAGTAAAATCAAGGATCACTATCCCTGAGGAGTTGAGCGATTTCTCCTCGTCATCATACGAGAACGAGGGACAGATGTTCTACCAGCTAAGATGGACTGATGCGGTCGGCGAAAAAAGTATATCTGTAACAGCCGACAACGATGGAAACATCATTTCCTATCGTGACCGCAGCCGGGATCAGGGGGATTATAATGCAGTATTTACTAAAGCAGAGGCTGTAAGCCAAGCACAATCCTTCCTGGCGCAAATAGCGCCCGACCGCGTGCATAGCCTAGTGTATTCGGCTGAAAATAGTACCGGTTATATCAACTCCGGCTACAGCATTTTCTTCAACCGTATGTCAAACGGCATTCCCTTTAACAGGAATACCGCATCAGTGACTGTTCTTAAAAGCGAGAGCGGTGAATATTTCATAAGCAATGCCAATATCACTTGGGATGATGACCTTACTATAAAGAATACAGGAGAAACTATTTCCGCTGAAGAGATAGGTGACAAATTCAAAGAGTCATTACCGCTGGAGCTGCATTACCGCAAGGCTTATACCTGGACGCATGACAACAGTAACGAGGAAAATGTTCTGCTTGAATATTATTTCCCCGATGGTCTATCTTACATAAACGCCGAAACGGGTGAGATAATCGGAGAGGATCCCTACAATTATTATAATATGTCGGCCAATGAATCGGCCACTATATCGGGCGGAACTGGTGGCGGAAGCTCTGCCGACAGAGGGCAGGTATCGCTCACACCGGAGGAGTTGGCGGAGGTAGAAGCCGTTGCCGATCTCATACCGGCAGAGACGTTGGCGGAAACGCTTAAATCAACACCGGAGTTTGCGATCCCCGGCGAAGCTGAGCTTACCTCCCAAAGCACCATCAAAAACGATGACGGAACATACATCCGTTCTGTTACCCTGGAAGTCCTTGATGGTGAGGAATCCCAGTATGATACAGAGATATATCATGCTTATTTCAACGCTCAAACAGGAGAATTAAGAACATACAGTGCACCGCGTATCTACAGCGATGAACAGTACACATCTGACCAGTACGATGCGGCTTGCAACGCAGCTACAGGTTTTATAGAAGGCTTCACCTCGGAAAAATATGCACAATGCGAACCGATAGAATTTTCTGAGTACAACGAGGACAGGCAATTCATCGATGGGACAGCGACACGGCTTGTCGATAGCGTACCTTACGACAGCAATACGATATCCGTTACCGTTGATGTAAAAAGCGGTGTCATAACAAGCTATTCGCTAAATTGGGACAGCGATATTTCTTCTCTGCCAAAGGTGTCGGAGGCTGTTTCTATGGAAGCAGCCTATGATACGCTGCTTGAGGCCTATCCTCCCCGGCTGATCTATATAAAAAGTGGCGGAGCATATACTCTAAGCTACGAACTCCCGGCAGATACACAGTACGTGAGCTATACGGGAACTCTGACCGACTATCTCGGCCGGGAATACGAAACCGACAGAGTCGTTGGTGATTACACAGATATTGACGGTCACTGGGCGGAAGCATCTATAAATCTGCTTGCCGATTATGGTATGGGTTTCACCGGAGGGCAATTTCTCCCCGATACTTTGATGACACAGTCGGATTTCCTGCGATTTGCGTCCACTGCCTTTTATTCTACCTCATACGCATCGTCCAGCGAAGATGAGCTTTATGATATGTTCATCGCCAGCGGCGTTATCAGCGAGGATGAAAAAGATCCTACGGCTGAAATAACACGTGAGGACGCAGTTACATACATCATACGCTTTGCCGGTCTAAGAAACGTGGCAGAGCTTGAGGGCATATACGTATGCGGCTTTGCTGACGATGGCGACATCTCTCCTGATCGCTACGGCTATTGCGCGCTTGCCAAAGGTTTCGGGATAGTTAGCGGCGATGGAGGATATTTCTATCCGCAGAACACCGTCTCCCGCGCCGAAGCTGCGGTCATGCTCTTGAATTACATAAATTCCGGAATCTGATTTTATTCAGCTTTAGTCCGTTCAAATTCTGTACGGGGAAATACAGATACAAAAGAGGGCTAAAAAACAGCCCTCACAGCATCACAGCTCACCAGATCGTGGTGGGCTGTGGTGCTATTTTTATTAAACAATTGCTTTACTTCCTGACTGCATTTGTGTGATCTGTGCAATTTAAGTTATCAAACTACAGGGACAAAGGTTGAAAAAAAGAAAATAATGTGATATACTATTATACAAGATATAAGAACGGCAGCATTATTCTGACGGAAACGGATGATATAATGATAAAACCCTGTCAGCTTTATAATTAAAGAAAGGTCGTGCAATACAATGAAAGATTCAAGAGAAAGAACGATCCCCCAGCAGTTTGGCTCCCTGCTTTTGCGCCATATCGGAGCGGATGTGGTCAGCTTTGTTTTCGGGATAGTGGCGTTTGCCTGGCTTTTGGAGGACGGCATATGGAAGGTAATATTTTCTGTCATATTTTCGATAGTTTATCTGGGGATAGTGGCCGCCGGTGCAAAAAAAATATCTGTATATGATATGAAAGAGTACAGTCCTATGACCGCCTCTTACAAGAAAGCATTGTTGCTGGGATTGGGGCTTTGTGCGATAACGGCAGTAATATTCCTTTTGTATAAAATGTCGTGGCTGCTGATGTCGGAAAACGAGCAAATAATCACCATGACCGGAAAATTCTACAATATGCTTTTCTGGTGTTGGTGTTTCCCCTGGTATGGTTTCCTGGGCTCAGATATTGCTAACGTGCCTGTTTATGTGGTCGTGATTATAATGCTCATTCAGCTCGTTTCTGTGTTTATAGGATATGTGGCAGGAATGAAAAATTTTGACATTGCTGACAAAATATTGCCTATGATGTATGAAAAAAGAAATAAAACGGAATAAAAACGCAATTTTTTTGTAGAAATCGGTTAAACTGTTGACAAGAGGGATTTTTTCTTATATAATATTACTATATGTATAGGAAGCTCTTTTGTGGCCCATTTGAGGGTACTAAAGACAGAAAAGGAGGAAATCCATGCTTTGTAAAAATTGTAACTCCGAAGTATCGGAGGATATGGAAATATGTCCTGTATGCGGAGCTGTTTTAAAAGAAGAGCCGGATACAGAAGAGACCGTGTCCGTGGAGGATTCGATAGATAAAAGCGATTATTTCGATTCGGAAGAGGATGATGATGCAGAAGAGATACTGGATCAGAATGAGGTGAACCGTCAAAAACAGATAGAGGACGCTGCTCTCCAGAAGAAAAATCAGCTTGAGGAGATAGAAAGTCGGCGCAATCAGAAAAAGCGCAGGCAAAAACGTAACAGAATAATAACTATATGTATATTGGCTGCGCTGATCGTAGCTGCTGGAGGAACAGCCGTGTATCTTCTGCGCCAGGGATTTTCCAATAATACACCGGTCGTTATAACAACGCCAATGCCTACAAGTACAGCGGAGATCGGCCCGGATGATGTTTCGCCATCGCCGCAGTCATCCCTGCCCGCTCCCCCATCCTTGCAGCCAACGCAGTCCGGCACAACGGAGACGGATGAAAATAACGCTTCCGGTTCTTCATCGGAAAACGGTTCATCAAGCAGCGGTTCCTCGGGGACCTCGTCGGGCAGCAGCTCATCAAGGGGTTCATCCTCGGGAGGAAGCTCATCAGGAAGCAGCACTTCCCGCGGTGGAAGCTCGTCTTCATCAAGCAGCACTTCTTCCAGGGGATCTTCGTCAAGCAGCAGTTCTTCGGGGACGTCATCTGGCGGAAGCTCATCAAGCGGTTCATCCTCTGGTGCAAGCTCTTCTTCTGGAAGCACTTCTGCAAGCAGTCAAGAAGCAACGTCAAATCTCATATACGGAAGCCGTGTATTTGAGGGTAATGATATGATGCTGTTTGAGTTTACCAGTAACGGCGTCACTTATCTGGCTGAAGTATCTGCCGGCAGCACTACCGCTGATGTTAAGGATAAATACTTTACAGCCATGATAAGGCCGACAAATGAGAGATACGAGGGTCGAGTTATATACGAGATAGTTCATATGACAGATACAGAGGCCGATGGTTTTATAATCTCCGATTCATCCACGCGTGTTCTCACAGCGGAGGATCTTGATGATATTTCTGCCGATCTGCTTCCATTTGCACGCAATGAGATATATGCCCGTCATGGCAGAAAATTCGTGAAGAAGGAATACGCAGATTATTTTGGCACCAGAGATTGGTATTCGATAAATCCGGACTACGATTACGAGGATGAAAACAGTAATCTTTCCGAAATAGAACGGCAGAATGTCCTTACTATATTGAACGCTGAGCAAAATGGATAAGGGATACAGTCGTATTCTGGAAAAGATAAAGACTGGTTTTGAAAAGGTACTATCAGACGAGCTTGTAGGTATATACGTACATGGCTCGATCGCTTTTGGCTGTTTTAGGTCTGATGTCAGCGATATTGATCTTATCGTGGTCGTTCGCAAGACGCCGGATATAAAAACAAAGCTGCATCTTATACGGCATCTTTTGGAGCTTGAACCTTACGCTCCCCAAAAGGGCATCGAGATGAGCGTTGTCTTGAGGAGATACTGCCGCGACTTTGTGTATCCTACGCCGTTTGAGCTGCATTATTCTCCGATGTATACCGACAAATGCCGGGAGGATGCGCTGGCGTACTGCCGATATATGCACGGGACAGATACTGATCTTGCGGCGCATTTTTCAGTTATAGAGAGCGTCGGTATCACGCTTTGCGGTGAAGACAGAGAAAGTGTCTTTGCGCATGTTCCGCGGGAATACTATTTAGACAGCATAAAGAAGGATATTCTGTCGGCGGACAGTGAGATACAAGATAATCCGGTATACTATACGCTGAATCTGTGCAGGGTTTTTGCGTATATCAAAACCGGAAGGATAATGTCTAAGTCTGCAGGCGGCCGCTGGGGAGCGGAAAATCTTTCCGGTGATTTCAGAGATGTCATACTTGCCGCCTTGACAGCATACGAGAATGCTCTTCCCTGCCGGATTTCAGAAAAGAAGGCTAAGGAATTTGCAAAATATATGATTAAACAGATAAACGAATAAAGTTTAAAAGGAGCGGTCTTAAATGCCGCTCCTTTTAGCCGTATCATTTACAGCCGCAATCGGAATCCTGGAATGCGCCCCGTTCAGGCGGGAAAAACTCATCTACAGGGAAGTTTATTCGTTCAAATAAGTCGCAGGGATTGTCATCGGTCGCACCTACACATTCCTTGTTGGGAACACAGAAATCATATGCCGGTATAAGAAGCTGCACACGTCTTTCCAGCTTAATGATGGAGAAAATACCGATAGAAACGTATATACGCTTCTGTTCGCCGCCGAGTATCAGATTGTCATCAAATACGCGGCATACAGACTCCGGCACAGACGCCAGGTCAAAATCATCATCACAGCAACAGTTTCTATCATGTACATCGACTACCTTTGCCCCTAATGTTATGGGATCTACGACCTCAACAACAGCATAGGGCATATTAGTCTTTTTCCAAAGCTGCGAATCGAAGGCGTCCTCTTTATATTTTGTGGTGAATATCTTTGCATTGCCCTCAGAACCGAAAAGTATTACTTTCTTATCAAAGGTAGCCAGACCTTCGACTTCCGCCGGCCTGCCGACGCCGGTGAATACCGCCAGCGTTATCTTAAAGAAATATTTCAGATCTATAGAGTAATAGCCGCGGTTGAAGGGAACGGATTCAACGTCAGAGTATATCCAAATGACCTCCGCTTTTGTACATTTCACGTTTATAGCACAGTCCACTATTTCCTGCGCCCCTGCTGTTAAGTACACGCGGATGTTTTCTAAGCAGTCTTTATCTTAAGACTATGCAAGATATAAAAAAACTAATTTACTAGTACGCTGCTGTTTCTGTTCCCCGTATAAAGGTAAAATAGGGCAGCATGGCGGCAAGCCATACTGCCCTTTTCCTTTACACCTTCACTTTAACCCACTTCGCAACCAGCTTGACCGCCCTGTGCACCACCACGCACAGCCACAGCTTAGTATCATCCAATCCCAGCCCATCCCCGGTGCCTTTGACAATACCGTTGTCCATGCACCATTGCACGCTCTCCCGCGCCCATTCCGGCATGTTGTCGTCGATGTAGTTGTAAATCATCGGATTCTTTAGCTCCTGTATCTCTCCGCCCATGCGGTTTATTACCTCATTCTGCCGGGCGTTTTCAGCTTCCAGCGCAGTTATGCGGCTTTCCAACTCCTGCAATTTATCCATATTGATATCCTCCTGTATTTGTTCCTTGAATTTGTCCCACTTATCCGGATTGCTGACCCAGGGAGCCGGGCAGTTTTTGCCCGTGACGTCATAATGCCTGAGCACGTTTTCCGGCTGAATGCCGTACTTGTCCATCAGCTCCCGTGTAAGCTCCGCCGCCTTAGCTGATGTGG
>CAYNRX010000009.1:29714-59439 GCA_964399965.1 uncultured Lachnospiraceae bacterium | reverse complement strand
TAGCCGCTGCGTGAGATGTGTGCGGAAAAAGTGCCAACTTATATTGACAAAATCATATTGACAAAATCAAACATTTCTAACACACTTCTAACAAACCTAATATGATATTAACTTGCAATTGCTTCACAGATATGTTATTATGATTATGCGAAGAAGTACGAGAAGTGGCAGGATCAGACGCTTACGTACTATTCCGCTCCGAAAACTAATAAAGAACAACAACGGAGGATCTCGATGTTTAACATAGAAAAGTATATAAATAACTTAATCACTGCGTGCAAAGACACATTCGGAGACCGACTGCTATATGTTGGTTTGCAGGGCAGCTATCTGCGCGGTGAAGCAACGGAGTCAAGCGATATCGATATCATGGCAGTCATTGACGAACTTTCTGTCGCAGATCTGGACTATTACCGTAATATACTTAAAATCATCGGTTATTTCGACAAGTCATGCGGTTTTATCTGCGGCAAAAATGATTTGCTGAATTGGAACCCGCTTGAGATATGCCATCTCCTGCACACGACAAAGGATTATTACGGAACTCTTGCAGAGCTTGTTCCGGCATACACGCGCGAGGACGAACGCAATTATATAAAAATAAGTCTGAATAATCTTTATCACGAGCTTTGCCACAGATATATACATTCCGACAGGGAAACCAACATAGCAATGCTGCCCATGACCTGCAAGTCCGTATTCTTCATTATGCAGAATGTTCATTATTTGGAAAGCGGCGAATTTGTGCTTACAAAGAATGAGTTGCTTAAAAAGCTGCATGATGAAAACAAAAAGATATTGGATATGGCAATGGCATTGCAAACCTCTAAGGATTATGATTTTGATAAGGTGTTTGCGGCATTGTTTGAATGGTGCCGGAAAACACTTGAAGCGTTATCTGCTGAGGGGGACGAAGCAAGCTCATGAACATATACATATTCCGCGGCAAGTCCGCGACCGGTAAGACAACTTTATCAAACATACTAAGCAGAAATATTAACGTTCCCGTATTGCGTAAGGATGATATATTTGATGAGCTGCATAAGCATGAAAAAGATATTTCAGTTCTAAACGCCGCGAGCTATGACATTCTTGCACGGCAGATACAGACCTGTATCGATAACGGCGCCGATATTATCGTTGATATTGCATTGCAGCATACGCCGTCTTTTAATACATTTTTAAATAAAATAGATTTCAAAAACACCACTGTCTACAGATTTTTCTGTGACTGCAGCGATGATGAAATATGGCTTGACCGCTGGCGTGAACGGTTAAAATCTCCCCTGCCTAATCAATATTTTAAAAGTATTGATGATATCAAGGAACATTACGGCAGATGTGAAATTGAACCTCAAAAAGATGAGATCATATTGGACAGCATTCTGCCCATCAACGAATTGACAAATAAAATAATGAGGTCCATCCATGTCTAAATTTATAGATATACAATGGCTGTTCTTTGACATAGGCTCAACACTTGTAGACGAGAGTAAGGCATATGAGCATAGGATCATGGACACCATAAAGAACCGTGACATTTCTTACAAACGATTTTACAATGCAATGGTCGATTTTGCGAAACAGGGACTTAATGCCTATAACGAAGCCGTACACCTCTTTGGGCTTAACAGGACCCCATGGCATAGTGAGGATGAGTTTTTGTACCCGGAAACCGTTTCAATTTTGGATGCCTTATCAAAACGGTATAAAATCGGTATTATTGCAAATCAACTTCCCGGAACACAGGAACGGCTCAACAAAATGGGGATCGGTGAATATATCTGTCTGACAGTCTCATCCGCAGAAGCAGGTATTGCCAAACCTGATGCGGCAATATTCCGATTGGCGCTCGAACGTGCGAACTGTCCGGCTGAAAATGCAGTCATGATAGGCGACAGGTTGGATAACGATATTATTCCCGCAAAGCAGTTAGGCATGCACACAATATGGGTAAGACAGGGTTTGGGCGGTATGGCTGATATAGAAAATGCTGAAAACATAGCTGATCACACAGTGGAAAGCATCGGAGATATACTCTCATACCTGTAAAATAAAGCAGAACAGCAAGCAAAGCAAGTGTAGCCACACTTGCGAAATTTGCAGCGGTACGAAAAAAACAGGTGTTACCCACCGATACTACCACTGCCGAGCCGCTAAAATAACGAAAATATGTGAAAAAAGCGCATACAGAAAGAGGTTATAAAAAACATCTGTTCAGAAGATGAACACTATCCTTTGATTGACAAAGCTTATGAAGATGATAAAACTCGTGCTTTGGCAGAAGAACACGGGGGTATTCCTGTTGTTCCTCCGAAGAAAAATCGTAAAGATCCTCACTCGTTACGATAGATTTGATTCTAGTTTTCTGGCTGTTATTGTTCTTGCTATGATTTTTGATGCTATTTTTATGTGAACGCGCTCTAGACTGACGTGTGCCATCGTCATTCCCGCAGTTTTATTGACGGCCGTTTTCACGATATATTTGCATTTTCTCCCCATGTGTGCTATAATAGAAAAAAACACAACCAAGGGAGTGGGCTTCTTGACGCTTGATGAATTTTTCCGGGAGAACAGCCGGGCGGCGCTGTGCTTTTCCGGCGGAGTGGATTCGGTGTATCTTTTATACGCCGCTCGACAATTGGGGGCAGATGTAGGGGCGTACTTTGTCAAAACGCCTTTCCAGCCCCGGTTTGAGCTGGATGACGCCCAAAAAGCGGCCGCGCTTTTGTCGGCGGAGCTTACCGTTATCAATTACGACATCCTCACTGACGGGACCGTTGTCCAAAATCCACCCGACCGCTGCTATTTCTGCAAAAGGCGCATTTTCTCGCTCATTGCCGAAAGGGCGGCCGCCGATGGCTATGACCTGCTCATAGACGGGACGAATGCTTCCGACGATATATCCGACCGCCCGGGTGCGCGGGCGGCAGCGGAGCTTGCCGTGCGTTCGCCGCTGCGCGAATGCGGCCTTTCCAAGGACGATATCCGCGCCCTCTCCCGCAAAGCCGGCCTTTTCACCTGGGATAAACCGGCCTATGCCTGTCTTGCCACACGGATCCCCTGCGGCGAGGAAATAACGCTTGACAAGCTGCGGCGGACAGAGGGCGCAGAGAAGGCGGTTGCTGCTCTGGGATTTTCCGGCTTCCGCATAAGGCACTGGGGCGGCGGCGCAAGGCTGGAGGTATCGGAGGAGCAATTTATGACGGCGGCACAAAAACACCGGGAGCTGCGGGAGGCCTTAAAACCGTTTTTTGATACTCTCGCCCTTGATCTTAAACCACGAGGAGGAAATTGATATGAAACACATCCTATGCTTCGGAGACTCAAATACCTGGGGTCACGACCCGGCTGACGGCTCACAGCTTGAGCGTCCTTGGCCGCGGATACTGGCGGAGCTTGCCCCTGAATGGGACATTGAATCCGACGGCCAATGCGGCCGCACCACCTGCCTTGATATCCCCGGCGATGCTGGCAAAAACGGCCGCGAAGCCTTTAGCAAATATCTGCGCCGCGATAAGCCTGCCGATCTGCTGGTAATAATGCTGGGCACGAACGATACGCTTAATTTTTTCACCCCTTCGGCCAAGGCCACGGCAGAAGCCCTTTCGGAGTACGTAAAAAGCTACCGGGAAAAATTCCCGGGCGCACCGGTGCTTTTGGTATCGCCGATCCTGATACGGGAGCAGGCTCTTGCACATCCCGTATTCTCCGGCCTCTACAGCCGGGCGTCAATCGCGGAATCGCAGAGATTTGCTTGCGAAATATCCCAAGCAGCAGAGCAGACCAAGGCGTATTTTATGAATGCTGCCAACTTTGCGCGAGCATCTGATATAGATGGTATACATATGCTGCCGGAGGAGCACGAAAAGCTGGCCGCAGCTATACGCGACAGGATCGGAGAAATTTTTGCCGCAGCTATTGAAAAATGAGCGCGGCTGTGGTATACTGAATATTAAAAAGGACGGTGACGACAGATGCCTATCAGGATACCCGATAAGCTCCCGGCAACAAAAGCTCTTAGGAGCGAGAATATTTTCGTTATGAGCGAGACGAAAGCCATGCACCAGGATATACGCCCGCTAAAGATAGCGATAGTGAACCTGATGCCGACGAAAATAACAACGGAAACACAGCTTTTGCGGCTTTTGAGCAATTCTCCTCTGCAGGTGGAGATAGATCTCTTGAAAATGGAATCGCACGAATCGAAAAACACCTCCAGCCAGCACCTGAGCGCGTTTTACAAAAACTTCTGCGATATCCGCAACGACACGTACGATGGTATGATAATCACCGGTGCTCCCGTAGAAAAGCTTGATTTCGAGGAAGTGGACTATTGGGATGAGCTGGTGGAGATAATGGATTGGTCCACCACGCATGTGACCTCCACCTTCCACATCTGCTGGGCGGCGCAGGCCGGGCTTTATTATCACTATGGAGTGCCCAAGTATCCGTTGGCGGAAAAATGCTCCGGGGTATTCCGTCACCGCGTCCACCGGCGGACGGCCAAGCTCGTACGCGGCTTTGATAACGAGTTCTACGCCCCTCATTCACGCTACACCGAGGTAAGAGCCGAGGATATAAAAAAGGTGCCGGCGCTGGAGATACTGGCAGATTCCAAGGAAGCCGGGGTGTACATAGTGTTCACCAAGGGCGGCAGGCGGATATTCGTAATGGGACACGCCGAGTATGACGCCGATACCCTAAAAGACGAATATTTCCGCGATCTTACGAAAGGGATAAACCCCAAGATACCCGCAAATTATTTCCCCGGCGGCGATCCCTCCAAAAGGCCGATCGTGCGCTGGCGTTCGCACGCGAGCTTGCTGTTCTCCAATTGGCTCAATTATTTTGTATATCAGATAACGCCGTATGATTTAAAGCAGATACGATAAGGATAAAAAAAGAGCATACCATAGATAGGCGGTATGCTCTTATTTTTGTTTATCTTATGCTGCGGCGACCTCATCGGCCATGCACAGCGGCGTCATATCGTGCCACATGAAATTCTTTATCGTGTCGCCAGTTTCTATTGAGCAGGGAACGGTGATATCGACGCCGGTGTCGCTTTCGGCTGCAACATTAACGTCTGTCATGCCCGCGCCCTTAAGGGCGCCCGCGCTGTCGTAGACCGCCGTATAAACAGTGCACTGTATCGCTTCTGTGCGGTTGTTGACGGCAACGGAGTTTACCACGGTGCCGTTTTCGGCGGCGGAGTAGTGCAGGATGGCAGTTTCGCAGTCGGGAACACCGTTGTGGCTTTCCAGCAGCACATAGCCATCGTTATTGCCCGTCTGTATCTCTTCAAGATCGCCCTCGGCCGTTACATACAGCTGCTTTTTATCCTTCAAGAACCACAGCTGCATATCGGCAGTGTCAAACGTCACCGTCTGCGATCCGCCGGCGGGAATATCTGCTGTAACCTCCGCCAAAATGCGGCCTTCGCTGTTATCCTCACGCAGCTGCACTCTTACACCCGTCGCATCGGTATAGCCTGTATTTGATATATCAGCCGTAACTTCAGAGCCGTTTAAAGTCACATTGTCAACGTTTATATCAGCATTGCCTATCTTAAAGTCTGCACTATTATTGTCCGTGTTGTATTCCTCACCATTTTCCATTGTGGCCGCCATGGTTATGGTCTTCGGTACAAAGTTCTCCGGCATCTTATACGCCATTTCCACCTCAACGCTCTCGCCCGGCTTTAAGTCGCCTATCTCGAGCACGCCGCTGTCTGTGAGCGTCAGCTCTACGCCTGACGCCTTTAATTCGCCGCTGTTTTTAAGCGTTGCAAAGGCCGTCATCGATGCTTCGTCAAAATACGGGTCGATAAGCTCCAGCTCATATGATGGCACTATGCTTATCGTACACAAGTCGCTCTGACCGTCAACGTAATAGCCGCCGTCAGGGAGCTTTTCCGTGCGGTTGAATACGGCAAAAATGCTGCCGTCCTCCTTCATCACAGCCGAGGGATATTTTATCCTCTGCCCCAGATTGGTCATGCATACGTCATCGCTCCATTCCGCACCGTCATATATCGTTGCGTGAAGCTCCGCGCTGCCATCGCTCACCGCCGTCCACAGGACCGCCGCCGTATCGCCGTTGGCTACTACCGCAAACTGGTCTGTCGAAGCGTTTTCCGCTACCGTTCTTTCCTCCCCGTTTTCCAGGCAGACTATGCGGCCGTTTGCATAATAGTAAAGCGTAGTTTCGCCGTTAAAGGAGCCATATACGGGATGAGTGTCGGCTGTTTCGTTTTCGGTAAGACGGCCGCCGGATACGGTGTACAGCTCCCGGTCGTCTATCGTTTCAAAATCCCCGTCGCTGTCCGTCTCATATACCACCTCCACCGTACCGTCGATATCGGCACAGTCGTAGCTTACTATCGTATCGCCCGTCGAAAGCAGCTGCACGGTTTCACCGTTTTTATACAACATTATCCTGTTTTCCCCGGTACGGCACGTAAAATCGTTTTCGCTGTTTTCTATCCATACAACGGCTGCCTCACCGTTGCTTACCGCCAGCTTCGGCATCTGGTCGAGAACGCTGTTCTCCGTTATGCGCACCGGCGTGTCAAAACCGCTACCGTTCCACTTAGCCATATATATCTCGGATACCGTCCCCAGCTCGCGCTGTGTCATGCCGGCGGTGATATTCCCTACCGCTTTCTGCCATACGATATAGCCGTCCTCCATAACGGGCATTGCATCGGCGAAGCCATCGTCATATACAGCCTTGGGCGCTGACCAGCTTCCGTTTTCCTCGACCGAATATACAAGCATATCCTTATCACCGTCAGCCCTGTTCTTATTATCGGTTATCCAGGCGATAACGTTCTTGCCGTCCATCTCGGCAAACACCGGGGCTGTATTTTCGTAGGAATCCTCCTCCAGCACCTGCACCGTCTGACCGGTATAATCAGCCAAAGCGACCGTATCAGCCGCATCGCCTACCCATATCTGGCTGCTGTCGCTGTGCGGTACGGGTGTTATCGGCGCATCTATATCTATCAGGTCATATATGCTCTCATCGGCAGAAGAAAGGCCGGCAATATTTCCGAGCAGCGTGTTGGGATTGCCCGTTTCATAGATGTGGAAAGTCCCCTCGGCAAACGGCTTCTTGTACTCCAGACCAAACGGCCCTGTTATCTTGAAGCTGGCCGTGCCGGTCACATCAAGCCGCTGATATATCCTGTCCAGAGCTATCTCCAGCTCCGCTTTGACCTTGCCGGTCGCGCCCAGCGTAAATATCAGCGGAACGCCGACGCCGCCGCCTATTTCAAAGAACACCGCCGGGGTTATCGATCCCGTCCATGCCCCCTGCAGACCTCCGCCCGGCACAAGATCCTTCACGCCGCCGACAAACTTCACCTCGCCGCCGGCTCCTATCTCATAATATACGGGAACGACCACCACGACCGTCATTCCCTGATATGTATAGCTTATCTCGGCCGACAAAAGGATCCCGCCCTCTGTCGGGTGCAGGCCGCTGCCGTCCGCATAGCCCTCAATATAACCGCACACGCTTGCATCGGCGCCTACGCCCTTGTTTAATTCCATCGATGAGACCTTGCCGCCGAATTTTTTCGTCAGCTGGCTCATGGCGTCATACCGCCCGGAATTTGTCGCTATTTTATCCTTGGCCGACTTAAAGCCCTGCTTGAAGCCCTCCCAGCTTTCCTTTTTCCACTTGCCGTCAGAGCCTTTGTTGGCGTCAAAATAGTCCGTCCCCACGGCTACCTTGAATTGATTGCCGTCCGTTTCCACCTCGCAGGAGATGGAGCCGAGGCTGAGGCCGAACTCCTGGCCGCCCAAAACCGGCACCTCCTCCGGTATGGTGACGCCGAAATCATCGACAATATCGACCGCCCCCGCGGAAAGCCCGCCTTCGGCCATCGAATCGCCGACTATCCTTAGTGCCGTCTTTGCGGAGGTGGATTTCCCGCTTGCCCTGTCCACGGCAAGCATATAAACAGGCTTGCCCGGGGAAAATACCTCGCCCAGTTTTATCTGCACGCCCTCAGCCGGCACTTCCACGGCGAAGGAGCTGCCCTGCGTTATGTAAAGATGTACATCGCTGCAGCCATTGTTATCGACCGTACCGCTGACCGAATAGCTCTGTGAGCTGCCCTTGTCCACGGTAAGGGCGGTGGTAAACGCATCGCTGCCGTCTATCGCGGCAGAGGTGATAATCGGGGCATTCCGGGAGGTGGAGTTGGTATTGCCGGAGGTGCCCGCAGGCATTTTACTGTTGTAGTGGATAGTGGCAGATCTGAGGTCGGAGTTAAACCGTCCAATACCAATCGCGTTCCACTCTTCTTCTGTACCGCCGTAGTAGACGTCGGTCAGGCTGGCGCAGTCATTGAACGCACCTTCGCCTATGCTTGTTACTCCGGCTGGAATACCTATTATGGTCAAGCCTCTGCACAGCTCGAATGCACTATCGCCTATGTTTGTTACGCCGTCCGGGATATCATATTCCGGTTGAATAGAATCCTTAGCGTACGCTATAAGTTCTGTTCCATCTTTATTAAACAATACTCCATCTTTTGACGAATATACGGTGTTCCCATCCGCTGCTGTAATATTTAATCTGCCGCAATCTGCGAACGCACGATAGCCTATGCTTGTTACGCTGTCCGGAATATTTATGCCGGTCAGGTTAGAGCAACCATAGAACGCACCATAACCTATGGTAGTTACGCTGTCCGGAATGCTTATGCCGGTCAGGCTGTCACAACTCCTGAACGCAATATTTCCTATGCTTATTACGCTGTCCGGAATGCTTATGCCGGTCAGGCTGTCACAACTCTGGAACGCACTATTTCCTATGCTTATTACGCTGTCCGGAATGCTTATGCCGGTCAGGCTGTCACAACTCTGGAACGCACTATCTCCTATGCTTATTACGCTGTCCGGAATGCTTATGCCGGTCAGGCTGCCGCAACTATTGAACGCACCGCCGGCTATGAGCAAACATCCTTGTTTTATATCGCAGCGTTCTATATCATTCCTTGCTTTTATTAAATGATTATCTATATATAAGACCCCGTCTGTCCAATTCGATTCATCGTTATATAATGCTGTACCGTTGAATACTCTACAGCCTATACTTGTTATACTGTCCGGCAGGCTTATGCTGGTCAGGCTGCCGCAATAAAGGAACGCATTATCGCCTATGCTTGTTACGCTGTCCGGAATGTTTATGTGGGTCAGGCTGTCGCAACCATTGAACGCATAATCGCCTATGCTTGTTACGCTGTCCGGGATGCTTATGTTGGTCAGACTGGTGCAACTCTCGAACGCATAATCGCCTATGCTTGTTACGCCGACCGGAATGCTTATGCCGGTCAGGCTGGTGCAATTCTCGAACACCCTGTCGCCTATGCTTGTTACGCCTGCCGGCAGGCTTATGTTGGTCAGGCTGTCGCAATCCCCAAACGCCAAATAGCCTATGCTTGTTACGCTGTCCGGGATGCTTATGTTGGTCAGACTGTAGCAATACGCAAACGCATAATCGGCTATGAGCAAACATCCTGGTTTTATATCGCAGCGTTCTATATTACCCTTTGCTTCTATTAAATGATTATCTATATATAAGACCCCATCTGCCCAATTCGATTCATCGTTATACAATGCTGTATTGTAAAACGCATCATTGCCTATACTTGTTACGCTGTCCGGGATGTTTATGTCGGTCAGGTTCTCGCAATACGAGAACACACTATCACCTATGCTTGTTACGCTGTCCGGGATGCTTATGTTGGTCAGACTGTAGCAATTCGCGAACGCATGATCGCCTATGCTCGTCACGCTGTCCGGGATGCTTATGGCAGCCAGGCTGCCGCAATACGCAAACGCATCATAGCCTATGCTTGTTACGCTGTCCGGAATGTTTATGTGGGTCAGGCTGTCGCAACCATTGAACGCCCAATTTCCTATCGTCGTTACCGGCTTCCCGTCTATCTCCGCCGGGATGTCTACGTTTGTAGCACCCCCGTAGTAATCCGTGATTGTCACCGTACCGTTGTCATTTACCGCATACTCCAGCTCCCCGTACGCCTCCGCCAGGGCTACCTCCGGCGCGGCTGGCTCCGCCGTATCCGCAGCCAATGCGGGCAGCGGTATATGCGCCATCGCCGCCATGGAGAACGCTGTTATAAAGCTGATAATTCTTTTTTTCATTATGTACTCCCCTTTTCTTTTAAAAATACTCTGCCATCGGCATATCCCCTCTGTTAATATGACCGCCCAGCTTTATGATATATTATATCACGATATTTTCCATTTGTAAAGGCGAAAAACAAATTTTCCCGCCTTTTGTAAAACCGGGAAAAATTCATTCCAAAAAAACTCTTGACAATATGCTCATAAAGTGGTATTATATATCCATACTCATGAAAACGCGGGAGTGGCTCAATGGTAGAGCGTCACCTTCCCAAGGTGAACGTTGCGGGTTCGAGTCCCGTCTTCCGCTCCATTTAATAAAGGCTGTCGTATTATTAAGCCCACAAGGCAAGTGTTTGATGCGGTGGTCTTTATTTTTATACCCTGAAAAAGGAATATCCTCGCCCCTACACGCATAGCTATTAAGCATGAAGAAAAAGCGGACGCTTTATTGACGGGGGTGCGGAATGAAGGATTATATCGAGCAGCGGGCGGTGGAGCTGGCGGAATACATTTTGGCAAATTCGGCGACCGTGAGAGCGGCAGCCAAAAAATTCCATATAAGCAAAAGCACTGTACATAAGGACGTAGCCGAACGGCTGGTGAAGATAAATCCCGAACTGGCACAAAAGGTGCACGAGGTGCTTCTGGAGAACAAGGCTGAACGCCATATCCGCGGCGGCCTGGCAACACGGGAGAAGTATCTGCGGGCAAAAAGGCAAATTACACAAAAACAACAGCAGAAATTATAAGTATCATACAAAAAGAAAAACCGTTCGATAAATGTGTGGAAAAATCCCTGCCTTTGTGATACAATAAATATAAGACACTGGGGCAATATCCCCCGGCAGAAGATGAACGGAGAGGTCAAAAGGAGAACGATCATGGAACTAACCGGAAAAACCACGTTTTCGTTTGGCGATCAAACGATAGCGATAAACAACGGCGTCCGCATATTGCGGCGCGACTTCCAAAAGGTATTCGGTATGCCCCTAAAGGAAGTCGAGGACGCGGACGTGCGCTTTGTAAAGGACGAAACGCTGCTTGCCGAACAATTTTCAATAACCGTCAGCCGCCGGGCAGTGGTGCGCTACAGCGATGAGCTGGCGGCTATTTACGCAATGGTACATATTAGCCGCGAATGGCTGGGAGTGGACGATTTCTGGTACTGGACGGAAACAGAGCCTTCCAGAAAGCGCAGCATCGATATCCCGGAAGGAGAGTTTATAAAGCCGCCCGAACGCATCAGATACCGCGGCTGGTTTGTAAACGACGAGGTTTGCCTTATCGGCTGGAGCGAGGATTATCCGCCGGGGCCAAAGGTATGGCGGATAGTATACGAAACGCTTATCCGCCTGGGCGGAAATATGGTGATACCGGGCACAGACCTGCCCCGGAGCGGCGAGCATTACAACATCGCCACTGAAATGGGGTTGTACATAACCCATCACCATGCCGAGCCCCTGGGGGCGGAGATGTTCCTTCGCGCATATCCGGATAAAAATCCCAGCTTTGACGAATACCCGGAGCTTTTTGAAAAGCTGTGGCAGGCCTCGATAGACGCTAACAAGGATAAAAAGATCATCTGGACGCTCGGCTTCCGCGGCCAGGGCGATATGCCGTTTTGGGAAAGCGATCCCAAATACGTAACGCCCGAAAGTCGCGCCGACCTCATACGCAAGGTCATCGATACCCAGTATAAAATGATCTGCGCTCAAGTGAAGGATCCTGTTTGCGCAGTATATCTGTACGGGGAAATAACCGAGCTTTACGAGGGCGGATATTTGGAGCTGCCCGATGAGTTTATAAAAGTGTGGTCGGACAACGGCTACGGCAAAATGGTCACCAGGCGCCAGGGCAATCACAATCCCCGCATAGATTCCCTGCCCAAGGAACCCGGCAGCCACGGCATTTACTACCATATAACCTTCCACGACTTGCAGGCTTCAAGCCACCTGACGCTGCTTGCCAATCCGCCGGAGTTGGTAAGGGCAGAGCTGGAAAAATCATTTGCGGCAGGGGCGGACAGATTCCTGTTGTTAAACTGCGGAAATATCCGCCCGCACGTCTATATGCTGGATCTGGTCGCCCGTATGTGGAAAGCCGGACATGCCGATATTGACGAGTTTAAAAACGATTTCCGCGACAGGTATCTAAAAGGCTCCCAGGACGCCTTAGACTGCTATAACCGCTATTTCCAAACTACCATCAAATACGGCAAAAACGAGGATGACCGAGCGGGCGAGGAGTTTTATCCGCATACTATCCGCCGCCTGTGCACCTCCTGGATGCGCGGGGACAAGTCGAACAGCCATCTATACTGGGCAACCGGGGAGCTGCCGTTAAATGAGCAGTTTGAATGGTTTGAGGAAAAATGCGCTACGGCAGTCGACGGATTTAAGAGGCTTTTGGGCGATTGCGAAGAGGCGGCCTGGGAAACCGGCAACGCTCCCTTCTTCCGCGATAATTTGATATTGCAGGTGCAGATGCACTTGGGCGGAGCGGAATCATTGCGGCTTTTGTGCTTGGCGAGGAAATTTTTCCTCGACGACCAGATGCCGGAATGCTTTATATTCCTGTCGGGAGCAGCCTCTAAGCTCTACCAGATAACGAATCTGATGAAGGCCTCCGAACACGGGCAATGGGAAGGCTTCTACCGCTGCGACTGGCTGTCGAATTTCCATTCGGCCTGGTATGCGGTGGATGCGCTGAGAAAATACGTGCGCATGATCTCCGACGGCCCGCACCTGTTCTCCTGGTATAAAAACTACATTATGCCGGAATCGGAAAGGCTCATTTATCTTGAGAATACCCAGAGGCGGACGCTGCCGGACGATGAGCTGGCGGATAAGCTCTACCATGCGATCATGCCTGACAAGGCCAACGAATAAATAACAGACAGAAAGGAAATTTTAATGAGGAAAAGACTTCTTATTCTTGCGGCGGTTATGTGTATATCAGTGCCGGCAACGGCGGCGGAGGACTGGTCATGGGCGTCCTCCGGGGTGAGCTATTGTGTGGAAAACGGTATCATAAACGGCTATGAGAATGGGGATCTTGGACTGGGCGATAACCTCACGCGGGCGCAGATGGCAAAGATCCTCTGCGAGGCCTACGATATCGAGAGCAGCACGGGCGGACTGTTCGCCGATGTGCCCCAGAATCACTGGGCGTTCTCATACATCTCCGCCATCGCCCCATATATGCAAAAGCGTGTACAGGAATTTCACGATTCGCAGCTGGTGACGCGCGAGGAGTTTGCGGCCACCTTGGCGGCGGCTTCCGGGCTTACGTCCGCCAGCGTGCGCAATTCTGACATACTCACCGACAATTTTACGGACTATGACCAGGTGGATCCGGATTACCGGAGCCTGCTGTGCGCCGCTGTTGAACGCGGCCTTATGCGGGGAAAGAGCGAGGGCGTGCTTGCTCCCGGCGATCTTCTGACGAGAGCCGAGGTCTGCGTTCTTATCGAGAGAGCAAAAACCGGCGTAGACGATCCGCTTGAGCTGGGAGTACGCCAGTCGCGTACGCCGATGACGGGACAAGCCTCCTGCACCGTAGAGGAGGCGCAGGCATGGGCAGCGTCCAAGGGAGCGCATCAACACTTTATCGATATTGCCCCCGTGTACTGGCAGTACGGCGAGCTTACCGGCATCCGTCCCGACATACTCTACGCCCAGGCCGCCAAGGAAACGGCTTTCGGCAATTACGGCGGAGCAGTCCTGCCCGAGCAGAACAATTGGGCAGGGATAAAGAAGTACGGCCAAAACGGCGATGCGACTGAGGATCATGAGAGCTTTGCCACGCCGGAGGAAGGCGTGCGGGCGCGTTTCAACCATATGTCGGCCTACGTAGGACTTGCTCCTATCGGCGAGCCGCACGGGCGGTATCAGTCGGTAGCTTCCATGTCCTGGGCAGGGACGGTATCGTATCTTGAGGAGCTGGGCGGTAAATGGTGCCCCGATCTTTACTACGGCTTTTCCATATTGCATAATTACTTAGAAGAAATGGGATAATATACGTTAAATAGACCTATGAGAGGAGGGTCACTATGTTACGAGAGATAGACTTGAACAAGAAATTATCCGGCAAGGATTTCAAGGAACAGTACGACAGCCTGTGCGAGAAGCTCTCGGCAATGCAGCGAGAGGTGCGCAAGCTGGGGATACCGGTAATGATCTCCTTCGACGGCTGGAGCGCCTCGGGCAAGGGCACGCAGATCAATATGCTCCTGCAGGCGCTTGATCCGCGCGGATTTACGGTGGAAAACATCTCCCACAAGCTGGAGCATGACGAAGCGTTGCATCCGTATTTGTGGCGGTTTTGGGAAAAAACGCCGCCCAGGGGCGAAATCGCGATATTTGACCGCAGCTGGTATATGACGCTGTTCGATGAGGACAGCACGAACGAGCAAGCCGCCCGACATATCCGGGAATTTGAGCATGAGCTGACCGACGACGGCTATGTGCTGATAAAGTTTTTCCTTCACGTATCAAAAAAGGAACAAAAACGGCGGCTGGAAGCTCTGGAGACGGCCGAGGCGACCTCCTGGCGAGTAGGCAAGCATGACAAAAAGCAGAACAAGGATTATGAAAAGCTCTGCGGCCAATACGCTTCCGTCATACAGTCCACAAACACGGCCGAAGCGCCCTGGGTGATAGTGGAGGCCGAAGACCGCAAATACGCGGCGGTCAAGGTCATGAGCTGCGTTGCCGACCGTTTGCAGGAAGCAATAGAGCGGGCGCGTACCAAAACGCCTTCCCCTGCCGCACCATCTTTTCGCGGCGTTGGCGGCAACGATATATTGGATCGGGTCGATCTGTCAAAAACGCTTGGCCGCGAGGAATACAAGGACAGGCTGGAAAAGGCGCAGGCCAAGCTGTTCACTCTGCAAAACGAGATGTACCGCCTGCGCATCCCCCTGATATGCGTGTTCGAGGGCTGGGACGCCGCCGGCAAGGGCGGAGCGATAAAGCGGCTCACGCGCCGCTTGGATCCCCGTGGATATAACGTTATCCCCAGCTCCGCCCCCAACGATATCGAAAAGAGCCACAACTACCTTTGGCGGTACTGGACGAAAATGCCCAAGGCCGGGCATATGGCGGTATTTGACCGCAGCTGGTACGGACGGGTGATGGTGGAGAGAATAGAAGGCTTCGCCCGGGTCGATGAATGGCAGAGGGCTTATCAGGAGATAAACGATATGGAAAAGCAGCTTGCCGACTGGGGAGCCGTGATCTGCAAGTTCTGGCTGCATATCGACAAGGACGAGCAGGAACGCCGCTTTATCGAACGGCGCGACAATCCCCAGAAATCATGGAAACTGACCGATGAGGACTGGCGCAACCGCGACAAATGGGATGATTACGTAAAGGCGGTCGACGAGATGATGGTCTTAACGTCCACCTCCCATGCGCCCTGGACGATAGTAGAGGCAAACAGCAAATACTACGCCCGCGTAAAGGTAATAGAGACTGTCACCTCCGCCCTGGAGGCGGCGATAAAACAAAAGGGCAAATGAGAAGAAGATTTCGCGTTAAGAAAACGAAAGGGGCTACTCGCTAAAAGCAAGTAGCCCCTTTCCTGTATAATCACTTGTATACAAATACATTCTGAACCGAATACCTAAACAGCTTTATAAACGCTAGATCTCCTGCTTCAATATCGCCTGCGGCTCCCTCTTCAAGTGCACCGCCTGATGATACCGAGATACTGCTGCTGTCGTCCAGAGGTATGATCTCCTCCCCGATAGTCACCAAGGTCTGACCGTCCTCATGCTGTACAGCCGACACCGTACCGCCAATCCAAACGTCACGTGAGCTGATGTTATGGCTTTGCATCTTGCCGTTTGCCCATGCAGGCATGTTGCCGGCACCGATCTCGTTGCCATCGGCTATCTTCAAGGAAGAGTTTATCACGCCGTTTTCCGCATCAACCATCAATACGTCGCCAGCGGCGATATAGTCGCCCATCTTATCCTCTGCGCTGCCGTTCCAGACCATTTCCGCATTATACACTCTGTTGCCGAACATGTAAGCCCCAGTCAGCTGATACAGCGAAGAGGTCGTCCTTGTCGTATACGTCACGCTTGCTCCGTTGAGAAGCCCGGTCACAAAATCCGCGCCGACCTCGGTCACCATTACTGCCGGATGTCCTTCCGCCGTCCAGCCCGCATCACTTACGGAGGTATCGGGAATATTCCTATCTCCCTCAAACCGCAGCATAAGAGCCGGCTTTTTCGTCCTGCTGTCATAGTCGACAAAGCAGATCGCGTTGGTTTGTTCGAGTACGAGGTAATCGTCGCCATTGGCCGGCGCTGCGCTGTAGTAATCCTCCTCCTGCGCATAAGCAGCGGTCATATCCTCGGGCGCCCAGGCCTCAGTAATATCGCTGCCGATAAAATAGCGGCTGGAAAGTATATACGGGGCGGTCATTCCCGCATAGGAGTCATAGTCGAATCTCACAGCCGCCGCGCTGCCCTCTCCTCCTGCCAAGTAAAGCTCAAAGATCGCGCCGCCGTCCTCACGGTAGCGGCAAAGCGTGAGCGGATTTCCGCTGCGATATTCCTCAAAGGCTGAGCGGTCGCATATCGCTGCCAGATCGGCAGCAGTCGCCGCCCTTGCCGCTGTCTCATTGCCCGGCCAATACTGGGCTCCGGCGGCCATCGTAAGCTCCTTTACGGTATTGGTCGCGATATCGAACATTTTTACATTTATGCCCTCGCCGCTGCTCTGGCCGTTTATTATTATCCCGTAGCTGCCGTAATCGCCCGGGGCATATACTTCCGGCGGAACGTAGTCGGCAGGAGCGTTCGTCAGGCGGTAGACAGCTGCCGAATAAACAACGCCCTTGTGGGTGTAGAGCATTATTACATCATAGCTGCGATCCTCCGCACTTTCCGGCGGATCAAGTTCATTGTAGAGCAGCTGGGTCACGTTGCAGCTTAAAAGCGTGCCATCGTCGCTAAATTCCAGCTCGGCCGCAGGCAGCCTTCTATCCTTATCATCCGACCATACCGTGCTTCCTACCGTGAACACCGCCTCATCGTTCTCGATATAGCAATCCCTGACGGCGCCGTATGTCCAGCCCTCGCGCGTGTTGTTTGAGAAGCAGTGGTACATATTTTTATCCCAGCCGAAAAGGTTCTCCGCCGTAGCGTTCATACCGCTCGTATCGGCGACCAGGAATACCGTCAACGCCCGTGAACCGATACCGTCTACCGAGATCACATCACCCGCGCTTATAAGCTCTGCCGGGTCAATGTCGTTTCCGCTTACCGGATCGTTTATCAGGCGGACGTTATACTCGCGTCCGCTGAAAAGCTGTTCGCCCGCCGGCTCCCAGATGCCGGTAACAGTCGTTATATCATAGCTCACGCTCATTCCTCGCCAATCAACGCCTGTGATCCGCAAAAGGACATCGTCGTTGCCCTCGGGCTGCTCGACCGCAGTCACAAACAAGGTATCATGGCGTGTGCCCGAATATGCGCTGCCGGTAATGCTCCGGTCGATAGCCGAAAAATCATAGATGTTTTCTCCCATCGGCACCATCGTTCCCTCCGCCCAAAGGTATACGGCCAGCTTATCCGCATCGTCCACCCCTGTAAGATCGGCGGTGAAATTCCCTTCCCCGTCTATCTCCGGTATCTGCACATCGGTCAAAATGCCATCCTTATACATGCAGACATAGGCGGTCTTGTCCATAAAATCGCCCATATCCGCCCATCCCGAAAGCTCGTAGCCAAGGATCTCTGTTTGTAAAGAGCCATCCGTGCTGTTTGCAGCCGAGGCTGTTATCCCCAATGCGGCCAAAAGCCCCATTGTCAAAACCAGTTTTTTCATATTGCACCTCATTTCATAAGTATTTTCTATTATAAGTATACAACACGGCACATTCTATGTCAATCACTTTTTTATATTTTATACAAAAAACGCCTGCATACCGTATTTTGCAGTATGCAGACGTCAGCGGCTTTCTTCAGCTTTCTTTCTTTTCCCGGAACACGAAAAGCTTCATGACCAAAAACGTTATCGGCAGGGCGCAGACAGCGGCTATTAAATAGGCCAGCGTCCTGTTCCAGTCAAGGGCTGTGAACAGCCATACCAAAAGGTACTGTATCACGAAATTGGGAATATAGCTTACGGGGAATTTTACAAACTTTTTAAGCGTCGGCTTTTCATGAAACGTAAACCGCGAATTTAGCAGGAAAGATATCGCCAGTGAAAGCACATAACCGATTATAAAGGTCACGTTGTAGCTCTCCAGCAATATCAGCATATTTTCATCGAAAGCCGCCCCTGATATGAGGTCGAGAACGGTGGCGATAACGGTCGTGCTCAGGGTGTTTATCACCCCTATCACCAAAAATGTAAAAAACTGCACCGACAAAAACGGCTCCAAAAACCGTACAAGCCTCTCCGGCAAAAACCGTCCCAGAAATGACCGAAGCCAAGCGAAAAACTTTTCCATCTGCTAAAAACTCCTTATCCGAAGAATTTCCTGTCAAGGCTGCGGTACTGGATAGCCTCGGCGATATGGTTGGTAGTGATGGACTCCGCCCCTTCAAGGTCGGCGATCGTCCTCGACACCTTCAGTATGCGCGAATGCGCGCGGGCAGAAAGCCCCAGCTTATCGAACGCTCCCTTTAAAAGTGCGTTCTCCGCCTGTCCCAGCGGACAAAACTTCTCCAGAAGCGAGCCGTAAAGCTGGGAGTTGGAATATATATTGTACCCCTTGTACCGCTCCAGCTGGATACGGCGGGCGCGGTCAACGCGTTTTTTTATTTCGGCGCTCTTTTCCCCGCTTTTTAAGGAGGAAAGCTCCTCAAACCTCACCGCCGGCACCTCCATCTGGATATCTATCCTATCCAAAAGCGGCCCCGACACGCGGCTGCGGTATTGGGCTATCTGCGCCGGCGAACAGGTGCATTCACGCGTCCGGCTGCCGTAATAGCCGCATTTACAAGGGTTCATTGAAGCTATCAGCAATAGGTTGCAGGGATATGTAAGCGTAGCATTGACGCGGGAGATAGTGACCGTGCCATCCTCTAGGGGCTGGCGCAGCGTTTCCAAAGCATCGCGCTTGAACTCCGGCAGCTCGTCAAGGAACAGCACCCCGTTATGCGCCAGTGAAAGCTCGCCGGGACGCGGTATCGTACCTCCGCCGGACAAGGCGGCCGGGGATACGGTATGGTGCGGGCTGCGGAAGGGACGCGTAGTGATGAGCGGCGTTTTCGGCGGCAGCGTCCCTGCTATCGAATGTATCTTCGTTACCTCCAGCGACTCTTCGAACGAAAGGTCGGGCAATATCCCGCCCAGACGCTGGGCAAGCATCGATTTACCGGTTCCCGGTTCTCCGACCAAAAGCACGTTATGGTTCCCGCTTGCCGCCACCTCTAAAGCGCGTTTGACGCTCTCCTGCCCTTTTACGTCCGCCATGTCCAGAAGCGCCGCCCCCGCAGAACTCATAAGCGTTGACACATCAGCCTTTACGGGTTCTATCTTCTTTTGGCCGGAATAGTGGTCAAGGATAGAACGCACGGTCTCCGCCGGATATATCTCGGCTCCCTCCACCACCGAAGCCTCGGCCGCATTTTCCGCCGGTACGAAAAACCGGTCATACCCCATAGCGCGTCCGGCTATCACCATCGCCAGCACTCCGCGCACTCCGCTTACGCTGCCATCGAGCGCCAGCTCGCCGATAAACATCGCCCTGTCGGCGTCCTCTATAAATATCTGCTCCGAAGAAGCCAGCACCGCCAACGCCACCGGCAGATCGTAGGCCGCCCCTTCCTTGCGCCGGGAAGCCGGAGCGAGGTTTACAGTCACTTTTTTCATCGGGAACGCCCGTCCGCTGTTTTTTACGGCGGCCTTGATACGTTCGCGCGATTCCTTGACGGCTGCATCGGGCAGGCCTATTATATCAAATTGGCTAAGCCCGTTTGAGATATCGGCCTGCACGCATACGCGGAAGCCGTCCATCCCCATCAGGCCGCAGGTGTTTATTTGAGCCAGCATATTTCTCCCCCTATATCTGTTTCGTTATATCAATAAAATTATACCGCATCAGGGAGGAAATTGCAATGGTTTTTAGCGATTTTCTACAATTATTTCATGACGCCCTTATACTGCCATTTACCGCTGTAATAGCGTATCACCGGGATAAGACAGCCGCACAGCCAGGATACGGGGATGGCAATGAATACTCCCGTCAGCCCCCAGAAGCGTACGAACAAATAGGATGCGCCGACTCTTACGCACAGCTCCGCTATCCCGGCGGCCACGCAGACGTTCACATCGCCGCAGCCGCGCAGAAGGTTCTGGTAGCTCTGCATGATGCCGGCGATTATATAGCCGATACCGATTATCGACAGGTAAACACAGCCTATCTCTATGGATTCTGCCGCTGCGGAAGCATCCAGGAATATCCCCAGTATCTGCCGCTTGAAAATCAGCATCACCATGGCCAGGGCGGCGCACACCGGCACCATCACCGCCAGCGTCTGCCGCAGCCCCGAACGTATCCGGGCAATATTGCCCGCGCCCATGTTCTGGCCGCAGTAGACCGAAAGCGCGGCCGCCAGGGAACAGAGTATCTGTATCGACAGGGAGTCTATCTTTGACGAGGCCGTATAGGCCGCCATCGCTCCGGTGCCGAAGGAGTTTATCAGCCCCTGCACGCTGATGCCGCCGAGGGATATCATCGCGCTCTGCATCGCAGCCGGCAGGCCTATCTTAAAGATCTTTACCACCATGTAGCGCGGAGGCCTTTTGGGCAGGCCGTCAAGGTACAGCTGCTGCCGGTGGCGGATAATATAGACAGCGCAAAGAAGTGCCGATACCGCCTGGGCGATTATCGTGGCATAGGCTACGCCTGCCACACCCATATGGAAGCGGAGCACGAATACCAGATCCAAAACAACGTTTATTATCGAGGATACTATCAGCATATAAAGCGGCGTTTTGGAATCGCCGATGCTGCGCAATATAGCCGAGAGCGCATTATATAGGATATTCGTAAGGCAAAAGCCGAACACTATGCGCATATAAAGGACCGACATCTCGAGGATATCCTCCGGCACTCCCAAAAGCCGCATTGCCGGCCGCGCCAAAAATACGCCGGCCGCCGTTATCACCAGTCCGACCGATATTACAACGTAAAACATGGCCGATACCGCCTTTTTCATCTCATCGTAGCGGTGCGCGCCGAAGCATTGGGAGATTATTATCCCCGCGCCGTTGGAAAGCCCCATCGCTATGCATATCAAAAGCGCGTTCATGGAACCGGTGGTTCCCACGGCCGCCAAAGCGTCTGCGCCGACGAATTTTCCCACGACTGTCGTGTCGACAAAGTTATAAAGCTGCTGGAATATATTCCCGGCAAGCATCGGCAGCGCGAAGAGTATTATCGCCGTGATAGGCGTCCCTGCAGTCATATCCCTTACTTTTTTCACCTTATGAGCTTCCATAACGAACACCTCCGAAAAAAATAAAGCTGGAAATTTAACACGGTGAATTATATCAAAGGGTATTGCCTTTTTCAATGGGTTGTGTTATACTCTTTTGCGGGGGTGAAATTATGAATGCACCGGTCATAGAAAAGAAATATGAATTTGGAATGGGCGAGGATTGCTGCCTAAAAAAATACACCTGCGGGGAACAAATATGGATGCACAGCCACGATTTTTATGAGATGCTTTTCGTCTCGGAGGGCGGAGGCTGCTGCCAGACCGGAGGGCTTCATTATCCGGTGTCCAAGGGCAGTCTGTTTTTAATACCGCCGGGGACAGTCCACTGCGTCTACAACGACGCTCCCGGAGCCGGGGAGCTGGTAGTATACAAGTGCATGTTTTCAGCAAACGTCATGGAAAAGGTTGCCGCCAGCGACCGCGGGCTTGCTAAGTTTTTGTCGCCCTGCGGCGGCAAGAGCCTTTTTCTGCTGCCGGTAAAAGCAGGAGGCGCCTACGCTCAGAAGATACACACCGCCTACAAGGATATGCTCGTGGAATACACCGCCAAGCATCCGGGCTGGGAGGATATGCTCCGCCAGTATATCATCCAGGTGTTCATCCTGATCTACCGCTTATATTTAGACGGCGCGGCGGAGGACACGAAGCATTTCGACTGCGGCGAATCGCTCGCTTATATAAACGATCACTATAACGCCGATATACATCTTGAAGAGCTGGCAGAGCTTGTAAAGATGAGCCCCAACTATTTCTGCCGCAAGTTCAAGGAATCGACCGGCATGGGCGTATCCGAGTACATACAAAAAATACGCGTGGAGAAGGCCTGTCAGATGCTTAAGGGCGAAAACCGCAAGGTCATCGACGTCATGATGGACGTGGGCTACTGTGACGCCAAAAACTTCACTGCCATATTCAAAAAGCACACCGGCATGACGCCTTCGCAGTATAAAAAATTAGTGTCATAAAAAATCGGCACGGCGGACAAACCGGAGAGAGCGCTCTTCCCGGCTTGTCCGCCGTGCTGTTTAAAATCCCTACTCCAGTCCCCGCAATCCCTTTCCTCTTTTTCTCACCGCCAAGGGCGTTTCATCGGTCACCCGTTTAAATACGCGGTTAAAGTGCTGAGCCGAGCCGAAGCCGCATTTTTTCCATATCTCATTCACCTCCAGCTCCGTTTCGTGCAGCAGGATACAGGCGTACTGTATCCGCAGATCGTTTATATATTCCACGACTGTGACGCCGGTCTGCTTTTTGAACAGGCGGCACAAATAGCTCTTCGACATACCAAAGTGAGAGCAGATATCGTCAAGCCCTATTTTTCTCAGGTAATTTTTCTGTATATACTCCCCTATCGGCGACAGATCCGAGCCCATCGACCGTTTTTCGCGGGGACTGCCGGCTGGCGCGCAGCGTATAAGCTCCGTAAACACAGCCGCGATCGTCCGGCGCATACTCTCCGGCTCGCCTTCAGCCGCTGCGGTCATCTCATAAAACCGGGCGGACTTTTCCCGTCCCAGCGTTATAACGGGGATCCGGAAACGATCCATGACCTCGTTCCCCATTTTTTCACCGAACACCTCAAAAAGCCTTTCCCGGGAAAACTGCACGCATATCCCCCGATAGGCGACACTCCCGTAGCTGCGGTGAGGGATATTCGCCGGTATCATCGCCGCGTCTCCTGCCGATACCGTATACAGAACGCCGCCGATATACATATGCCGCTCTCCGCTGACCACGATATATATCTCACAGGCCTCATGTATGCTGAAAGCCGGGTATACCTTCGCCTCCCGCCGGTCCTCGGCACTTATATACATGATATCTGTAAGAGATGATTCTATCACCTGCATCTTCGTCCCTCCCTGCTTCGTATATCATTTTACCGCTGCCCTCCTCCCTGTGCAAGCTATTTTTCGGTCAATAACAGTATTTTTTCCGTCTTATTCCGCGATTCTTGCTATGTAAATCTCACGCGCGTTTTTTGTTTCTCTTAAAAACGTTAATTCGCAAACAAAAAAATCAAAAAATTTGAAAAAAACTCTTGACAAGCGGCAAATATTGTGGTAAACTATTTTTTGTTAAGGCCCGTTGGTCAAGCGGTTAAGACTCCGCCCTCTCACGGCGGCGACAAGGGTTCGATTCCCTTACGGGTCACCATAGTAGGAACATACGAACAGGGATCGTTCGTATGTTCTTTTTTTGTTTAAAATCTCTTGACAAAGATATACATATATGATAGAATGTGTGCATATGTAGGTTATAAACAAAATTTTTTACTACAAGAGAGGATGATCTTTTTTTGGACAGTTTGCCCCTACAACTTTTGCTTCAGGTGATACTTATCGCCTTTAACGCCATATTTGCTTCGGCGGAAATAGCAGTCATATCGTTTAACGATATAAAGCTGCAAAAGGCTGCGGAGGATGGCGACAAAAGGGCAAAGAAACTTACAAAGCTGACGGCGGAGCCGACGAATTTCCTGGGTACTATCCAGGTAGGCATAACGCTGGCGGGCTTTTTAGGCAGTGCGTTCGCGGCGGATAACTTCTCCGATCCGATCGTTGATGCCATCATGGCGACCGGGGTGAATATCCCTGCACACGTGGTAAATGCCATTGCCGTTGTTGTTATCACGATAATACTGTCGGTGATAACCCTTATATTCGGCGAGCTGGTACCTAAGCGTGTAGCGATGAAAAAGGCGGAATCACTGTCTTTGGCGATGTCGGGCTTTTTGTACGGCGTATCTAAATGCGCACGTCCTATCGTGTGGTTCTTGACAAAATCGACCAACGGCGTGCTGAGACTGTGCGGCATCAATCCCGCAGAGGAGGACGAGGAAGTCACCGAGGAAGAGATACGTATGATGCTTGACGTCGGCAGTGAAAAGGGAACTATCGATCCCTCGGAAAAAAATATGATACATAACATCTTTGAGCTTGACGATACGCCGCTTGATGATGTAATGACACACAGACGCGATTTGGATATACTGTGGATGGAGGATGGTATCGAGGAATGGAAAAAGACAATTCTTTCGAGCAACCAGAACAAATATATCGTATGCTCCGACAGTGTAGACAACGTCATAGGCGCATTGAGCGAAAGAGAATTTTATAAATCGCTCTATTATGGCGAAGATGTGACCAAAAAGATAGAACCGGCATTTTTCGTCCCGGAGACGATGAAGGCCGACGAGCTGTTCCAGAAGATGCAGCAGGAGAGAAAGCATTTTGCCGTTGTGCTTGACGAGTACGGCGGTCTGAGCGGAGCGGTGACGCTTGCCGATCTGCTGGGAGAGATCGTAGGAAATATCCATCTGTATGACGAGCCGGAGGATATAGTGCGCGTAGGCGATAACCTGTGGCGTATCCAGGGTGACACTCCGCTTGACGAGGTTGCCGAGTCGCTGGATCTTGATCTGCCGGTGGAGACGTATAACACCATCGCCGGACTGATTTTGAGCGAGCTTTTGGAGGTACCGGATGATGGTACCAAGCCCCTGGTCGAGGCCTACAGCATGAGGATGCAGGTGACCGATATACGCGATCACCGCATAGAAAGCGTAGACGTTTCAATAATAGAACAGTCGAAGCCGGAAGAAGATGAAGAATAATACGGTGTCCGCGGGGAGAGGATCTCTCTGCGGGCCTTTTATTTTGAAATTTTTCCGAAAAATGCTTGACAAAACGGCGGTTCTGCGGTACAATAGGATATGTTATAAACGCCCCTGTAGTTAAATGGATATAACAAGTCCCTCCTAAGGATTAGTTATCAGTTCGATTCTGGTCGGGGGTGCCAACATTGTGACGGCCGAACAAGTTTCGGCCGTCATATTTTTTATCAAAAAGCTCAATTCCTTGTATATCAGTATCGTTTTCCGGGGTCGGCGAGGTATAATTGGCTTTACTGCTCCCAATATAGACACGGATCCTATTTATTAGGCGTCTGCCGTTCCTGCCGCGGTAGCGGCGTCAAGATCAACGGGATCGGAAATTTCATTTTTTTATAGCTTATATACAATCAAAATTGTGTATTTTTAATAATTTATATGAAAAATAAGTATGCAAAACCACGAAAATTTAAAAATCGCAAAATTTTTAACAAAAAACGTGGACATTCTTCCAAAATGTGATATAATAGAGATATGATAAAGAGGAGTGTATTTTCTGCGCTTTTCTTTTGAGTAAGAATTTTATTAGGAGGAGATTCCAATGGGAAAAAAATTCGTTTACCTCTTTTCTGAGGGAGACGCAAGCATGAGAAATCTGCTTGGCGGCAAGGGTGCAAACCTGGCTGAAATGACAAAACTCGGTATGCCCGTTCCGCAGGGCTTCACCATCACCACTGAGGCCTGCACACAATACTATGAGGACGGCGAAAAGATCAATGATGAGATCCAGGCCGAGATCATGGAATACATCACAAAGATGGAGGAAATCACCGGCAAGAAATTCGGTGATCAGGAGAATCCCCTGCTTGTTTCAGTTCGTTCCGGCGCAAGAGCTTCCATGCCCGGTATGATGGATACTATATTGAACCTTGGTCTTAACGAGACTGTTGTTGAGGTTATGGCCAAAAAATCCAACAACCCCAGATGGGCTTGGGACTGCTACAGAAGATTTATACAGATGTACTCCGACGTTGTTATGGAAGTCGGCAAGAAGTATTTTGAAGAGCTTATCGATAAAATGAAGGAAGAAAAGGGCGTCAAGATGGACACCGAGCTTACAGCCGATGACTTAAAGGAGCTTGCTTCCCAGTTCAAGGCTGAGTATAAGTCCAAGATCGGCCAGGACTTCCCGACAGACCCGAAGGAACAGCTCATGGGCGCCGTTAAGGCAGTATTCCGTTCCTGGAACAATCCCAGAGCTATCGTTTACAGAAGAATGAACGACATACCCGGATCCTGGGGCACAGCCGTAAACGTACAGATGATGGCGTTCGGTAACCTCGGCGATACTTCCGGCACCGGCGTTGCTTTCACACGTAATCCCTCCACCGGCGAAAAGAAGCTTTTCGGTGAATACTTAATAAACGCACAGGGCGAAGACGTTGTTGCCGGCGTAAGAACACCTTCCCCGATCGCACAGCTTGAGCAGGATATGCCCGAGGTGTACAAGCAGTTCGTAGAGATCGCACAGACTCTTGAGGATCACTACAAGGATATGCAGGACATGGAGTACACCATTGAGGACGGCAAGCTCTACATGCTGCAGACAAGAAACGGTAAGAGAACTGCCGCTGCCGCTCTTAAGATCGCTGTTGACCTCGTCAACGAGGGCAAGATATCCAAAGAGCAGGCTCTTCTGCAGGTTGACCCCAAGCAGCTCGATGCTCTTCTGCACCCGACCTTTGAGGCCGATGCACTGAAGAAAGCTACTCCGCTGACAAAGGGGCTTCCCGCATCTCCCGGAGCAGGCGCAGGTAAGGTATATTTCACAGCCGATGAGGCCGTTGCCGCTGCTGAAAAAGGCGAAAAGGTCATCCTTGTAAGACAGGAGACTTCACCTGAGGATATCGAAGGCATGAACGCTGCCGAGGGTATCATGACTGCCAGAGGCGGTATGACTTCCCACGCTGCCGTTGTTGCCCGCGGTATGGGCAGATGCTGTGTTGCAGGCTGCGATGAGGTAAAGGTATACGAGGATGAAAAATACTTCACCGTTACCAACGGCGATGGTGTAAAGAGATTCAACGAGGGCGATGTTATCTCCCTTGACGGTTCCACAGGTAACGTTTACGAGGGTGCTATTGCAACGCAGGAAGCCAACATCTCCGGCGATTTCGAGACCTTCATGAGCTGGGCTGACGCCGTAAGAACGCTTAAGGTACGCACAAACGCCGATACTCCCAGAGACGCTAAGCAGGCTGTTGCTTTCGGTGCCGAGGGCATAGGTCTCTGCCGTACAGAGCATATGTTCTTCGAGGAGTCGAGGATCGCAGCTGTTCGTGAAATGATAGTTTCCAAGACAGCTGAACAGAGAGAAAAAGCACTCAACAAGATCCTGCCGATGCAGCAGGGCGACTTTGAGGAGCTTTACCGCGCTCTTAAGGAATATCCGGTAGTTATCCGTTTCCTGGATCCGCCTCTGCACGAGTTCGTTCCTCAGGAAGAGGATGATATCGCCGCTCTGGCAAAAGAGATGGATCTTGACATAAACGAGCTTAAGGCTACTATCGAAGGTCTTAAGGAATTTAACCCGATGCTCGGTCACAGAGGCTGCCGTCTGGCCGTTACCTATCCGGAGATAGCTAAGATGCAGACGACTGCCGTTATCCAGGCCGCTCTGAAGGTAAATTCCGAGGGCATGAACGTTACACCGGAGATAATGATACCTCTGGTAGGCGATGTTAATGAGCTTAAGTACGTAAAGAAGGTAGTTGTTGATACAGCCGATGCTGTCATCAAGGAAGCAGGCGCAGACCTTCAGTATAAGGTAGGTACCATGATAGAGATACCCAGAGCCGCTCTTCTGGCCGATGAGATCGCCGAAGAAGCTGAGTTCTTCTCATTCGGTACTAACGACCTGACACAGATGACCTACGGCTTCTCACGCGATGACGCCGGTAAGTTCCTTGGCGACTACTACGACAAGAAGATATTCGAGTTCGATCCGTTCGCTAAGCTCGACCAGCACGGCGTAGGCAAGCTGGTTAAGATGGCGGCAGAGCTGGGCAGAAAGACCAGACCGGATATCACACTCGGTATCTGCGGTGAGCACGGCGGCGATCCTTCGACCGTTGAGTTCTGCCACAATGTTGGCCTTGACTACGTTTCTTGCTCGCCTTTCAGAGTTCCTATCGCAAGACTTGCCGCCGCTCAGGCTAAAGTCAAAGAGGACATGAATAAATAATTTCGCTTTTTGGCATAATGCCGGGGTTTCCCTTGTGGAAACCCCGGTTTTTTATCTATTTTGCAGGAGAAAACAGTAAAAGTTATTGACTTTCGGCCATTGCCATGGTATAATTATCATAGCGAGGACGGTGAGAATATGCAGCAGAATGAACAGATGTGGGAAAAATACCGCCAAAAACTTCTTAAAACATACATTTGGATAACGGCCTCTATCGTATTATTGGAGATAGTGATCTATGTGTGGATGACAGCAGCTGACCTGGAAAGCAAATTTTTTGATTCGTACATATTATCATATATAGTCATCCCCTGCGCGATAAATTCCCTGCTTGTCTTTATAATGCATCGGATAAACGCATCCGAGCGCAATACAACAAAATTCAAGAACGCGGCCACTATATACGGTCTGGAGCTGATGGCCCTAAATGTTGCCTGTATCCATAGCTATTTCTACTGCGTGCCAGTGGCTCTTTGCCTGCCGGTGCTCATTTCCACCATATACGGCGACCGGGTGCTAATGCGTAATACGGCCATACTTTCAGTGATATTCCTCGGCGTGAGCCTGATGTGGGCCTGGTACATAGAACGCCCCGGGGATATAATACTCCTGTTCAACGATTTAGTCATACTTTTAATAATATGTATATCATACGCGATAGGCAGTATCCTCAACCAGTTTGAGCTGGAAACGCGCAATCAGATACGCGTGAGTGCGATACGCCAGCAGCAGCTTGAGCAGCAGCTCAAAACCGATCAGATGACGGGGCTTTTGAATCACACGTCGTTCTATAGGCGGCTTTTTGAAACGATAGACGCAGCCACCATAAATTCATCGCCGCTGTCCCTGGCGGTCATTGACCTTGATAATTTCAAAGTTATAAACGATACCCACGGCCACGAGAACGGCAACACCGTGCTGATAACATTTGCCCGCATAATGGAATCCTGCTGCGATTCCACCGATATAATCTGCCGCTACGGCGGAGAGGAATTTACGATAATCTTTCCCGGCAAGCGCGGGGAGCAGGCTTTAAAGACCGCACGGCAGATACTCGATGTCTTTCGCCAGACCGAGTTTGATTTCATGGAAGAGCACGTCACCTTCAGCTGCGGCATTTGCCACTGGCGGCCGGGACTTACCCCCAACGATGTATTCAACCAGGCTGATATGGCCATGTACGAAGCCAAAAAACGCGGCAAAAACCGTTGCATACTAAAATAAAAACTACC
>CAYNRX010000009.1:0-29704 GCA_964399965.1 uncultured Lachnospiraceae bacterium | reverse complement strand
TGCTAAGATCCCCGCGATATACAAACGGTAGTTTATTATGCAGTTTTATCGTATGAGATCTGCGCGATTCAGGCAGCCGCCTCATTAAGCTTGGCCATTGCCGATTCATATAACGGCTTAAACGCATCAGCCGCCGCTTGCACTCCCGCAGTATCTCCTGCTTCGGCCAGCTCCATCGCCGGAGCAAATCCGCTGACAGCCGCAGCCATATCCTCGGCCGCGGAAAGCACCGCTGTAAAATCGGCCGTCCTCTCAGCAGGGATATTCTCTGCACCGCGGCGCAGCTTGCTCACGGTATCGGCAAGCGCTTCCTCCGCAGCGGTAAATTCCTCCCGCCAGTCGGAAACATCCGCCCCCGGGCTCAAGCGTATAAGCTCGGCCGTCTTTTCCGACAACAGCTCCAGCTGCTCGGTCAAATCCGCCATCGTACTGTCATATACGGCTGTATCCATCACCGCAGACGGCGAGGCTACAGGAGTCGGCGTCTGCAATCCGCTCAATAATGCGGACGGCGTACCTATGAAAAAGCAGCCGGAGGCCGCCAGCATCAAAAATATAGCCGGTATCATTGTTAAAACTATTCTCACAGTATCCAGGACCTTTCTCCCGCATAGCTTTTCTTTCCTGTCTGCGGGCGACAGGCAGTTTTCTCTTGTATCATCTCTATAATATTATAGCCCAAGCCGGTGTTTTTGTCAATCGGTCTTTTTTAAACAAAATAAAAACTTTATGAATTTTTTTGTCGAAAAAGCGAAGCGTCCCCGGCCTATGCCAACGCGCTCCGCTTTGTCCTCAGTTCATATTGTAAATAACGTTGATATCCTCGTTCCTGCCCACCAAAACGGCTCTGTCGCCCTCGGCAAAGCTGTAATCAGGATCGGGGCTTACCTCTATATCATCCTTATCCGCCGGCTGGACCGCTATTATATTAACATCATACCGCTTGCGGATATTGAGATCCTTTATCGACCGTCCCAGCCATTTGCGCGGTACATCCACCTCGGCTACACCGTAGACGTCCGACAGCTCCAGCACTTCCATCATGTTGTTGGAATTTAAGGAGAGCGCAAGCTTGGCGCCCATCTCCTGTTCGGGGATAAGCACACGGTCTGCTCCGATCTTCAGCAGGATCTTCTTGTGATTCCTGTCCATAGCCTTGCAGATGACGTTCTTGATGCCCAGCTCCTTTACCAAGAGCGTTATGAGCACGCTGTCGGTCACATCTTCGCCAATGGCCACGATAACGGTATCGTAGTTACGGATACCTACCGCCCTGAGTGCCGACTCCTCCTTGGCGTCGCAGGCCACCGCATGGGTCACATACTCCGATACAGCCTGTATCCTGTTTTGATCCAGGTCTATCGCAAGGACTTCGTGTCCCAGCTCGAAGAGCTTCTTCGCTACCGAGAATCCGAATTTTCCCATTCCGATTACGGCAAAAGTTTTCATTTTAGTTGTCCTCCTTGAATTTATCCCAGCAGCAGCTTCTCGCCCGGATAATTAAGCATATCATCCTTGGCCGTGCTGCCCTTGGTCAATGTGGATACGGTGATCGTCATTATTCCTACCCGTCCGAAGAACATATAGAGTATGAATATCCAATGCGTCACCAATGAGTTGTCAAGCGATGTAAGCCCTGTGGTAAGTCCCACCGTACCGTAGGCGGAGGCCGTTTCATACATGGCGTCAACTATCGTTGCATTCTCCTGTATGGATACCACAAAACCGCCCGCAAACAGCAGGATCAGTGCCAGTATAGTCAGAGCCGCCGCATACATTATCTGCGAATGGCCGATATGGCGGCCGCCGATAACGACCTTTTTATTCGATTTCATTATGTTATAAGCGGAGATCAGCACCAGACCCACGGTCACGGTTTTGATACCGCCGGCCGTGGAACCGCTGGAACCGTCTATCATCATCAACACAGTTGATATCATCTTCGACTGCTCGCTCATATTCGCCTGGTTAAAGCTGGCAAATCCGGCCGTTCTTGTCGTCACAGACTGGAACAGGGCGTTCACTGTCTTATCAAACGTGCTCATAGCGCCCAATGTCTGGGAATTTGCCTTCTCCAGCAGGTAAAATATGATCCAGCCGGAAACGATAAGTATCGCCGTTATGATAAGCACCATCTTGGTGTAAAGGCTGAATTTTTTCCAGCTCCGTTTTCCCAATATATCATCCCAGACGAAAAATCCCAAACCGCCGATAACTATCAGGCAGCATATCGTGATAAGTATCACCGGATCGCTGTTGACCGGCTCTAGGCTACCCATCGGCATTATCACGCCCAAAAGGTCAAACCCGGCGTTACAAAACGCCGATATCGCATGGAACACACCGTACCATATCCCCTTGCCTATACCGAACATCGGTATAAAGCGGGCGGACAGTATCGCAGCCCCGATCGCCTCTATGGAAAACGCAATGATGATTATCTTCTTCATCATACGCACGATACCGCTCATGCTGTCTACATTCAAGCTCTGCGCCATCATCATCCTGTCCCTCAGTCCGATATGGCGGCGGCTTAAAAAGAACGTTATCGAAAGCACCGCGATAAAGCCCAGGCCGCCTATTTGGATCAGGCACAGCATGACCAGCTGCCCGAAAGCATTCCAGTGCGTGGCCGTATCCACCAGTGCCAGCCCCGTAACGCAGGTGGTAGAGGTCGCCGTAAACAACGCCGTTATAAAGGACGTCATCTCCCCGCTGTTGGACGATATGGGCAGCATCAGCAGGAACGTCCCCGTCAGTATCACCGTGGCAAAGCCGAGGACTATCCTCCTCGATGCGTTAAGGCGTTTTTTTTGCGTGTAGAGTTTCGTCAGTAAATACTTTAGATCAACCATTTCTCCCTCTGCGGCCGCAAAGCCGCATCTCCTGTTAAACCAGTTTTAGGCAGCCGAAAAAACGGCTGCCCAAACAACTTTTATATTTTTGTATTTTTGATGAGCTTGAGCCTTGTATGCTCCTCGCGCTCTTTTTCCTCAAGCACTGTCTCTATCTCCTTAGTCATATCCTCATACATGGGGATAGTGATGTTCTCAAGGGCGTTGGCGCGCTTTTGCGTCTTTTTTATATTGATCGCCAGGCGGTAGACCGAGTTTTCTATCTCCGCCAGCTGTACTGTCAGACGCTTCACGCGGTTGAATTCCACCAACGCTTCATCAAGCGCGGAGCTGGTGTCGTAAAATCCGTAGGCCGGCTTATCCTCCTCGTCGCCGTGCATTCTGACGATGGGCAGCTCTACGCCCATTACGCTCCGCAGATGCAGGCTTATGCCGTTTTCTATCACCGCCGATTTTGCATAATCGGCCACGGTATCTACGCCCATCACAAAATTTGCCCGCTCCAGAGCGTGATATGCCTTCGCAAAGGTATCCTCGATACGGCTCTCTACATCCTTGGCCTCCTCTATAAGCTGCATCATTTCCCGGATAAGTATGTTGCGCTTCTTATCCAGCATCTCGTAGCCCTGTTTGGACAGCCGAAGGGTGTTTTTCGCCGCCATCAGGTTTCCCTTGGTCGGCGCCAGCTTCTGTGCCAAGTCATATCACCTCTTCCTCAATCAGTATACACAGGTTTATAGTATTTGTCAAGCATTTCTTCAGAAATTCTGTCAAGTTCTGTTCTCGGGAGCATTCCCAGAAGCTCCCATCCCAGATCGAGCGTCTGCTCTATCGTCCGGTTCTCGTCCTTGGACTGAGTAAGGAAGCGTTTTTCAAATTCCTTTCCGAAAGCGATATACTTTTTATCAATATCCGAAAGCTCATCCTCGCCTATTACCGAAGCCAGGCTCTTAGCGTCCTCCACCTTGGAATACGCCGCGAAAAGCTGGTTGGAAAGCTCCGGATGATCCTCCCTCGTATACCCCTCGCCGATGCCGTCCTTCATCAGACGCGACAGCGACGGCAGCACCGATACCGGCGGATATATCCCGCCCAGATGCAGGTCACGGCCCAGCACGATCTGCCCCTCGGTGATATAGCCGGTGAGGTCGGGGATAGGATGGGTTATATCGTCGTTGGGCATCGTCAGGATCGGCACCTGGGTCACCGAGCCTTCGGCGTCCTTGATAAGGCCGGCGCGCTCATAGAGAGAAGCCAGATCGGAGTAAAGGTAGCCGGGATATCCCTTTCTTGAGGGAATCTCTCCCTTGGAGGAGGATATCTCTCTCAAGGCCTCCGCATAGGAGGTCATATCCGTAAGTATTACCAAAACGTGCATATTGTGCCTGAAAGCCAGGTACTCTGCCGCCGTCAACGCACAGCGCGGTGTGATTATCCTCTCTACGACCGGGTCGTTGGAAAGGTTCAAAAACATCACGACCTTGTTTAATACGCCACTCTCCTCAAATGAACGCTTGAAGTAGTTGGCAACATCGTGCTTTACGCCCATCGCCGCGAATACTATCGCAAAGCCACTGTCCTCGCCCGTGCCTATTACCTTCGCCTGACGCGCTATCTGCACCGCCAGGTTATCGTGCGGCATACCCTCGCCGGAGAATATCGGCAGCTTCTGGCCGCGTATGAGCGTTGCCAGACAGTCTATCGACGATATGCCGGTCTGGATAAAGTTATTGGGATATTTACGGGAAACAGGGTTTATCGGCTGGCCGTTTACATCGCGCGTTTCATCGGCGAAGTAGTCCCCGTAACCGTCTATGGGGCGGCCTATACCGTCGAGGGTACGGCCAAGCATTTCCTTGGACAGCTTTATACGCATCGGCTCCCCATTAAGACGCGTCCGCGTATTCTCCAGCGACAATCCGCTTGTTCCCTCAAACACCTGGATCACCGCCTTGTCACCCGACATCTGGATGATCCTGCCTATCCGCTGCGAGCCGTCGTCCAGCGTCATGGTGACCATTTCCTCGCTGGCGGCGCCCTTTATGCCCTCTATAACAGCAAGAGGACCTTCTATGTTTGATAAGCCTAAATATTCAACAGCCATTTAAAAGCGCCTCCTTACCGTTTTTCCTCTTCTATCATCCTATCGAACGCATCGTCTATACTCTGCTTCAGGGATATAAAGCCGCTCATATCGTCATTGGGGATATTGTACTTCATTCTTGTGATCTCGTCAAATATCCCGTTCTTTAATATCTGCGATACAACGATCCCTCGGCCGACAGCATCCCTCATGCGCTCATCAAGATACAATATCATATCCATCATCTTATTCTGCTTTTCTATGGGAACGAAGGTATCGTCCTTGTGGAAAGCGTTCTGCTGTAAGAAGCCGGTACGTATCACCTTGGCTATCTCAAGCGTTGCCTTCTGCGAATCCGGCAGCACATCGGCGCCTATGAGCTTTACTATCTCCATAAGCCCCGACTCCTCCTGGAGGATCGCCATGATACGGTTGCGCTTCTCCACGAAATCAGCGGCCGCATTCTCCTCATACCACGGCGTAAGGTCGTCAATGTACTCCGAGTAGCTGTTGAGCCAATTTATCGCCGGATAATGGCGGGCATAGGCCAGAGCCTTATCAAGCGCCCAGAAGCAGCGGATAAACCGCTTCGTATTCTGGGTGACCGGCTCTGAAAAATCGCTTCCCTGCGGGGATACCGCCCCGATTATGGACACCGAGCCCTCAGTACCGTTTAAGTTGTCAACATAGCCGGCACGCTCATAGAAGGCCGACAATCTGGAAGCCAGATAGGCCGGGAATCCTTCCTCGGCAGGCATCTCCTCCAAGCGTCCCGATATCTCTCTTAAAGCCTCCGCCCAACGGGAGGTGGAGTCGGCCATCAGCGCCACGTGATATCCCATGTCGCGGTAATACTCCGCCAGCGTAACGCCGGTATAGATACTGGCCTCACGCGCCGCCACCGGCATATTGGAGGTGTTGGCAATGAGCACTGTCCTGTCCAGAAGCGGGCGGTTCGATTTGGGGTCAAGAAGCTCTGAGAACTCCTCCAGTACCTGCGTCATCTCGTTGCCGCGTTCCCCGCAGCCGATATAAACGATTATGTCCGCATCGCACCACTTTGCCAGCTGATGCTGCATCATGGTCTTGCCGGTGCCGAAGCCCCCGGGGATAGCCGCCGCTCCGCCTTTGGCCAGCGGGAACATGGTATCAACTATCCTCTGCCCTGTCACCAGCGGCCGGTCGATCGCCCGGCGGCTCTTATAAGGACGCGGCTGCTTTATCGGCCATTCCTGCTTCATTGTTATCTCTCGCTCGCCGCTGTCGGTGAGCACCTTGGCAATGGTATCGTTTATCGTGTATTCCCCGTCTGAAGCCACCCACGATATCTCGCCGGTGATACCGGGAGGTATCATGACCTTGTGGGTTATCAGCGAGGTCTCCTCCACCTCTGCTATCACTGTACCGCCCTCGGCATAGCCGCCTTTTTTAGCGGTAATCCTCACTGCCCATTTCTTATCCTCGTCAAGGGCGGTCACTCTCACGCCCTTGGCAATAAACGCCCCGTTCACATCGCGTATATTCTCCAGCGGTCTTTCTATACCGTCGAAAATATCGCCGAGGATACCGGGAGCCAGCGTTACGCACATAGGATGTCCGGTGCCCTCCACCGGCTCTCCTATTTTCAGGCCGTCCGTCTCCTCGTATACCTGCACAACGGCCGCTTCGCTGGTCACGCCTATCACTTCGCCTATCAGGCGCATCGCGCCGACGTAGACCATTTCCTGCATTTTGAAGGCCTGGCAGCCTTTCACGTGCACTACCGGTCCGTTTATGCCGAATATATATCCTTTGCTTTCGCCCATATGTCTTGTCAGTCCTTTCCCGGAACTGTTTTAATCCACGCTCAGACCGCTGTGGCTTAAAAAGTCCTTTTTCTGATCCGCAAGCAGCGTCCGGAAGGAATAATCGACGGCGATATGATGATCGGTATTCATCACGACCACTCCTCCGCCGAAATGTTTATCAGTCTCCTCCTCGACCGTCACCTGACCGCCTGCAAATTCCGCTTTTATAAAGTCAACGTCCTCCGGAGCTGCCCATATCACGCAATCGCCGCTGCCGGCCTCTGCCAAAGCCTTCTTCGTCTTCCTTATAAGCCACTCCCGGTATTGCTCCGTCTTACGAAACGCGCGCAGCCGGTCATTGACCTCTGTGAACACCTCGCGGATTATGCGCTCTCTCAATAAAAGCAGCTCATGACGCGCCTCGGTCTCTGCCTGGAGCACCATTTCCCGATCCTTGCGGCGGCTCTGGTTTACGCTGTCCTGGATCTTCTTATAGGCCTCCTCGAGAAATTCCGTCTCCTTGCGTTTGAGGACGGCGGCTTTCTCCTCGTCCATACCGGCCAGAAACTCGTCGCGCATCTTCTCAGCGTCATCCATAACGATCTTGGTGAATTTATCAAGCTTTTCCGATGTTTTGTTATCCATTTTCCACGCCTCCCGTCAGTTTTTATCCTGGCTCTGCCCTTTAAAGCTTCAGGCCTATAGATTCTTCTACCATACTGTTTATGCTGCCGGCAATATCGCGGCTGCCGTGGCGGTCGGGTATCTCCACGATAAGCGGGCGGTGCATACTCATCCTGAAGGCGCGGATATCATCCTTGACCATATCCGCCGCCTTTTCGGTTATCAGCACCACGCCGATCTCCTCGTCCTCCGCCGTTTTCCTCACAGCCTCCATTATAGCCTTCGGATCGTGAAGAACTACGCCGTCTATCCCTGCCAGCCTCATACCTACCTGCGTATCGATATTATCGCTTATAAGATACAGTTTCATTTCTTTGTACCATCTTACTGCATGATGAGGATCGATATTACCAGACCGTAAAGAGCGATACCTTCGGCAAGAGCAACGAAGATAAGCGTTTTACCCATGAGCTTCTCATTCTCGCTCATAGCACCGATAGCGGCAGATGCGGCAGACGCAACGGCAATACCGCCGCCGATACCGGAAAGGCCTGTGGAAAGCGCAGCGCCGATGAATTTCAGCCCTTCGCCGACGCTCATGGCCGCCTCAGCTCCCTCCGGAGCCGCAAAGGCCGTCACGCCGCAGCCCAGGATGTATACCATAGCAACTGCTATCACACCGAAAAAGGTCACTGCATTCATAACAAGACACTCTTTACCCTTTGTCTCATTCGTCGCCTTATACATAACGAACGGTATCACCACGCTGAGACCTGCTAAAACCAATAATACTTTCAACATTTTCCATTACCTCCGATTTTTTGTTCATTTCCCCACTAAAGGGCTTATTTGCTATCCTTAAGCGATACAAAGGGCCGGCCCGTACCGCTGAAATATCTGCTGAACATCTCATAGTATTCAAGACGCAGCACCTGGATACCTACTATCAGGCCTTCCAGCCCCATTACCAGAACGTTGCCGAAGATCTGCACCAGTATACCGCCCGCTCCGCCGGAGCCGGAAAGTACCTGCACGACCATCATCATGCCCACATGCACGACCGCGAACGCTCCCACTCTCAGGAAGGAGATCGTGTTGGTAAAGAAGCTCAGTATGACCTCAAACATCTCAAACAGATTCTCTACAAAGAACATACCATTCTTGGGCAGCCAATCCTTCTTGCCCTCTAGAAGCTTTGACAGAGGCTCGGCCAGATACATCACTATCACCATGATCACCATCACCGCCGCCGCAAGCCCGGAAGGCACATTCAAAAACGGGTCGACGCCAAACATCGAGGGCAGCTTCGATACCGCCAAAAGTATCAGCGTCACATAGAACACCAAGCCTGCCGCCCCGTTGTGGCCGAACAGTGCTTCCCCGTATTTCTTCTGTTTGATGCTGTTTATCACGTTTACTACCATACCGAAGATTATTATCACTACGCCCATAGCGATAGCCCCTACCAGAAGCGTCGCTATCGATTCCATCGGCTTCAGCTGGAACGGCTCAAGCCCCGGTATCCATTCTCCCAGGACCTCCTCGTTGCCGAAGAAGCTGCCGTAGACAAAGCCGAAAATTATACCGGAAATTCCGACCCAGCCGATCATCCCTGCCAGATCCCATTTCTTTATGGCGTAGAGCACAAATCCCAGTATCGCCAGAACCGCACTCTGACCGACATCGCCGAACATCATACCGAAAAACAGTATGTAGGTGACTGCCAATATCGGCGTCGGATCCACCTCGCGGTAATTCGGCAGGCCGTACATCCTGACGAACATCTCAAACGGCCTGAATACTATATTGTTCTTCAATTTCGTTGGAGGAACGACAGACTCCTTCATCTCTTCCGGATCCTCCGAGTGGAACATAACGCCGGCTCCGTCTGCGGCTATCTCCTTTTCCAGGGCTATAGCGTCCTTTTTCGACATCCAGCCTACAATGTAGAAAAAGTCCCGCGAATGCGCCGCATGACGTCTTACCTCGGCAAAATTCAGCCTGCGCCGCGCTATGTTGTAATACAGCGTCAGCCGGTCTATCGAACCCTCAATGAGCTTTTTGGCCTTTGCTTCGTTTTCGGCCAGCTCCTTTTGCAGCTGTCCGTTCTCCTCTGTGAGCATCGCTATCGTTTCCTTAGCGGAACCACAGACGCGCTCCGGTATCTCCTCCCTGACAAAGTACAGGGAAGCAAATATCCCGTCCACGCCCTCCAGCTTAGAGGCCGGAGCGATATAGTAGCCTATTATATCCTCTCTGTCCTCCGACACCTTCACGAACACCGCGTCAAGCTCCTGCAAATAGTCGTTGAGCGTCCTGTAGCCGCCCTTGGGCAGACGACCGTAACGGAAGCCGAAAAATTCCATGTGGAGAAGCTTTTCAAGGTCGGCGTCAAAGCCTAAAAACTCCTTAAGTCTTTCGATACTCCTGTTATTTTCGTCCATTCTAGACCGCAGCTTATCGTCAACGGCCTGCTCTTCTTCCAGCTCCCGGGACAGCTTTCCCAAAAACTCGGTCATCTCCTCCAGCGTTACCCGGTTATCGGTCACCGGCCTTTCCTCCGGCGTTATACCGGCCAGACGCAGGATATCCGCCGCCACGCTGCCATAGCTTTCCGACTCGTCAAACGGTTCCAGCCGTTTTGTTTTGTCTGCAAGCACCTTTATCGTGTCTTCAAGATCAATATCGCGGTTATAGATAAACTTATCGACGACGTCTTCGAATTCCTCTATCCGTCCCGCGATAGTGACCGCCTGCATTTTTACCACAGACACGTACTCATCCCTCCTTAATTTCCGATACCTGACGGCCATAAGATCCTTATCTTGATTTTACAGCCTGCTTCGTGGACGCAAGGGGCTTTTGCTCTTGTGGAGCACACCGCTTTTGCGCCCGCTTCCGCCTTGCAGCGAAAGTCCAAACGCTCTTAAAAGCGCGCCTGCTTTCTTGACACGTTTTCAAGAACACTCGGCCTATGCGAACATCAGGTGTTGTCTGATGATCGCATCGTCAACGCTGTACCTCTTACCCTCTATTATCGTTATTATACGGTATGTCTCCGCTTCCTTTATCCTAAAATACGCAAATACCTCCCCCATGGTCCTCGGCTTATTGACGAATATCCTCTCGGCCGTCCTGCTCCTTAAGCGGCGGTAATTTTCCTCCACGAATACGCCTTCTTCGCCAATGTTGTCGAACAGCGCTCCGTAAGGAGTAGTACGCACGGCAGCGATCATTTTATCCGCATCCTCGGCATCGGCCATTATCCTTATCTGGTACGGGCTGAGCCGGTAACGCACCGGTATCAGGTACGTATAGATAAGCTCAGGGCTCATCTTAAAATATTTCTTCGCCCTGTATATCCAGATAATATTCAGGCAGTCTATATCCTCGCCGATGAGCCTTGTAAAACCATCATCGTCCTTGCCGCCCCGGAAAAACCGCTTCTTTTCTTTCCACAGCTCCTGGAAATAGAAGCTGTCGAGCATCATGCTTACCGAAAAATAATCCGCCTCAAGCTCCTCCGCCCTTGCCAGGACCGCATACAGCGGCGTATCCTTACAGGCGTCGCGGTATTCGGCCAAAGTCGTAGCCACGTGCACCGCCTCGCGGTTTATATGGCTGTGACGCCGGAAAAACTCCTTGAACGCCCCTCTAAATACCGGAGTCTGTTCATCGCCTGTGTACATACTGCGGATACGGCTTTTCAGATAGTCGATCTCCCGGCGCAGGAAAAGGTGTTTGAGAAGCGCCCTCTGTTCCGAGCTTATGAACTGATAAAGGCTCATGTAGTCGGAAAACTGCTCCTGCCATATCATCTCCTCCATGCGGCGGCGGTGGATATCCTCCCGGGCAAGATCCTTGAGCTTATCGCTGTAACGGGTATTTCGCACCAGATAATCGCATATCTCCGGCACGGTTTTCTTTGCCAGCATCTCCTCGTAATCTTCCCTTTTGAGAGTGCTTCTGTTCATCGCCTTGAGCTTGGCAGATATCGCACAGAATTGGGCATCCATGTTTTCATCTCCCTTCTCTTGGGATACTGCGTGAGACTTTTTTAGCTGATAATATTGTCTATTATCTCATTCACCCAGTCGTCCTTTTTTTCCTTGACGCGTTTTGACAGCCGCTGCTGCTTTTCGGCGGATCCCGCCTTTATGCGCGCTATCTCACGCTTGGCTTCCTTCTCCTCGAGATCGCTGACCGTTTTGCAGCGTTTTTCCGCCCGCCGGGCTATCTCCTCGCGCATGGCCTCGATCTCCTGCTCGACCGTTTTGTCAAAGCTCTTCTGCGCTTGACGCGCGCCTTTAACAACGCTCTGCGCCTGATCCTCCAGATCAAGCATCATCATGATAACTTCTTCCATTGCTTGTCACTCCTTTCAGTGAAACGGGCCGTCAGTTTTTAAGGCTGTTTAGCGGAGCCGGTATCCGGCCGCCGCGGTCTATAAAATCGGCGCTTGAATATTCCCTCACCGGCATTACCGGGCCGGATCCGAGCAGTCCGCCGAACTCGACTGTATCTCCGACCTTTGCTCCGGGAGCAGGGATTATCCTCACTGCCGTTGTTTTTGAATTTATCATCCCGATGGCCGCCTCATCGGCTATTATTGCCGATATCGTCGAGGCCGGGGTATCACCGGGTACAACTATCATATCCAGTCCCACAGAGCACACGCAGGTCATCGCCTCCAGCTTTTCTATCGACAGAGCGCCCTCTTTCGCCGCTGCTATCATGCCTGCATCCTCGCTTACCGGGATAAAGGCTCCCGAAAGGCCGCCTACATAGCTTGAGGCCATAACTCCGCCCTTTTTGACCGCGTCGTTCAAAAGCGCCAACGCCGCCGTAGTGCCGTGAGTACCGCATTTTTCCAATCCCATCTCTTCCAATATATACGCCACGCTGTCGCCCACCGCCGGCGTCGGAGCCAGTGAGAGATCGACTATCCCAAACGGCACGCCCAGCCTTTTCGAGGCCTCCTGCGCCACCAGCTGACCCATGCGCGTTATCTTAAAGGCAGTACGCTTTATCGTTTCCGCTACCACGCCAAACGGTTCTCCCTTGACCTTTTCCAGAGCGCATTTTACAACGCCGGGTCCGGAAACGCCGACATTTATCACACAGTCGCCTTCGCCCTCGCCGTGGAACGCTCCGGCCATGAAAGGATTATCCTCAACGGCGTTACAGAACACCACCAGCTTGGCGCAGGCGAATCCTTGAGAATCCCTCGTAAGCTCGGCTGCCGCTTTGACCGCCTCGCCCATTTTCTTCACCGCATCCATGTTTATCCCCGCGCGCGTGGAGCCGACATTGACGCTTGAGCAGACGATATCGGTTTCCGAAAGCGCCCGCGGTATCGAGTCTATCAGTATCCTCTCTCCCCTGGTGATGCCCTTGTGCACCAGTGCCGAATATCCGCCCAGGAAATTGACCCCGCAGTCCTTGGCCGCCCGGTCAAGGGTCTTGGCTATCATCACCGCCTTATCCTCATCAGGGTCGTCAAGGGCATCCACCAGTGAAGCCGCCGGCGTCACCGATATGCGCTTGTTTATTATCGGTATCCCGAACTGAGCGGAGATCTCCTCGCCGGTCTTTACCAGATCCTTGGCATAGGAGGTTATCTTTTTATATATCTTTTCGCAGACCGTATTTATGTCCGGCCCTGCGCAATCTTTTAAGGATATGCCCATAGTGACAGTCCTTATGTCAAGGTTCTCCTTGTCAATCATGTTGATCGTTTCGATTATTTCAAAGGGATTTATCATCGCCCTATTCCTTTCGCATAAAATGTGCCCAAAGTAAAAGCGTATACAAACAACACGCCGGTTCCCTGTACACGCTCCGCATTATTTATTACGGCTTCTTTTGCCGTTATATCCTGTGCATGGAACGGAACAGTTCCTCTCTCTGCATATGGATGGACAATCCCATCTCTCCGCCCAGCTCCTCCAGCATTTCGGTAAGATCCGCTACGGGGATGTTCACGTCCGTTAGATCTATCAGCATTATCATCGTAAACATATCGCTCATGATAGTCTGCGAGATGTCCATGATATTTATGCCGTTCTCGAACAGAAGCCCGCTGACCCTGGCTATTATCCCGGGCTTATCCACACCGACAACGGTTACTACAGCTTTCATTGCATCTATTCCTTTCCGTAATTTCTCTGGCGGTACGCCTCATACATCAGTACGCCCGCGGCCACCGAGGCGTTGAGGGAATTTATCTCTCCCCTCATCGGCACACTGACTGTAAAGTCGCATTTTTCCCGTACCAGGCGGCTCACGCCGTCACCCTCGCTGCCGACTACTATCCCCAATGCTCCCGTAAGATCGGCCTTATACATCAGTTCTCCGCCCATATCGGCGCAGGCTATCCATAGGCCCCGCTCTTTTAGCATATCTATCGTCCGGGACAGATTCTTCACCCGCGCTACCGGCGTGTATTCCACGGCTCCCGCCGCAGCTTTCACCGCCGCCGCATTAAGCCTGGCGCTCGACCTCTCGGGGATTATCACCCCGTGAGCCCCGGCACAGTTAGCCGTGCGTATCACCGCGCCCAGATTATGGGGATCGGTCAGCTTATCGCATATAACCACGAAAACATCTTCCCCGCGCTCCTTAGCCAAGGCGAAGATATCATCCACCGCCGCATAGCTGTAGTCGCTGACGGCTGCTATCACACCCTGGTGATTTTCCCCCTCGCACATTTCGTCAAGACGGGCGCGCTTGGTATAGATCACCGGTATCTTCAGCTCCTTGGCCTTTTTGATTATGGGGATAAGAGAGCCCTCGGCCTTCCCCTCCTTGACAAAGAGCCGGTCGATCGTTCTGCCGGACTTTATGGCCTCCAGAACGGGATTTCTTCCAATAATTACGTCCATCTCAGCCAAAGAACTTATCGTGGATAGCTTCAACGGCGCGCTCGGCGTCCTTCCTGTCCACAAGGACGGATATCTTTATCTCGGAGGTCGCTATCATGCTGATATTTATGTGCGCATTGTAGAGCGCCTCAAATACGGCCGTTGCCACACCGGCATTGTTTACCATGCCCGCGCCGACTACCGACACCTTGGAAACGTCCTTTGTCCATTTAACGTCCTTGGCCTTTATCATAGCCTTATTTTCCTCAATAAGAGATAATGTCTCGTCAAGATCTCCCTCGGTCACCGTAAAGCTGATGTCCTTTATGCCCTCTGTTCCTATAGACTGTATGATAAGGTCTACCGGTATATTCTTTTTCGACAGCATTGAGAATATCTGGAAAGCCTTGCCCGGCGTATCCTCTACCCCGCAAAGAGCTATTCTTGCTACGTCGTTATCTCTTGTTACTCCTCTGACCAGCATCTTTTCCACTTGTTCTACCTCCTTAACGTAAGTTCCCTCATTATTATTAAGACTTGACTTGACAGCCAGCTTCACATTGTACTTCTTGGCCATTTCCACGCTTCTGTTATGCAGGACGTTAGCCCCCAGGCTTGCCAGCTCCAGCATCTCGTCATAGGAGATATCGTCAAGCTTAAACGCATTCTTCACTATACGCGGATCCGCCGTGTACACGCCGTCAACATCGGTGTATATCTCGCACACATCCGCCCCCAGGGCTGCCGCCAGAGCGACTGCCGAGGTATCAGAACCGCCTCTTCCCAGCGTCGTTATATCGTCCTTGGAATTTATCCCCTGGAACCCGGCTACGATAACTATCTTGTGCTGATCCAGCTCGTCGTGCAGTCTTTCGGTATTTATCCTTTTTATACGGGCGTTGGAATGACGCTTGTCGGTCTCCACGCCCGCCTGCCAGCCGGTCAGCGATACTACCGGGCAGCCCAGCTTTTCTATCGCCATCGCCAAAAGAGCTATCGATATCTGCTCGCCGGTCGCCAGCAGCATATCCATCTCCCTTTTAGAGGCGGCCGGGTTTATCTCTTTCGCCTTTTCTATCAGCTCATCGGTCGTGTCTCCCTGCGCCGATACGGCTACCACGACATCGTTGCCCTCTTTGTAGGCCTTTACTATACGGCCTGCGACATTCATTACTCTTTCGGCGTCCTTTACCGAGGTGCCGCCGTACTTCTGAACGATCAATGACATATTTTTCTACATCCTTTCTCTGCGGGATCCTGTATCCGGTCTTTGGCTTACGACCGCCCCCACATTATCCGCCGACAGCAGCCGGCAGGTCCATTTATGGGAATTTTCCCTAAAAAAATCCTCCATCCGGCGGCAGAACTGCTCCCTGCCCTCCGTAAGTATCGCCACTATCGTGGGGCCGGAACCGCTGAGGTATGCGGCCTTGGCTCCGCTTATGCGGCTTTGGGCAAAGATCTCTTCCATGCCGTCTATATACGCGCTCCTGTAGGGCTGGTGCAGGCGGTCGCGGCAGGAGGTATCCAACAGCTCCCAGTCCTCGCTCATCAGCGCCATTGTCAAAAGCGACGCTCTTGATATATTAAATGAAGCATCGGCACGGCTGACCATATCGGGCAGCACGGTGCGCGATTGCTTTGTAGCTACAAAATAATCCGGTATCATCACTGCGAACGTGAGCTTCGGCGTCAGCTTGACGCTTTTGGCCTCCACTCTGCCGTCCTCGCGGCAGGCCGCGCAGAATCCGCCGTATAAAGCCGGGGCGACGTTGTCCGGATGCCCTTCCATCTCGGCGGCCATATCCAGTATCTCTTTATAGGAAAGCCTGTAGCCGCTCATGACGTTGGCCGCCAGCATACCGCCTATTATGCAGGCGCTCGAAGATCCCAGCCCCCGCGTCATCGGGATATCGCTCTTCTGCTCTATCCTCAGCCCCCGCGGGAAATATCCTGTTCTGTCGAATACTCTCTTCATCGCCCGGTATATGAGGTTGTTTTCATTGTCCGGCACATAGCCCCCGGGTTTTCTGGTCGTTATCTCCAGTCCCCCGTCCGTCTCTTCGAACGACATACGGTTGTAAAGGTTCAGGGCAACGCCCAAGCTGTCGAAGCCCGGTCCCATATTGGCGCTGGTCGCCGGCACTCTCACGCGGATCATTCGAGTATCCGCAGACTCGATACCACGCTGCCCAGCTCCTTGAATTTCTCATCTCTCTCCGATGGCGACAGCGGCGCAGTCACAAACGCTATCTCCCCGGCTACTATGCTCTCAACGAAGCGGCAGCCCTCAAAAAGCGACTTTACGGTCACCGCTCCTCTGTTCGTCCTTACAAAGTAACGGAATTTCTTATCATCGGGACTTGCCATGACGTTCTCCTGCGCCTTGACCCATTGTATGCGCTTGCTGCGTTCGAGGTGATTGACCTCGTCTATCACGTCGGCGACAACGGCGCTGGCTGTTGGCAGCTTACCCGCTCCCTTGCCGTAGAACATCACATCGCCCACATAATCCCCGGTCACCATGATGGCGTTGAACACGCCGTCCACGCCGGCCAGCGGAGAGGTGTTCTCCACGATCATCGGGCATACTACCGAGTATATCTTTGCATCCTCCATGAACTCCGCATAGCCTATCAGCTTGACAACGCCGCCAATCGAACGGGCGTATCTCACATCATCAAGCGTGATATTGGTTATGCCCTCGGTCTTTATGTCGTTATAGTCCACAAATACCCCCGAGGCCAAAGACGCCAGTATCGCTATCTTACGGCAGGCATCGTGTCCCTCGATATCGGCCGCCGGATTGCGCTCGGCATAGCCCCTGCTCTGAGCATCGGCCAAGGCCTCCTCGAACGTGCTGCCGTTTTTTATCATCTCGTTTAGGATAAAATTGGTGGTACCGTTCAGTATCCCCGTTATGCGCTGGATGTTATTTGCCGTCAAGCACTGGTGCATGGGGCGGATTATGGGGATGCCGCCGCCGACACTGGCCTCAAACAGGTAGTTGCAGTTTTTATTTACCGCTATCTCCAAAAGCTCGGTGCCGTGGGTGGCCACAAGCTCCTTGTTGGAGGTGACCACGCTCTTGCCGGCCTCCAAAAGCGCCTTTGTGAACTCATACGCCGGGTGCAGGCCGCCCATGACCTCTACTATCACCTCGATCGAATCGTCATGCAGGATATCGTCAAAATCCTTCGTAAAAAGCTCTTTTTCCGGATGCTCCGGAAAATCACGTATGTCAAGTATCCGCTTGATGTTTATCTCTTCGCCTCTGGCGCGACGGGTGATGCTTTTGGAATTGGTCTTTAAGATCTCGTACACACCGCTGCCGACTGTGCCGTAGCCCATTATAGCGACATTTGCCATTTGCTGTTTCCCTCCGATTTTATTTTGCCCGGCCGACGCCATTTTTTCTGCGGCTGACAGTCGTTTCCTTTGTCATTTTTTCGGCCCGTTTTTTTATTTTTACTTATGTTACCACATTACGCTTTTAAAGTCAATATGCATTTTACAAAACTTGTTTCCTTTTTATTCCTTATTATTCGGCGAAATTAACATTCTTTCGCGATCTTCATGGATATTTCTGGAAAAATTAGCCCATTTTGACTATTTTGAAATTCAAAAAAATCATAATCAGCTGTTTTTGTACCTTTGCATTTGGTATTGACGGCGAATATGGTTTTGTGGTATAATAGCTTTGTATGAGAAAATATCAGCCTGCAAAAATGGCAGCATGATGAAAGAAAAGAGGTCGTTTTGATGAAGATCGCCGTTATCGGTCTGGGGCTTATCGGCGGCTCGATAGCCAGACGGCTGCGCGGGTTTCGCTCCTGCCGCATATACGGGTGCGATACCGACAGCCGCACGCTGCTTTTGGCAAAGTCGGACGGGGCAATAGACGAGGGTACGGCCGACGGCGCCGAAGCGGTGCGGGGAGCCGATATCATAATACTCTGCCTGTATCCCCAGGCCAATGTGGACTTTATAGAGAAATACAGAAACAGCATAAAACCGGGCGCCCTGATAACCGATGTATCGGGGGTCAAAGGCTTCATGGTGAGCCGGCTGCTGCCGCTTCTTCCCCAAGGAGCGGACTTTGTCGGCGCACATCCGATGGCCGGACGGGAGGTAGGCGGCTACCAAAGCTCGACTGATACCCTGTTTGACGGGGCGTCGTTCATTATCACCCCCATCCCCGAAAACAAGCCGGAGAACATCGCCCTCGTCCGCGAGCTTGCCGAATACATCGGCTGCACCCATGTCGTTACCACCTCGCCGGAGGAGCACGATGAGATAATCGCCTACACCAGCCAGCTTATGCACGTGGTGGCCGTTGCCCTCTGCGACAGCCCCATGATAGAGCGGTCGCGGTTTTTCTCCGCCGGGAGCCTGCGCGACTGCACCAGGGTGGCCGTTATAAACGAGGATATGTGGAGCGAGCTTTTCGTTGAAAACAGCGCCGCTTTATCCGAACGTATCGACGAAATGTGCCAAAGCCTGGAAAAGCTCAACAACGCTGTAAAAAGCGGCGATACCGAAGAGCTTAAGCGGATAATGCGCCACGCTTCTTCCCAGAAACTCAAGTGGCTGATGGATTAGGACAAAATGCACAAAATGACATTTTTAAGAATATAAAATGTCAAAAATAACATTCTATTTTCCGGCTCATACCGCCGGAGGAAAGGCTTTTATATATGGAAAACAATTCACGCGCCGGCGAGGGGCTGACGCTTCTCGGCAGCAAAAATACACAGTACAAGGATACCTACGCTCCAGAGGTGCTGGAGACATTTACCAACAAACATCCGGACAACGATTACATGGTGAGCTTCCACTGTCCGGAATTCACCTCGCTGTGCCCGATAACCGGCCAGCCGGATTTTGCGCGGATATTGATAAACTATATCCCCAACGAAAAAATGGTGGAGAGCAAGTCATTGAAGCTGTATTTGTTCAGCTTCCGCAACCAGGGCGATTTCCATGAGGACTGTGTAAATATCATCATGAAAGACCTGGTAAAGCTGATGGAACCGAAATACCTGGAGGTCAAGGGCATATTCACTCCGCGCGGCGGCATATCGATATATCCGTTTGCCAACTACGCCATGCCCGGGACTAAATACGAGAAGATCGCCGAGGAGCGGTTATTCAGCTCCTGCGACATGAAATTAGATAATTGTAAAACGCTATAGCGTTTTACAATTATTTCCTTGTTCTTGGGAGCTCGAGGGTGAAACCCTCGAATTCCAATCAATTTTTGACGACATGCGCACCGCGCAAGACGGCGCGGTCGGCAGCTTGCTGCCGATTTTTGCGAAGCAAAAATGCTGAAAATGCGTCAAAAATTGCGAAAATAAAAGTTTCAGCGGTCTTTAGACCGCCAATCAACGGAACTTTTATTTTCTTCATTAACCAGAAATCAATTGCGAAAAAAGTTTCGCAATTGACTTACATGAAATAATAGGAGATAAATCATGAACAACGATAAAAAAGCCCTGGTCGTCCTTTCGGGCGGACAGGATTCAACCACCTGCCTTTTCTGGGCAATACGCCGTTTCGGCAAGGAAAACGTATCGGCCGTCGGCTTTGATTACGGTCAGCGTCATCACGCGGAGCTTTCCTGTGCGGAGGATATCTGCCGGAATGCCGGGATACCGTTCGAGGTCATAAAAACGCCGATAATAAACGAGCTTTCCCCTAACGCCCTCACGCGTGAGGATATACCGGTGGACGAGAAAAAGCCCGAGGGCGCACCTCCCAACACCTTTGTCGAAGGGCGCAATATGCTCTTTTTAACGTATGCGGCCGTCTATGCCAAGGTACGCGGTATAACAGAGCTGGTGACCGGGGTCTGCGAGACCGATTTTTCCGGTTATCCCGACTGCCGCGACATTTTTGTCAAATCCCTAAACGTGACCTTAAACCTGGCGATGGACTATAATTTCGTAATACACACGCCCCTTATGTGGCTCGATAAGAAACAGACCTGGGCCTTGGCTGACGAGATGGGCGTACTCGATATCATCCGCCGGGAAACGCTCACTTGCTACAACGGCATAAAGGGCGACGGCTGCGGCCATTGTCCGGCCTGCACGCTGCGCCGCCGCGGCTACGAGGCCTATATGGAGGATAAAAACAAATGTACGAAGTAAAAAAACGGCTGGAGATAAGCGCGGCGCATTTTTTAAAGCTCACCTATCCCTCAAAATGCTCCGAATTGCACGGCCATAACTGGATCATCGAAGTGTATCTTCGCGGCAGAGAGCTTGACGAAAACGGGATGCTGATGGATTTTACCCATATAAAAAAAGCGGTCGCCGACAAATTCGACCATAAGGTCATAAACGATACAGTGGACTTCAATCCCACGGCGGAAAACCTTGCCCGCCACATCTGCGAGCTTTTAGGGCCGCTGTGCTACCGCGTAGACGTATGCGAGAGCGAGAACAATTCTGCCTCTTATATCAGGGAGGACTGCTAAATGCGCATATGCGAGATATTCGACAGCATAGACGGCGAGGGGCTGCGCACCGGTCTTGCGGCAACGTTTATACGCACCGCCGGCTGCAATCTTCGCTGTCCGTACTGCGACACGAAATATTCCTGGGACTCTTCAGGCGCTGAGGAGATGAGCATTGACGATATCCTCACCCGTGTAAATCCCGTCTATAAACGCGTTACTCTCACCGGCGGCGAACCGCTTTTGCAGGCGGATGCGGCGGAGCTTATCGCGCGCCTTATAAAGGACGGCGTAAAGGTCAACGTGGAAACGAACGGCGCGGCCGATATCCGCCCTTTCCTCGATATTGCCGATCCGCAGGAGCTTTTGTTTTTTACCATAGATTACAAGCTCCCCTCAAGCGGCGAGACCGCAAAAATGCTTCCCGGCAATTTCCGCTCCTTAAGAAAACGCGACGCGGTAAAGTTCGTTGTCGGCAACGATAACGACATCGAATGCATGAGAGAAGTCATGCGGGAGTTTTCACTGCCGAATGTGTTCTTGAGCGCGGTATTCGGCCAAATGGAGCCTGCGCGTCTGGCGAAGCTGGTAAGCGGCGATCCGCTTTTTAAAAATGCCCGCGTACAATTGCAGATACACAAATACATCTGGGATCCGGATGAGCGCGGAGTTTAAGAAAGAGGTATGAGAGTTGAAGCCTGAATTTGACAATAAAAGAATAGAAGCGGCGGTAGAGGAGCTGCTTTTGGCCATAGGCGACGATCCCGGGCGTGAGGGTCTTCGCGAGACGCCGGCCAGGGTAGCGCGGATGTTTGCGGAGATATTCGAGGGTATGCGCTACACCAACGCGGAAATAGCGCAGATGTTTGATAAGTGTTTTGAGGACGTGGACTCCCGCGACCTTGTGCTGGTCAAGGATATAGAGGTATTCAGCTGGTGCGAGCACCATATGGCTCTGATGTATAATATGCGCTGCCACGTGGGCTACATCCCGGCCGGACGCGTTATCGGCCTTTCCAAGATAGCCCGCATCTGCGATATGGCCGCCAAGCGGCTGCAGCTGCAGGAAAAGCTGTGTGCCGATATCGCCGAGATAATGCAGACGGTCCTTAAGACCGAGGACGTTATCGTGGTCATCGAGGGCGAGCACAGCTGCATGACCGCCCGCGGCATAAAATCCCGGGGAGCGAAAACGCGCACCAGCGCCATACGCGGCCTGTTCGACACCGATCATCAGCTGCGCAGTGAGTTTTACAGCCTGCTCAGATAGGAGGAAAATATGGGATATTTATCAAAGCTCAGAGAATCGGTCGGGCATGATACGATAATCATGGTGGGAGCGACTGCTTTTGTGGAAAACAGCAGGGGCGAGATCCTTATGCAGCTGCGTTCAGATACCAAGGACTGGGGACTTCCGGGCGGAAGCTTAGAGATCGGAGAAAAGGTGGAGGAGGCGGCAAAGCGCGAGCTTTGGGAGGAGACCGGGCTTAAAGCGGAAGACGCCGAGCTTATGGGCGTTTATTCCGGCCCGGAATACTCCTACACCTACCCCAACGGCGACAACGTGGATACGGTGATAATCCTCTACCGCATGAGCGGTATCAGCGGCGACCTGCACATAGCCGACGGCGAGAGCGAGTCGCTTGGATATTTTTCCCCGGATGATCTTCCCTCACCGCTTGAGCGGAGGACACAATATCTGTTCCGGGAGCTTAGAAAGCAGGGATATTGGAAATAGATGAAAACAAAAACAGCATATATTTGTTCCGAATGCGGCTATCAGACGCCGAAGTGGATGGGACGCTGCACCTCCTGCGGAGCGTGGAACACGATGCAGGAAACGGTCATAACCCAGCAGCAAAAGAAACCCTCCTCCGCCTATGGCGTCCCCGTGCATCCTATAGGCGGCCAAATACGCCGGCCTATGCCGATAAATAAGGTCAGCTACGATTCCTCCCCCCGTTATCCCAGCGGGATACGCGAGCTCGACCGGGTATTGGGCGGCGGTATCGTGCGCGGTTCGCTGGTGCTTGTCGGCGGCGATCCGGGCATCGGAAAATCAACGCTGCTTCTGCAATTATGCCGCAGCATCGGCGAGGACAAAAAAGTCCTCTATATCTCCGGCGAGGAGTCGGAGGGACAGATAAAATTAAGAGCCGAACGTCTGGGCATCTCCTCCCCCAATCTTTACCTGATATCAGAGACCGATGTGGAGACGGCGGCCGGATATATCCAGGAGATGAAGCCGGACGTGGCGATAATAGACTCGATCCAGACCATGAACCGCGCCGATATCGCCTCCGCCTCCGGAAGCGTCCCCCAGGTAAGGGAGGCCGCCAACCTGTTCATGCGTACGGCCAAAACCACCGGCTGCGCTATGTTCATCGTTGGCCACGTGACCAAGGACGGCACACTTGCCGGGCCGAGGATCCTTGAGCATATGGTGGACTGCGTGCTCTATTTCGAGGGCGACCGCCAGCTGTCTTTCCGCATACTGCGAGCAGTCAAGAACCGGTTCGGCTCCACTAATGAGATAGGCGTATTTGAGATGCGGGAAAATGGTCTTTGCGAGGTGGAAAACCCCTCGGCCATGCTGCTTGAGGGGCGGCCGGAGAACGCCTCCGGCTCCTGCGTGGTCTGCACGCTGGAAGGCTCAAGAGGAGTGCTGGCAGAGGTGCAGGCGCTGGTGACGCCCACCGGCTTTGGCAATCCTCGCCGCATGTCGAGCGGTATCGACCTGAACCGGGTGATACTTCTGATAGCGGTGCTGGAAAAGCGCGCCCGCATGAACCTGTCCAATTCGGACGTATATATAAACGTGGCCGGTGGGCTGCGTATAGACGATACGGCCGTTGACCTCGGCGTTTGCGCCGCGATCGCCGCCGGGCAGAGCGATGTGCCCCTGCCGCCGGATATGGTGTTTATCGGCGAAGTCGGCCTGGGCGGAGAGCTTCGAAGCGTTATGCAGCTGGAAAAGCGTCTCTCGGAAGCTGCTAAGATGGGCTTTTCCTCGGCCATCGTGCCCAAGGGAGCAATGCGGGGAGTGAAAATACCGCAGGGGCTTTCGGTATACGGCATTTCCTCAATACGCGAGGCGATGTCTCTTATAAGGAAGAAATAGAAAGGATCGAATAATGACCGAAAAATTAAAGACCGGCTGGAAAGAGCTTTTTATCACCCTTGCCGCCGCTGTGGCTATCGATCTTATCGGGACAGCGGTATCATTCTTTATACCCTCGATCGCCGCGGCCGGCGACATATTAAAGATACTGCTGGCGGCCGTACTGGTGTACCTGGTGCTTACGCGCTACTGCGCCTTTCTCACCTATGAGACCGTTGGGCACAAGCTCAAGGTACGGCGGGAGATAGGCAAGCGGCGCACCAGAGAAATAGAGCTTAGATCCTCGGAGATACTTGCATCAAGCAGAAACAGGGATACGGCGGCAGCAGCTCTTAAAGGCAAGCGGTTTCGCACCTGGCGTTTCTGCCACAGCATCACTAATATCAAGGGACGGTTTGTGTATATAGCGTTTTGTAAAAAAGATATCTACGGTCTTTTGGTGATAGAGCCGTCGGAGGAGCTTTGGGGCCGCATAGAGGAGCTTTTGGCGAAAGGAGAAAAGAAATGTTGACAATAATAGGAGTACGCTTCAAGCCGGTCGGTAAGATATACTACTTTGACCCCTTAAAATTCCGGGTCAAAAAGGGCGACCACGTGATAGTGGAAACAGTCCGTGGCGTCGAATACGGCGAGGTGGTGTTCTCCCCCCGAAAGATAAAGGAGGAGGAGATGGATACGCCCTTAAAGGGCATAATCCGCCCCGCTACCCAGGCCGATGACGAACACAACCGGGAGAATAAAGAAAAGGAGAAGGAAGCCTTTGACATCTGCCTGGAAAAGATAAAAAAACACAAGCTGGAAATGACGCTTCTGGACGTTGAGTATACGTTTGACGGCAACAAGATAGTCTTTAATTTCTCCGCCGAGGGAAGGGTGGATTTCCGCGAGCTGGTAAAGGATCTGGCGATGGTGTTCCGCACGAGGATAGAGCTAAGGCAGATAGGCGTAAGGGACGAGTTTAAGTCGCGCGGCAGCATCGGCATGTGCGGCCGGGATATCTGCTGTTCGCGCTTTTTAGGCGAATTTGCCCCGGTATCGATAAAAATGGCCAAGGAACAGGGGCTGTCGCTAAATCCCACCAAGATATCCGGCGTATGCGGCCGCCTGATGTGCTGCCTTAGGTACGAGCAGGAGAGCTATGACGCACTGCTTAAGAGCACTCCTCATCCCGGCTCTGTCGTAAAGACTCCTGCCGGACGGGGCACTGTCGATTCTGTGTCCCTCCTAAAAGGAAAGCTCAAGGTGAAGATCGATTCCTCCGGCGAGACAACTCTGCGCGAGTTTGACAAAAACGAGGTCAAGGTCATAAAACGCGCCGACCACCGCCGTCACCACGAGCCCCATGATCCGGAGCTTGATAAACTTGAGGACTGATATGATTTTTCATATTTAATTAACATAATTATGAATAATATTTTTTGAAAAACCACTTGAAATTTGCCGGCGTTAGTGCTATAATGTGAGTATAAGCCGGGCTTTTCGAGAACGGCAATCAAATAAGGAGGTATCCTACTATGGCATTTAAGATCACAGACTCTTGCATATCCTGCGGAAGCTGCGAGGGAACTTGCCCCGTTGGCGCTATCAGCCAGGGCGATGAGCACTTCGAGATCAACGCTGACGCTTGCATCGACTGCGGTTCCTGCGCGGCCGGATGTCCTGTAGAGGCTATCGAACAGGCATAAGCTTTTGCTAAAACAAGGAAACGGACTGTTCTTTGGCGGCAGTCCGTTTTTTTGTATCGTATATCTTACAATTTTGTGACTTTTTTGTTACAGTAATTGACATTGGGCTGATAGTGACGTACAATATAATGTGATATAAATAATTGCGAAAAGGTTTTGCAATTGACTACATAATATAATATACTCAATGGATAAAGGAGAACAAGCAATGAACAAAAATTCCGGGCTTTTTGCCTACAGAAAATATATAACCGCGGCGATAGCGGTCCTGTTCGTTATCGCAATCATCATCGCCCTTATACCGGAGAACACCTCCCCCTCTCAAAACGAGCAGGGTGAACAGAATACCGTAGAGACCGTAGAAGAGCAGCGCACGATAACAATAAGCGCAGTCGGGGATCTGACGCTGGCCGCCGACAGGGGCGCACCCTCGGGCGTGAGCTTCAACGATGTTTTCGAGGAGCAGGGCGGCAATACCGCGTACTTTTTCCAAAATGTCGCCGGGATATTCTCCCATGACGACCTGACGATAGGCAATCTCGAATGCGCGCTTTCCGACCAGGGTACACGGGCGGACAAGTCGTTTGCTTTCCGCGGCGACCCGTCATACGTGCAGATATTGACCGATGGCAGCTTCGAGGCTGTAAACCTGGCCAACAACCATTCGGCTGACTACGGCCAGGAGGCTCTTTCGGACACGGTCGCAAACCTTGATGCGGCCGGTATCCTCAGCTTCAGCGGCACGGATACCGTGATGACCGAGATAAACGGCGTCAAGGTCGGCCTTGTGGGCGTAAACGCTCTTAACGAAGAGGGCAGCTCCCAGCTCGTTCCAGCCATACAGTCATTAAAGACCCAGGGCGCACAGCTGGTCATCGCCAGCGTCCATTGGGGCGTGGAAAAGGCGGAGGAGCCGGAAACTGAGCAGGTGGAGCTTGCACACAGCGCTATAGACGCCGGCGCAGATTTGATACTCGGCCATCACCCGCACGTTGTGCAGGGCATTGAGAAATACAACGGCCGCTATATTGTCTACAGCCTGGGTAATTTCTGTTTCGGCGGCAATACCAATCCTTCGGACAAGGATTCTATGATATTCCAGCAAACGTTCAGCTTCACCAACGGCACATTGGTGCCCGACGACAACACGCAGATCATCCCCTGCCGCATAAGCGGCTCCGACAGTGTAAACGACTATCAGCCGGCGATCGCTTCCGGCGAGGAACGCACCGCTATAATCGATAAGATAACAGAACGGTCGCGTGCAGTCGGCACTGACGCTGCGCTTTTGTATTTCGGCAACGAAGAGACCGCCCTCACCTCCTCCGCGCAGAATACATCCGCATCCTCCGGGCTGCCGACAGCCTTGCCCGAATCCCAAAGGGCCACGGCCTCGCCCGCGCCTTCTCCCACAGCCTCCCCGTCCGATAACGGCAGCGGAGAAAACCAGAGCTAATATAGGTATAATGACAAATATCGCCCGTTTACCGCAGAGGACTTGCCTTTTCTGCGATATACGGGCGTTTTTTTGTACGCGCCGTTAAACTATATCCAAAAAAGCGCGAAAATAAAATTGACTTTCAGTGCAAAATGTAGTATAATTAGAAAAAGAGCGGCAGCTTTCTGCCGAATAATGAAGGGGTTTGACCCTTTGGGAAGGATCTGAGTATATGAAAAAACTAATGCTTGGCAATGAGGCTGTCGCCCGCGGCGCCTATGAAGCCGGCGTAAGCGTTGTGGCGTCCTATCCGGGAACGCCCAGCACAGAAATAACCGAAAATATGGTAAAATATGAGGATGTATACGTTGAATGGGCGCCCAACGAAAAGGTGGCCGCCGAGGTGGCTATCGGCGCTTCTATCGCCGGTGCGCGCAGCATGAGCTGCATGAAGCATGTCGGCTTTAACGTTATGGCCGACCCGGTGTTTACCGCCAGCTATACCGGCGTAAACGGCGGCCTAGTCTTATGCGTAGCCGATGACCAGGGTATGCATTCCTCACAGAATGAGCAGGATTCGCGCCATTATGCCAAGGCGGCCAAGCTATTGATGCTCGAGCCCGCCGACAGCCGGGAATGCCGCGATTTCACAAAGCTGGCCTTTGAGCTGAGCGAGCAGTTCGACACTCCGGCCGTTATCCGTCTTTCCACACGCGTATCCCATTCGCAGGGATTAGTCGAGGAATGTCCGCGCGCTGACAAGCCGCTTAAGGATTACGAAAAGAATGCGGCCAAGTATGTAATGATGCCCGCCAACGCCAAGGGACGGCACGTAGTGGTAGAGGAGCGTATGCGCACGCTGGAGAAATTTGCCGACGAGTGCGGCTTGAACACCGTGGAGATGAACTCCGATAAGATCGGCGTTATCTCAAGCGGTATATCGTATATGTACGCTAAGGAGGCTCTGGGAGACAAGGTCAGCTACCTAAAACTGGGGATGATATACCCGCTGCCGGAAAAGACCATCCGCGATTTCGCCGCTAAAGTGGAAAAGCTCTATGTTATCGAGGAGCTTGATCCCTTCTTTGAGGAATACATACGTTCATTAGGTATAGAGGTTATCGGCAAAGACGCCTTTACACTGCTGGGAGAATACACTCCGGCAATGATAAAGAAGGCCGTCCTCGGCGAGGACGCTCCCGAATACCTGACTCCCGGCGAACCGGTGCCTGTACGTCCGCCGGTAATGTGTCCCGGCTGTCCGCACAGGGGAGTATTCTACGTACTGAAAAAGCTGAACCTGGTGGTATCGGGCGATATCGGCTGTTATACGCTGGGAGCAGCAGCCCCGCTGTCAAGCGTCGATACGACGATCTGCATGGGTGCTTCCGTAAGCGCCGCCTTGGGTATGGCCAAGGCCAGGGGAGCGGAATTCAACAAAAAGCTGGTATCGGTCATCGGTGATTCGACATTCATCCATTCCGGCATAACCGGCCTTATCGACATAGTATACAACAAGGGCGCCAATACAGTGATCATCCTTGATAACTCCATAACAGGCATGACCGGCCATCAGGATAACCCCACTACCGGATACACGATCCGCAAGGAGGAAACTAAGCAGGTCAACCTGATAGCCCTGTGTAAATCTGTGGGTGTAGAGCATGTGACCGTCTGCGATCCGTTCGACGTGGCCGCCTTGGAGCGCGTTGTCAAGGAGGAGGTCGCCCGCGAGGAGCCTTCGGTAATAATCGCTCAGCGTCCCTGCGCGCTGTTAAAGACCGTAAAATACACCGGCCACTGCAAGATCACCGAAAACTGCAAAAAGTGCAAGGTGTGCATGAGGCTGGGCTGTCCGGCAATATCGGCCGACGGCGACGGAGTAAAGATAGATACCACCCAGTGCAACGGCTGCGGACTGTGCGTAAACGTCTGCCCGTTCCACGCGATCGAAAAGGAGGATTAAAATAATGGCTGATACAATGAATATCATGATAGTCGGCGTAGGCGGCCAGGGAACGCTGCTTGCCAGCCGCATCCTCGGCAAGGTCGCAATAAACGAGGGCTATGACGTAAAGGTCTCCGAGGTGCACGGCATGAGCCAGCGCGGAGGAAGCGTTGTTACATATGTAAAATACGGCGAAAAGGTGTATTCACCGATAATCGACTGCGGCGAGGCGGACATCATCCTTGCTTTTGAGCAGCTTGAAGCCTATCGCGCTTTGCCGTATCTGAAAAAGGGCGGCAAAATGATCGCCAATACCCAGAAGATGGATCCGATGCCTGTTATCACCGGGGCTATGACCTACCCGGAGGATATCATCGGGAAGATCTCCGCCGTGGCCGATCTTACAGCCGTGGACGCGCTCTCGCTTGCGGAGGAGGCCGGAAATATCAAGGCCGTAAACGTAGTCCTTATCGGCGTTATGGCCAAGAACACCTCTGTTCCCTACGAAAAATGGGTAGAAGCAGTAAAGGATACGGTGCCTGAAAGGTTTTTGGAGGTAAATCTGAAAGCTCTGGAGCTAGGATATAATTTATAATTACATAGTCAATTGCGAAACCTTTTCGCAATTGATTTCTGGCTAATGAAGAAAATAAAAGTTCCGTTGATTGGCGGTCTAAAGACCGCTGAAACTTTTATTTTCGCAATTTTTGACGCATTTTCAGCATTTTTGCTTTGCAAAAATCGGCAGCAAGCTGCCGACCGCGCCATCTTGCGCGGTGCGAAGTCGTCAAAAATTGATTGGAATTCGAGGGTTTCACCCTCGAGCTCCCCAGAATA
>CAYNRX010000008.1:0-68606 GCA_964399965.1 uncultured Lachnospiraceae bacterium | reverse complement strand
TTATTCTGGGGAGCTCGAGGGTGAAACCCTCGAATTACAATCAATTTTTGACGACTTCGTACCGCGCAAGATGGCGCGGTCGGCAGTTTGCTGCCGATTTTTGCAAAGCAAAAATGCTGAAAATGCGTCAAAAATTGCGAAAATAAAAGTTTCAGCGGTCTTTAGACCGCCAATCAACGGAACTTTTATTTTCTTCATTAGCCAGAAATCAATTGCGAAAAGGTTTCGCAATTGACTAAATAATATTGGTTACAGGATAAGCGTATCTTTTGCGCTCATCCGGGAAATATCAAAGAAGAAGCCGCACAGACGGCCGGGATTGGTCTTTTAGCAGATAAACAGAACGGGGAAAATTTTTTCTCCGCTGTGTTTATATGCTAAAGGCCGAAGCGGCGGGAGCGGCGGAAAAATGAAAGGAGAAAAACGATGTTCAGAACATTTGAAACAACGCTTGCCGGCAGACCCCTGGTAATAGAAACAGGGAAAATGGCCTGCCTGGCTAACGGCCACTGCCTCGTGCGCTACGGCGACACAGTAGTAATGGTAAACGTTACCGCTTCAAGAACACCTAGGGAGGGCATTGACTTCTTCCCCTTAAGCGTGGATTATGAGGAAAAGCTCTATTCGGTAGGAAAGATCCCCGGCGGATATATAAAAAGAGAGGGCAAGCCTTCGGAAAAAGCAATACTTACCAGCCGTGTTATCGACAGGCCGATAAGGCCGCTTTTCCCTGCCGATCTCAGAAACGATGTTTCGGTCGTTGCGACGGTGCTTTCGGTGGAGCAGGATAATCCGCCCGAAGTAGCGGCTATGATCGGTACCTCAATAGCCCTTTCGATATCCGACATCCCCTGGAACGGCCCGATCGGCGGCGTATGGCTGGGATTGGTGGACGGGGAATATGTGATAAACCCGACAGTTGCCCAGAGAGAAAAAAGCCGTATGCATGTAACGGTCGCTGCTACGAAGGAAAAGGTGATAATGATAGAGGCCGGCGCCGACGAGGTCGAGGAGGACGTAATGCTCGAGGGCATCAAGTTTGCCCACGGCTATATAAAGGAGCTGTGCGATTTCATAAGCGGCATCCAGGCCGAGATCGGCAAGGAGAAGTTTGATTATCCGCACCACAGCGTCAATATGGAGCTTTATCAGAGAATCAAGGATATGGCATATGACAGGCTCAAGTATGCGCTTGATACAGACGACAAGAATATCCGCGATGACAGGATAGGCGAGATAACAGACGATATTGTTCCACAGCTGGAAGAGGAATTTCCCGACATAAACGAGCAGCTGGGCGAGATCATGTACAAGATGCAGAAGGAAATTGTCCGCGCATGGCTTTTGGAAGGCAGAAGAGTCGATGGCAGAGGGCTTGATGAGATACGTCCGCTTGCCGCTGAAATAGACCTGCTTCCGAGAACGCACGGTTCCGGCCTGTTCACCAGAGGGCAGACACAGGTGCTTTCAGTCGCTACGCTGGCGCCGCTTTCCGAGCATCAGCGTTTGGACGGCATTGACGAGGAGGATTCCAAGCGGTATATGCACCACTACAACTTCCCCTCATATTCGGTAGGCGAGACCCGTCCTTCAAGAGGACCGGGTAGACGTGAGATCGGCCACGGCGCTCTGGCGGAGCGTTCGCTGGTGCCGGTGCTGCCGAGCGAGGAGGAGTTCCCCTATGCGATCCGCGTGGTATCGGAGGTAGTAAGCTCCAACGGTTCCACCTCGCAGGGAAGCGTTTGCGGTTCAACGCTGGCGTTGATGGCGGCCGGCGTGCCGATAAAGGCTCCCGTAGCCGGTATATCCTGCGGACTTATCACGACCGAGACCGGATTTACGACCATGGTCGATATACAGGGGCTGGAGGATTTCTACGGCGAGATGGACTTCAAGGTGGCCGGAACGCATAAGGGCATAACCTCTATCCAGGTGGACATCAAGAATGATGGCTTGAGCTATGAGGTCATTGCCGAGGCTTTAAGAAAGACCAGACAGGCAAGGATATATATACTCGATGAGATACTCCTAAAGGCGATACCGGAGCCGAGGAAGGAACTTTCTCCTTATGCGCCCAAGGTAGATGTTATGCACATTGACCCGGACAAGATCCGCGAGGTAATAGGCCAGGGCGGCAAGGTGATACAGAAGATCGTGGCCGATACCGGAGCGAAGATTGATATAGAGGACGACGGCACGATATACATTTTTGCCGAAAACCAGGAGTCGGGCACGGCGGCCAGAGCGGCGATAGAGCTTATTGTGAAAGAGCCGGAGGTAGGAGAGGTATACACCGGTGAGGTAAAAACGATAACTGATTTCGGCGCTTTCGTAGAGATACTCCCGGGCAAAGACGGCCTGTGCCATATTTCCAAGCTCACCAACCATCGCGTGGAAAAGGTCGAGGATGTGGTCAAAGTCGGCGATATGCTGGAGGTCAAGGTCATGGAGGTGGATCCCAAGACCGGAAAGATAAGCCTTTCGCACAGAGATCTTATGGACGATCCCGGCGAGGAGGAGCCGCGTCCGCGGCGTCCGCGTCCGGACAGAGGACAGCGCGGCCCCAGACGCAGACGTCCGGAATAAGGAAAATATAACATAATATATCGCCTATATTACGGAGGCTCGCACGCTTCCAATATATAGGCGGTATTTTTATAATCAGCATTTTAGGCCTTTCAGGAGCCGATTTCGAAACCTTTTCGCAATTGATTTTTTAATAATGGAGGAAAAATGTACGAATACAGGACACTTGCAAACGGTATCCGTGTGGTGGCGGAGAGGATACCGCATTTAAGATCAATATCCATAGGTGTATGGGTAGCCAACGGTTCCCGCAACGAGAGGGCGGAGGAAAACGGGATGTCGCATTTTATAGAGCATATGGTGTTCAAGGGCACCATGAAACGCACAGCCTGGGACATCGCCCACGCGATAGATTCGGTCGGCGGTCAGCTCAACGCCTATACCACGCGCGAATATACCTGCTTTTACACCAAAACTCTCGATACCCATGCCGGGCTTGCTCTTGACATTCTGTCGGACATGCTGTTTTGCCCGCGGTTTGACGGGAAGGACATGGAGCTGGAGCGTAATGTTATTTTTGAGGAGATAGGGATGTATGAGGACAGCCCGGAGGACGTTGTCTATGACCTGGCGGCGGAGACCGTATGGCGTGATAAGCCCCTGGGGCGCAGCATCCTGGGCACCAGGGAAACGCTGCTGTCGGTGACTCCGGAGAGAATGCGCGCATATATGAAGAAGCATTACACCGCAGGGACTGTGGTGCTTTCGGTATCCGGGAATTACACAGAGGAGCTTTTTATTTTGCTGGAGAAGTATTTCGGGACTCGGGATATATCGCAGGAGAAGATAGAGCCGGAAACGGTGCATTATACGGCGGGACGGTCGGTAAAACGAAAGGATATCGAGCAGGCGCATCTTGTGGGAGCGTTTGAGGGGATAGACGTCATGGATGAAAGTGTCTACAGCCTTTTGGTATTCAATAACGTATTCGGCAGCGGAATGTCCAGCCGCCTTTTCCAGAATATACGCGAAAAGCTGGGCTTGGTGTATTCGATAGACGCAGGCCACAGCGCTTACATCGGCACGGGGATGTTTGAAATATATGCCGGCATGAAACCGGAAAATCTCAGCATCGTATGTGAGCTTATAGGCGAAGAGGTGCGAAGGATCCGCCGCGAAAAGCTCACGGCCGAGCAGGTGCGGACGGCCAAGGAGCAGCTAAAGGGCAATTACATCCTCAGCAACGAAAACGCAGGAGCAAGGATGATGGCTGCCGGACGAGCCATGATATTGGGCAAGAAAATATACGCTCCCGAGGAGGCTCTGGCGAAGATAGATGCGGTAACGGTCGATTCAACGGCGGAGATCATAGACAGGGTGCTGCGGCCGGAGACCTTTGCAACGGCCGTTGTGGGGCCGGTAGACGGTGATTTCTGCTGGGAGCTTTAAAAATGCCTTGATTTTACAATTTGTATGTGATATAATGATATGGAACGGTATTCAGGGAAGCAGGGCGTAATTCCCTCGCAGTCACGCTACCGTAATAGCCGGGTCGCTGGCCGTTCGTAATCCAAATAATTTCCTGCGAGCGACGGGAAAAGGAGGTCATTTTATGTCAAACAAATTTATCAAAACGGCGGTTGTGCTTTCGTCGGTATTATTGCTGGTACCGGTAAGCCAAGCCTCCGCCATGCACATCATGGAGGGCTATATATCGCCCGGATGGTGTATTTTCTGGGGTGCGCTTTGCGTGCCGTTCCTCATTTGGGGAGGGATCAGCATATCAAAAAGCATGAAAGAGGACAGTACGGTAAAGATGCTGCTGGCTCTGTCGGGAGCTTTCGTGTTCGTATTGTCGTCGCTTAAGATACCGTCGGTGATGGGCAGCTGTTCGCATCCGACTGGTACGGGATTGGGCGCGGTGCTTTTCGGGGCGCCGGCGATGTCGGTCATTGGCGTGATAGTGCTTTTGTTCCAAGCGCTGTTGCTTGCTCACGGCGGACTGACCACGCTGGGCGCGAATACGTTTTCTATGGCGGTTGCAGGGCCGTTTGTTTCCTGGGGGCTGTATAAGCTTTTGAGGAAGGCTAAGGCGCCGGGAGCGGTATGCGTTTTTGCGGCGGCTTTTGCCGGGGATCTGTTTACGTATATCGTAACCTCGCTGCAGCTTGCGGCTGCGCACAGCGGCGGTGATTTCTGGTTTTCGGCGATGCGGTTTGCGGCCGTGTTTGCGCCGACGCAGCTGCCGATAGCGATAGCCGAAGGGATACTCTCCGTTATGATATTCGGGATGATTGAAAAATATTGCAATAAAGAGCTTCGCCTTCTGGGCGTGATCTCCGAGAGGAGGGCCGGGGTATGAAGCTGTGGAAAAGAAACCTTATACTTGCCGTGCTGCTGGCAGCTATAGCGGCATTACCGCTGTTGGTCATGGGCGGTCACGAATTTGGCGGCTCCGATTCGGAGGCGGCCGAGCTTGTAGAGGAGATCGATCCTGGATATAAGCCGTGGATCGAAAACGCTTGGGAGCCGCCCTCGGGCGAGATAGAATCACTTTTTTTCTGTGTGCAGGCGGCAGCCGGAGCCGGCGTTGTGGGCTTTGTCATCGGCAGGATAACCTCGCGGAAAAATGAGAATAGATAAGGCGGCGAACAGCTCAAGGCTGTCGACCCTAAGCCCTGAGCTTAAGCTGATATTTTCCTTATACTGCCTTATAAATTGTATAGCAGCCGATAATATCCCGACCTCGCTTCTGACTTTTGCCGTGTCGGCGGCGATCGTCTGTGGAGCCGGAGGATTGCCTCTGCGCCGGTTTATGCACTGCATACGCATCCCGTTGGCGTTTACAGCTATGGCCTCTGCTGCGCTTATGATAGGAGCCGAGGATGAAAGAAGCATTGTATCATTGCTGGGGCTGGGGATAAGTATCGAAGGAGCGATGTATGCGCTGGGGATATTCCTGCGTTGTATGGGAGCTGTGGGAGCGATGTATACTTTATCGCTGACAACACCCGCATACGCTGTTTTCGGCGTTTTGAGGAGAATACATATCCCTATTGATATTGTAGAAACGGCGGAGCTTGTGTATAGGTATATATTTGTGCTGTACGATTCCTACATAAATGTAAGGACGGCGCAGGAGTCGCGTCTGGGTTACTGCACGCTCAGAGCCGGCTATCATTCGGTATCGATGCTGGGGGCAGCGGTGTTTTTAAAGGCAATGCAGCAAGCGAAAAGAAGCATTGACGCCGCCGGGAGCCGCGGTTATACCGGAGCGGTCAAGACCGCAAAAAGGCAGTATGAACTAAAACCGATTCATATCGTGATATCGGCGTTTGTGTGTGCCGTGCTTACAGTTTCGGGGGTGATATTTTGAACATTGCCGAAACGAGAAATTTGTGCTGCGATTACGATGGGGAGATGGCTTTAAAAAACGTAAATATCTCTATACCGAAGGGAAAGATGACGTTTATAATGGGAGGCAACGGAGCCGGGAAATCAACGCTTTTTCTGGCGCTCAACGGCATAATAAAGCCCTCGTCCGGGGAGATATACATTGACGGTAAGCGTTTGGAATATGATAAACGCTCTATAAGGCGCATACGCTCTGAGGTGGGGATAGTTTTTCAAAATCCGGACGATCAGCTGTTTTGTCCCTCCGTCTGGGAGGATGTATCGTTCGGAGCGGTTAATATGGGGCTTTGCGAGACAGAGACCATACGCCGCACAGAGGAAGCGATGAAGATCACGGAAACGTATGAGCTGCGGAACAAAAGCGTCCATGCTTTAAGCTGCGGACAGAAAAAGCGGGTGGCGATAGCGGGAGTGCTTGTTATGGAACCCAAGCTGCTTATTCTTGACGAACCAACCGCGGGGCTTGACCCGAGGGGGACGAGCCGGATAATGTCGGCGGTCAAAAGGATACAGCGTGAAAAGGGAATAACTGTTGTAATATCCACGCATGATATGGATATGGCTCCGGTCTTCGCCGACTGGGTGTATATTCTGGACGGCGGAGAGGTCGCGGCTGAAGGAGATGCGGAGGACATATTTTCAGACCCCGGTCTTCTGCGTGAGCATAAGCTGAGACTTTCAAGAATATCACATCTTATGGAGATATTAGAAAAGCACGATGGGATAGACGTTTCCCCCAAAGCCGCCTCGATATCATCGGCGCGGCGAGAACTTAAGAAAGCATTGGGAAAACAGGGAGGATAAGCATGACAAAAAAAGAACGCGCTGAGGCTATGCGCCCTATTCTCGACAGGATGTATCCGGAGGTCAAGTGCTCTTTAAATTACAGCACTCCGGTGGAGATGCTCATAGCAACGCAGCTTTCGGCACAGTGCACCGATGCGCGCGTGAACATTGTTACCGAAGAGCTGTTTAAACGGTATAAAAGCGCCGAGGACTTTGCCGGGGCGGATATCGAGGAGCTTCAGGAATATATAAAATCCGCCGGCTTCTACCGCAACAAGGCGAAAAATATCATCGCCTGCTGCAAACGGCTGGTAGAGGTTTACGGCGGAGAGGTCCCCGATACCATGGAGGATCTTTTGACGCTTGCCGGAACGGGCAGAAAAACGGCAAACCTTGTTCTGGGCGATATATTCCATAAACCGGCGGTGGTTGTGGATACGCACTGCATGAGGATCTCAAGAAGGATCGGCCTTACGAACAAGACTGAGCCGGAGGCTATTGAAATGGAGCTAAAAAAGCTCATACCGCCGGATTACCAGCTGAGAATGTGCCATCAATTTGTCGCTCACGGCAGGGCGCTGTGTACGGCGCGTTCTCCCAAATGCACCGAATGCGGACTTTACGATATATGTAAAAAAACGGATGTAGACAAGAAATTTTTTAGGGAGGCCGACAGAAAATGAATATGGACAGAGTCAGACAGGCCAGGGAAAATTTCATGAATGGCTGCAATTGCGCGCAATCTGTCGCGGCAGTATACGGGCCGCTTTTTGGAATTTCTGAGCAGGACGCTATGCGCATGTCAGACGGCCTTGGCGGTGGAATGGGGCGAATGCGCCTGACCTGCGGGGCGGTCTCGGCAATGGCGATGGTAGCCGGGCTTAAATACAGCACTGCCGTGCCGGGCGATCTGAAGAACAGACAGCTGATATACGAAAAGGTGCGGGAGATGGCTGCCGAATTTGAACGGCGCAACGGCTCTGTCTGCTGCGGAGAGCTTCTGGGGATAAAGGATCCCCGGAAGGAATCGGCCGTTCCCTCGCCGCGGACGGCCGAGTATTACAAAAAACGTCCCTGTCCCGATTACGTTGCCGACTGTGCGGAGATAATCGAGAGGGTGCTGATGGACGATATTGACTGAGAACGCATTGGATAGATAACAACTATTGAAAGGAAGAAGCTCCCGTATGAGAGTCAGAAAAAAGAAGCATTGTGCAGAGAGAATGGAGCGGTGCGCCCGGATATGGGTAAAAGATCCGGCTGCTTGCCGCGGAAGATGGATGGGAGTATTCGCCAATGAAAACCCCATACATATCGAGATAGGCTGCGGCAAAGGAGATTTTGTGTGCGGCATGGCGCAAAAATATCCGCAAATAAACTTTGTAGCCGTGGAAAAGGAAGAGGACGTTATTGTTACGGCGATGGAAAAGGCGGAAGCGCTGGGGCTTTGTAACGTGCGGTTTGTAAGCCTTGATGCGGACAAGCTCCATGAATTTTTCGCATTCGGCGAAGCGCGGAGGATATACCTTAACTTCTCCGACCCCTGGCCGAAGAAAAAGCAGGCCAAACGCCGTCTCACGCACAAAAATTTCCTCAGCATATACAAAAAAGTCCTCCGTCCGGGGGACGACATCTGGTTCAAGACCGATAACAAAGCCTTGTTTGAATTTTCGCTCAATTCCTTTGCCGGGGAGAATTACAAGCTGGAAAATATCACCTTCGATCTGCATACAAGCGATTTTCAGGACAATGTGATGACCGAGTATGAACGGCGATTCTCCGAGGACGGTATGCCCATATACCGCGTGGAAGCGGTGTATCTGGGATGGGAGGATGACAGGGATGGAATATAACAGAGACGCCTGGACAGCCGGGGATTATGGCGAATTTTTAGCTTCCCTAAAAGATATGGCCGAAGATGGATACAGGCAGTTCCACAGCAGGCTGATCCCCGGGACGCAAAAGGTCGTGGGCATACGGGTGCCCGCGCTGCGAAAGATCGCCCGGGAGATACTAAAGGGAAATTACCGGGAATTTCTGCGCTGCCCGATAGGCGACTATCATGAGGAGCGCATTATCGAGGGACTGGTAATAGCAGGCAAAAAATGTGATTTTCCCGAGTTATTATCCGATTACAAATATTTCTGCGGCCGCATTTTGAATTGGGCGGTCTGCGATACTGTATCGTTTAAGGGCATAAAAAAATACCGCCCGCAATTCTGGGCGGAGACCGAGGAGCTGCTAAGCTCTGACGATCCCTGGTGCATACGCAAGACGCTGGGGACGATGATGGAATTTTACCTAGATGCCGAATATATAAACGGCGTGCTGAAAAAGACGGCTGCCGTTTGCAGCGATCTCTACTATGTACAAATGATGCAGGCCTGGCTGTTGGCTACGGCTCTTGCCAAATGCCGCGAGGAAACGTTTTCTTTTCTGCATCATGCTGCGCTTTCGGCGGCGGTATGGAGGATGACGGCGCAAAAGGTGCGCGATTCGCTGCGTATCTCCCGCGAGGATAAGGAGGAGGTAAGCGCGCTTGCAGTGAGATTATCGCGGGGCATTCCCCTGTAGCTGCCGGAAGGCACATCGGCGCAAGCCGGCAGCTGGTAATGCTTGCGCCGGATCTTATCCGAAGCATCGGCGTATGTCTACAGATATTTGCCCTTAAAATTCAATTTGTTTTGTATCACACAATATTAAAATCTTTGTATCAGCTCCATGCTGTATCTATAAACGATTTGAGCAGGTCCATGCGCGACATCCCGGCCTGCTGTGCAGCAAGCATCACTAAACTATCCTGTTCTTTTCTATGCCGCCTGGAGCCTAATGTCATGTTGGGTTTCATATTTACATCAAATATAATATACTCCCCGTCAATATTTTGCCGGCAGTCTATCCTTATGGGAGCTTTCAGCTCTAATATTTCATAAGCCCTTATACAATTTTGTATTATAGATGAATATTTCTCAATGTTTTTTGCGGCATAGCTGTTTTCAGCGACCGCAACGGCTCCGTTATACGGCGCAATGTCATTGATGTGATTAAATCTTATCACCGGAGGCAAGCAGTACGGACGATCATGCACTCCATTTGCCGGGAATACCGCAACAGTAATTTCTTCGCCCGGAAGGAACGGCTCAACTATAAATTCAATTCCATATATCCGTTCGGATAAAAGATGTGCAACAGTCCGGTGAAGCTCGTCTTTGCTGTGCACAACATAAACGCCTTGACTGCCGCGCCCGCGTACCGGCTTTATAACACAGGGATAGCGCCCGATGTATTCTTCTGCCGACTGTATAAGCAGCGGTTCTATGACCGATACGCCGCGCTCAAACAGAAGCATATTTGTATAAAATTTGTCATCGTACAGCTGCACATCATGCGGACGCTGACCTATTACTTTTATGTCTTTGTTCAGGTATTTCTCAATAGGGTGTCCGTCATACAATACGGTATTGAGCCACAGCGTATCCGCACCAGCAGCCAATGCGCGCTCGATCCCGGCACTGTCATCACCGAATACCCAATCAAGGTCGTTCTGTTCTCTCGGCTCAGATGCAGGCAGCACAACTCCGCGGCCGTTTTTATGTAGCTCAAAGGCTATATCCGCACCGCTGTCACTGTAGCCGCCCTTTTTCATAGGCTTTTTTACACCGCCGACACTCGGCGGCGCGGATGTTTGATATAATATTGCTATGTTCATATATATGTATCCGTTCCGTTCTGTGCTTTTGGTGTCCGCATTACGCCAAAGCAGCATGGCCGTATCTGTATTTGTTGATATTACATCTATGATTGTAACACAGTATCGTTGAAATTAAAATAATTTTATTTGGACACGCCCTGGGTTGACATGCATTTTTGATCACTTGCGGGAATGACGGCGGTAAAATCACAGTTGACATCGAGAGCGGTATCTGCTATAATATAATTAAGGGCATACCTGCCCCGGGAAAGATGAAACAGCAAACAGGATAAGAAGGGAAGTGTTGCGGCCTTGAGATTTAACGATAAAGCGAAAAAGATAATTTGCGGTGTGGTGGCGGTCGTGATGGTAGTGCCCCTGTGCATAGGTGCAGTGAGCATGGTCATGGGCAGCATATGAATTATGCGGGGACGGCGGAAAGCTGTCCCTGTTTTCACGGAAAGGAATAAAACGATGCTTTACTATGAGATAGCGGGACTCAAATTCCGCGTGGTCGGGGCGGACGGCGAGGACGGCTTTAAAGAGCCGATGCAGGCTTATGAGACCGCAGAGTTTACGCAGCCGGATATAGACGTGCATTTTACGGCCGGAGAGGTGACGCTGCCGCCGGGAGCAGAACCGGGGCGCGGAGATTTTATAAAATACGACCGCCGGGAAGGCGGCTGCCTATTCTACAGCGGGACGGAGGATCTGGGAGTGACCAATCTGGCGCAGGTGAGCGGCGATTGGTCGCGGATAGATATCACGATAAAGCCCATCGGAGAGGATGAGCCGACCGGTATCCGCCTGTTCCATATGCTGGGACGTGCGGTAGAGCTGTGTATGGCCGCCAAGGGAAGAATGGTGTTTCATTCCTCCTCTATAGCCTATAAGGGTCACGGAATATGCTTTTCGGAGATAAGCGGAATGGGAAAATCAACGCATACCGGGCTTTGGCTGAAAGAGTTTGGCAGCGACGTCATTTTGGTGAATGACGATAAGCCCATCCTGCGGTTTGAAGAGGACAGGACGATACTTTGCGGCTCGCCCTGGGCAGGGACTACGGGGATAAATACCAACGTTACCGTACCGCTTGACGCAGTCGTGTGCCTGTGCCGCGGCAGCGAGAACCGTCTGTGGGAGCTGGAGGAAACGGAGGCCGTGCTGCGGATAATAAAGGAAAGTCCGCGCCCGTACACGCAGGAGCTGATGGAGATGTTTTTGGACAGGGTATCCGACCTTGTACAGCGTACTAAGGTGTATATGCTGCAATGCGATATATCCTCCGGCGCAGTCAAAGAAGCGTTTAAATGTCTCGATACTACTTATTGATAAAAAGGACCGCCTGCTTTTTTGCCAGGCGGTCCTTCCGATATTCGGTTTTAGAGCTGTTTTAGGGATGGTTTTTCTTTGACGAATATTAAGGTCTTAAAAATTCCCGGTCAAGAAAACGGCTCATAAAGGCCTTTTTTATTGTCAGCCTTTGATCTTGTTCTCGTAATCCTCGATCATCTTTTTTACCATCTGTCCGCCGACAGAGCCTGCCTGCTTTGATGTCAGGTCGCCGTTATAGCCCTGCTTTAGGTTCACGCCTACTTCGTTTGCAGCCTCCATCTTGAACTGTTCCATGGCAGCCTTTGCTTCCGGCACGTTGATCTTGTTCTTGCTCATTGGTTGTTCTCCTTTCATTAAAAAGAATATTTATATCAAGTCGATCGCGGTCGGTATCATATAACGTTTGTCATATTCTCTCGACTGCTATCGACTACACACATATTTTGTTCCGGGAGCGGATTTATATGCGGATAAAATTTTTCCATAATAAAAACAATAAATGGTCTTTAAAAAACGCATATGGTCATACAATATTCTTTGCAGGCTTAAGACAAAAAAAGCAGCCGCGGCGCATTTAGCGTCCGGCTGCTTTTAATGTTTTTTGGATCCCGGGTGCTTCCTAACGCGACAGCACCGATAAAGCGTCGCTATCCCCGGGATCATGTCACGGCCTCTTTTTTCTCATTACAAAATTCACCAAAACAATGCCGCTGCGCACTACCTCCTGACGGCGCACCGTCTGATAGCCGCGTTTTTGAAAAAACGGGCGGGCGGTTATCGAAGCATGGGTGGTTATCTCGCTGAAGCCGTCCTCGAGAAAGTCGCATATCATAGTGGCGACGCCGCGTTTCTGATAATCCTTATGCACATAAAGGCGGTCCAAATATCCGGTATCGTCAATATCTCCGAAGCCTGTTATAACGTCGCCCTCGGTGCAGACAACGGCTTTTCTCTGCAAAAATTCCTGCTGCCAGCGCGCGCCGTCCGTATTGCCCGGCGCCCAGGCGTCAAGCTGTTGGGGAGTGTAATCGGCGGCGTTCACCGTGTGCACCGTATCGTAAAACAGGCGCAGTATCTCTTCTGTATCCTGGGGACGAAAGGCTCTTAAATTCACAGTAAAAACTTCCTTTGGCGTTTTTTGTATTTTTTGCCCACCTTTTCCCGGAGGAAGGAGGTAAAGGCGGAAAGCTCGGAGATATCCTCTTTTCTCAGGGCTGCTATCTCGTAATCCTTGCTCACAAGATAGATATATTGCGGCATATCGTATACGGCGGCCAGCTGAGAATAGAGGTACTCCTTTTTCTCGCCGCTGTGGACGTCGCAGAAGGAATCATCGCCGAACTCATATTTTACGTGCCGGGAAAGACCCTTCATCTGCTTGTAGGGACGGCGGTAGAGCAGCCGCGGATATACCAAAAACATCGCTGCCGCCCAGGCGGCGACACAGCCGCCGACCGTGGAGCCTGACGAAAGCAGGCGGAATGATAATATCAAAAGCAGCACTGCCGCTATCGTCAAAAACAGCCGCGGCAGGCGGTATTTCACCGCGTAAAAGAATTTTAGCATATCCTTGGTCATACGCTGATCGGAAACGACTATTACTTTAAAACGGCTCATAGACGATCCCTCCGCTTACAGATACGATTTGACAAAGCCGCCCACGACAGCACCGGCAAGCGAGATGATGAGATATACAGCCAGCATTGCCAGGCCGGTCATAAGCATGTAGGCGCTGTCCTTAAAGGTGTAATACATAACTATCGACAACGCTCCCAATACAGAGCTTATCAGCGGCAGCTTAAAGTTGAAGCCGTGGCGCGCGCAATATATCAAGTGCTCCAGAAGCAGAAACAGGGGATTCAGCATAGCCATAAAGACTGAATACAGGATGCTCTGCGCCTGGGGTGAGAACATCAAAAGCAGCGGCACTATATGGAACATTATGATCGCTGCCATAATAAAATATTTTGCCGATACAAAATCGAATTTTATACAGGTCACTCCGAATTTTTTGTTGCTGAACGGATCGTTCTTTTTCATTTACTGTCCTCCTTTAAAATGCGGACCGGCTCGCCGTTTTCCGCCAAGTATACTTTTAGATCGTTTATTTTTATTTCGTTGAAGTGGAAGAGACTGGCCGCCAGTACCGCATCGGCTTTGCCTATGGTGAAGGCGTCAAGGAAATGCTCAAGTTTTCCCGCGCCGCCCGAGGCTATCACCGGTATGGAGGCGTTTTCCGATATCGCCCGCGTAAGCTCCAGATCGTATCCGGACTTGGTCCCGTCGCAGTCCATGCTTGTGAGCAAAATCTCGCCTGCGCCCAGCTCCTCGGCCTTTTTGGCCCATTCGAGGGCGTCTATGCCGGTGTCTACACGGCCGCCGTTCAAGTATATCGTCCAGCCTTCGCCGCCGGGCCGCCTTTTAGCGTCTATGGCGCAGACAACGCACTGGGAGCCGAACTTGTCCGCCGCTTCGCTTATTAGAGCGGGACGCTTTATTGCGGCGGAATTTACCGACACCTTGTCCGCGCCGGCGTTTAATATCTCGCGGAAATCCTCCACGCTGCGTATACCGCCGCCGACTGTGAACGGTATAAATATCCTCTCGGCCACACGGCGCACCATATCGACGGTCGTTTTGCGCCCATCGGAGGAGGCGGTGATGTCCAAAAATACCAGCTCGTCAGCTCCGGCGCTGTCATAGGCGGCGGCGCATTCTACCGGATCGCCCGCGTCTATCAGATCGACAAAATTAACGCCTTTTACCACCCGTCCGTCTTTAACGTCAAGGCAGGGGATTATCCTTTTTGCGTACATAGCTCGGCCTCCTTATATTTCCAGAAAGTTTTTGAGTATCAAAAGCCCTGTGCGCCCGCTTTTTTCGGGGTGGAATTGGGTGGCGAATACATTTCCTCTTTCAGCGGCCACCGAAAGAGGCGAACCGTATTCGGTCACCGCGCTCACCACGCCTTCCTCGGCCTCGCTTAAGTAGTACGAATGTACGAAATACACGAACGGTTCTTCACCGATCCCGGCAAAAAGAGGGCTTTCTTTCGTAAATCGCAGGCTGTTCCAGCCCATATGAGGGATCTTAAGCCCCGGCTTTTGCGGGATGCGGGAAAATTTCCCCCGGAATATCCCCAGTCCTCTGACGCCCGGGGATTCCTCGCTTTCTTCAAAAAGCAGCTGTAATCCCAGGCAGATGCCCAGAAACGGCTTGCCGCTTGCGGCGGCCTCTTTTATTTGCGTATCCAGCCCGGCTGCGCGGATGCGGCTCATAGCGTCGCCGAAAGCGCCGACCCCCGGGAGTATCACCCGATCGGCCGCCCGGATCACCGCCGGATCATCGGTTATCTGCGATTCGGCGCCGAGAAAGGCGAGCGCGTTTTTCACGCTGTGCAGGTTGCCTGCACCGTAATCTATAACAGCGATCATATTTGTCCTCCTGTGAAATGTCCGCCTTGGCAGCGGAAGATATGATAGATATATTTTACCACAAGCAGGGATGGATTGCAAGATGAAAAGGGATTTTTTTCAATCGGCAAAATACTGCGGCAAAAAAAGAGCGCCGGATATATCGGCGCCCTTTGAAAAGCTCATTTGTTTTATTGAGCAGCCGCAGTTGCAGCAACGGCCGGATCAGCGGTAACTGCTGCCGGGTCGGCGGTGGCTGCTGCCGGATCGGCCGTGGCAGCCGGGTCGGCGGTAGGCTCTGCGGTAGCCTCGGGAGTTGCGGTCGCGTTGGCTGCCGCCTGCTCCTCAGCCTCTCTTTCCTGTTTTACCAGGTTATCGATAGTTGCTCTTACATCCTTGTACTTGGTGTCGATAGTGACCTCATCGCCGAAACCGTACTCGGCCTTGAAATCCTCCAGGTAATCCTCGCCGACATAATCTGCCAGCGTCAGCTCGCCCTCGACTATGCCCCAAGGGGTGGAATCATCGGCTGCTGCCGGGAACGAGGTGAATATCGTCCGTAAAAGCTCGGCGTCCATGCCGTACATGGCCGCATATGTCGATACCGGCATTGTGTAGAATGCGGCGGCCTCGATCGTATCGGCAGGCATATCCTCCGGCAGGCTGTATTCGGAGAGGAAATCAGCGAGAGTTATGGCCTGCGACTCATCAGTGATATCCTCGTTGAAGCTGGCTACTACCTCCTCCAGCGTTCTGCCCGAGGTATCAACGTAGCCCTGGTTATTGTAGGGGTTACCGAATTTCTTGATGAACTCCTCATTGGTAAGCCCCATCTCCTGCGCCATCGAGGTAAGGGTTCTTGTCTCATAGTATTCCGTACCATCATCCTGGGTAGACAGATATGCTATCTGCACATTTCCGTTAGCGTCAAGGAAGGTCTGATAGTGGCGGTTTAGCTGGACGTTGTTCCAAATGAAGTATCCGGCTACGGCGGCTATTGCCACAACGGCAACAATAGCGACAACTATAGCGGCGATCTTGCCGCCGGAAAGCTTCTTTTCCGAGGCGTTAGTCTCGTCAGGTATATAGCTGTAGTTAGCACCGTTGGTAACAGGAGCCTGTGCTTCTTCCGCTGCTTCGTTGTCCTCTTCGCTGCTTGCTGTATCCTCGGCGGTCTGTGCGCCCTCGTCAGCATCGTCTGCAGCAACCTCCTCGGCAACGGTTTCTTCTGCGGCCGTCTCTTCTTCGGGGACGTCCCCGGCCGGAGTTTCGTTTAAGTTTTCAAGATCTTTTTCGTTATCCATTTTTTTGTCTCCTTTGCCTTGATATTGAGGGAGCGCGTATTATACGGGCTGCCCTGCTGGATTATCCTGCTGCGGCTGTCTCTTCGGGAGCGGCCGTTTCCTCGGCAGCTTGTGCGCTCTGCTCAAGAGCTATGCTCTGTATAAGGGCGTCAAACTCTGCCATCGTCATCGTTTCGGGTACCTGATCGTCGGTAAGGCCGTACGTCTCCTTGATGGACGAAAGAGTTTCCTGGTCGTCGCCGTATACCTGAGCTACAGTCAGCTGGTTAAAGGCGTCCTGAGCCTCCTGGATAGTCTGATCCCCCGTTACAACACCCGTAAGGCTGTTCTGCTCCAGATATTCCTCGGTGGTCATATCGAGCAGTTTAGCGGCATTGGCTACAGTCATACCTGCAAAGAGGTCGTTGATATCGGTATCATCGGTCACGGATGGGTCAAGCCCAAATTCTGTCTTGAATTCCTCCGTTGTCATCCCTCTTTCCTCGGCAAGCCCTTTGATGGTAGTATCCTGCATAGTTGTACCGCTGTTTTGAGCGGCCTCCTGGAGCTTTGGCACAACGGCCCATACTCCCAGAGCCAGAACAACGATGATAACAATGCTCATTATCATGAGGATCCCCTTGTCCGATGGGCTCATACGTCTTTTGTTAGTGTCTCTGTTCATTTATAACAGTAACCCCTTTCTGAAATTTATCTATACCACTATACCACTTTAAACGAAAAAAATCAAGGGATTTTTGTGAATAATTTGTGAATATATTAAAAAAGGCGTATAATTTAAAAATAATCACCGGAATTTTATAAAAGGGAAAAGGTCGAGAGAACGCGCCCTGTCCGACTTTAAGACCGTTATCGTGCGCGCCAGGTCGGAGAAAAACCAGAATGTAAAAACTGCGCACAGCAAAAATTTCACCGGCGGAGCCAAAGAGCCCACCAGCTTTTCCACGCCCGGGTGCAAAAACCGCAGGAAAACCACCGCCAGTATCCCCCAGCACAGCGAATAAAAAGCGCAGACGCGGCCGGAGATGTTGGCAAAGCTCTGCGAATAATCCCACCATATCACTCCGCAGCCCTTTTCCCAGAGATAGCTGTAGATAAATTCGGCGGCGGTGGCTGCGAAAAATCCCACGGCAAAATCGGCGGCGATCCCACGGCCGGGAGACAGCAGCAGTATCAGCACCGTCCCCAGCCCATAGACCGGGCAGGCCGGCAGTGAATACAGCGTCCGCCGGGGGGAGGGATAGCCGTTTAGTACGAGGTGATACACGCTTTCCAAAAGGCAGCCCAAAAGCGAATAAATGTAAAAATAAAGTATAAACTCCAATATCAGTTCTCCTTTTTCCTTATGCTCGATGTTGTACATAAAAATTTTCTCCTTTGCGGCCTTGATCTACAGTCGTTGTTTTGTAACATTTGACAATATATCGTGGTTTTCCATTTATATTAATGTATTTTTTCCAAAAAATCGCTGATGATACAAAAGTTTTTTCCCGAAAACCGTTGAAAATCTGAAAGTTTATGCTATAATATTAGTTAGCCAAAGCTGATAAGCTTTTCCGGCGCAGGGATCTGCCGGTTGATTGTTATAAAGAACAGAAACGGAGTGAAAAAAATTGATCATTATCATGCACGATAACGCCTCTGCCAAGCAGATAGAGGCGGTAGAAAAGAGACTTAAGGAATATGGTTTCCAGACGCATCCCATATACGGAGAGAAAAAGACGGTAATCGGAGCTATCGGTGATAAGAGAAGGCTTTCGATGAACCAAATGCTGACGATGGACGGAGTGGAAAACGTCGTCCCCATCATGCGCCCATATAAGCTGGCTTCCAAGGAGCTGCACAGGGAGCCGTCGGTGATAGAAGTTGGTCACGGGGTGACGATAGGCGGTAACCAGCTGGCCGTGCTGGCCGGCCCCTGCGCGATAGAGAGCCAGGAGCAGTTCTCACAGGTGGCCGCCGATGTCAAGGCCAGCGGTGCAAACATCCTAAGAGGAGGAGCGTTCAAGCCCCGTTCCTCGCCCTATTCGTTCGCCGGATTGGAGGCTGACGGACTGAAGATAATGGTTCAGGCAGGAAAAGAGCTGGATATGCCCATATGCACCGAGGTGCTCGACACCAGAGACGTGGATCTTGTGGCCTCAAGCGCCGATATCGTGCAGATAGGGGCGAGAAATATGCAGAATTTCAAGCTCCTGCGGGAGGTAGGCAAATACAATAAGCCGATCCTTTTAAAACGCGGCCTGGCCAATACGATAGAGGAATGGCTGATGGCGGCTGAATATATCATGTCCGAGGGCAACGAGAACGTTATCCTCTGCGAAAGAGGTATCCGTACCTATGAGCCGTCCACAAGGAATACCTTCGATCTCTCGGCGATACCGGTGACAAAGGAGCTTTCGCATCTGCCGATAATCGCCGATCCCAGTCATGCGGCCGGAACATACAAGTACGTTCCCGCGCTGGCCAAGGGAGCGGTAGCCGCAGGCGCGGACGGGCTGATGATAGAGGTACACAACTGCCCGGAAAAGGCGATGTCCGATGGCGAACAGTCGCTGACGCCGGCAAACTTCGAAGAGCTTATGCGCCAGCTGAGACCGATAGCGGCGGCTGTCCACAGGGAGCTGAAATAAATGGATACCAGGACTATCGGTTATATGGGGCCGGAGGGTACCTTCTCCCATAAGGCGGCCGAGGAATATAGCACCCAATGCGGCGGCACACCGGTCGAATTTGCCACGATACGCGCCGTTTTGGCGGCGGTAAAGGACAAAACGGTCAACGAGGGGATAGTCCCGATAGAAAATTCTATCGAGGGAGGAGTGAACCAGACGCTTGACTGCCTGGCGCAGGAGGAGGGTCTGTACATAACCGGCGAACGTGTGATAAGCATTAGGCAAAATATATTGATAAAAAAAGGAGCCTCGCGCGAGGATATCCGGGTGATAGTATCACATCCGCAGGCGGTCGGCCAATGCTCCGTCATACTGGCAACGGAATTTGCCGGAGTGAGGGTGGAGTTTGCCGATTCCACCTCGGCGGCGGCTGTGCGCGCGGCCGAAAGCGGAGGAGAGGTCGCCTGTATCGGCGCGGAGGAGAATGCCAAACTGTACGGGCTGGAGGTGCTTTTTGCGGACTGCGGAGATAAGCATAACAATTCGACACGATTTGTCACGGTGTCCGGGACGCCTTCGCGCAGGGTGAGCGGCCATGATAAGACATCGATCGCCTTTGCCCTCTCCAACGAGCCGGGAACGTTGTACCGCGCACTCAAGCGGTTTGCCGATGATGGGATAAATATGACGAAGATAGAATCGCGCCCCTCAAAGGAGAGGCTGGGAGAGTATGTGTTCTTTGTCGATATTGAGGGCAATATCGACAGCCCGGTGATATATTTCGCTCTCGATAGCATTAGAACGAATACGTCTTTTTATAAATTTCTCGGCTCTTATGAAAGAGCGGAGCAGTAATAAGGGGCTGCCGCACTAAAAGCGGCGGCTCCTTTTTTAATGTGCAAACATTTTCTGCCTTTATTGACACCTGCGGAAAAAATGTGATATAATTACATATAGCATAGTAGATTAAAAAGGTTTTGCGATCGATTAAAAAATATAACAGAACGGGAGGTATTGTTATGGAAAACCGTTTTATCGCCGCCGCAATTGCCGCAGCGATGATCATTTCCGGTGCGGCGCCCGTTTTAGCCGCCGGGACGGATAAGGAAACCTCGGCTGAGATTATCAGCCCTGCGCCCGCCGCGGATGCGCAAGGTATGGCTCCGGTGTCAGACGGGTCAGCGCAGCCTTCAACGTATGAAGGAGAGGAGCCGCTGCTTACCGCACAGCAGCAGGAGCGGCTTTTGCGGTATGAGGAATATCTTAAGAGCACACAGGATAAAGACGAGGGGGAGGTGCGGCTGGCTGCCGATACTGTCCCTACCTTTAACCAGTATCTGGCGGATTACAATTACAATTTCAACTGCTATAATTTCTACAAGAACGAGTTTACTTCGCCTTACCGCAGCTTTGCCGAAACGAAGATGAACAGCCCGGTTTATCAGACTTTGCTGGCCGGATGGAGGATAACGACGTTCGAGCTGTCCGATATTACCTCTTACAGCCGCAAAGAGGTCGGCTTTTATGAGGCGATACTCTTTGACGTTCTCTATCAGGGCGTAGACCTAGAATCGCTTTCCGGTATGGCCAAGGATCAAATGGACACCATACAGGCGTCCTCGCTTAAAAAGGTATCCGACTTTTTGGGGCAGGACGTATCAACGTTGATCATGACCGATCTGGATGCTTTGAGCAGCGAGGAATTTGAGGCTCTTACAGAGGCGTTCGATGCCTGCGAGGAGTTGGAGGATGTTTTCGGAGCCATAGGCGACTGGACTAAGGTCCTGGGCTACGTCAATACGGTCGAGGAGTTTATCTATAAGCTGGCAAAAGCGCAGGTAATAGCGGAAAATGCCAACGAAACAGCCAGAATACTTCTGAGAATGAAGAGCAACACAGATAACGAAGCCCTCAAGGCCGCGCTTGATAACATGATACTCGTATGCGAAGAAAACGCCTCGGAAACTACGGCTCTTAAGGTGTTCGGCTCCGATCTTGCCATGGGAGAGCTGGTAAAATGGTCGCTTGATAAAAGCTGGGATCTGGTGCTTGATACGCTGGGGCTTTACGGCATCGCAGTGTCGGCCGGGCAGGCGGCCGGGAAAACGCTTGTAAACTGGCTGTTTTCCACCGAGGAGGATGTGGAGCTTTACTATACGCTGTGCGCGCTCTACGAATTTGAAGACACGCTGAAGGAAACGCTGTCCTCATATGAGAGCAGCTATCTTTCCTCCGGCTCCAACAGTGCGTCGGTGACGTTCAATGAAGCGTATAAGATGCTTTTGAATACGCATTTGTTCGGTATGAAGGTGTCGAAGCAGTACATGGATATGCTCTATAAGCACGGAGTGATAAACGAGCTGCTGTTTTCCTTCCGCGAGGAGGAATACAACGGCTATGCCGAGAGCATGGACAGCATTACCCGTTCTATCGAGGGGACGATCTCCGGCATGACGGTGATCGCCTACGACGCTTATCTGCGCGACTACTGCCCGGCAACGGCTCCCGTGCTAAATATTGCGCCCAAACTGGAGACCGAGGAGGAAAAGACGGAGCTTGAGCAGTATATCCACGAGGAGATCAGCCTGCAAAGAACGCTTTCCTACTCAATGAACAACCTGCACATTGACGAGAATATGACGCTTGAGGACGATATCCAAACGTACGGCAGCGTATACATGGACGGCGGAACGCTTGATCTAAACGGGCATACGCTTGAGGTTGACGGCGAATTTCTCCAAAGCGGCGGCACGGTCAAGATAAATAACGGCCGGCTGATCATTCACAGTGATTACCGGATGCAGGAGCGCGTTATAGACAGCACTGATAATAGCGTCAGCTACGATGACGTATTCGCCGGACTGGTGATGGAGAAGGATAGCGATTATCTGGAGGTAGGCGGCGGATTCTACTTCCAGAGCCGAAGCGTAGAAACACTTACAAAGGGGACAGTAAAACTAAACGGTGATTTCACAGTCACCGGCGGAAATGACTGTTCGCTGACGTCTTCCGGCGACTGCAAATTTATCATCGCCGGGAACGTCCAGCAGCGGTTTACGTTCGACAACCGCGCGACCCTGAGTCAGCTGGAATATACGGGGACGTCGACAGTCACCGTGTCGGGCGAGCTTGCAATAGGGACACTAAATTCAGATGTGCCGCTTACCTCGGAGGGACTGATGCTGACGGGCATTGACAACGGCAACAGATATAAGCTGACTGTGACCGGAGATATGATACTTGACGGAGACGTAGACTTAAACGGCGGCGGACTGGAGGTATCGGGGGAGCTTATGCAGACCGGGGGCAAGCTTGAGATAAACAACGGCTCGGTCATTGTCGGCGGAGATTACCGGATGCAGGAGAGAGTTGTTGACGAATCGGACGGAAGCATCAGCTATGACGATGTTTTTGCCGGACTGGTGATGGAGAAGGACGGCGATTATCTGGAGGTCGGCGGCGGATTCTACTTCCAGAGCCGAAGCGTAGAAACACTTACAAAGGGGACAGTAAAACTAAACGGTGATTTCACAGTCACCGGCGGGAATGATTGTTCGCTGACGTATTCCGGCGACTGCAAATTCATCATCGCCGGGAACGCCCCGCAGCGGTTTACGTTCGACAACCGTGCGACCCTGAGTCAGCTGGAATATGAGGGGATATCGACAGTCGCTGTGTCGGGCGAGCTTGCAATAGGGACACTAAATTCAGACATACCGCTTACATCAGAGGGACTGATGCTGACGGGCATTGACAACGGCAACAAGTATAAGCTGTCTGTGACCGGGGATATGATACTTGACGGCGATATCGACTTAAACGGAGGCGGACTGGAGGTATCTGGGGAGCTTATGCAGACCGGGGGCGCTCTTGAGATAAACAACGGCTCCGTTGTTGTCGGCGGAGATTACCGGATGCAGGAGCGTGTTATTGATGAATCGGACGGAAGCGTCAGCTACGATGACGTATTCGCCGGACTGGTGATGGAAAAGGACGGCGATTATTTGGAGGTCGGCGGCGGATTTTACTTCCAGAGCCGAAGCACAGAAACACTTAAAAAGGGGACAGTAAAACTAAACGGAGATTTCACAGTCACCGGCGGGAATGACTGTTCGCTGACGTCTTCCGGCGACTGCAAATTTATCATCGCCGGGAATATTCCGCAGCGGTTTACGTTTGACAACCGTGCGACCCTGAGTCAGCTGGAATATACGGGGACGTCGACAGTCACCGTGTCGGGTGAGCTTGCAATAGGGACACTAAATTCAGATGTGCCACTTACCTCGGAGGGACTGATGCTGACGGGCATTGACAACGGCAACAGATATAAGCTGACTGTGACCGGAGATATGATACTTGACGGAGACGTAGACTTAAACGGCGGCGGACTGGAGGTATCGGGGGAGCTTATGCAGACCGGGGGCGATCTTGAGATAAACAACGGCTCCGTTGTTGTCGGCGGAGATTACCGGATGCAGGAGCGTGTTATTGATGAATCGGACGGAAGCGTCAGCTACGATGACGTATTCGCCGGACTGGTGATGGAAAAGGACGGCGATTATCTGGAGGTCGGCGGTGATTTTTACGGCCAATCCCGGAGCAGCAGCGTTGTTCTGGAAAACGGCGTATTTGTACTGCGCGGAGATTATAACGAGCTGCGGTCGGGATACTTCGACACCTCCGGCAATCACGTGCTGGTGTTTGACGGCAGCGGCCGACAGGATGTCTCCACTGTGACCTCTTCGATTGATTTTGAAAACCTGGTAATAACTAATGCACGGGGGCCGGTTATATTTAATAGCGAGACAAATATCAACGGCGGGCTGCGGCAGCCGGGCGGAGCCGCTATCGGCAGCCCAACAAACGTCTTCTTTGATGACGAGCCGATATTTGCTGACCGCGGCGGTGAAAATGCAGCCGTGAACAGCCATGTCGGCAATGCGGAGGGCGTGATACCGACAGTGTGGGATGGTGAGAATTATGATAATGGCATTTCGGTAAGGGGCGAGAGCTACATTGGTGCTAAGACGATAATGCGTTCTGCTGATGGCAGGCGGATACTGGCTCCGGCCGTGGGTGAAGCATTCAGCGTTGAAGCGCGGCTTGTACGGGCCGCTCAGACAGAGGGCGCAGAACAGCTTATTGCAGCCGTTTATGATACGGAAGGCGTACTCTTGGGGACATATTCCGCACAGATCGAGGATGAATCCCTTCCCGTATGCACCATAAGCGTACCGGCGCAGGATAGCTTAATAGGGACAATAAAATTGTTCCTCTGGGACGGCCTTGACAATATGCAGCCGCTTATGGACTGCGAAAATGTATTTGGCGCCAATTAACACTAAAACGGAGCAGGCAAGAACGTCTGCTCCGTTTTACTGTCCCTTGATGCTGTGGTTTATCCTTTGTTTTTAGTGTCCCCATTGAAGCTATTTTTTTCCTTAGCGTCCCCGGATTGAGGAGGAGCAAAGCGTACGCTTTGGTTGTACAGTTCCCATTCCTCCCGGCCATCGGCCGCTATTTGTATAAGGCCCGTGCATTCGGTGGCGGAAACGGCGGAAGCGTCCTCCAGAAAATCCGGGATCTCATCGTCTTTTTTGTTGTATTTCCTTTTCAATTCTATCACTCCCCGCAAATGTTCTGGCTTTATTATCGGCAGTGCGGGCGTAACTTATGCGGGAAAATCTTTGTAAAAAAGAAAACGCCCCGCCGGCATACCGGACGGAGCGTTTTACAATTATTCTCTTATAGAAACATTAAACAATGCCCTGCGCCATCATAGCATCGGCAACCTTCATGAATCCGGCGATGTTAGCTCCGGATACGAGGTCCTTCTTGCCGTTGAATTCCTTGCCGTACTCATCAGCAGCGGCAGCGGCGTTCTTGTAGATGTTCTTCATGATATCATGCAGCTTTGCGTCAACTTCTTCGAATGTCCAGGAAAGTCTCTGCGAGTTCTGGCTCATTTCCAGAGCGGAGGTAGCTACGCCGCCGGCGTTTGCCGCCTTACCCGGTGCGAAGTATACACCGTTTGTCTGCAGGTACTGAGTAGCCTCAAGAGTTGTCGGCATATTAGCACCCTCTGCAACGAGGTAGCAGCCGTTTGCAACGAGTGTCTTGGCATCCTCAAGGCAAAGCTCGTTCTGCGTAGCGCACGGCAGAGCGATGTCGCACTTAACGCTCCAGATGCCCTTGCCCTCTGTGTACTTGGCATTAGGTCTGTAATTCAAATATTCCTTGATACGGCCTCTCTTGACCTCTTTGATCTCCTTAACAGCAGCCAGGTCGATGCCTTCCTCGTCGTATATCCAGCCGTTGGAGTCGGACAGGGCAACTACCTTTGCGCCCAGCGACTGAGCCTTTTCGGTAGCATAGATAGCAACGTTACCGGAACCGGAAACAACAACAGTCTTGCCGTTAAAGTCTGTACCCAGATCCTTGAGCATTTCCGCTGCGAAGTATACAAGGCCGTAGCCTGTAGCCTCTGTTCTGGCCAGCGAACCGCCCCAGGTGAGACCCTTACCGGTGAGAACGCCCTCATATGCGTTCTTTATTCTCTTATACTGGCCGTACATATAGCCGATCTCTCTGGCGCCTGTACCGATATCGCCTGCGGGAACGTCTGTATCCTGACCGATATGTCTTGAAAGCTCCGTCATGAAGCTCTGGCAGAATGCCATTACCTCTCTGTCGGACTTGCCCTTGGGGTCGAAATCGGAACCGCCCTTACCGCCGCCGATGGGAAGACCTGTGAGCGAGTTTTTGAATATCTGCTCAAAGCCCAGGAACTTGATGATACCCAGGTTTACCGACGGGTGCAGTCTCAAACCGCCCTTATAGGGGCCGATGGCTGAGTTGAACTGTACTCTGAAACCTCTGTTTACCTGTACCTTGCCGTTATCATCTACCCAGGGAACTCTGAACATTATCTGGCGTTCAGGCTCTACGATTCTTTCCATAAGGCCGGCCGCCTCATATTCCGGGTGCTTCTCGAATACAGGCTCCAATGATTCCAGAACCTCGGTCGCCGCCTGGATAAATTCCGGCTCAGACGCGTTCTTCTTTTTCAAGTCCTCAAGAACTTTCTGTGCATAAGACATTAAGTATTCCTCCTTAAAATAATAGCTGATTTGCCGGCTGCCGCTGACGGCTAGGCCGGTTTTTGCCTGCGCATTTTCCCTTTGTGCGCTTGTCTATATTTTATTGTACCATTATTTGCTGTGATTTGCAATAGTTTTTTTGAAAAAAATCAAAAAAATTCATTTTTTGTTTATATTTCTCCAACTTTAGTCGCTATTTGAAAGGGCAATTGTGTTAAAAAAGTCAATTTTGCGATTAAAGGTCATAATTTTTGCAGGATATATTTTCCAATTGCGCCTTTTGGTTTCCGCCCGGCTTAGTATGCTCTGTTTACAGAAGGAAAATTCAGTGGAAGTTTTGCAAAAAATTTCATTTACTACTTGATTATTTCTCCGATTTATGAGAAAATATTATACAGGACAAAAAAACTTCCGGAAAGGAGCGCCATATGCACCATAAAGTCAACACGAGGATAGCTTCGGTGGAATACGGCTCCCCGGCGTATGATGCGGGGATAGCCCCCGGCGACAGTCTCGTGAAAATAAACGGACACCGATTTTACGATGTACTCGAATACCGCTACCTCTCCTCGGACAGCGTCCTGGAGCTGGAGGTGGAAAAGGCCGACGGTTCGATCGAGATGATCACTGTGGATACCGATTATGAGGAGCTGGGCATAGTATTTGAAAACGAGCTGATAGACGACGCCAAGAGCTGCACAAACAAGTGCATTTTCTGTTTTATCGACCAGCTTCCCCAAGGGATGCGCGATGCGGTGTATTTCAAGGACGATGATACAAGGCTGTCGTTTTTGCAGGGCAATTATGTCACGCTCACCAATATGACCGATGAGGACATAGACCGCATGATCGCGATGCACATTTCTCCGGTCAATATCTCGGTGCACGCCACCGACCCCGAATTGCGTAAAAAAATGCTCAATAACCGTTTTGCCGGTAAACTCTTCGATATAATGAAGAAATTTGCTGCTCACCGGATATACATGAACTGCCAAATAGTCCTCTGCCCGGGGATAAACGACGGCAAGCAGCTTGACCGCACTATCGCCGATCTGGAATCGCTTTGGCCGTATGTTTTGAGCGTATCGGTGGTGCCTGTGGGGCTTACGGCCTACCGTGAGGGGCTGTATCCGCTGCGGCTTTATACGCCGGATGAATGTGCGGATATTATAAGCCGGATAAATGCTCATCAAAAACGGCTGCTTAAAAAGACCGGCAGCCGGCTGATCTATGCGTCGGATGAGTTTTATGTAAACTCCGGGCAAGCGGTGCCTGCGCCCGAAGAGTACGAGGGATATCCGCAGCTGGAGAACGGCGTAGGGCTTATCGCGTCCATGGAGGAGGAATTTTCCGCCGCCCTTTCCCATCTTCCGCAAAAAATACCGAAACGGCGAGCGAGCATAGCCACCGGGGAGCTGGCGGCGGGATTTATCCGTTCGCTGGCCGCAAGGCTTAAGGAGGCCGCCGGGGTAGAGATCTGCGTCTATCCGATAAAGAATGAGTTTTTCGGCGGCGGTGTGAATGTGGCCGGGCTAGTGACCGGCGGCGACCTGATACGCCAGCTCCGGGGAAAGGAGCTGTCCGGGGAGCTGTTTATCCCGGCCGTAATGCTCCGGGGCGATGACGGGATATTCCTGGATGATGTTACCGTAGAGCAGGTCGAGAAAGCCTTGGGCGTGAAGATAACGGCCGTCTATAATGACGGTTACGATTTTGTGGAAAAGCTCACCGGCTGTGAGCTGGAATTTTAACATATTAACGAAAGGATTTACAGATGAAACCTGTTGTAGCTATAGTGGGCAGGCCGAATGTCGGCAAGTCCACGCTGTTTAATAAGATATCGGGACAGAGGATAAGCATAGTCGAGGACACTCCGGGCGTTACCCGGGACAGGATCTTTGCCGAGGGGGAGTGGAACGGCAAGAAGTTCACTCTCGTTGATACCGGCGGTATCGAGCCGGCCTCCAAGGATAAGATACTGGTGCAGATGCGCCGTCAGGCACAGCTGGCGATAGAGACGGCTGATGTGGTGATCCTTGTTGTCAGCGTACGCGATGGTATCACCGCCAATGACCGGGATGTGGCCGCCATGCTTTTGAAGGCAAAAAAGAAGATAGTGTTGGCCGTTAATAAGGTCGATGCCCCGGGCGAGCCGCCGATGGAGTTTTATGAGTTTTATAATCTCGGCCTTGGCGATCCGATAGCCGTATCCTCCATACACGGTATGGGCGTAGGGGATCTTTTGGACGTTGTTTGTGAGCAATTCCCGGATACGCAGGAGGACGAGGAGGAAGAGGACGTTATCAAGGTAGCGGTGATCGGCAAGCCGAATGCCGGCAAATCCTCCCTTATAAACAACCTCCTGGGAGAGGAACGCTCCATCGTCAGCGATGTTGCCGGTACTACGCGCGACGCGATAGATTCGCGATTTGAAAAGGACGGTAATAAATTTCTTTTTATTGACACCGCCGGTATGCGTAAACGCGGCAAGGTCAACGAGGCCGTTGAGCGATACAGCGTGGCGCGTTCGCTGGGAGCGATCGACCGCAGCGACGTTTGCGTAATAATGATAGACGCTTCCGAGGGTATTACCGAGCAGGATACAAAGATCGCCGGTTATGCCCATGAATCGGGGAGGGCGTGCATATTTGCCGTCAATAAATGGGATATAGTGGAAAAGGAAACGAACACGATGAAGAACTTTTCCCTGCGTTTAAAAGAGGAATTTGCCTTCATGCCATACGCGGCGCAGGTATTCATCTCCGCAAAAACAGGGCTTCGCACCGACAAGCTTTTGGAGGAGATAGTGAAGGTCAATGAACAGCATAAGCGGCGGATACCGACCGGTATGCTAAATGATGTCCTAAACGAGGCCACCGCCAAGCAGCAGCCGCCCTCGGACAAGGGACGCCGTCTCAGGGTGTACTATGCGACGCAGGCCGCTACCGCTCCGCCGACATTCGTGCTCTTTTGCAATTCGCGGGAGCTGTTCCACTTCTCCTACCTGCGCTACATTGAAAATCAGATACGTTCAAGCTTCGGTTTTGAGGGCACGCCGCTCAAATTCATTCTCCGTGAAAAGGGAGAAAATAATAAGCAGTAAAAATATTTTGTGAGGTCAATACTATGGTTTATCTTATTGCATTTTTGATAGCTGCGCTTTCCTACCTTATCGGCAGCATAAGCCCGGCCATCATAATTTCCAAAGCCTTCGGCAAGGGTGATATCCGCCAGTCCGGTTCGGGCAATGCCGGAGCCACCAATATGCTGCGCACAAACGGTCCGCTTATGGGCGCGGCTACGCTTATACTTGATATTCTAAAGGGTATCATTCCCGTTTTGATAGCCTGGGGAGCGGCCGCGATCTGCCGTTCGTCTATAGGGGAGGCGTCGTATCAGGAAAACATGGTCATATCCGCCCTGGGGTATATCGCCGGACTGTTTGCGGTGGTAGGTCACGATTTTCCGCTGTATTTCGGCTTCCGCGGCGGAAAGGGCGTGGCGACAAGCCTGGGAGTGGTGATGATATGGGATTGGCAGATGGGGCTTATCGTGCTTGTGCTTGCTCTGCTCATCATGCTTTTGACCAGGTACGTATCGCTTGGCTCCATATCGGCGGCGGTGATATTCGTTGCCCTGGAGCTTTACCGCTCTTTTTCAGAAGGCTTCAAGCTTCTGCCGCTGTTGTGTTCTGTATTGCTGGCGATTCTTCTTATAGCGCGCCATCATGCCAATATCGGGCGGCTTTTAAAGGGAACGGAAAACAAGCTGAGCTTTAAGAAAAAGGAGGCGGATGCGAAATGAAGATAGCTGTTATAGGCTCCGGCGGCTGGGGAAGCGCAGTAGCGATACTTCTGGCGAATAAGGGGCACGAGGTGCGGCTGTGGTCGTGGCAGAAGGAGGAAAGCGCAAGGCTTGCCCGCGACCGGGAGAACCGCGAGTTTTTGCCGGGGGTGAAATTCCCTGACAACATAATCTGTTCGCCGGACGCCGAGCTGTGCGTAGAGGATACGGAGCTGGTGGTGACGGCCGCCCCCAGCATTGCCACCAGGACGACGGCCAAAATGCTGTCGCCGCTGATAAAGGACGGCCAGGTGTTATTGAATATCTCCAAGGGACTGGAGGAAGAGACGCTGATGCGCCTGTCCCAGGTCTATGATGCGGAGATACCGCAGGCGGCAATTGCCGTTATGAGCGGCCCCTCGCACGCCGAAGAGGTATCACGGGGGATACCGACGACGAACGTTGCCGCTTCCGGTGACCATGAGGTGGCGGTATTTGTACAGGATGTGTTCATGGATCCCAAATTCCGCGTTTATACCAGCAGCGACGTCATTGGCGTGGAGCTGGGCGGCGCGCTCAAGAACGTTATCGCCCTGTGCGCCGGGATAAGCGATGGCTTGGGCTACGGCGATAATACCAAGGCGGCGCTGATGACGCGCGGCATTGCCGAGCTTTCCCGGCTGGGAACGGCTATGGGGGCGCGCAGCGAGACCTTTATGGGGTTATCGGGCATCGGCGATCTCATTGTGACCTGCACCAGTATGCATTCGCGCAACCGCCGAGCAGGGATCCTCCTTGGCCAGGGAAAGTCGCTTAAGGAAACGCTTGACACGGTGCATATGACTGTCGAGGGCGTAAATACCGCCCGCGCTGCTTATATGCTGGCGCAGAAATACAAGGTGGATATGCCGATAGTGACCGAGGCCTACCGGGTGCTGTTCGAGGGCAAATCCGCCCGTGCGGCCGTTGATGAGCTGATGACACGGGATAAGAAGATGGAAGTGTGATAGTTATATGCGTTTGAAAAGCGCCGCCTGTGATATGCTGGGCGGCGCTGTTTTTCATTCCTCAACCGGTACTTTTATATATCCGCGCAGCTTCTGGTACGGCAGACGAATCTCCACTACGCCCTTTTCGTAATACGACAGCTCATACGGCTGATAAACGAGGACGAGAGCGTTTTTGGACAGATAGAAGTCCTGCCCCTCCTCTATCTGGGGCTTTTTCCACAGCTGGCTGTATTCGGCCGCGGCTGTCTCCTCGGCAAGCCGCTGCTCCAAAAAACTTCCGGCGTCCTCGCTTAAATACAGATCCTCCAAATTCACCTCCTTCTTGTTTTCCAAGTCGATCGTTTTCGCGCTGCGGCGGCTTATCACGGAGCCGGTGTCAAGCTCCGTGTCGGTGACGATGCTGCACCATTTGTCTGATTCAAATTCCACCCGGTGCTTCTGCACCGCCTGCGCCTGCCCCGCAAGCTCCGCCGCCCGTTCCTCGGCTTCGGAGAGAAATTCTATCTGCTCCTCTTTGTACCCTTCCTCCAGCGAAAGCGCAAAGCTCTCGTCCGCTATCCCGGGAAAACTCACCGACCATACGCTGGCATGAAGCTTGGGTGTCTCATATTCCTTTTCCTCAAACTGCACCGCGCTTTCTCCGCCTACGCAGGCGCAGAGGCTAACAACAGCTGCCAGGGCGGCTGCGTATACCGTCATGCCTACAAAATTATGCAAATCAGACCACCGCTTCCTTCGTTGATTATCCTTGTCAGCGTTTCCTGCAATTTGAACCGCGCATCATCGGGCATTTATGACAGCTTGTTTTTCAAACCCTCGTTCACCAGCTCATACAGCGACTTTCCGAAAATATTCGACTCCCATATCTTTTTGGGATCGGTCTCAAAATCTGCCAGCAGATATTTCACCAGATCCTGGGACTGCTTTTCCGAGCCGACTATCGGGTTGACCTCTGTTTGGATATCCGCCCTTATCATATGTATGGAGGGAGCGGAGGCCCGCAGCTTGACGCCGTAACGGCCGCCCTGCTTGACAAGGCGCGGTTCCTCAAGGGAAAGCTCATCAGAGCCGGGTGCTACTACGCCGTATCCCTTTTCCCTGACCTCCGAAAGCGCCGGAGCGACCTTGTCGTATTCCGCCTTGGCCACGGCCAGCTCCTTCATCAGCGATACCAATCCCTTTTCACCTTCGATCTTAAAGCCGGTCATCTCTCCCAGAGATTGATAGAAAAGCTCCATGGGCATGGATATCTCCATCACAACGTTGCCCGCGCCCAGATCCATGCCCTCAATGTCCGACTTGCGCACCATGTCAAGCTCCTCTAATGATTCGGCAAAGCCGCGGACGTGACGTATGCGGTTTATATCGGCGGCCTTTTCCGATATACAGGTGTAGAGCTTTTTGCGCAGCCAGTGATCCTCGCCCAGCGTCTCCACCCATTCGGGCAGCTTTATGTTTATCTCCCTGAGAGGAAATTCAAAAAGCACGGTCTCTATTATGCGATGGATATCGCCGGCTGTAAGTTCACGGCAGTTTACGGCTACCACCGGCACCCGGTGGCGGTTTTCCAGCTCCTTCCTGAGGCTTTCAGCCGTCTGAGAGGTAGGGGCGGCGGAGTTTAAAAGCACGACAAAGGGCTTGTTTATAGCTTTTAGCTCGCTTATGACCCTGTCCTCGGCAGGGATATATTCATCGCGCTCGATCTCGGTTATAGTACCGTCTGTCGTTACCACCAAACCGATGGTCGAATGCTCTGTTATCACCTTCTTGGTGCCGATCTCGGCGGCCTCGTTGAAAGAGATAGGCTTGTCGAACCAGGGAGTTGATACCATGCGGGGCTCATCGTTTTCGATATACCCCAGTGAACCGTCCACTATGTAGCCGACGCAATCTATCATGCGCACCTTGAGATGGGCGTTGTCCCCGAGAGATATGTCCACCGCTTCATTGGGCACGAACTTGGGCTCGGTCGTCATTATCGTCCGTCCGGCTGCCGACTGCGGCAGCTCGTCTCTGGCCCGCTCTGCCTGGTACACGTTTTCCATGTTCGGCAGTACCAGAAGATCCATGAATTTTTTTATAAACGTCGACTTGCCCGTCCTCACCGGGCCGACTACTCCGATATATACATCGCCGCCGCTTCTTTTGGCGATATCCTCATAAATGTTGTATCCGTCCATTGGCTGCTCCTCCTTTATGCTGCGTTTTTATATGTATATGCCCTCTGTCCGATTTTATGCTGCCGGGGACAAAAAATGCTTGACGGGTGTTTTTCGGTGATATATAATTATATTAGAAAATTTTATCAAGATGGGAGTGATACAGATGAAACATAAGAGAATTTTAAGCATTATTCCTCTTTTGACAGCGGCGGCGGTATTTTTCGTCTCGCTGCCGATACTGGCCGATGATGAGCCTGTCGCCCCCGGCAGCGGGACAGCGGAAGATCCGTATATCATCACCAACGCCCAGCAGCTTGAGCTGATAGGCGATCTGCCGGAGGCCAATTACCGCCTGGCAGCAGATATTGAGGTGACGGATAAGTGGACAGGACAATCCTTTTCCGGTGTGCTCGACGGAGATGGGTATAAGGTGACGATCGCCAATGCGGATAATGGATTCATCAACACAAACCGCGGTACGGTAAAAAATCTTTCGCTCGATATCACCGATGAGTCCACATTTCCGGCTTTATTGACATATTACAACTATGGGACGATAGAAAACGTCCACATTTCCGGGGCGATGGCCTCCAGCAGAGCAAGCTATCTCGGCTGTGCTGCGCTTATAAACAGAGAGGGCGGCGTTATAAAAAATTCCTACGCCACCGCCAGTGTTTCCTATCAGGGAGAGATAAAGCCGGGCAACGGTACTCAATGCTACGGGCTGCTTGTGGGGCTTAACGAAGGGGAAATGACGAATTGCTACTGGCTCGGTTCCTACAGCTATCAGGTGGAATCGTTGTACGGCGAAAATGAGGGTACCGTCACCGGCTGCCACCAGGGCGGCGAATACGGCAAGAGCGATGAGGCCATGCGGCTTCCGGATACGTATTCCGGCTGGGACTTTGACGCAGTATGGAAATTCGATCCCGATTTCAACGATGGCTTTCCCGTTTTGCAGAATGAGCGCGAATTTATCAAGATACCGGTAAGCGGTATCCTGCTTGACCCTACAGCCGTCAGGCTGGAGGTAGGGGATACGGCAGCGCTTTTGGCACAGGCGCTCCCCGATACGGCCTGGAACAAAAATATCAGTTGGTATTCCTCCGATGAGGCCGTGGCCTCGGTATCGTCCGAGGGAGTCGTAACCGCCAATGCTCTGGGGAAGGCGGAGATCACCGCGGTAACGGAGGACGGCGGCTATAAGGCGTCCTGCGCGGTATCGGTGGAGGTGTTCGCCGAGAGCGTAACGCTCGACCGTGCCGAAGCCGTCCTTGTACGAGGGGAATCGCTTACGCTTACCGCTGCAGTATCACCGGCAGACGCGACCGATAAAAGCGTATTGTGGCAGTCTGATAACGCCGGTGTAGCGGCGGTATCGGAGGGAACGGTGACTGCCGTATCCCCGGGCACGGCGGTGATAACGGCTGTTACCAACGACGGCGGTTACGCTGATTCCTGCGTAGTCAGAGTCATACGCCCGGAAAATGAACGATACGATATGAATGGGGACGGCAGCTGCACGCTGGAAGACGCCGCGCTCCTGGCGCAGTATCTTGCCGGGCATACCGATACCGGCGTGCTGCCGGGATATGCCGATACTAACGGAGACGGACGGGCGAACAGCCGTGATGTAACAGCTGTGCTCACGTACATAGAAAGAGGAGGGCAGCAGACATGAAGAGATTTAAGACGGATTTTGCAAAACCTCTTTTGACGGTATCCCTGCTTTTGATATCGATCCTTTGCCTGTTTGGTTTTCAAAACGCCCTGGCGATCGATAGCACGACTCTGCACGTTGGCGATACATATACGATAAAAACAGACCGCACGCTTGGCTCGGACGATTTTCTGACCGCCAACTGGTACAGCAGCAACGAGGATGTATTGGAAATAGTAGGTCAGAATTATAACCGGGAGGACTGCCAGGTGCGGGCGGTCGCCTCCTCCGCAGGGGAGATCGTGACCGTGTACTGTGAATATCAGTACGCCCTCTATGACTGGCCGGACGTTCCCGGGGTATATACGGGCAGGCTGTATTATTACTTCTACGTGACGGCCGATCCGCCGCAGTCGATATCCCTGCCGGAGACGGCATCGATAACCGATGCGTCCTCGGTAACGCTCACACCGGAGATATCCCCGGCCAACGCAGAAGCGTCCTGCACCTGGTCAAGCAGCGATACCTCTGTGGCTGATGTGGATCAAAACGGCGTGGTAAAGGGCGTTTCCAAGGGCACGGCTGTTATAACGGCCGAAACGGTCAACGGGCTTAGGGCAAGCTGCACAGTGACTGTGACCTCCTCTCATGCCTGCGGGGACGATCTTGAGTGGTCGTTTAATAACGGTATCCTTACGATAAGCGGTACCGGCAGCATGTATGATTTTGAGGAAGCTCCCTGGCAGGAGCACAGTGATGAGATAAGGGAGATAGCCGTATCCGAGGGCGTAACCTCTGTAAGCGGCTACGCCTTTGCCTATACGGCGGCGGAAACGGTATCCTTGCCCGATAGCCTTGTTTATATCGGCGAGGAAGCCTTCTCCGGCTGCTCTGAGCTTAAGAGCATTTATATCCCTGCCGGGGTGACGATGATCGAGGGCGATGCTTTTGCTTCTTATGGGCTAAAGGAAATAAACGTAAGCCCCGAAAACAGCTGCTTTTCGTCCTTTGAGGGGATACTTTTTAATAAAACCGGGACGACGCTTGTGAGATATCCTCAAGGAAGAGAGGAAACGGAATATGCTGTTCCGGGATTTGTAAAGCGGATAGGTTATGCCGCCTTTTACAATACGGGGCTTGAGACGCTGTACGTTCCGGACAGCGTGGCCGCGGTCGAATACTACGGCATCTCCACTATGGGGCTTACGGTATACGGCTCCTACGGCAGCGCAGCGGAAAAGGCCGTTGAAGAATACAACAGCACCTGGGACGAGCCGGTAATACAATTTAACGATACTGCCGCCTTGCCGCAGTTTGTGGTAAGCGTGGGAAATGCTGTCGGCAAATACAAAGATACGGTGAGCCTGCCGGTAACGCTGTCAGGAAACAGCGGCTTTGCAAACCTAAATATCGAGGTAAGCTACGATCCCCAGAACCTGCGCCTGGTATCGGCTGAGAGTGAGGATTTCGGCGCGCTGTACACAGGCGGAGCGGATATGGAAAGCGGGCTTTATAATATGAGCTGGGATTCGGCGGCGGATATAACCTACAACGGGACCATAGCCGTGTTGGAATTTGAAATAATCGGCGAGAGCTTCTGCGGACGGGCGCCGGTAGGCGTCAGCTTTTGGCGCGGCATGGCGGGAGATTACGTCGATGGTGTCGATGTGAATTTTGATGCGGATTTTAACGGTATCGGACTTTGGTACATGGACGGAAGCATTGAGGTATCCCCGGATACCGATACTATCATCCCCGGCAATATCAAAAAGGGTAACGGCTTGAGCTTTACGGCGGAGCTTTTATCGGAAAGCGATATCAACGGCACGGTCATTGCCGCCGTGTACGATGAAAATGGGCTGCTGGTATCGGCAGGGATATATGATGCGGCTGCGGCGGTGGATATAGAACTGGGCAAAAGCGGCCGGGAGTTGGCGGTGATGTGGTTCACGGATACAAATAGCCTAAAACCGCGCTGCGAGGCCGCGCGTGTGCCGCTTGCGGGATAAAACTTAAAAGAACTGCCCCGTGTATTGCCAAAAGCGGCAATACACGGGGCGGTTTTATACTGTTAATTTTCCCCGCTTTTTATCCGTACACAGCCGCAGGGCAGGCTGCTTTGGCCATACACCTCGACGTCTCCTTCAAAGCTCACGATAGCTTGCATAAGGCCGTTGAATATACGCCGCTTTGCGCTGTGCGCCGGGGTATGGTCGGCAGGATCGCCGTTGGCTGTGCCCAGCAAGCGGCCGTTTCCTTTTATCCTTATCTCCACCTCTGCATCGCCGTCAGGGACGATTCGCCCGTCCTCATCGACCGCTTCTATACGTATCACCGCCAGGCCGTTTTTCACAAAATCGGCCGTAAGATTTACCGCCGACGCCGCCTTGGTCGTCCTTACAACGTCCTCCATGCACAGTCGGCCGCCGCGCCAGCCGCAGGCGCGGATCTCGCCCGGCTGAAACTCAACGCCCTCCCATTCAAGATAATCATCCGCCATCATCCTTTTGCGGCCGAGACTCTGGCCGTTTACAAACAGCTCCACTTCCTCGGCGTTGGAGAATACATGCACGTCCTTTTTCTCCCCCGGGATACCGTTCCAGTGAGGGAACAGGTGGATAACGTCCTCTCCGCTCCAGCAGGCGCGGTAATAATAGTAAAAATCCTTCGGATAGCCGCAGATATCCATAATGCCGAACTGCGACATTATTGCCGGCCAGGCGAACGGCGTTGGTTCGCCGTAGTAGTCAAACCCTGTCCACAGGAAAAGGCCGCTCATCCAGTCCGCTTTGGCTGCCCGCCAGCACGATGCACCTTCCATGTAGGAATCGCAGCTCTTATCGGTTATTGATAGGCGGCATTTTTCCGGCTCCGTCTTGTAACAGCCGCGTGTTGATTTAAAGGTCTTCTGCTCGGTGCAGATCATTGGCTGAGTTGGATATGTACTGTGAAATTCCTCCCAGCGATTCTCGTGGTAGTTGAATCCGGCCACATCCAGCTTTTCCGAAATGACCGCCAGATCCTTAGTGCTCTCTATCGGCTTTTTATTGGCCAGATCCCACATCAGAAGTGCCATCGTCACCGGACGGGTATCGTCAAGATCCCGGATCGCATCTATCATGGATCCGGCAATGCGTCCGCCCTGCGGCAGAGCCTGCGACTGCGCCTCCTCGTTGCCGATGGAATAGAGGATAACGCTGGGATGATTCCGGGCACTTTCTACCATGTATCGTAAAACGTTCATATCCTCCTCATTGCTTGACAAAAGCCGTGTTTCGTCCATGACCAGCATACCCATGCGGTCGCAGGCGGCCAAAAGTGCTGGGGAGGGAGGATAGTGCGAGCAGCGGTAGGCGTTGGCGCCCATTTCTTTGAGCTTTTTTATCCGGTACTCATACATCTCATCAGGCAGAGCCGCCCCCAGGCCGCCGTGATTCTGGTGGCAGCAAACGCCCTTGAGCTTTACCCGGCGTCCGTTTAGGAAAAATCCCTCATCCGCATCGAAGCGGATGGAGCGCACGCCGAAGGTCTCTGTGACCTCGTCCGTCTTTTTTTCGCCTGAATACAGGCAAACTTTTGCTGTGTATAAATAGGGAGTGTCGATATCCCATAGCTTGGCGTCCGCTATCTTGGCCACAAGGACGCTGCCGCAGCCGGCCCGGGCGGCGCATACCGGCCGTCCCTCGGGGGAGAATACCTCAAGCGCAAGATTGTCTCCTCCGCAGACGTCCGCCTGCACCTCTACAAGAGCCGCGCCGTTCTCCGGCCGCGCTTTTATAAACAGCGAACGTATATGCTCCGGCTCCGTTTTTATTATGTAGGCATGACGGTAGATGCCGCCGCCTTCGTAGAACCAGCCCTCAGCTTCCCGGGCGTCGGCTCTTACACTTATCACGTTCTCGCCGCCGTAATTTACAAAGTCGGTGATGTCGCAGCATACTCCCGCATAGCCGCTGCGGTGGTGCTTTACGAAAAAGTTGTTTACAAATATCATGCTGTCGCGGTAGATACCGTCAAAACGGAAGTAGATCTTCCGCCCCTCGTCTTCGGCGGGAATATAAAAATGCTTGCGGTACCAGCCTACGTCCTTGTGGAAAGAACCGGCGGCCGTATGGATGTTGCTTATGGTCTGCATCTCCGGTATCGCGTTGTCGTTACCGTCAAGCTCCTTGGTAAAGCTGGGCTCGGGCGTTGATTCTATCACGAAATCGTGCGGAAGCTGCACCTCGCGCCAGGAGCTGTCGTCAAAATCAAAGCTCTCCGGGCCTTGGTTCCAGGAGCCGGATTTGCCCCAGGCCCAGCGGTTTCTCTGCCCGCCGATGTCGCCCAAATGAAATTTCCAGCCGTTGTCTGCCGAGATCGTCTCTCTCATAAAATTTCCTCCTTGTCGGTATTTTGATATTTATATTTTACAAAGTTCCCGGCAGGATTGCAAATCAAATTGAACATATATTGTACTTATTTTTTTATTTTTACTGTTTTCTTTTTTATTCTCGTGTGGTATAATTGTGTTGTAAAAATTTGAAAGGCTGTGAATATTTATGGATACACTTTATCTGGACTGCTCTATGGGAGCCTCCGGCGATATGCTCATGGGTGCTCTTTTTGAGCTTATCCCCAACGGGGAGGATTTTATAAGAAAGATGAATGATCTTGGTTTGCCGGGAGTGGCGGTGACGGCGGATAAGACTGAAAAATGCGGTATCACCTGTACCCATATCCGCGTAAGCGTAAACGGGGATGAGGAGCATTCGCACGATCACGATCACGAACATGGACACGACCATCAGCATGATCACCATCACGACCACGAGCATGGGCACGATCACCATCACGAGCATCACCACTCCCATGATGGACACGGTCATGCGCATTACACGCTGGAGGCTGTGAGGGAGATAGTTTGCGGTCTTGAGCTTGAGGATAAGGTAAAGGAGGACATTTTGGCCGTATACCGCCTGATAGCGGAGGCCGAAAGCCGTGCCCACGGACGACCGGTGGACAATATACATTTTCACGAGGTCGGTTCTCTTGATGCGATAGCCGATGTGACAGGAGTATGCATACTTATGGACATGATCTCTCCCGGCCGGATCGTATGCTCGCCTGTGTGCACCGGATTCGGGCAGGTGAAGTGCGCTCACGGGATACTGCCCGTACCGGCTCCGGCCACCGCCTATATCCTGGAAGGAGTGCCCGTTTATGCGGGAGATATCGAAGGCGAATTGTGTACGCCTACAGGGGCGGCGCTTTTGCGCCATTTTGCCGGTGAATTTGCCCGAATGCCACTGATCAGTCCCCGAAAGACCGGCTACGGAGCCGGGACGAAGGATTTTCCCGCCGCCAATTGCGTGCGCGCTGTACTCGGTACGGATGGGGACGGTACAGATACGGTCGTTGAGCTTTCGGCCAATATCGATGATATGACGGGCGAGGAAGCCGGCTTTGCGCTGGAAAGGCTTTTTGAGGGAGGAGCACTTGACGCGTTTATCACACCGGTGCAGATGAAAAAAATGCGCCCCGGCTTGCTGCTCTCGGTGATATGCCGCCCTGAGGACAGCGAAAAAACGGCGCGGCTGATATTCAAATACACCACAACGATCGGTATCCGCCGCACAGTCCACGAGCGGTATGTGCTGGACAGAAAAACGTCCGCCGTTACCACCGGCGCCGGACAGGTGCATATAAAGGAGGTTTCCGGCTACGGCGTTTCGCGTTGCAAGGCGGAGTATGAAGAGCTGGCGGAGCTTGCCCGCCAAAAAGGGATAAGCCTGCGGGAAGCGGCAGAGCTTGTAAGAGCGGAAAATTGAGCATAAAAATACGCCTGTGTATTATGGGGAGGACAGCTCCCACGGTACACAGGCGTATTTTATGGATGATTTTTTACTCTTCGGAAATTCGTATCACTATCACCGTCATATCGTCGTCGGTCTCTCCGCCTTTTTTCTTTAGCGCGCCATCGGTTATCCTTTTAGCCAGCGTAGAAGCATCGGCGGCTGAACGCAGCTGGTTTTTGAGCCAGTCCTTCGGTATCCCTCCATCGGATACTCCATCGGACATCATTAGTATCATATCCCCATCGGTGAACACCGTTCTTGACGGCTTTGCCGCCGTGTCTGACATCACGCCCGCCGGCATCGCCTGGGAATAGATCGTCTGTACCTCAGAGCCGCGGCGAATTATCGTTTCGGCCGCCCCGGCCTTGTAGATATCCGCCTGCCCGGTCGTAAGATCTATCATGCACAGGTCAATCGTGGAAAAGCTCTCCCGGTCGAATTTCAAAGCCAGGGCGGAATTTGCCAGCTTTACAGCAATCTTCGGCGATACGCCCGCTTCTATGAAACGCCGTATCAGTGCTGCGCTCATGCGGCTCTCCTTAAGGGCGGCCGGCCCCGTGCCCATGCCGTCGCATATCAGGGCGTAGAAACGTCCGTCCTCCGCTGTGAAGCAGAGGGCGCAGTCGCCGGAAATGCTGCTGCCGTGGCGGCATACCTCGCTTATGCCCCAGTCGGCCGAAAGCTGCGGCTTCTGTATGTACCGCCGGATCCCTTTTTCGCTCCGGTCAAAGGCCATCGGCAAGGAGAGGATATCCGACAACAGCTGCGGTATCAATGAGGTGCGGGCGCCTATGGCCGGGCTTAAGTAGACCTCGATAGCGCCGGAGCCGTTTTCTATCACGCTCACTTCGCCGACGGGGATATTGTGCTCGTCAAGCCCCGATATTACCCGTTCCTCCACGTCCTCCAAAAAGGTGAACCCATTTTCCACCTCCCTTGAAAGCTCCCCGGCGATAAGGGCGAATCCGTCATATTGCTCGGCCGTAAGGTCGCGGGCGAATTTTGCTTCGCTGCGGAACAGCTGCTCTTTTTTGTAAAGCTCGTAAACGTGGTTAAATTCGGTCACGAACATCTCCGCCCGCAGGCACCGCTCCCGAAACCGTGTCGGCAGGGTAGAGATGGTGCAGATCCCCTTTGTTTCCATCGTATCCAGGAGTATCAGCATATTGCGGCAGGTGGCGCGGAAATCTCCGCTCCAGCATTTGCTCCAGCTGCTGCATCCCTGGCATACGCGCGAACAAACCTCGTCGAAGATATCGCCGGCGTCGCGGCTGTACATATTAAGACGCCTGTCCGAAACGATGCGCAATGTCCGGGACAGCTCCGCAAAAGCGTCCGCCGACCGTTCCAGCCGGGCGGTGATAAATTCGCGGGCGCGGATATCGGTGCGTACCAGATCCTGACGTATGGATTTTTCCAGGAATCCGCCCACCGCATCATGAACGGAGGCCGGGGTCAGCACGAACAGCAGTGTGGAGGCGATGATATCTCCCAGCGAAAACGGCATCTCAAAGCTGCTGCCAAGGTATAATACCCCCACTATGCAGCCGCCGATAAAGCCGGTGGCCGCCCCGTATTTGCCTATCATTTTCAGCATATTGCCCATTATCGCCCCTACGCCGAAAACAGCCATTATCACCAGCATATCCGGATCGTCCATTGAGGAGACCAGCCCTATCGCCAAGCCTCCGCAGCCGGCTGCCGCTAAAGAGGTGTTGAGAGCGACTGACATCACCGCGTAAGCGGCGGCTACGTAGGACAGAGTTATCCCGAACGGCAGTATTATCCCTCCCAGCCCGGAGATGAGCGAGCCGAGCGTAATGCATAAGCATACCAGCTCCTCCTGAGATACCCTGGTGCGCCTGCTTGGCCGCTTGAGAAACACCCCGGCCTTGCGGAAGACGACATACAAAAACGAGGCAAGGATGCTTTCGGCAGAACTCATCAGAACGCCGCCTGCTCCCGACCCCATATAAAGCGCACAGCCGACTCCGCCGATAAGCGTGCACAGCCCGCAGGCCACCGGAGCCCAGAACCGGCTGCCGCTGTCAAATACATTCCCATAAAGCCAAAACAGCACTGCCGACAGCACGTATTGAACGGAATACTCTGCGCCGCCGCGAGTGATTATGCCGATGACCATCGCTGTTATCCCCAAGTATCCTGCCCGCTTGTCGTAAAGAGCGGCAAACATCGCCGTCCCGAACGGATGCAGCCCCAGGACGGACGCCCGTCCGGCAAGGAATAAAAGCGCAGTCGGCAGAATATCGTTTATCTGCGGGGCTCTTAACGCTCCCGGCCGTAGCCCCGGTGTTTTTTCCGCAGTGATCTTCACGCTGATCCTCCTCCTTTGTCTTAGGATATTTAGATAATTGCAAAACGCGATAGCGTTTTACAATTATTTCCTTATTCTTGGGAGCTCGAGGGTGAAACCCTCGAATTTTAATCAATTTTTGACGACTCCGCACCGCGCAAGACGGCGCGGTCGGCAGCTTGCTGCCGATTTTTGCAAAGCAAAAATGCTGAAAAGCGTCAAAAATTGCGAAAATAAAAGTTTCAGCGGTCTTTAGACCGCCAATCAACGGAACTTTTATTTTCTTCCTTAGTCAGGAATCAATTGCGAAAAGGTTTCGCAATTGACTACTTAGGTGATTATATCACAGCAGAGGTGAAAAGGCTGTCGAAGCGTGCGGCCGGGGCGGAAAAATTTGTCGACATATTTCGCGGGAAAATTTATATTCTGTTTATAGACAAACGGTTTTTTATGTGATACAATATATGCAAATGATTGCAAAATGCGGTGGATTTCCGCAATTGACTACGGATACATTAAAGGAGAGTGAAAGGCTTGACACGGATAATTATTTTTTCCGATACCCATCAACATATAGATGACTGTATATACGTGCTGAACACCATGCCCGGGGTGACGGCGGTCATACATGCGGGCGACCATGATTCCGATGCGGAGGATCTGCAGGCGATATTCCCTGAGATACCGTTTTATTATGTACGCGGCAACTGCGACTATTCGTCAAATCCCTCCGAGCGGCTGGTGACGATCGATGATAAGCGCATATTTATCGCCCATGGCCATACCTATGGCGTTAAGGCGGGGATAGAGAGGATAAAAAAGGCCGGCGTCCAGAATAAGGCCGACTTGGTAGTATATGGGCATACGCATTACCCGAATACGGAGTATTTCATGGGCATGACGCTTTTAAATCCCGGCAGCGTGCGCTATTCGGGTACATACGCCGTGGCGGAGATAGAGGACGGCCGCCTGCAAACGGTAGTGATAGATATCCCCGTGCGGCCTTTGGGAAGTTTGTAGAATAGAAAAAATATCTGCCGGAGCTTGCAAGGCGGAGACTGTGCGGGCGGAATAAGGACGGCTTGACCAAAATAAAAAATGAGGCTTCCAGGGGAGATCCTTGCGTTGATCTTCTTTGAAGCCTCTATCGCTTACAGAAGGTCCTTCCACCCCGTAATATAATGGTCGGACGCCTGTTTTAGCGCAGCGGTAAATTGTTCATTTGTGGGGTCGTACACAGCCGTGGTGCGCATACCGGCACGTTTGGCTCCGTTTATCCCCGAGAGGATATCTTCAAAGACCATGCAGCCGCCGGGAGCGACCCCCAGCCTTTCGGCTGCCAGAAGATACACGTCGGGATTCGACTTGTTGACCCCTACCTCGGAGGAAAGAGCGGCGGCTTGAAAATATTCCCATATCCCCAAGCGTTTAAATGCCGCCTCGCACAGCTGCAAATACCCGGAGGTCGCGATAGCAAGTTTTACGCCCTCGCTGTGCAGCTTTTTTAGATATTCTGCGGCATAAGGCTTTAAAGGCAGCTTGTAGGCGTATTCATAGGCAACGAGCTGTTTAAATTCTTCCATCATCGCTTCTATCGAATCAGAAATAGAAAGCATCGACTTTATTATCGGCAGCGATTCTTCCAAAGTCATTTCCTGGAAAGCATCGCCCTGCTCCTTCGTTATCGCCGCCCCATGTCTTTTGAAATAATCCTCGGTAATATCGTACCATACTCCCATCGAATCGAGAAGAGTCCCGTCAACGTCAAATATTGCCGCCTTCACAAAAATGCCTCCCCTTAAATTTTCCTCACACAAAAAGTATACCATAATCCGCGTTGTTTTGCAAGGGGAAATTTTCGGGCGTGAAGGATGATCTATTGCGCATACCGCGCGTCAGAACCCAAGCGGCAGTCCCGTAAATACGAACGATACCAAAAATACCGTCCAGGCCACGAGGAACACCGCCGAATAGGGCGCCATCACCGACACAAGGCTGCCTATTGTAAAATCCGGCTTGTAACGGCGCATATACATCAATATCACACCGGCATAGGTCATTATCGGCGAGATGATGTTGATGCATGAATCGCCCACGCGGTAGGCGGCCGCCACGATATCAGGCGTCATGAGCGGATTCACGCGGTAGAGCATGGGGATGAATATCGGTCCCAGGAGCATCCATTTGGCGGTAAGTCCGCCAACGAAAAGGTCGATAAAGGCGGTCACTAAAATAAAGCCCGCTATAAGGAAAAGCGGCGAATCCGCGCCGATCGTTTGCAGCAGATTTGCTCCGGCATAGGTGATATACGCTCCGATGTTCGTATAGCCTAAAAGCGCGAGGAAATTGTAGCTGAAAAACGTCAGCACCAGAACGTAGCCCATAGATCCCAGCTGTTTGGACATCGCTCCGATAACGTCCGAGGCAGAGGAAAACGTTCCGGCGGCAATTCCGTAGAACAGTCCTCCGAGGAAGAATATCAGCGTTATGATAAGGATAATGTTGTCAGAAAACGGGGTGACGGTCTTGCCGTTTTCGCCGACGTAGCTTTTTAAGGGCCCGAAGAAAAGCAATGATGCTATCACCAGGCCCGCAAGGATCCCTGCCCCTCCCCACCAAAGAGCGCGTTTTTCTTTTTTGCCGACGGAAAAATTTTCCTTGCTTATCTCCTCCGGCAGCTGCCAGCTCATCTTTTCCAGACGCGGCCGCGTTATTTTTACTGTTACCAGTCCGCCCAGGACGACAAGCAGCACGGTGGAGGCGGCCATAAAATAATAATTCATCGTAGCCGCATTCAAGGGGCGTCCGGTGTAGGAAACGAACGGCACGCCTTGGCTTTCGGAAAAGGCCTCGGCATTGGTGCCGATAACAACGTCTACGACCGTGGCCGGTATCAGGTTGGCGCTGAAGCCCGCGCTTACCCCGGCAAAGGCCGCCGCCATGCCGATAATGGGATTTTTCCCTATCCCCGCATACAAAAGCCCGGCCAAGGGCACGAGGATAACATATCCGGCGTCGGTAGCGATATTGCTCAATATCCCCAGAAAAACGAGGGCAAATGGCAGCAGCTTATCGGAAACGTTCGCCCCCGCGCGGCGGATCAGCGAGGATAAAAAGCCAGATTCCTCGGCCGTGCCTATGCCGAACATGACGATAAGGATAGTGCCGACTATCCCTCCGGCATAGCCCAGCCAGTTATCCAGAAGGGCGTTGTCGAATATCCAGCGGATATTTTCGGCGGCGAACATATTCTTTATCGTGTACTCTGTGTTGTCTATAGTAAAACTGTTTCCCCCGAAAACGGCCGTTACCAGAAGTAATACGGCGTAGAGGATAATAAAAATTATCACCGGGTCGGGGATTTTAGAGCCTATCTTTTCCAGCAGTTTATTTGCTTTCATACGGATCCCTCTTTGAAATCTATTTTTCATATAGCTTGCGCAAAATTTCAAAAGAAATTCAAAAAGAAAGCGATATCAAAAAATTGTTCATGTACTATAAGATTTGCAAAGAAATATAGCTTTCAAAGCTGGGATTTTGTACAGGTACAGAGCTGGATCATTATCACAACCAGAAAAAGGGCATATCGCAAAATTGCCGCGATACGCCCTTTTTGCACCCTGTCATAAACTTTGTCCTTATAACGGACAGCCGAGAAAGGCTCCCAGGCCGAGCTCTGCATTCTGAGGAATGTTTATCTTCTCTAAAGAAAAGCACCGCGCAAAGCCCCATTCGCCTATTTCCCTTACCGTTTCCGGAAGCGATACCTCGGTAACGTTTTCACAGAAATAAAATGCAAAATCATCGATCCCTACTACCGGTACGCCCAGATATTCAGCAGGGACTTCGACCCTGCCGCAGGCCGTCATGCGGTCGCACTCAACGACCCAGGCTTCGCCGCCGCGTATTTCCAGCGTCAGTGGTTCTTCAGCGGCCAGAGACTGCACGCAGAGTATCATAAAAACGGTCAATGCCGTAAAAAGCATAAATAATTTCCTTTTCATAAGCGCCGCTCCTTGCGTTTGATATCTATAGTTTTATTATACAGCAAAGCCGGTTTTTTGTCAATATTCAACAAATATTTCAAAAATTATGTTTTTATTAAAAAGTTGTTATGAAATTGTTATAAAAAAGCAGGCGGAGACGATTTTATACCATCTCCGCCTGTTTTTTAATGCGCGTGTTTGGGTATCTTATCTTTAAACAGGATATTTATCGACCACAGTCCGGCTATACCGACAAGGGTAAAAATTATCCGCGAAATTATCGACATCTGCCCGCCGAACAGGGCGCCAACGACGTCAAAGCCGAACAGGCCGATCAATCCCCAATTTATCGCACCGATTATAACCAGTATCAGCGCTGTATTGTCCATCATTGCCTTGCCACTCCTTTCTACGTATTATGCGCATTCATATTTTGCGCGCGCAAAAAGAAAACATACTGGTTATAATTTCAAAAAAAATGTATAGAATGAACAGAGGTGAGCTGTATGAAAAGCTGGATCTTATACGCGGCAGCAGTGGCGGCGGTGATGGCGGTGGCGGCAGTGTATACGGCCTTTGCCGACAGCGGCGGTCAGAATGTGCGGAATATCGAATTTCTTGCCTCCTACGGCTGGGAAACCGGCGGGCGGTATATTGAAAAGGAGAAGGTAGTGCTTCCCGAAAATCTCGATGCGGTATACGAAAATTACAACCGCCTGCAAAAGGAGGCCGGACTTGATATCGAGCCGTATCTGGGGCAGGAATGCGTGCGGTACACATACGAGGTAAAGAACTATCCCGATAAATCGGAGACCGGCGTGCGTGCCAATCTCCTCTGCTGCGGTGAGGTGATAATCGCAGGCGACATCATGACGACCCGTCTGGATGGATTTATGATATCCCTGGCCGGGTCTTGATTTTTCAAAAAGGAAATGGTACAATATAAGCTGAGGATAAATAATTGTAAAACACTGCTGGAAAATAAAACTAAGGAGTGATCAAAATGACAGTCAAGGAAGCGATCTATAAAAGACGCACGATACGCAAATTCACCCAGGAACCGGTACCGCGCGAAGCATTGGCGGATATTATAGACTGCGGACGGGTGGCCGCCTTTGGAGGGAATATGCAGCCCCTGAAATTCGCCGTGATAGACGACCGCCGGACGTGCGAGGAGCTGTTCCCGCTGATAAAATGGGCGGCCTATCTTCCTGATGGGGCTCCCCGCGAAGGTGAGCGGCCTCTTTCTTACATAGCGATACTGGGGGATAAAAGCATCAAGAACGGCAATTTCGAGACCGACGCCGGGGCGGCAGTCACCAATATGATGCTGGCAGCGGAAGAAGCGGGTCTTGCCACCTGCTGGCTGGGAGCGATACAGCGGCCGCAGATAAAGGAGCTTTTGCGGCTTGAGGATAAATATGACGTCTTGTATCTTTTGGCGGTAGGCTATCCGGCACAGAAAAGTGTGATGTGCAGCTTTGACGGCAGCGTTAAATATTTTATCGATGAAAATGGAACCGTAAATGTACCAAAGCGTTCGCTTGAAGAAGTGATTATTCCTGTAAAAGGGACAGAAAAATAAGCGTCCGTGCGACCCCGATCAAAGGGGACAGTATTTTTCAAAAGGGACAGTAAAATTTGCCGGGCTGTAAAGATATCCGGATACCGCCTGTATTCGCGCGCAGAGCCGCTGTATACGGGCGGTATATTTTTGCACAAAAAAAGCAAGTCCCAGACTTGCTTTTGGCGACCCGGATGGGGCTCGAACCCACGACCTCTAGCGTGACAGGCTAGCGTTCTAACCAACTGAACTACCGGGCCAGATACTTGACTAGTATACCAGATATGAGCGTCTGTGTCAAGTGTTTTTTTGATTTTTTAAAAAATTTTTGTCAGAAGCTTTCCCCTTGATGCCAAATATAGACGCGATATGTCAAAGATATATGCTTTTAGCATAAAAAATGAATTTAAAACCGGATTTTTGATTGACAACCGGGGCAAAAGGTAGTAAAATGGTATATAAGCGTGAAATAGGTATTTTCGCCTATGGTACATGAAATAGATAATTGCGAAACGCGACAGCGTTTTACAATTATTTCCTTATTCTGGGGAGCTCGAGGGTGAAACCCTCGAATTTCAATCAATTTTTGACGACATGCGCGTCAAAAATTGCGAAAATAAAAGTTTCAGCGGTCTTTAGACCGCCAATCAACGGAACTTTTATTTTCTTCCTTAACCAGAAATCAATTGCGAAAAAGTTTCGCAATTGACTAGTACATGAAATTAAAGGAGGACAAAAATGAAGAAAAAACTTTCGGCGTTCCTTGCCCTTATCACCCTGATGTGCACGATTATACCGCAGAGCGTGCTCGGGGCGGCGTTTTCGGACGTGGACGCTTCAAACCCTTTCCATGACGCGATAATCTCTTTGTCATCCATGGGAATAATAAAGGGATATGACGAGGGCGGACAGTCGCTATTTAAGCCCGATAACAACATAACCCGTGCCGAATTTGCGGTGCTGGTATCGAGGCTTTTGAACGTAGAGGACATATCCTACAGCTCTTACGATTTTACCGATATCACTGCTCATTACGCCCGCAACCAGATACAGACGATCTACAAGCGCGGGATAATAAACGGCTACGGTGACGGTAATTTCGGGCCTGATGACAACATCACCTATGAACAGGCGATAAAAATGATGGTCGGCACTCTCGGCTATGGATTTGACGCAGAGACGTTCGGAGGATATCCGAACGGATACATACAGATGGCTCAGACGCTGGGCATAACCTCAGACATAACCGCTGTTTACACAGAGCCGGCTTCGCGCGGCGTTGTTTCACAGCTTATGTACAATTGCCTGGAGGTAGGGCTTCAGCGTGATAACGGCGATGGCACGCGTACCATTACCGAGGACACTATAATGGAAGATTACCTGGGCATATACCGCGTGACCGGCATAGTGGTCGGCGTGGGCGAGTCGGTGACTGAAAACAGCACTCAAAAGCTGGCGCAGTACGAGATGGGGATCCTCAGTGACAGCTATGATGATGAGCTGGTTATAAATTATACGACCTACACCCAGAATATTTCCGATATGACTCCTTATCTTGGTAAGACGGTGACTGCATATTTCCGCAGCTATGAAAATCTCGGTGAGATGCAGCTTATAAATATAGAAGAGGAGACGGTAAAAAACAGCGTCACCCAGCTCTCGCACAAGGATATAATAAGCTATGACAACCGTTCCTTAAGATATTATGACGAGGATGAGAGATCGCGTGTATTGAGCCTTTCGGGCGATGATATGAGCGTTATCTACAACGGGAAGATCGTAAAGAGAGATTCCACAGTCACCCTGACAAGCGGTACATATACGCTGGATGAGGCTCTTTCGCGCTGGCTCGATCCCAACAGCGAGGATTTCATCACCGGAGACGTTACGGCGACAGACGCCGGCTCCAACGGCGATATCAACCTGCTGACGATAATGGACTACGACTTGATGGTCGCAAGGACTGCTCCGACCAGCAGCGACTACCGCATAAACGATATGCTGGTGACGGGAAATTATCTGATCCTGGATCCCGACAGCACTGATTATTCCTATTCCATAACCAAAAACGGCTCGGCGATAAACGTCAACCAGATATCGGCTAATGACGTTGTGCAATATGCCCGCAGCCTTGACGGTGAGCTTTATACTGTAGTCGTTACCTCCAACCGCGTTTCGGGAACGATAACCTCCTTAAACGATGCTGACAGCAAGGTAAGCGTGGAAAATGTGGAATACGACATGACAGATACCTTCCGCAGCTATCTGGAGTCGAAGAGCTATGATCTGCGGGTAGGCGCTACCGGCACCTTCTATACAGATAAGGATGATTCATTGATATTCGGTACTGTAGCCGCTGCTGAGACTATACCGTACGGGATAATCATAAGCAGCTCCACCGATGAAACGGACGATTCCCAGGGCTTTGTGACCTTTTATTCGCCGACAAATAATTCCTCCAAGGCGAGGATGCAGCTTGATGATTCCGTGCGGCTGAACGGCCGCAAGGAAGCTCCCGCGACTGTTGTCTCCCGCTTGCAGCTGGCGTCGCAGTCGGATTTACAGAACCAGGACGTTGACAATGCTGCTTCCATATGGAACGGCGAGGTCACTCTTTCCAACGCTTCGCAGGTGGCGCGCATCGGAGTTTCGGGCGGCAAGGTCACCTCGGTGATAACCGCCGAGGAGGAATACGGTACCAACACCGATGAATCGAAGCTGGTGAAGTATCAGCCGCTTAAGCAATTGCAGTACAGCAGCACCAATAGGAGCTTTGGCGATTTCTATATAGACAGCCAGACAACGATACTCTTTATGCCCCAGAACCGTTCCGACAAGGACGAGTACAAGCGGTTCTCATTCACCAACGGAGTACGCTACTGGGTAGAGGCATATAACGTCAGCGAATCGAAGACGGCTTCGCTGGTAGTTGTGTACGGCAGCACGGCTCGTAATGTCAGCACAAACTATAACACGAAGTATTCGATAGTGGCGCGGACGCCAGAGGAGATAGTCGGCTCCGATGACGAGATAACGCATCAGCTCACGCTGTACAATTCGGCGCAGACAGAGACCAAGATAGAGGCTGAAGATGACAGCAAGTTCGCCGATATCCTAGTGGGAGACGTTATCCAGTACGCGCTTGATGACGGTAAGGCTGCGGTGCGCAAAAACATCTTTGATATCGAGGATATCTCCGCCATACTTGACGGCCAGCTTACCGACAAGACGGTGACTGTGACCGATGAGAACGGTGAGGAGAGCGAAAGCACTGTATCATATAAATATGATTGGACAGACAGTAAGTTCTCGTTTAAGTATAATAACAATAACTCCAGCGGCGTTCCCTATTCAAGAGCAATAATGGCCAATGTGCTCAGGATAGAGGAGGCGGAGACCGGCGATGGTATGTATATGCATATCGTGCAGAACGGCTTTGACCCCGAGGGCAACGTAGATTCATCAAATGAGGAGAGATTCCTTGTATCGCTGGATCCGGCAGAGCTGCCGATAGTGCGTGTGGATCGCGCGGCAGGCGAGGTGACGCCGTACGTGGACGGCACCGAGACCTATCTTTCGGTGAACGACATTAGGGATATCGTATCTTTCGGCGAGGAATGCTCCAAGGTGATGCTCTACATCGCGCAGGGACGGATAGAGTTTATCGCTATTTACGAGTAATATCTGCTAAAAAAGTAATATGAATCATAAAAACACCGCCTATGTATCGTGCTGTGCGATATGCAGGCGGTGTTTTTGTGTATTATGCACAAAAAAGGACCTCTATTTTAGTCGTTTTAATGATTGACTTTGACCGTATTTGAGTGTATAATAAAGTCGTAATCAAGCAAACGACCAAAAACGCTCACAAACATTCGCAAAAAAAGACGGGAGGTGACAACAATGATGCCCGAAGAACGGCTGGAAGCGATAGTAAGGATAGTAGGTGAGCGCAGCAGCGTGACGAATCAGGAGCTGACAGAGCTTTTGGACGCTTCGGAATCGACGATACGGCGTGATATAACCGCGCTGGCCGCCAAAGGGCGTATCGTCAAGGTGCACGGCGGTGCGATGGCGGCCTCCGGTGCCTATGGGATATACGACTCGGAGATCTCGGAACGGCGGGAGCTTAATAAGGAGGCCAAGCAGCGAATAGGCGCATATGCGGCCGCCTTGATAAAGCCGGGGGATACGGTCTATATCGACGCCGGGACGACGACCGAATATTTTATCGATGCAGTCACGGAGCGCACGGCAATTTACGTCACAAACGGCATGACTCATGCAAAAAAACTGGCTGAAAAGGGATTTTCGGTGCATATGATAGGCGGAACTGTAAAACCTGTTACTGAGGCGGTCATCGGTGAGGAGGCCGTATCAAGGTTGGGAGAGCTGCATTTTTCGGTAGGCTTTTTCGGGGCGAACGGGATACATCATACAAGCGGTGTGACTACGCCCGATATATGCGAAGCGGCGGTCAAAAACAGGGCGGTGCACAGCTGCAACAGGCGATACGTGCTCTGCGACTCATCCAAGTTCGGCAGGATATGCGCCGCGCGCTTTGCCGGGCTTGATGAGGTAGTGCTGATAACGGAGTCCGCCGGAGAGGAATACCGGCAATACAATCTGGAGGTGATCGAATGATCTATACGATAACGTTCAATCCGGCGATAGACTATATCATGTACCTGGACGGATACCACAGCGGTGAAGTGAACCGTTCGCGGGCAGAAAAAGTGCTGGCGGGCGGAAAGGGCATAAACGTATCTACGGTGCTGAAAAATCTGGGGGTAGACAATACGGCGATGGGTTTTATCGCCGGCTTTACCGGCAGGCAGATAGAAACGATGCTGGCGGAGGCGGGGATAAGGACAGAGCTTGTGGAGCTTGAAAAGGGTATGACAAGGATAAACGTCAAGCTCAAGGCCTTGGAGGAAACGGAAATAAACGGCTGCGGCCCCGATATACCGCCGGAGGCTGTGGAGGAGCTTTTAAAGAAGCTTGCCTCCCTCAAGGAGGGCGATTATCTGGTAATGGCCGGCAGCATTCCGCAGTCGCTGCCGTCGTCTATGTACAGGGATATAATGCAGAGCCTTGACGGCCGCGGCATAAATACGGTCGTAGATGCTACGGGGAAGCTTCTGGAAAACACACTTCCCTACAGGCCGTTTCTGATAAAGCCCAATCATCACGAGCTGGGAGAGATATTCGGCCGCACGCTTTCGGATACGGAAGATATAGTTGAATGCGCCCGGAAAATGCAGGAGCGGGGAGCGCGCAATGTGCTGGTTTCCCGTGCCGGTGAGGGAGCGGTGCTGGTAAGCGAGGACGGCGGAGTATACCAAAGCCTGCCGCCTGAGGGCAGGGTCGTAAATTCCACCGGCGCCGGTGATTCGATGGTCGCCGGGTTTTTGGCCGGGTATACCGAAAGCGGCGATTACGAGACCGCGTTTTTGATGGGATTGTGCGCAGGCAGCGCCAGCGCTTTTTCCGAAGGCTTGGCTTCGGGAGCGGATATAAGAGCTTTGTATGAAAAAATGAGATGCAGATAAAGGAGGACGAAAAAATGCGTATACGTGATCTGTTGGCAAAGGAAAGCATCATGCTGGGCGGAACGCCGAAATCGAAAGATGAAGCTATTCGGCAGATGGCAGAGCTGATGGCAAAAAGCGGGAAGATCTCCGACAAGGAGGAGTATGTGAAAGGGCTGTTCCGCCGTGAGGAGGAGAGCACAACGGCGGTCGGTGAAGGCATCGCTATCCCCCATTATAAGGGCAAAGCGGTCAAAAAGCCCGGTCTGGCGGCGATGGTCGTACCGGAAGGCGTTGATTTTGATTCGGTAGACGGCGAGTCGGTGACGCTGATATTTGCCATAGCCGCTCCGGATACGGAGGACAATGTACACCTTGACGTTTTGAGCAAGCTGTCAGTATTGATGATGGACGAAGGCTTTACGGCCGGATTGAGGAAGGCTAAGAGCATAGACGAGTTCCTCGGGGTGATAGATAAGGCGGAAAGTGATAAGGACGAAAGCGAAAAGCCGGCTTCTGCCGGAGCGAGGATACTGGCCGTGACCGGATGTCCCACCGGTATCGCCCATACCTATATGGCGGCCGAGGGCTTGGAAAAGGCGGCGGCAAAGGCCGGATGCTCGATAAAGGTGGAGACGCGCGGCTCCGGCGGAGCGAAAAACGTCCTCACTGCAGGCGAAATAGCGGAGGCAGATTGTATAATAGTAGCTGCCGATACAAAAGTGCCGATGGAGCGGTTCAACGGCAAAAAGGTGATAGTACGCCAGGTGTCGGATGGTATAAGCAAGGCCGATGAGCTTATTTCGCTGGCCTTGAGCGGGAATGTGCCGCTGTTTTCTGCCGCAGAGGGAGAAAAGGAACGGGAGAAGGACGCAGACGGCAAGGAGGGCATCGGCCATTCGCTCTATAAGCATCTTATGAGCGGAGTTTCCCATATGCTGCCGTTCGTTATTGGCGGCGGTATACTGATAGCTATCGCTTTTCTGCTGGATGATTTCACGATCGACCCGTCCAACTTCGGTAAGAATACTCCCATAGCGGCGTTTTTCAAGACCGTTGGCGATGTGGCGTTTGGATTGATGCTGCCGGTGCTGGCAGGATATATCGCCTACAGTATCGCTGACCGGCCGGGATTGGCTGTCGGCTTTGTGGGCGGAATGCTTGCCTCAACGGGAAATTCCGTTCTGGAGTTTGCCAACAGTCATACGGGTCTTGCCGGATATCTGCAAAACACAGTATTTAATCCTTCCGGCACGACTGTTTCCGGTTTCCTGGGCGCGCTTGCAGCTGGTTTTGTGGCCGGTTATATCGTGCTGCTTCTAAAGAAGCTGTTCTCGAAGCTTCCCGACAGCTTGGAGGGCATAAAGCCGACGCTCCTGTATCCGGTGCTGGGAGTGTTTATAATAGGCGCCCTGATGCTGTTCATTTTCAATCCCCTGATAGGCGTTGTAAACGATGCTTTGGCGTCGCTGCTGAGCAGCATGGGCAATAGCTCCAGGATAGTCCTCGGCATAGTGCTGGGAGCGATGATGGCTATCGATATGGGCGGTCCTATCAACAAGGCCGCTTACGTGTTCGGTACCATGGCTATCTCCAACGGCAACTACGATATGATGGCTTCGGTAATGATAGGCGGTATGGTGCCGCCGATAGGCATCGCCCTGGCGACAACGTTCTTCAAGAACCGCTTTACAGCAGCCGAGCGTCAGTCGGGTATCACAAACTACGTTATGGGGCTGGCGTTTATCACCGAAGGCGCGATACCGTTTGCGGCGGCCGATCCCCTGCACGTTATCCCGGCTACGGCAGTGGGCGCAGGTGTAGCAGGAGCGCTGTCGATGGCGTTTGGCTGCACGCTGATGGCTCCTCACGGCGGAATATTCGTATTCCCGGTTGTAGGCAACTGGCCGATGTATCTGTTGTCGCTGGCAGTAGGTTCGGTAGTAACAATGGCTCTTTTAGCGGTATTGAAAAAGCCGCTTGACAAATAATTAGATAATTGCAAAACGCAACAGCGTTTTGCAATTATTCCTTAGCCATAAATCAATTGCGAAAAAGTTTCGCAATTGACTAAAATAATAAACGGAGGGATCAATATGAAAGAATTCACCTATACAATAAAGGATCCGCAGGGCATACATGCCAGGCCTGCCGGTATGCTGGTAAAGAAGGCGGCGGAATACACCTCTTCGATAAAGCTGATAAAGGACGGCAAAGAGGCTGACCTTAAGCGGATATTCGCAGTCATGGGGCTGGGAGTAAAGAGCGGTATGACAGTTACAGTAAAGGTAGAGGGCGCAGACGAGGATGCGGCTGCCGAAGCTGTGCAGAAGTTTTTGGAAGAGAATTTGTGATAAAGAGCGGACGGCGTTTTAAAAATGCCGTCCGTTTTTCTTTAAATGGAAATGGTTTTTGTGAAACTCAAGTATTCCCTCTTTTTGCAGCCGGGAGAGCAGGGACGATACTGCGCTACGGTCGGCAGCCAGAAAATCCGCCAGACCCTGCCGGTCAAGGGGGATGTCAAATTCGGCGCTGCCGGCCTCTTTGGCCTGGGAAGAGAGGTAGTAAAGCAGCTTTTCCCGCAGGCTTCGGCGGGACAGCAGTTCCAGCTTGCGGTTTAGGATAAGATTTTTTTCGGCGGTGACGCGCAGGAGGTTTTGGACGAACTGTCCTTTACAGGAGGCGCCAAGGGCGCGGCTGTAGTTTATCCACAAGATATCGCATTCATCAACGGCTATAACGCTCACCGGTACGGATGATAGCCCGGCGCAGGCGAATACTTCGCCGAAGGTCTTCCCGGGGGATACTTCGGAGATTATCTCCGTGCGTCCGTAGAAATCTTCGCGTATTATCCGCGCCCTGCCCTTAAGCAGCAGGCCGAAATATTGCGCGCTGTCGCCGGCGGACAAAAGCAGGGAACCGGCACCATAAGTCCTGACCGCGCCTGCGGCGTCTTTGAGAAAGGTAAAAAGCTCGCTGCGGCTGTATCCCGCAAAAAGCGGGGAGCTTTCCAAAAGAGGAAGATATTTTTCCATAAAAACTCCAAATCCGTTGTAAAAACAACATACATTCTACCCTCATTATAGTATAATAAACGCGTAAAGTCAAGAACAACAAATAGATAATTGTAAAATGCGACAGCGTTTTACAATTATTTCCTTAGCCAGAAATCAATTGCGAAAAGGTTTCGCAATTGACTAAAGAACAACGAAATAACGGAGGTAAAGATATGTTCAGACGCATTATCAAGATAGATGAGGAAAAATGCAACGGCTGCGGGCTGTGCGCTTCCGCCTGCCACAAGGGAGCGATCGGGATGATAGACGGCAAGGCGAAGCTTCTGCGTGAGGATTACTGCGACGGCCTGGGCGACTGCTTGCCGGTATGCCCTACCGGGGCGATAGCCTTTGAGGAGCGGGAGGCTCCGGCTTATGACGAGGCGGCGGTGCAGAGGAACAAGGCGGCCGGCGGCAAGCTGCCCTGCGGATGCCCGGGGACGGCTTCGCGGAGCATAGAGCGCACAGTCCGGGCGGCGAAGGCTCCGGCTGCGGAGGAGGAAAGCTGCCTGTCGCAATGGCCGGTGCAGATAAAGCTGGTGCCGGTAAACGCGCCCTACTTTGCCAATGCCGATCTATTGATAGCGGCCGACTGCACAGCATATGCATATGCCGGTTTTCACCGCCGCTTTATTGATGGAAGGGTGACGCTTATCGGCTGCCCGAAGCTTGACGAGGGCGATTACGCTGAAAAGCTCTCTGCCATTTTATCAAATAACGATATAAAGAGCATCACGGTCGTACGCATGGAGGTGCCCTGCTGCGGCGGGATAGAAAATGCGGTGAAGCGAGCTCTAAAATCAAGCGGAGCGGTGATACCGTGGAGTGTGACTGTAATAGGTACAGATGGGAGTATTGTAAGATAAAAATGAGGCCTGCTGAGGGAATAAACCCTGGGCAGGCCTTGTAATTTATAGCATTTTTGCCAGCTCAGCCAGCTTTTGGGAGGCTTTTCGGATATCCTCCTGGGCAAATATGGCGGAGACAACGGCCGCTCCGGCGATACCGCTGCCCTTCAGCGTAAGGATGTTTTCGCTGTTTATGCCGCCGATAGCCACGGCCGGTATCGATACTGCGGAGCAAATATCTTTAAGCGTCTGCAAGGATACATCGGCTGCATCGAGCTTGGTGGAGGTGGAAAATACGGCTCCTACGCCGAGGTAGTCGGCTCCGGCGGCTTCGGCCGCCCTGGCCTGTTCAACGGTCTGGGCGGATACGCCGATGATCTTATCCGGACCCAACAGCCTGCGCGCATGGGCGGCATTGTCATCGCTCTGGCCGATGTGAACGCCGTCGGCGCCGCATTCGGCGGCGATATCCACGCTGTCGTTTACGATAAAGGGTACCGAAAAGCGGCGGCAGAGTCGGCAAAGCTCAACAGCCTCGGCCAAAAACTCCTCCCGGGGAAGATCCTTTTCCCGTAGCTGGATCATGGTCGCCCCTCCGATCAGCGCTTCCTCGACCGCTTCATAAAGTGTCCGTTCGCCGAGCCAGGAGCGGTCAGTTACCGCATATAACAATAGGTCAGATCTTTTCAATTTTTGCACCCTCCCTAAGCGTTTTATCGTCCATGTTAAATATCGCGTCTATCAAGTAATTGCGGAAGGTGGAATTTCCGTCAAGCTCGCCCATGCGGGCGGCGGCTTTTTCTCCCGCAAGCCCCATGGCCGCCACAGCCGCGGTCACCGCTTCGGTCATGCGGTCTCTATTGGCGGCCGCAAACGCGCAGGTCATGGCGGAGAGCATACAGCCGCTGCCGGTGATGCGCGACATTATCGGGCAGCCGTTCCTGACGGCATAGGCCGTTTTATCATCGGCGATAATATCCACAGCCCCGGTTATCGCTATCACAGCCCCGGTCGCGGCGGAAAAATTCTTGGCCAATTCCGCCGTGCTCAAAAGCGTATCTTCGGTCACGGCGTCGGCCGCGTCCGCATCAACGCCCTTGGCTCCGCCGATTCCGGTGGCGATGGCTTTTATCTCGGAGATGTTGCCGCGTATCACGCTGAAGCGGACGTTATTTAAAAGCTCAGCGGCGGTATTGGTCCTCAGCGGCGAAGCTCCCGCGCCTACCGGATCGAGAAGTACCGGATGGGAAAGCTCGTTTGCCCTTTTTCCGGCGGCAAGCATCGCGGGGATGGTATTCTGGTTCAGAGTGCCGATATTTATATCCAGGGCGGAGCAGACCGCGGTTATATCGGCGGCTTCGGCAGGGTCATCGGCCATGATGGGCGACGAGCCGCAGGCCAGCAGGATGTTGGCGCAGTCGTTGACCGTTACATAGTTGGTTATGCAATGGACTATGGGCGAGCTCTGTCTGATGTTTGCTATTATGTTTTCAAGCATTGTAAGCACCTCTTGCAAATGATTTTTTGTCATTATATCATTTTGCACGCATTTTGTCAAATTTTCGCTTCCAAAAATTCCAAGGTGAAATTTTTGCATAAGAAAAGAACAGAAAATCCATAATATTTGTGAAACATGAAAGATAAACAAAGACAAATTCAAAATTTACGGAAATTGAAAAGGTTATCCGCATTATCAGAGGAGGTAAACAGGCTTATGAAAGCAACAGGAATAGTAAGAAGGATAGACGACCTCGGACGTGTTGTTATACCTAAGGAGATACGCCGCACGATGCGTATCCGAGAGGGAGATCCGCTGGAGATCTATACGGAAAAGGATGGGGAGGTCATCTTCAAAAAATATTCGCCGATAGGAGAGTTGGGGGATTTTGCCTCCAATTATGCCGACACGCTGGCCAAGATAGGCGGTCATGGGGCGTGTATCACCGATAAGGACAATATAATAGCAGTCTCCGGCGTGCCGAAAAAGGATCTTATCGAAAAGCCGATAAGCGCAGATCTGGAGAATATAATCAGTGATAAGACGGCCTTCAAAAGCAGCGGCGGCAAAAGAGTGACTATAGTCGACGGTATGGATAAGTACAGCGCAGGCGTTGTGGTGCCGATAGTATCCGAGGGCGACGCTATCGGGACGATAGTATTCATGATGAACGAGGGAGAGACGCCGGGCGAGGTGGAGAGCAAGCTGGCCGAAACGGCCGCCACCTTCCTGGGCAAGCATATGGAGGGCTGAAAAGCCGGTAAAATGCAATAATAGTAAAGTCTTGCGGCACACCGCTATATATTTCAGGTCTTGAGAAACCTGCGATGTATAGGCGGTGTGTTTCTTTTTGACGTCTCTTTATAAGTCGAAATATCCGATTTTTCGTCATTAGCACTTGACTAAAAGGGGATTTTAGTATAAAATAAAATAGTATAGTAATATTCAAACAGGCTTTTAGATAGCAGAGGAGGATGAAATTGTCAGTACGAGTTAAAAAAGACAGGCGCGGCCCCAAGGCTGCCGGTATAATAATCGTTATATTGGCAGTGATAATATTGGCTGCCGCATTGATGTTCAAGGACAGCACGGGCATTTCCATCGGCGAGAGCAAACATATCTCCATAGGAGAAGGGATCACGGTAAATGAGCTTGCCGACCTTTTAAAAGACGAGGGGATAATAAAGTATAAGACCGTTTTCAAGGCCACGGCTGACCTGGGCGGATATGAGGGGAACTTTAAATCGGGCGGAGCTACGATAACGCCCGGCATGAGCTACGATGATATTTTGGATCTTTTGGTAACGCCGGGACGGGAAATGGTGACGGTGATAATATCCCCGGGCAGCGAGGCCAGAGAAATAGCCGAGCAGCTTGAGGAGGCCGGTCTTTTGGCAGCGGCCGATTTTTTGGAGGCCTTAAAGCATCCGGAAAATTATGATTACCGGTTTTTGGCCGATGTGACCGCGCGGGAATATCCGCTTGAGGGATACCTGTATCCGGCTACATATGAGATACCGACCGGCATGAGTGCGCAAAGCATAGTCGATCTGATGCTGGAGGCGTTTGACAATCAATTCGTTGAGGAATACTATCAGAAAGCGGCCGAATACAGTATGTCGGTCGATCAGGTGGTGGCGATGGCTTCTCTGGTGGAAAGGGAGGCCGGTTCCGGTGATGAAAGGGCGAACGTGGCCGGTGTGCTTTACAACAGAAGAAATGCCAACATGAAGCTGCAATGCCCGTCTACGGTGCAGTATGTGTTAAAAGAGAGAAAACCGCAGCTGTCGCAGAATGATCTGCGTATAGATTCGCCCTACAATACCTTTGTGTATACGGGATTGCCGTTCGGGCCGGTGTGCAGCCCTTCCATTGAAAGCATACAGGCGGCGCTTTCCCCGGCGGTGCATTATTACACCTATCATGCCGCGACCGAAGATGGGGAGGATATATATGCGATGACGCGCGATGAGTTCATCTCGGCCATAAACGGCAAGCAGCTCAATATTACTTTTGACGAAGGCGTGATAGAATGATAGAGTACGATAAGGACGCGATCGTCCATTCGTATATAACGGGATTTTTAAGAGCCAAGATACATCAGGACGATCCCCTCCTGCGCTCGCTTGAGGAGTATGCGGAGGAAAATTCGGTGCCGATAGCAGAGCCGGAGACGGCCAGGTTTTTGGCTGTGCTCTCCAGGGCTTGCGGGGCGAAGAGGATCCTGGAGATAGGCACGGCTATCGGCTATTCGGCGATATTGATGGCCAAGGCCGCGGGAGCGGAGGTGGTCTCGGTGGAAAACGACAGCCGGATGGCGGAGCTTGCCCGGGACAATATACGAAAAGCAGGCCTTGAGGAGAGAATAAGCGTGGTAGAGGCGGACGCCAAGACGTGTCTTGGAGAATTTTCAGGGCCGTTCGACCTGATATTCCTCGACGGCCCCAAGGCGCACTATATCTATATGCTGGCCGACTGCGTCAGCCTGCTGCGGCCGGGAGGGCTTTTGGTGGCCGACAACGTCCTTTATAAGGGAATGATAGCCGACAAGGCGCACGTTGTGCGCAGGAAAATAACGATAGTAAAGCGGCTGAGGAAATTCATCGACGCCTTGATGGAGCATCCGCAGCTGGAGACTGCGATATTGCCGCTGGGCGATGGGGTCACAATATCGGTAAAAATAGATAATTGAAAAACGCGTCAGCGTTTTTCAATTATTTCCTTATTCTGGGGAGCTCGAGGGTTGTACCCTCGAATTTCAATCAATTTTTGACGACTCCGCACCGCGCAAGAAGGCGCGGTCGGCAGCAGCTGCCGATTTTTGCAAAGCAAAAATGCTGAAAATGCGTCAAAAATTGCGAAAATAAAAGTTTCAGCGGTCTTTAGACCGCCAATCAACGGAACTTTTATTTTCTTCATTAGCCAGGAATCAATTGCGAAAGGGTTTCGCAATTGACTATATCGGTAAAAATACAGGGAGACAGTGAATGATGGGAATTAAGCGTCCGGAGCTTTTGGCTCCGGGAGGAAGTCTGGAAAAGCTGAAAACGGCAGTGATGTACGGAGCCGATGCGGTCTATATCGGCGGCGAAGCGTACAGCCTGCGGGCGGCGGCGGAGAATTTCTCCCTCGAGGAGATGAGGGAGGGGCTGGAGTTTGCCCATGAGCGCGGGAAAAAGGTGTATCTTACGGCCAATATCCTGCCGCATAACGAGGACATAGCTCAATTTGAGGAATATATAAAACAGATACGGCCGCTGGGTTTTGACGCGGTGCTTGTGGCCGACCCCGGGATGTTCGATACTATAAGGAGGCTGGCTCCGGAGCTGCCGGTGCATATAAGCACCCAGGCCAACAACGTAAACTACCGTTCGGCCGCGTTCTGGCACCGGCTGGGAGCAAAACGGGTGGTGCTGGCAAGGGAGCTGTCGCTTTCAGAGATCGAAGAGATACGCCGGAATACTCCTCCGGAGCTGGAGCTGGAGGCGTTCGTGCACGGGGCGATGTGTATATCGTATTCGGGACGCTGTTTGTTGTCGAATTATATGACCCATCGCGATTCCAACCGCGGACGCTGTTCGCATCCTTGCCGCTGGCGGTATTCGCTGGTAGAGGAAAAGCGTCCCGGGCAGTACATGGACGTTTTCGAAAACGACAGAGGGACGTTCATTTTCAATTCCAAGGATCTGTGTATGATACGCCATATCCCGGAGCTTATCAAAAGCGGGATCACCAGCCTTAAGCTCGAGGGACGCGTAAAGACCTCCTATTACGTGGCTACGGTAGTCGGCGCATACCGGCGTGAGATTGACCGTTACCTGGAGGATCCTGAAAATTACCGGTTTTCACAGGAGTCCTACGAGGAGCTTTTGAAGGTAAGTCACCGACCGTATACGACCGGGTTTTATTTTGATAGACCGGACGAGGATTCGCAGGTGTACGCCAACAGCTCTTATATAAGGGATTACGACCTGGTAGCGGTGGTGACGGGCTATGATGAAAAGACGGGCATGGCTACGCTTGCTCAGCGCAACCGTTTTTTTGCGGGCGAAGAGGTGGAGGTCATACGCCCGGGGAAGACTTATTTTAAGCAGGTCATAGGCAGGATGGAAAACGGGGACGGCGAAGAGATAACGGTCGCCCCTCATGCGGAGATGACGGTGCGCACGAAGCTCGCCCAGCCGGTGGACTCCTGGGCGATGGTGCGCAGGAAAAAGGCAGATTAGTCTGCGGGAGGAGCTTATGAAATGGGGTCTTGTGCTGGCAGGCGGCGGAGTCAAGGGTTCTTACCAGATAGGGGTATATCAAGCTCTGTGCGATCTGGGGATAAAGATATCGGCGGTGGCCGGCACCTCGATAGGAGCGATAAACGGCGCGCTGATAGCGCAGGGCGATTTTGACAAGGCTGCCGAGGTATGGAGCCGGATAAAGCTGTCGGATATAATATCCGTGAAAAATGAAACGGAAAACCTTATCGATATAAAAAATGTGATGGAGCTTTTTAGCGGCAAGCCGGACATGGAGCCGCTGGAAAGGCTGCTTAAGGAAATGGTGGACGAGGAAAAGCTGCGCCGCTCGCCTGTGGATTATGGGTTGGTTACGTATTCATTGACGAATCACACCGAGGTATCGCTGTTCAAGGAAGAGATACCCGAGGGAGAGTTGATCGATTATATAACCGCCAGCTCGCGAGTGGTCGGATTCCGGGCGAAAAAGATAGGGGAGGAATCGTTTATAGACGGCGGAGTGAGGAATAACATCCCCGTGAACCTCCTGACGGAGCGCGGCTACGAGAATATAATAGTGGCGGATGTGCGCGGTATAGGCATAACGAGGGGAGCAAAGGATTTTGCCAAGAATGTGGTGCTGGTGCGGCCGGCGGAAAATATTGTGGGAACGCTGGATTTTGATGCGGAGAATATGATAAAAAACGTCGCCCAAGGGTATCTGGATACGATGCGCGCTTTCGGCGTCGTTGAGGGAAGCTGGTATTATATAGAGAGCGGCTCGATGAGACGGGCCAGGCGCTTGTATTCGGCGGCGATGTTGTCGGGGCTGGAGGCAGCGGCGGAGCTCTTGGGGATATTCCGCTACTGTGCGTATTCCTTTGATGAGCTGCGCGGGCTGGTGCTGGAGGAGTATGAAAAGCTTGAGAAAAGCTACAGCGTAGCCGATGCGGACGAGGAGGGCTTTATAGTCAGGCTTGCGCGTATGGCGCAGGCTAAGGAGCCGTATTTCCTCTGCGAACTGGTGTCGATAGTGAAGGCCGGCCGCGAGGATATTTTAAACAACAAGCTGATATCGGGCACGCTGGGAAGATTTTCCGAAGCGGCCGGAGCAGTGATGTATTTCGGGAAAAATGAATGAGATAATTTAAGAGGAGTCTGATCCAATGAAAAAGGGTCTTGTTATAATAGCTGTCGTCGCCATAGCGGCGATGGTATTCTACGGTATCCGTTTTGCGCAGGAGCCGCTCAATTCCGTGACGGCGGCTGAGGTCACAGTGCTTGACGCGGCCGATGCGGACGGCTATATTATACGCGAGGAAAGGGTTTATACGGCTCCGGCCTCGGGTACTGTTTACAGCAGCAGTACAGAAGGGTCGCGAGTGGCCAATAATTCGCTGCTGTTTACGGTATACAGCCAGTCGATAAGCACCGATACACTGCGGGAGCTGAATGTAATTAACAAAAAGATAGCCAACGCCAGGCAGGACAGCGCCAGAAGCAGCCTGTATTCGTCGTCCAGCTCCACCTCTGTTGAGAGCAGCGTCCAGAATAAGACGAACGATATAATAGAAGCGGCGGCTGAAGGCGATATAGAGCAGATATATCAGTATAAATCCGATATAAATAATATCCGCGCCGGTACGTATACCGAGGAGAACAAACTTGAGGTGCTGCAGTCGCAGAAAGACCAGATAGAACAGCAGCTGGGCGATAATTACAGCGAGGTCTATTCGGAGGCGGCGGGAGTGTACACAACGATACTCGACGGAATGGAGGAACAGCTGACGCCCGGCGGTTTCTCGCAGCTGACGCCCAGCTATTTAGAATCGCTGGAGGTCACGCAGTCAAGGACGGCGACGACAACGGTTTCCGCCGGCGACCGGGTATGCAAGGTCGTGAATAACCATTTGTGGTATGCGGCGGCGGTGATGGATACCGCCCAGGCCGGCAGGTGCACGGAGGGCGAGGAATACGAGCTGAGCTTTGACAGTATAAGAGGCGGTACGGTCGAGGGCAAGGTCGTTTATAAGTCTCAGGATGAAAACGGCCGGAGCGTGGTAGTGTTTGAAAGCTCGTCCTACCTGGAAGGCGTTTATTCTTACCGCCAGAGCGGTATGCGGGTGATATTCGAGAGCTATACCGGCTTCGGCGTGCCGCAGGGCGCAGTCAAGACGCAGGACGGCGTTACCGGCGTTTTTGCCGAAAGGGATAATGTGCAGAATTTTTACCCCTGTGATGTGCTTTATACGGACGAGGGCGGATACTCGGTGATACGTTCTAAGGAGGACGCCCAGCGTCAGCTGGAAAACGGGGACAGGATATTGACGGGAGAACAGGAGGTACAATGAGTATAGCGGAAAACCTTAAAGCCGTACGGGAGCGGATAGCGGCGGCGGCCGAGAGGAGCGGACGAAAGGCGGAGGATATAACGCTGGTAGCGGTGACCAAGACCCACGGTCCGCAGATGATAAACGAGGCCATAGAGCTGGGAGTGACCGACATCGGCGAGAACCGGCCGCAGGAGCTTCGCGATAAGTACGAGGACGTCCTGCCGGTCAGGTGGCATCAGATAGGGCATTTGCAGACGAATAAGGTCAAATATGTGATAGATAAGGTCTGCCTTATCCATTCGGTGGATTCACAAAAGCTGATGGCGGAGATAGACCGCCAGGCAAAAAAGCATGGGCTGATCATGGACATCCTTGTCGAGGTAAACATATCCGGTGAGGAGACAAAATTCGGCGTGAGTCCCGCAGAACTGGAGGGAATTTTGCAAGAAGCTGGAAATTTTCCTAATATAAGGATAGTAGGACTTATGACTATTGTGCCAAAATCAGACGAAAAACAAAAAAATAAAGAGTATTTTGTAAAAATGTATAAATTATATCTTGACATTTGCGCCAAAAAATACGATAATGTTATTATGCGCTGGTTGTCGATGGGCATGAGCGGCGATTTTGAAGCCGCGATAGAGGCCGGGGCTAACATGGTAAGGATCGGAAGTGCGATATTCGGTGCAAGAGAAAACTATCAGGGAGGAAACGAGCGGTAATGAGCATATTGGATTCAGTAAAAGGTTTTATGGGGATGAACAGCGACGCGTATGATGATTATGAGGATTACGACGATTACGAGGATTATGACGATTATGACGAGGAGCCCAGAGAGTCGGCTCACACCAAGCAGCGGTCATCGTCGAAGTCTGCGTCGGGCTTTTTTAATCGCAAGAGCAAGGTAGTGCCTATATCGGGCGGACCGCAGGTAAAGATAAGCAGGCCGAGATCGTTTGACGAGTCGGTCAAAATAGTAGACGACCTTAAAACCGGCAGCATGGTGATATTTGACGTGAAGCCTCTGCTCGATACCGAGGAGGCGAGGAGAATAGTTGATTTTGTGGCCGGAGCGGCCTATGGCCTTGACGGAACGCTCAAGAGAGTCTCCGGCGGGATATTTGTCGTTGTCCCGGTAGACGTATACATTACGGAGGAGGAACTCAGGGAGAAAACGGCGGGACGGTTTGATTGGTCGGCTGTGTGATCACAGTTTGTGTTTAGGGCGGACTCGTGTTCGCCCACTTTTTGTAAGGAGACAGTATGGAAGAGAAGCTGCTTTTGGCGCGGGCGGAGGATATGTTCAGGCTTTGTGAAAGATATGCTGCGCCGCGGTTTAGCGGATTTTTGGATGAGGGCGAGCAGGCGATCCTGTGCAGAGGGATGAATGTTCCGGTAGGATTGGAGATAGAATGGTTTGGGGGAAAAGAAAACTCGCGCCGCAGGATCCTGGGCGTGTTTTGCGAATGGGAGACTCAGCGATGCTTTCCGATGAAAGCGGTGGTGATAGAAAGGACGTATAAAAAGGAGCTTTCGCACAGGGATTATTTGGGGAGCATTCTCGGCCTGGGGATAGAGAGGAGTAAAGTGGGCGACATCCTTATTGACGAGGATAAGGCCTACGTATTTGCGCTTTCGGAAACGGCGGAATATATTGAAAGGAATCTGACTAAAATAGGTTCACAGGGGGTAAAAACGCATCTGTGCACGCCTGAGGAAGTCCCAGACATAGCGGAAAAGACGGTGATCATAGAAGATACGGTGCCATCGGAGCGGCTCGACGCTGTCTTGGCGGCGGCGGCAAAGCTGTCTAGGTCACAGTCGTCAGCCCTTGTGAGGAGCGGCCGGGTGCTGGTGAATCATCTGGAGACGAATGATATATCGCGGATCCTGAAAGCAGGAGATGTGCTTTCGGTACGTGGTTACGGGCGATATATCTACCGCGGGCTGGTCGGGGAGACGCGTAAGGGAAGATTTCATGTAAGGATAGAAAAGTACATTTAATTCGGGGAGTGGTTTTAATGCTCACACCAAAGGACATTCAAAGCAAGGAATTTGAAATAAAGCTGCGCGGCTATTCGCGTGAGGAGGTAGACGCCTTTCTGGATGAGGTGATAAAAGATTTTCAGATCATGATAGATCAGAATAAACAGCTTCTAGATGAAAACCGTGCTCTGGAGAAGGCTGTCGATAGGTATAAGGATATGGAGCTTTCGATGCAGAAATCTATTGACGCGGCGAAGGAAACGGCGGCGCAGATCAAGAAAAATGCTGAGGTGGAGGCTGAATTTGTGGTAAAGAGAGCAAAACTCAATGCGCGGGATATGGAAAAGCAAATAGATGTCCTTCATGCCAAAAGACGCGAGGAGATAGGACAGATGGAGGAAGAACTGGCCAAATTCAAGGCGAGAATAAAAATGTGCTGTACTGATTTTCTGGATTCGCTGCCCAAAGTGGAGTGAACGAGGGAAAAATATTGAGTAAAAGCGGCGTGCGGGAGTGTGTCTTGACGGATTTTCTTGTGAGATAGCACAAGTGCAAGTTGATAATGCTCGGGTGTATTTATGCAACCTAACCAAATCGCAAAAATCGGCGAAAAAGGTGTTGACAACTG
>CAYNRX010000007.1:0-76541 GCA_964399965.1 uncultured Lachnospiraceae bacterium | reverse complement strand
TTATTTTCTTCCTTAGCCAGAAATCAATTGCGAAAAGGTTTCGCAATTGACTAATAGATCAGATATATTATACCTCAATTTACAGATAAATGGAAGAGGTAAAATGAAATTTTTTCAAAAAACTTCCGAAAACACAAAAAGAGCGCCGTCTCCCATCTCGGCCGGATGAGATACGACGCTGTAAGGGCTGTTTATTGCAGGCTCTTTTATTATAAGATCCTCAAATACGCAATGGCAGCTTTTCTCATACAGGGTCGCCGTTCTGTATGATATCACTGTCGAATTTACCAAGCCCGTTTTTAAACACGGTCGGGGAAATACCGTACTGCTGCTTAAATACGTTGCTGAAATGATACTGGGATGAAAAGCCTAACTCGGCGGCTATCTCCTTTATTGGTTTATCGGTAGTACCCAAAAGCAAGGCGCCGTATTTTATCTTGGCGGTCTGAATAAACCGCATTGGAGATATCCCGAACGTCTCTAAAAAAGCCTGCGATACATAGCTTTCAGTTGTCCCCATTATATCGGCAAGTTTTTTTAGCGAGTATTGTTCATTGATGTTTTTGTAAATATACTTTACGCATTTATCCGCAAAAACGCTTCCCATGCCGTGTTCCTTGATATGATAATCATCGTCGTGCATCCGTATAACCCGGATAAGTAGCTGCATCAGCGCGCTTATAAGCGCGACATATTTCCCGTCTGCATGGCCGGAACGAAATTCCCTCACCCCTTCCTCGTAAAAACGGATAAGGGAACTGTCGAGACCTATATTACAAACATATCCCGGGCATATCAGCTCGGCAAATTCTTCGTGCGCACTATGGTTTCCCACCCAAAAATGCGCCCAATAATTCCGGTGCGAAACGCCCTTTTTTATATATATGCTATTGGGAGAATACGGAGGTATAAGCACGATATCGCCGGAAGAACAGGAATAATGCTTATGATCTATCGTTACGACAGCCTCCCCTTCGACGATATACAAAAGCTCAAATTCTCCGCTTATACGGTTAGCACAGCCCGCTCCAACGCCGCTTTCTTGACAGCCCATGGATATCGGCGATATCTCACAGGTCATCAAAAATTTACTCAGCTCATCAAGCTCCACCGCAGAGCTGCTGTAAAACAGAGAATAGGTGTCATTTCTGTATATCATGCTTTCACCTTAATCTTTGAATTTATACAATACAATACCGGAAACCGGCTTCGGAAACAGGAAGAGCGAATGCCAGGGCAGCTTCTCCCCCTCCAAAGCAACATCGCTTATCTGCGAGGATTTTACAGGATTTACCATAAACATACAGCCGTATTCCCCGCCGTCTACCTTCTCCGCCCCCGAACGGGCGTCTGTGGTATAGTCTATGCGGTCAGACGTCAGCTCGACCGATATATTCATTATATCCGACAAAATAAGCGCATTAAGCACAGTGACGTCAAGCATACGATAGGTATCCGATCTGTCCGGGAACAGCTTTTTCAAACATTCTGTGTCTGTAAGCGTTAAGCGGTAGAAATAATCTCCGCCGCAGTATAAGGCGATCTTGACCTCCTTACGCGGAGTCGCTATCTGCTTGCGCATTGTCTCCACAAGCTCTTCGTCACTGGTATCAACTATTATCTTTTCCACCTTGAAATGATCCTGGGCTGCCGCTATCACATATTCCTCCTTGAAGCCCTTGGGGCATTTTATAAGGCGGTGTATCGGCAAGAGCAGCATTCCATCCTCATGAGAGTTGACAAGCAGCGACATTATATAATTATACGGTTCCTCACCGGTATAGTGGGGATCGTTCTTTTCCATATATTTCTTGTATTCCAACGCCGCATTATAACGGTTCTGTCCGTCAGCAATATACACACGCTTATCAGCAAGAGCATTCGTTACAAATTCAATAGTAGGTTCGTAGGTGATAGCCCACAGCCGCTGACATACTCCTTCATTTGTCACAAATTCAACATCGGGAGCCTCCTCCGAAAGCTCATTCATTATCGAAGAGAGCTTCTTTTCCGTCTCCACATACATACAGTTTATCATGCTCACATTGCTTTTTATAGCACTGACAAGCGAATAGCGATCGCTTTGGGTGTTCTCAGCATTCTCTTCGCATACCATGATACTGTTTTGGTTCAGATCCTCCAGCTTCAGAAGCGTTATGAACCCCTTTGTTGAAAACCGCGTCTCATTCATAGGCAAAACCTGCTCGTACATATAGAGCGATGGTTTTTCGTCGCGCTTTAAAACATCCTCTTTTATCCACTGTTCCAGGTAATCGGCAGCGCGCGTATAGCAATTTGATGTATCGGTGTCGGTCTCATAATTCATGCCCTTTACTATGCGAACGATATTATTCGGGTGCATCTCATAAAGCTCTATACGCTGTTCGTCTGTTATAGAATCATATACCGGCGCTACGACCGACGCCAGGTTATCAATTTTTTCTGAATTATATCTATATCCGTTAAACGGTTTAATAATAGCCATAATGCCCTCCTTACAAATTGCGGGTCTGTATTCAATAATTAAACGAGTCTGTTATATTTTATACCTAAAATCTGGATACGTCAATATCTATTTTGAACAAAGTAGCATAAATTGCATGAATGGAACATCTACGTTTTTAGCAAAATATCTATGTAAACCGGCCGATCTTGCATTTAAAACTTCTTATGCATCCCCATTAGTCGCCGGTTTTCGAACATCTTCATTAGGTTTATATGTTATTTTGTCAATTGTGAGACCTTGTTCGCAATTGACTAAATTATTATTTAGAAAGGAGGATCTGACATGCACAGCTTGAACCCCGGCTTTGCCAAAGGCATGGCTGCAGGTCTCGTAGTAGGAGCCGCAGCGGCAATACTGATAGACCCCGTTTCTGACAGGCAGCACAAAAGGATGATGAAAAAAGCCAACGGCATATTCCGCAACATAGGCGGAGCCATCGATACTGCCATGGATTTTATACACGGCTGAGACCGGTATATCGTTATTGATCCCCGGTGACAAAAAAGCGGGAGTTTCCCTAAAGTGAAGCTTCCGTTTTTTTTCGCCGCCGTATATTCCTGTAATTTATATTATATCAGAAATATGGCGAAATATCAATATATTTTTAAAGAAAAATTTAAATATAAATAAGAATACCGCCCGTACATCGCGGCCTTACATAGGAGCACAACATACAGGCGGCAGCTTCGCCGGAAAGCTATAATACCGGACGCTTTTCGGACAAGACCTCAAAACTTTTCCAACAGGCCAAAACGGCGTCAAAACACGGTTTTCCACATTATTACTGTTTTACTAAGGGCGCACATGCACTCCATTTTTTTCTTTGTAAATTATTTTTTATCGATCCCTATAACAGACCTTCTTCTCTTGCCTCATAAATGATTTTTGCCATGTCTCCGCGTGTGAACAGATCCATCGTTTCCGACTCTTCCTCTGTTATAATGCCGCGAGCAATTAGTATTTGTATACCTTGTGTATAATCAAAATTACTCTCCCCTGCTGCACGCAATGCAAAAGTGGCAAACTGATCAGCCGTTACAGGATCGTCCGGAGCAAACTCAGTATCACTTATTCCGTTTGTTATACCTTCTTCTTTTGCTAAAGCTGCATACGGAGACGCCCAGTTGTCAGACTCAATATCAGCAAACTGGCTTACTGTATAATTTGCAGTCTGCTCCTCCAATCCCATTACACGGATCAAAAGCGTCACCGCTTCCGCGCGCGTCAGCGGCTTTAAAAGATCAAGTCCGTTTTCATTGCCCTGAAGAAGACCTTGCTGCTGTAAACTCTCCGCTTCTGCTTCATATGTAGGTTTTTGTAATGCACTGTTTTTTGGCAAGTGCTTGTTATACGAGAATTGATCGTCTTCTGCAAGCTTTACAATCTCATTGATTACTGTTTTTGCCGGATACAATTTGAATCTTTCTATATTAGGAATATATCCATTTTGTCCAACATGATCACTAACTTTAATCATATATTCTTCAGTATCACCTTTTATATACATAAAAGACACCAAGTCCAAAAGTGAAAACAATTTAACCTCTGTCACGCTACTTACATTTGCATCCAATAATATATCTTCTATTTTATTTATATCTGTTATAAATTCTTTCTCCTCATCGTCTATAGCCACCTTGTATGCCGCATCGCTAAAATATTCATTTATATCTTCAATATAATCGCCTTCTAACGTAAAATTAGATGAACCGACTGACCAATATTGTGTATCGCTGAATAAATAGCCTAATTGCTCCGCCTGTGCATATTGCAATAAATATTTATTCGTTCGTAAGCAGCTGATCAGGAATCCATCGTCAAAGTCAGGCTTCACATATCCCCATTGCTCCTGATATAATTCATCATCACTTTTTCCGTTCGTCCAGCCCATCTCCGTTGTAGTCTCTAACCAATATGGCCAATAAATATCGAACGCATTTTTACGAGCTAAAGTCATATCATCCAATTCGCTGTTTGTTTTTACATTCCTAATCTGAAGGTTCTCTATATTTGTGCTTACCCCGACCACGCTATCATTTATTTTTGCATGTATTATTGTAACAATGTATGTTATCATCATACATGAACTTATTAATCCTATAATTAATTTATTTTTCACATTCATAGCAATCTCCATTTCGCTACTAAAGCATCGTCACAAATCGTCGGAAATCTACACAGATATAATATTTCCCACATCGGTCATCTGTTTCTTCCACTCTTCATATTTAATTATATACCGATATTAAAAACACGTCAATTTACATATTTAACAAATTACAGGATTTTTTTGCATAAATGCTACAAATTACATGAACTAATTTAGGAAAAATCGCTTATACTATCATTATCAAACCGCATATCTGAAAGGAGCTGCATATATGAAACATATGATTCTCGCCGTGTCGCTGTTTTTCACTGGGATTCTCGCCAATATGTATATGAAAAGATTCAACACCGCTGTTGAAAGACGTATATATCGCGCTAGACCGCTGACTTCCCGCAGACTCATCCGCATTTCCAATATTTGTTTGGCTCTTTCCACTCGTTTTTTACATCAGCAGAAAAGGTTCGATGCGCAAACAAAAACCATCCTTCATCAAAACTGATAAAGGGGCTGTCGCTTTTAGCGCAGCCCCATGCGTTTTCTTAACGCGACACCCTCATATTTTATAGCATTCCCTTGAGCTTTTCTACTTCGCCGTACAGTTCCTCCACCATCTCCTTGAGTTTTGCTATCTCCCCCAGCCGGTAATGCGGCGGGCGGTCTTTTACCGCCAACTGCGGATCGCCGAAAAGTATCAACTCATCACGGGAATGATAGCCATAACAGGCTGTTATCTCTGTATCGGCCGGACACATATAAAGCTCGGCCTTTGACGGGCATACGAAGCGCATAGGCGCCGACCAGGTCTTACCCATGTTGAAACTGGCCATATACCGTGCAAAGCTGCCGCTCTTCCATTGTAAGAGCAATTTATCCGGCTTATATATGAGCGCCGGCCGCTCAGCGGTGAAATCCTCCAGAGCCACTTCCCCATTAAAATACAGCTTGTGACGGTACTTGTAAGCTAACAACACCCGTCCCTCAGCGCATACTGCCGCTGGCATACAACCGCCCTTGGCAACTTCGGAAAATTCCGACAATCCTCCTTCGCCAAACTCTCTAAATCCCAATACCTCCTCTTTATTTGTATAATATATCCTTCCTCCGGCCACACAGAACTTTATATGCGCCGGAGACAGCTTGTCGGCCGTCACCGGCTGCGCGTTCGCTCCCAGCAAACAATGGACAAGTATGGCCTCGTCATTGTACACAGCCGTATAAAAAAGATGAAGCCGGTGGTGGTCGGAGATAAGGCAAAATTCTTGCGGAGCGACATTTTCCCGACCCACGGACAGTATATATTTATGCCACTGCCCATCCTTAAGTACAAAATACACGGTATCATGACGCTTGTTCGTGCATATGAGATGGGTAAGCCCGTTCTCATCTCCGTAAACGGCAAAGCCATCCGCCCCTTCTGCGTACAAAAGCTCATCCTCTGTCCATTTACGTCCGCGGCGTTTTCTATACCATATCCCCTGCCCCTTTTTGCAAAAATAGTGGGCTGTTCCCTCCGGCTGCTCAATAATATAATTCGTCATATCAGCTCTCCTTGATCTTTTCTATAAATAAATGTATGAGAGAAAATTTTAAATTAGACGTATATTTAACGCGATACGGGAAAGAATTATTATTGACCTCACAAAATACAAAACCCACTAAGGTTTGTAACCCCCTTATTTGAAAAACGGACGGCCGCTCTCTTTGGGAACGGCCGTCCGTTTTTTTATATTCGCTTTTGACGCCAGCCTAACAAAAACTCTGTATACTCTATAAGAAAAAATTATATATGCAGCAAAAAGCAAGAAAAATCCCGCCGAAAACCAATCAATCTCCGATACCATGGTTCCCAATAGCGACGCCGGATACAGAAAATACCGCAAATATCACCGCTCCATCCGCTCTCATTCCTCTGTTCTTCCTTTCGGAGTTACATATATCGTATTATAGCTGTCATATATGACCATGCCCGGTTTAGCGCCGTTTGGCTTCTTCACGTTCTTTATCCGTGTATAATCAACCGGGACTTGAGAGGATTGACGAGCCTTGGAATAGTACGCTGCCAGCTCCGCCGCCTCTATTATCGTACCCGCAGGCACCTCCTTATCGATCCCCAGCTTTATCACCGCATGGGATCCGTGGATATTTTTGGTATGAAACCATATATCCTGTGAATTGGCAAATTTAATCGTCAGATAGTCGTTCTGTGTATTGTTTTTCCCTACATAAATATCAAAACCGTCTGAGGATACGAAATGCATAGGCTTGGGCGGCGCAGTTTTTTTAGGTGCATTCTTCTGCGTCCTGCGCTTTATATATCCCTCCGCCGCCAGCTCCGAACGTATCTGGTTAAGATCCTCTTCATCCTCCGCCTGTTCTACCGCCGCCAGCGTACTCGTCAGATAATCTATATCCGACCGGCATTCCTTTATTTGCTTCGCGACCTCTGTCTCGGCATTTTTAGCCTTACGATATTTTTTGTAGTAATTCTGTGCATTTTGCATCGGAGTCAAACGCGGATCAAGCGTTATTGTAACCATCGGGCATTGCGCGTCATAGAAATTTTCCAGCTCCGTCTCGGTATCGCCCTTGTTTATACGGTAAAGATTGGCGGTTATCAAATCGCCGCTTATCTTGTACTTATCCCGCTCCTTGGCGTCCTCAAGCGTTTGCCGCTGTAACTCCAGCTTGCGCGAAGCGCGTTCTATATTCTGGCTGAGCATGTGCACAAGATCCGCCGATTTCTGCTTCATACGCTGAATAGCATCGCGTCCGCTGTAGAAATCGTCAAGGACGTGATTTATCGAGCTGTAATCAACTACCTCCGCCGCTTTCTCATACTGTCCTATCGCAATCGCGGAAAATTCCACCAGCCTTTGTCCGTCACGTATCATACAAGGCGAAAATTTCCCTGTCTTGACCACCTCGCGCAGTTTTACTATCTCCTCCCGGAGCCTGTCCGCACCCAGCGTCTCCGCTTCCCCGGCCGTAACATCGGTGCGGCCGTATGCCCGCCAGATTATTTCCCTCGCCGTCAAAGGGCTAATGCCCGAATAGGCACTCATCAGCAGCTTTTCCGCTTTCATCCCTTTCTGCACGAACGAAATTTCTGAACCATCTGCTTCTGTAAAATCCGTCCTGCCCTGTCCGGGCGGACGCTCATACATAAGTCCCGGTAAAACCTGCCTTACGGAGCTTACAGATATGTCGACCCGGCGGATGCTGTCAATTATCCTGCCGCCGTCATCAGTCAGGATTATATTCGATCTTCGCCCCATCAGCTCTATTATGAGTCTCTTAGTGACGATATCACCCAACTCGTCGCGATTTTCCACATCGATATATATTATCCGCTCAAACCCATCCTGGTAAATACCGGTTATCTTTCCTCCCGATAAATGCTTGCGTAAAAGCATACAGAACATCGGCGGTACAGTAGGATTTTTTTTCGCCCTGTCTGTTGTGTGTATCCGCGGATTTGCTGATGACGCGCTGAGCACCAGCCGATAATGCTCCGAATAGACCCTGATATTAAAAAGCAGCTCATCACGCTCGGGCTGATGTATCTTTTCTATCCTGCCATCCTTGAGCATTTCAAAAAGCTCCGCCGAAAGCGCACGCACCGCTATCGCGTCTAATGCCATACTACCATTCCTTTCTTAAAAATTTAAACCGGGCGGCTCCCCTTGCATCGGACGCCGCCCGCCGAAATTAGAGTGAAAATGTTTGGTCAGCCTGACCAGCCATTAACGCAATTCTTATTCCTCCGTATCTTCTCCTTCAAAAAGTGCACGAGCAAAATCATGCGCATCAAACTCCTGTAGATCGTCTACGCCTTCACCGACTCCCACGAATTTCACAGGCAGTCCCTGCTCCTTGGAGATAGCGATAACTATACCACCCTTGGCTGTCCCATCGAGCTTTGTGAGCACGATACCCGTAAGCGCAGCTGCCTCTGAAAACAGCTTGGCCTGATTGACGGCGTTTTGACCTGTCGTTGCATCGAGCACCAAAAGTGTTTCCCTCGAGGCTCCCGGAAGCTCCCTGTCTATCACACGGCTGATCTTTTCCAGCTCTGCCATCAGATTCTTCTTGTTGTGCAGCCGCCCTGCCGTATCGCAGATCAGCACATCGGCTCCGCGCGCCCTGGCTGCATTGCAAGCATCAAACACCACGGCCGCCGGATCGCTGCCCTCCTGGTGCTTTATTATCTCGCAGCCGCTGCGATCTGCCCAGATATCCAGCTGATCTATCGCCGCCGCCCTAAAGGTATCGGCCGCTGCTAAAATAACTCTTTTACCCTGGCTTTTATAGAACGACGCCAGTTTACCGATACTGGTCGTCTTGCCTACGCCGTTTACGCCGATAACGAGTATTACCGACGGAGTAGTCTCCAGGTGCATCGAGGTGTCAAGCTCATTTAAAATGTCGCTTATGACCTCCTTAATCTCCTCCTTGACCTCATTGCCGTCCTTTATCCTTTTCGTCTTGACCCTATCCCTAAGCTCCTCGATTATATATACCGAGGTCTCCACGCCTATATCGGCCATTATCAGAGCTTCCTCCAGATTCTCAAACAACTCCTCGTCCACCTTGACAAATACCTTGAATACCTGGTTTACCTGCTCTGATATCGCCTGACGCGTTTTTTGCATACTGTCTTTTAGTTTTTGAAAAATTCCCATTGTGATCTCCATTCGTCTGTTGTCCGGTTTATCCGGCCATATCCTCGTCCACCTCGTCTATCTGCAATGAAAGCAGCTTTGACACACCCTTTTCCTGCATTGTTACGCCGTAAAGGACATTTGCCGCTTCCATCGTTCCCCGGCGGTGCGTTATAACTATAAACTGCGTATCATCCAGATAATTTTTGAGGTATGTCGCAAAGCGTGAAACATTCACATCATCCAACGCCGCGTCTATCTCGTCTAAGATGCAAAACGGCGCCGGCTTTACATTCAATATCGCAAACAAAAGGGCTATAGCTATAAAGGATTTCTCTCCGCCGGAATACAGGTTGATATTCTGCAATCCCTTTCCCGGCAGCTGCACCTCTATCTCTATCCCGCTCTCAAGCACATTATCCGGCCCCGAAAGATATAACCGTCCGTGTCCGCCTCCAAAAAGCTCGCGGAATACTTTTTCAAAGCTCTCGTTTATAACTGCAAACTGCCGCGAAAAATGCTCCTTCATCAGCTCGTCCATCGAACGTATCACTTGTTCAAGATCCTTCTTCGATTTTTCAAGATCGTCCTTTTGCGCTGTCATAAACTCGAACCGCTCTTTGACATTCTTATACTCTTCGATAGAATCCATGTTGACGCTGCCCAGAGCTTTTATCTGTGATTTCAAGCTCTTAAGCTGTTCTGTAGCTTCCTTTTCGCTGGTGATATCCTCCATGTATTCATACGCAGCCGCCGGCGTCAGCTCATAATCGTCCCAAAGGCGATTGGTTATATTTTCCTTTTCCAGCTCCAGTTTCACCCTGCGGCTGTCAAGCCTTGAAAGCTCTTTCTGCATAGCAAGCAATTTGTCGGTAAGCTCCTTCCCGGAGCTTTGCATCTGCTTGAGCCTCCCCACTATTTCCTCCTTGCGGGCGTCAAGCGAGGCCAGCTGCTTTTTTATCTCCTCGCAAAGGCTGTTCACATTCTGCATAAGCTCCCTATTATCCTCAATCCGAGCCGCTAAGCCCTCATTCACCTTTGCTATACGTTTTTTATCCTCTTCCTTACTGATATTCGTCTGCTGCGTAAACGATATCTCCTCTTCAAGTGACGATACCTTTGCCCGCAGAGCTTCAATATCCTTTTCAATACCGGCCAGCTCCATCTTGTCCTGCATAGCTTCGTCAGAACGCCGCTCCTTATCCTCCTCTGCTCTTTCAAGCAGTGATGATAGCTCTTCTGTCTCTTTTTCCAGCGCGGTACGCCTGTTTTCCTCCTCGCGTATCGCCGCTACCGCTTCTGCCGAATCATCGGCCGAAGCGGCTAGGCTGCGGGACAGCTCCTCAAGCTCCTGTTCGCGGCTCTCACGGCTGCCGTCACTCGCATCAAGCGAGGAGTGCAAATGCTCCAGCTCACTCCCAAGCCTTAACAATTCATCCTCATAGCTCCGTATGACCTGCCTGTATGAGACTGCCCGTTCCTTTACCTCATTAAGCTCCTCTTGCAGTTTCATACCACCTTGCTTGGAAGCAACGATCTGAGACTTTTGCTGTTCAAGCAGAGCTGCCAATCGTTTTATCTCCGCCGCTCTCGATAAAAAGCCGCCCGTCTTTCCGCCGCTTCCGCCCGATAGAGAACCGCCGGCATTTAAAACGTCGCCGCGCAGCGTCACTATACGGAATTTGTAACCGAATCTCCGGCTTATCCTTATAGCGTTATCGATATTATCGACCACCGCTACACGTCCCAGCAAGCTTGTAAATATTCCCTTATATCGGGGATCATATCTCACCAGCTCCGAACCAAGCCCTATATATCCCTCTTCCTTTCTGACAATCTCCGCATTTTCCAGGATCCTTCCCTTTACGCTCGATACTGGAAGAAACGTTGCCCGTCCGGATTTCGTTTTGCGCAGATATTCTATGCAGGCCTTGGCCTCATTCTCGCTTTCGGTAACAATATTCTGTAATGCTCCGCCCAAAGCCGTTTCTATCGCTGTAACGTAGCGTTCGTCCACCTCTATCAGCGAGGCGACCGTGCCGAATATCCCCAGCTCTTTAAGCTCCCGGGCTTTTAACACCGCCTTAACGCTGCGTGCGTAGCCCTCGTAATCATTTTCCATATCGACCAATATCTGCCGCTTTGAACGCGCCGAATCATACTCTACGCTCAACCGGTTCAGCTCGGCGGAAATCTTCTCGCATTCTGCCCGTAAGGCGGATATTTTCTGCTCATCACCCTCCAACACCGTGCACAGCTTCTGGCGTTTTTTATCTTTTGTCTCTATATCCTCCTGTATACGGCCTATGCTTTTCCTGGTCTCCTCTATCCCTTTGTCGAAGCTCTGTATCTCCAATTCCAACGCCCGGCATCGTTCAAGATCCGCCTTACGCTTCGTTTCCATTTTGGCATATGCCGTCCTTTTATGCGCCATCGTTTCCACACAGGATAGCATCTCCGCTTTGGCCTTGTCTATTCGCTCCAAAAGTCCGCGCCGCTCTTGTTCGCGTCCCTCCTCATCGGCGGCAGAATCCTCTATCCTTTGCTTTAGCTCCTCGCAAAGACGCAGTTTTTGCGCGATCTCCTCGTTCAGAGAGGTTATGCTCTTTCTTCTCTCGTCATTCCTCTCCAAAGAACTCGCTATCTCCTCATCTATACGCGTCACCATCGCCCGGTTATTTTTTATGTCGTTTTCCGCCATGGATATCATGTTGGCATACGACATGGACTTGGTTTCGCATTCGCGCAGCTTTTGGTGCTTTTCGTTCTGCTCCTCATCAGTACGGCGGCTTTTGCTGTAGAGATCGTTTATTTTCTCCTCAGTCTCCGACTCTATTGCCTTAAGGCCGTCAAGCTCCTCCTCTGCCTCCTTAAAAAGCGTATCCGCCTCCTCATAAAGGCTGTTATTCTTCTCCAGCATCCGCATACTCATATTTACGTCCAGCCGTTTCATATCCTCGTATAGCGCGAGATATTTCCTGGCCTTTTCTGACTGCCGGAAAAGCGGCTCGACCTGTTTTTCCAATTCTGATACAATATCCTCTATACGGACAAGATTCTCATCCACACCTGCCAACTTTCTTGCGGCTTCTTCCTTCCTGTACTTATACTTGGAAACACCGGCCGCCTCCTCGAATATACTTCTCCTATCCTCGGCTTTCGTTGAAAGTATCTGGGCAACACTTCCTTGGCCTATCATGGAATAGCCATCACGTCCCAGCCCCGTGTCCATAAATAGGGCATGGATATCCTTTAAGCGGCAGGCAGCGCGGTTTATCTGGTATACGCTCTCACCCGAACGGTAAACGCGACGCGTTACGACTATCTCCTCAAAATCGACTGGGAATAAATGAGAGGAATTATCAAGCGTCATACTCACCTCGGCGTAATTCACCCGGCGGCGTTTTTCGGTACCGGAAAATATCACGTCCTGCATATTGGAACCGCGCAGAGATTTCGCGCTCATTTCGCCCATCACCCAGCGCAGCGCATCAGAAATGTTGCTCTTGCCGCTTCCGTTCGGTCCTACAACGGCGGTAACTCCGCTGGAAAAATCCAGGACTGTCTTGTCGGCAAATGATTTAAAGCCCTGAAGCTCCAATCTCTTTAACAGCAAGTTTATTCTCAACTCCCTTTAGGCCAGCTCAAGGCCGCCCTTTTTTATCCCCTTATCCTGTATTATCTCAAGCCGTACGCCCATTTGCTCAAGCCTTTTTATATTACGTCTTTTTTGTCCCACCACTTTTGACACATCAGCCGGATTTACCCGTACCCGGCATATGCCAGAGGGCTTATGCTCTGTGAGCATATCAAAGAATATCTCCGACTCCACCAACTCGCCGAATGCCGGGTGATATGGCCCTGCTGTAACCGAGGCGCCCTCGCGTATCTCCTCTGTCGGCTGTAAGCCTACGCGTATCACCTCTATGCCTTCTTTCCTAAACATCAAAACAAGTCGTTTTGACAGCTGCACCGCCTCTGCGACCGTCTGCGGCCGGTAAAGCCCCTGTTCATAAAGCGTGTTGAGCATCGTGCCCTTGATCACCAGCGTAGGATAGATCCGCACCATCTGCGGGCGCAGACGGATAAATTCACCCGCCGTATAAAGCGACTTTTCCATCGTGTCGCCGGGAAGTCCGGTCATCATTTGCAGGCCTATACGCATCTGCGTCTTTTTTAATAAGGCAACGGCATTTTCCACACTGGCAGCACTGTGGCCGCGGCCTGAAAGCTTCAACACCTCTTCGTCCATCGACTGCACACCCAGCTCCACTGTCGTCACACCGTATCTCAAAAGCCTTTCTATGACCGGCGGAGAAATATAATCGGGACGCGTCGATACGCGTATGCCGTCTATATCGCCTTTCTTTACAAATTCATACGCTGCGCCTAAAAGCTCCTCCTGTTCCTCTACCGCTATGCCGGTAAAGCTGCCGCCAAAAAATGCAGCCTCGGTAAAACGGCTCTTGTCCTTAAGCGTTGCCTGATATTCATCTATCGTCCTTTTGACATCCGCGGCCGATACCCTGCCGCTTTCACCGGTTATACGTGTTTGATTGCAGAACACACATTGGAACGGACAGCCGCGATGGCTGACGAATATAGGTATGTGGTACTCCTTCATATCAGCCCCATAGCGGAAAGAGCAGCTTCCGCCGCCGCCTGTTCCGCCTCCTTTTTGCTTGTGCCGGTACCGCTGCCAAAGATATCTCCATCGACCAGTACGTCTACGGCAAAGGTCTTACTGTGCTCAAGTCCTTTTTCACCGGTCATGCGGTATGAAACGCGGCTGCCGGAACGCTTCTGCATCTCCTCCTGCAGTATCGTCTTATAATCCTTATAATACTTGCCGGTACAGCCGACTTCCAACTCCTCCGACATTAGCGACATCAGCCAGTTTTCCGCCGCTTCAAAACCACCGTCAAGGTATATCGCCGCCAAAAGTGCTTCAAAGGCGTCCGATACCACCGACGCCCGCTCTCTGCCGCCCGTCATCTCTTCACCGCGGCCCAGAAGTATCAGCTTGCCCAGGTCGATTTTTTTTGCCACTTCCGCCAGTGCCGATTCGCACACCAGCGTGGAGCGTATCTTTGTCAGATCACCCTCGTCCTTGCGGGAAAGTTTGTGAAAGAGGTAGTTGCTCACAATAAGGCTCAACACGGAATCCCCTAAAAATTCCAGTCTTTCGTTGCTCTGTGTTTTCTTTTCATTGGCATAAGAGCTGTGCGTCAGCGCGCGCTCCAGATAATGGAGCTTGTTAAACTCATATCCGATCTTTTTTTCAACATCTGTCATTAATGATCCATAACCTTTCTATCGTTTATTTTCCGTCTGCGACAAAATGTATCCTCTATATGGACTGCTCTCAACACTCGGCCTGGCTGCTGAGAGCGATCCATATCATGCCAGAATAGGGACAGAAAAATTCCTGTCCCTATTTCTCAGCAATTATTCATATTTCTTAAATACGATAGTCGCATTATGTCCGCCGAAGCCGAGCGAATTTGACATCGCATATTCTACTTCCTGCTCCCTGCCCTCGTTGGGAACTATGTCCAAATCACAAGCCGGGTCGGGTGTTTTGTAATTGATGGTAGCCGGTATAAAGCTATCCTTTATAGCCTTGGCGCATACGATAGCTTCCACGCCGCCTGCCGCCCCTAAGAGATGGCCGGTCATGGACTTTGTTGAGCTTACAGCCACCTTATAGGCCGTCTCACCAAATACTTCCTTTATCGCCTGAGTCTCAAACTCATCATTATACTTCGTAGAGGTACCGTGGGCATTGATGTATGTTATATCCTCCGGCTCTACTCCGGCGTCCTTTATGGCAAATTCCATCGCCTTGGCTCCGCCCTTTCCGCCGGGGATAGGGCTGGTGATGTGATATGCGTCATCAGTCGCACCGTAGCCAACCATTTCACAGATTATATTCGCTCCGCGCGCCTTGGCGTGCTCAAGCTCTTCCAGTACGACAAAGCCTGCGCCTTCGCCCATTACGAAGCCGTCGCGATCAGCATCAAACGGCTTTGACGCATGTTCTGCATCCTCGTTCGATCCGGTCGAAAGCGCCTTCATATTGCAGAATCCTGCAAAAGAGGTCGGAGTGATCGCCGCTTCCGCACCGCCGGCAACTATTATATCGCTCGTACCATACTGGATATGGCGGAAGGCCTCGCCTATAGCGTTCGTACCCGATGCACAGGCCGATACCACGTTTTCATTCACACCCTGCGCCTTTAATGTTATCGCTATCTGGGCTGCACCCATGTTGGATATCATCATGGGGATAAAGAACGGACTTACGCGGGTATTGCCGCGTGTCATCATCACTCCGTGCTGATCCTCAAAAGTCTCTATACCACCGATACCGGAACCGGTTATGACTCCCACTCTCCACGGATCTTCTTTATCCATGTCTATGCCAGCCTCGGCAAATGCCTCCTTAGCCGCTACGACCGCATACTGCGTGTAGAGATCCATCTTTCTGGCTTCTTTTCTCTCTATATGCTCTGTGACGTCAAAATCCTTGACCTCGCCTGCCACCTGGCATTTGAACGGCGTAGCGTCAAAACGCGTCACGTTAGTGATGCCGCTTTTTCCGGCCTTTATCGCTTCCCAAAACGACTTGACGTCATTTCCCAGCGGCGTTACGGCTCCCAGCCCCGTAACTACTACTCTTCGTTTCATGAATCGTCCTCCAGTTTTGTCATGATATGTATATATAAACTCAAAATAATTTCCTTGATTTGGTATGCTGCCATGCTGTATAAACATCACGGCAGCATACCCGATTTCCATTAATCATGCTTCTCCTTGCTGATATAAGCCAGTGCATCGCCAACTGTCTTGATGGTCTCAGCGCTCTCGTCCGGGATCTCGATCCCAAACTCAGTTTCCAGACCCATGATCAACTCTACAATATCCAGCGAATCCGCTCCCAGATCGTCAACAAAAGACGCCTCCTTAGTGATAGCATCTTCATCAACGCCCAGCTGCTCAATGATCACATTCTTTACTCTCTCGAAATCGTCCACTTGTAACACCTCCTTCTTCGATATTGCACAGATCAATACGACCCGTAAATTTATATAGATCCTTACAGGATTATATAACAGCTTTACATCAGAAGCCCACCGTCAACGTTTATCACCTGTCCGGTCACGTATCCTGAAAGGTCTGAAGCAAGGAATGATACTACATCAGCCACATCTCCCACATCGCCAAAACGTCCCATGGGGATACCGGCATAATACTGCTTCTTGACCTCATCAGACAGCTTATCCGTCATATCGGAAGCGATAAATCCGGGAGCTACAGCATTGCAACGTATGCCCTTTTTGGCAAATTCCTTGGCTGTGGTCTTTGTAAGACCGATAAGTCCGGCCTTGGAAGCCGAATAGTTTGCCTGCCCGGCGTTGCCCATCTCGCCCACTACAGAAGCAATGTTAATGATGGAACCGCTCTTCTGCTTCATCATGATCCTCGATACGGCTTTTATGCAGTTGAAAGCTCCTTTAAGATTTATATCAAGTACCAGATCCCAATCCTCTTCGCTCATTCTCAGCATAAGGCCGTCTCTGGTGATACCTGCATTATTTACAAATATATCTATACGGCCGAATTTGTCCACTGATGTCTTTACTAAATTTGCCACATCGTCAGCGTTTCTGACGTCGCCCTTAACTACTATCGCCTCTACACCCAGAGCCTTTATCTCTTCACAGGTCTGGTCGGCATAATCAGACGAAGGGATATCGTTTATAACGATATTTGCGCCAAATCCGGCCAGCTTCATTGCTATCGCCTTGCCTATCCCTCTTCCGGAACCGGTTATAACGGCTGTTTTTCCTTTAAGCATTATTCAACACCCAATCCTTCCAATGTTTTCTCAAGCGACGCCATATCCTCAACGTTAAATATCTTTGCATCGCGCGTTATCCTTTTCACAAAGCCGCTGAGCGTCTTTCCGGGGCCTACCTCGACAAACGTATCCACGCCGTCATCAAGCATCCTGCGGATAGTGTTCTCCCAAAGCACGGAATTTGATACCTGCTTTATCAAAAGCGGCTTTATATCCTCTTTTTTCTCCACATAATCGGCGGTGACGTTAGTTATCACCGGGATCTGCATATCCTTTACCTCTACATCCTCCAGCTCTTTAGCCAGCTTTTCTCCGGCTCCTATAAGCATTTGACAGTGGAAGGGAGCTGATACCGGCATCTTTACTGCCCGCTTGGCGCCCATTTCCTTTGCCAGCTCACAGCATTTGTCAACGGCCTCCGGCTCGCCCGATACGACGATCTGACCGGGGCAGTTGAAATTAGCCGGGGAGCATATACCCAGCTCCGAAGCCTTGCGGCAGCATTCTGTCACCTGCTCCTGGTTAAGCCCCAAGATCGCAGCCATTGCGCCCTTCCCTACCGGAACCTCTTCCTGCATATACTTGCCGCGTTTTTTCACCAACCGTACCGCATCAGCGAAATCAAGCGAACCCGACGCTATGTGCGCCGTATATTCACCAAGGCTGAGACCCGCTACAACATCGGGCTTTACGCCTTTTTCCTCAAGCACCCTCAAGGCAGCCGTGCTCATCGTAACTATCGTCGGCTGTGTATTCTCTGTTATCATCAAAGTTTCGCTGTCGCCGTTGAATATCATATCTTTGATGTCAAAGCCCAGAGCTTCAGACGCTTCATCAAACGCCTTGTCGGCAACGGCGAAATTCTCCGCCAGCTCCTTGCCCATACCTACGGCCTGGGCGCCTTGTCCTGCGAATATAAATGCCAGTTTTCCCATTAGTTATTCTCCTTATTTCAGCTTTTCGGCTATCTTGTCCAATAATCCCTCGCAGCCCTCAAAGTAGCTTTTTATAATATCGGCGCATGGCTCTATCTTATGTACCATGGCGGCTGACTGCCCGGCCATCAACGAACCCATCTGCACATCGCCCTCAGCAAACGCCCGTCTTAAGCCGCCAACGCCCAGTGCCTCTATCTCTTCAAAAGGCGCGCCCTCTTTTTCCAATCGCTCATACTCCTTGGTAAGCTTGTTCTTGAGCGCTCTTACCGGGGCGCCGGTGCTCCGCCCGGTAACGACCGCATCGCGATCCTTAGCCTTTAAAACGGCTTGCTTATAGTTATCGTGAGCTATACATTCATCGGAGCAGATGAACCGCGTTCCCACCTGTATACCGTCAGCGCCCAAGGCAAACGCCGCGATCGTACCGCGATTGTCAGCTATACCTCCGGCGGCCACCACCGGTATCTCTACCGCTTCCGCCACCTGCGGCACAAGCACCATCGTTGTCAGTTCACCTATATGGCCTCCGGCCTCGGTGCCCTCTGCGATCACCGCGTCAACACCCATCTTTTCCATACGCTTGGCCATCGCCACACTTGCTATGACAGGAAGTATCTTTATCCCTGCTGCTTTTATATCGGCAATGTATTTGCCGGGATTTCCGGCGCCGGTTGCTACCACAGCCGGTTTTTCCTCGATTATGACTTTCATGACCTCATCGGCAAACGGCGACATCAGCATTACGTTCACTCCGAACGGTTTATCCGTAAGCTCCCTGGCCTTGTTTATCTGTTCCCGCACGACCTCTGCCGGAGCGTTCCCGGCCGCTATCAATCCCAAGCCGCCGCCGTTTGATACGGCCGCTGCCAACTCCGCCGTAGCCACCCAGGCCATGCCGCCCTGGATTATCGGATATTCTATACCCAAAAGTTCACACAATCTTGTATTCATAAGATCTATCCTTTCCGAGCTTTACCACTCTATAACAGCCGCTCCCCAAGTGAGACCTCCGCCGAAGCCTACCAGAACGACCTTGTCGCCTTTTTTTATCTTGCCCTCGGCAACCGCCTCTGTTAAAGCTACCGGTATACAGGAGGCTGAGGTGTTGCCGTATTTTTCCAACGTGAGATACACCCTGTCATGATCTATGCCCATACGTTTTATCGCGCTGTCCACTATACGGTAATTGGCCTGATGCGGGATCACCATATCTATATCGTCCCAGGTAAGCCCTGCTTTCTCTACCGCCCTCTGCGAGGCGCTGGCCATAGCCTTAACGGCAAATTTCATCACCGTTTGTCCGGCCATCCACAAAGTATCCCTTCTGGTCTTGTCCACACGCTTTTCCTGTTCTTCCTCATCGCGTCTGTAGGCAAGGCTCGTAAGCGCCTTATAGCCCGTTCCATCAGAGCCTATATCCGTAGAAAGTATCCCCGAGGTCTCAGAGGCTGATACGACCGCCGCACCGGCAGCATCGCCGAAAAGAACACAAGTGGCCCGATCCTTGTAATCGGTAGCCTTCGACAGAACGTCAGCGCATACCACAAGCACATTTTTGTAGGTGTCGGAAAGTATGAACTGCTTCGCTATCGTAAGTCCGGTCACAAAAGCCGAGCAGGCCGCATTGTAATCTATGGCTGCCGCATTTACCGCTCCGATATTATTCTGCACCACACAGGCACAGGACGGGGTAAAATAATCAGGCGTTACGGTGCCGAGTATCAAAAGATCTATATCCTCCGCTCTTACACCGGCGTTTTTCAACGCTCTTTGAGCGGCAATAGTCGCCATATCGGTGGTATATTCATCATCGGCGGATATGTGCCTTTCCTTTATGCCGGTTCGCCGCATTATCCACTCATCGCTCGTATCCACAATGCTCTCCATGTAGGCATTGTCGTATATCTTCTCCGGTACATACTCGCCTAACCCGATGATCCTTGCTTCTGCCATTTAATTTTCCTCCATGCCTTGTATATTCTTAACGATCTCATCAACAACATGATGCTCAACAAACTTCTTCGACTGTATTATCGCCGAATAAACAGCCTTTGCATCCGAGGAACCGTGCCCCTTTATCAGCGGCTTTTTTGTTCCCAAAAGCGGCGCTCCGCCATATTCACGGTAATCCAGCATCGAACGAAACGCCGAAAGCCCATCAGCCACACAGAGCGCACCGAGCTTCGTCAGGAGGTTTTTAGTAAACATTCCCTTTATGAGCTTTCCCACTGCCGAGCCCATTCCCTCAATAGTCTTAAGTATAAGATTACCGACAAAACCATCGCAGGTAAACACCTCGGCATTGCCCTCCATTATGTCCCTGCCCTCCATGTTGCCGATAAAATTCAGCTTCATATCCTTGAGCATCTGGTAGGTCTCTTTCGTCAATTCATCGCCCTTTCCCTCCTCCTCACCGTTGGAGAGTATACCGACACGCGGATTTTCTATTCCCATTATCCGTTTCATGTATATGTCGCCCATTACTGCAAACTGCACAAGATTCTCCGGTTTGCAGTTGGTATTTGCCCCGGCGTCGATAAGCATCTTAGGGCCGTTTAACGTTGGCAGCAGCGTGCCGATAGCCGGGCGCAGAACGCCGCGTATCCGCCCCACGATCAAAAGCCCGGCCGCCAACAGCGCGCCTGTGTTGCCCATTGCCAAAAGAGCGTCTCCGCCTCCGTCGCGCAGCAGCCTTGCGGCCACGACTATTGAAGCGTCCTTACGGCTCCTGACTGCCATAGCCGGTTCTTCATGGTTGCTTATAACATCGTTTGCTTCTACTATTTTTATTCTGCCGTCAGGATATGAATGCTTCGCAAGCTCCTCACTGATCAGATCAGGTTTTCCAACCAGTATGATATCCAGCTCGTCTATCGTGCTGACCGCTTTGGCCGCCGCCTCGACCGGCGCCCACGGCGCATTGTCACCGCCCATAGCGTCAATGATCAATTTCATTACAGCTGACATTCCTTTCCGTCTTTTACTTTGCGGCTCATTGTACCTCCGCCAGGGAAAATTTCCCTCTGAATACCTCAAACATATTTGACTTTATCCTGACGTGAACTATATACTCCTTTTCGCGCACTCGTATCACCTCAGACTTTGCCACCAACTGTTCTCCCGAATGCACTTCCCTTATATATTTAACGTTTGCCACCTTTATTAGCGCCGCCTTGACGTCAACAACGCTCAGCGCCAGATTCTCCGCCATTGCATAAATGTATTGACTCTTTACTATATCGGTATCCGCAAACGTCATATTCTCATCCGTATCCACTACCGATATGCCGTCATGGTATAAATTCAGATCCAGCAGCTGTTCATGCCTTGTGAGACTGCTGCTTCTGCCGCCGACCGCTGCCGATTTTATCCTTTCCCGGTACTGGGCTATCCCCAATTCGGCTCGGTCCATGCGGATCGTCGCCACGCTTACGCCGGCGGCCTTCGCAAGCTCCTCATCTTTCATGAACGGAGATTTTTGTATGGTCTTTAGCAAGAAATCATGCCGCTGAAGCTTTTGCATCTGCCGTCCCATTATAAGCTTCCTTTCTCCGTTTTTCGACTGTTTTCGTACGTAATATTAACATCAGGTAATAACACCAACTATAGCAATTATATACCAACACAGCAGCAATTGCAAGAGTTTTTTATTTTTCATCACTTTCACCGAACGGCAGCCACTATGCAGCAACATTTTTGTTTATTTTATATTAGCATACCATGTTTGGAGAAAAAAATCAATAGCTATTTACAAATTTTCCAATTTGCACAGAAAAAGGCATACCGCCATAGTTTTAGCAGTATGCCTTTTAAATATACAATGTCAGATTCCGAACAGCAGCTTGCTGTATGTGGGGATAGGCCAATATTCCTTATCGCAAATCGTTTCCAGATAATCCGCATCACGACGCAGATTTTCCATGTGAATCTTAAGCTCATCCCTGCAGAACGTGGCCTGTTCAAAGATCTTATCCACCTCAGGGCTTGCCGACTTGGCTGATTTTTCCTCCAGAATCTTTAAATGCTCCGTAAAAGAGCGCAGCGTCTTTGTAACCTCGGTAAGCAGCTCGTTCTGAGGCAGGATATCAAAGCCGGCGTTTGATACCTTATGCGCCGCCTCTGCCAGATCACCCGCATATTTAATCACAGCCGGCAATATCTGGCGTTTTGCCATCTGTATCATCGCTCTCGCTTCGATATTTAGTGCCTTTACGTACTTCTCGAGTTTTATCTCGTATCTTGCACGCAGCTCCTTTTCCGAATATACGCCGTGCTTTTCAAACATGCGGATAGCCTCCGGCGAAAGGTATGCGCTGTAAGCGTCTACACTGTTGTCGATATTCGGCAGCCCGCGTTTGGCCGCTTCCGCTTTCCACGATTCGCTGTAGCTGTTACCGTTAAAGATGACGCGCGAATGCTTGGAGATTATATATTCCAAAAGGTCGTATATCTCGGTCTTTACGTCCTTCATTATCTCCATACGATCGGCAATATCACAGAGACTTTCGGCTACTATCGTATTAAGTATTGTATTCGGACCGGCAATAGACGCAGAAGAGCCTACCATTCTGAACTCAAATTTATTCCCTGTAAAAGCAAAAGGACTGGTCCTGTTTCTGTCGGTATCGTCAAGGAATACATCGGGCAATGTCGCTACGCCCATATCGAGCCGTTCCTGAACAGAGGAGGTATTCTTCTTGTTTATGTTCTTAAGCACCTTCGTCAGCTGATCGCCGAAGAACATGGACACTATCGCCGGAGGAGCTTCATTCGCCCCTAATCGGTGGTCATTGCCCGCATTTGCCGCCGATGCACGCAGAAGCGCGGCGTTCTCATCAACTGCCTTTATCACCGCACAGGTGAATACGAGGAAGGGCAGATTGTTCTGCGGATCCTTGCCGGGACTGAAAAGATTTATGCCGGTGTTGGTGTTGAGCGACCAGTTGTTGTGCTTGCCGGAACCGTTGACGCCCTCAAACGGCTTTTCGTGCAGCAGGCATTCGAAGCCGTTGCGCTTGGCCACCCGGCGCATCGTTTCCATTATCATCTGGTTGTGGTCGGTAGCCAAATTAACATCGTCATATATCGGCGCCAGCTCATGCTGCGCCGGGGCAACTTCGTTATGCTTTGTCTTTGCATAAACACCCAAACGCCACAGCTCCTCGTCAAGCTGTTTCATGAACACTGCTACCCTTTCTTTAAGAGCGCCGAAATAATGATCGTCCATTTCCTGCCCTTTGGGCGGCATAGCCCCAAACAACGTGCGTCCGGTATATGCCAGATCCATGCGCTGCTTAAAATCATCCTCATCTATCAGAAAGTATTCCTGTTCCGCACCGGCAGAGGCCATTACTCTGGTGACGTCATTATATCCGAGCAGATGCATCACTCGTACTCCCTGTGTGGATACCGCCTCCATCGAACGCAGCAGCGGCGTCTTTTTATCCAAGGCTTCGCCCGTATATGAGCAGAATGCCGTTGGTATGCAAAGCGTTACTCCCGACTGATCCTCTTTCAGAAAAGCCGGTGAGGTGCAGTCCCACATCGTATATCCGCGAGCCTCAAATGTGGCGCGTATACCTCCCGACGGGAAACTCGAGGCGTCCGGTTCACCCTTTATCAGCGCTTTTCCGGAAAATTCACAGATAGCCTTATTATGCGGAAGATTTGTTATGAATGAATCATGCTTTTCAGCCGTCACACCCGTCAGCGGCTGGAACCAGTGCGTATAATGCGTAGCCCCGTGCTCTATCGCCCACTGCATCATGGCGGAGGCGACTGTATCGGCAATATCGTCCTCAAGGACTGTGCCGTCCTCAATAGTCTTTGTCAATCTCTTATATACGTCCTTAGGCAGCCGTGCACGCATCACTTCATCGCTGAATACGTTGCACGCGAAGCTGTCTACAAAGCTTTTTGTTTCCATAGAACCTCCATTATTTGCAGATAAGATATTTTTTCATCAATACCCCAGGGTATCAGGAACAACAATGACCGTTATCCTGCCCGGGAAGTAATGGCAGCCGTCAACTATGCTTATCACATTACAGACACGGACATTGCTGCGGCAGTCGCTGCAAGTGCAGCAATCATCAGCCGCACAAGGAGTCTTGTGGGTTATGCGGCGGGCATTGAGGGGAGCGACGGACTTTGCACGCTTTATGCCGTCCTCCATTGTGTCTACTATCTTATTCACTCCGGCCACGATTATGACCTTCTTCGGCCCGAAAGCTATCTGCCCGGTACGATTCCCGGAGCAATCTATGTTCACGAGCTGACCCTCTTTAGTAATGGCATTCGTGCTTGATACCATAACATCAGCCGTAAAGCCCTCGCGGTATTTATCGAGCATCGCCTCGAAATTCGGCGTGTGAAAGCGGTCGATAAAGTTGTATTTTCCGCTCTGTATATCATCCATTATCCCTGTTTCCTGCAACGTTACCGAACCGCCTACGGCTATTGTCGCGCCCTCGGGTATCATGTCCATGCATAATTTGCGAGCCTCCGCCGCGTCTTTGGCGTATACGGCGTCAAAATCCCGCGACTTAAGTATTTCTATGATCTCCTTAGCCTTGAGTTCATTTGCCCATTTGATAACCTCATTCATACTTGTATCCTCCTTCGTTTTAATATCATTTAGTCAATTGCGAAACCTTTTCGCAATTGATTTCTGGCTAATGAAGAAAATAAAAGTTCCGTTGATTGGCGGTCTAAAGACCGCTGAAACTTTTATTTTCGCAATTTTTGACGCGCATGTCGTCAAAAATTGATTGAAATTCGAGGGTTTTGCCCTCGAGCTCCCCAGAATAAGGAAATAATTGCAAAACGCTATCGCGTTTCGCAATTATCTATTTAATATCGTTAAACGCTTACCATGTGATCAAGCAAATACGCACCGCTCCCTATCTTTTCAGATGCACGTATCGCCTCCGTTACGTAAGCCTTAGCCTTCACCATCGCCTCGTCAAGCGGAAGTCCCAGACTGAGACCGGCGGCTATAGCTGAAGATAATGTGCAGCCTGTGCCATGCACGCTGTCCCGCCTTATACGGGGGCTGGTGATCCACCTTTTTTCTCCGTTATACATTAGCAGGTCATTTCCGCTGTCAGAAAGATGACCGCCCTTTATGAGCACCGCCCCTTTTGTCATTGCGGAAAGTTCTATAGCCGCCTTCTCCATATCATCCTCATTCTTTACCGAAAAACCGCAGAGAGCCTCCGCCTCCGGCATATTCGGCGTTATGAGATCTGCCAACTTAAAAAGATCCTCGCGCATTGCGCCGATCGCTCTTTCTGATAGGAGACGATGGCCGCTGGTAGAAACCATCACCGGATCAAGCACAATATTTTGGGGGCGATAACGGCGTAGTTTATCACAAACGGCGCGTACCGTCTCAAACCCCGAGAGCATCCCTATCTTGACCGCCCCGGGCCGCACATCGGCAAACACCGCATCAAGCTGATCACCGAGCACCGGCACCGATACATCCTGCACCGATAACACTCCCAAGGAATTTTGCGCCGTGACCGCCGTTATAACGCTCATACCATATACGCCGAAAGCGGAAAACGTCTTGATATCCGCCTGTATGCCCGCGCCGCCTATAGAGTCGGAGCCTGCTATTGTCAATGCTGTTTTTAACACTGTTCGTTTCCTTTCCGCCGGCTCAAAACCGGTCTCAAAATATCTGTAAAAATTATATCACAGTATCCGAATGCTTGCAAGAAAATCAAACACAATATTTTTTTAAAGGAAACGAAAAAATTTGTTAAAATTGTTGCCACCGATATTGATTCACCTAAACAGAAAAAGCATCAAGAAATATTTCTCATATCTCTTGATGCTTTTATATTAATCTTAGTGAATTACAGCCAATTCAGTGTCCTTGTCAAAGATATGAATCTTATTTGCGTCAAAGCCGATTTTGATCGTATCGCCAGCTGCCGATGTAGAACGCTGATGTACTCTTGCTGTAAACGGAGTACCATCGATCGTCAGGTACAGATATGTTTCTGCGCCCATCATTTCGGTTACTTCTACGTACGCTGTACATACAGCATCGGGATATGTGGAGAGGAACGCTTCATCATCATGCAGATCTTCCGGTCTGATACCCATAACAACTTCCTTGCCGATATAGGGCTTGAGCTCAGGCTGGTTGGCTTTTCCTGCAGGGATCTTTATCGAATCCTTGCCGATAACTGCATACAGGTCATTGCCCTTCTTTTCCAGCTTGCAGTTGATGAAGTTCATCTGCGGCGAACCTATGAAACCGCCTACGAAAATGTTGCAGGGCTTCATGTAAAGGTTTGTCGGAGTGTCTACCTGCTGAACAAGACCATCCTTCATAACAACGATCCTAGTACCCATTGTCATAGCTTCTGTCTGGTCATGTGTTACGTAGATAAACGTTGTCTGCAGCTTCTGATGGAGCTTCTTTATCTCTGTTCTCATCGCAACTCTGAGCTTAGCATCGAGGTTTGACAGAGGTTCGTCCATGAGGAATACTTTCGGATTACGAACTATAGCACGACCCATAGCAACACGCTGTCTCTGACCGCCGGACAAAGCCTTCGGCTTTCTATCAAGCAAATGCTCTATATCAAGTATCTTAGCAGACTCTGTTACGCGCTTTTTGATCTCATCCTTCGGAGTCTTTCTCAGCTTAAGAGCGAATGCCATGTTCTCGAATACCGTCATATGCGGATACAGAGCGTAGTTCTGGAAAACCATCGCTATATCTCTGTCCTTAGGAGCGATATCGTTCATCAGCTTACCGCCTATGTACAATTCACCATCGGAGATCTCCTCAAGACCGGCAATCATTCTCAGTGTCGTAGACTTACCGCAACCTGAAGGTCCTACAAGGATTATAAAATCCTTATCTTCTACATCAAGACAAAAATCGCTAACGGCTGTAACACCGCCTGCGTATCTCTTGTAAATATGCTTTAACTGTAAATCTGCCATATTGTTTATGTCCCCTCTCGTTTTGTTATTGATTTAATGTATTTATATCATACCATATTTTTTTGAAAAGTGGTATACCCAGATTGTACGAAATTTATTTTTATTTTTAGCCAATTTCACCAAAGGAGCGGTTTTGACCCTTAAAACCGTCATTTTTTGATGTATTTTTTGTTTTTCTTTGCAACTTTTCTTTTGTTTATTATAATTTTATTCGTTGTTTCTTTGTTTGCCTGTCTATTTCGGAAAATTCACCAGAAATTTTTAATTTTTTTTGTGAATTATTCCCCGCTGTTCTTTTTCTGGATAACAGCATCGGCTATATTCTGCGGTGCCTGGACATACTTTGAAAATTCAAATACAAAGGAACCGCGTCCCTGGCTCATCGAGCGCAGATCTGTCGCATATTTGAACATTTCCGACATGGGGACCTCAGCTTCAACGACCGAAAGACCATCTCTGTCGCTTTCACCCATGCCCATTATCTGGCCGCGGCGTTTATTTATATCGCCTATGATATCGCCCATGATAGATTCAGGGATATATACCTTGAGAGTGCCTACCGGCTCCAAAAGCACAGGCTTTGCCTGCTTCACGCCCTCCTTAAAAGCGATAGAAGCCGCAGTCTTAAAGGCCATCTCCGAGGAATCCACCGGATGATAGGAGCCGTCAAGCAAAGTGGCCTTGAGGTTTACGACCGGGTAACCGGCAAGGACGCCCTTCTGGCAGCATTCGCGCAATCCTTTTTCTACCGCAGGGAAGTAATTTTTGGGAACGCTTCCGCCAAATACCTTTTCCTCAAACGTCATTTCTTCGGTAAGCCCCGGTTCAAATTCTATCTTAACATGACCGTACTGACCGTGTCCGCCGGACTGCTTCTTATGCTTGCCTTCAACAGTCGCCTTTCCGGTGATGGTCTCACGGTAGGGAACGATAGGCTCCTCCAGGAGCACGTTTACACCGTATTTCGTCTTGAGCTTGTTAATGATAACATCTATATGCTGCTCGCCCTGGCCGTTTATGAGCGTCTGCTTCGTTTCGGGATTGTTGGAAATAGTAAAGGTCGGATCCTCTTCAGTCAGCCTGGTAAGGCCGCTTACTATCTTTTCCTCATCTCCCTTGGAAACCGGCTTTACAGCCATCGACAATACAGGTGACGGGAAATCTATACCGGTAAGTATTATATCCTTGCCCTCAGCGCAAAGCGTATCGCCGGTCTTTGTCTTGTCGAGTTTTGTCACAACTCCTATATCTCCAGCCTTAACGCTCTTTGTATCGGTCTGCTTTTTACCGCAGAGCAGATAAAGCTTGCCTATCTTTTCCGATACGCCGCGGTTTGGGTTGTAGAGTACAGAATCAGCCTTAACTTCACCGGAGTACACTCTGAACAGCGACATCTTGCCCACATATGGATCTGCTATCGTCTTAAACACTATCGCCGAGGTGCTTTCTTCTTCAGTCTGCACCACCTCCACCGGCTCGCCGGTAGATGCGCTGTGAGCCACCTCCTCTATTTCCGAGGGAGCGGGCAGATATTTACCGATGCCGTCCATAAGGCTCCTAACGCCGATATTATTAAGACCGCTTCCGCAATATACCGGATAGATACTGCCGTCCTTTACGCCCTGACGGATAGCGCCCTTTATTTCATCGGTCGTAAATTCCTCGCCGTTAAAATACTTGACCATCAAAGCCTCGTCCGTTTCAGCAACAGCCTCCATTATCATCTCTCTCAAGGGAGCCACTACCTCTTCCATTCCCTCTGGAACGGGCATCTCTACACGATATGCCCCGTCATAACGGCGCGCCGTCATATCAACTATATCGACAAAGCCTTTAAACTCGCCGTCTTCGCGGATCGGGTAAACAAAAGGCGTTACGGATTTGCCGAATACCTCTTTCATCTGCTCAAGAGTCTTCTGGTAATCTCCGCGCGGATCGTCTATCTTATTGACAAAAAACATTATGGGAACGCCCTTTTGCTTGGCGTATTTGAAGGTCTGCTCAGTACCGACCGAAACGCCGCTGCGCCCGCTCAGCACAACAAGTGCCGAGTCGGCAGCCCTTAAGCCCTCTTTAACGCCGCCCACAAAATCAAAAAATCCCGGCGTATCTATTATATTATATTTCATGTCTTTCCATTCCACCGGCGCGATCGCTGCGGATATCGTGAATTGACGCTTTACCTCTTCCGGGTCGAAATCGGTCACGGTCGTTCCATCGGAGACCTTTCCCAAACGGTCAACGGCACCGGCGTTAAAAAGCATGGCTTCAACCATCGAGGTCTTGCCGCTTTTGCCATGACCCATAATCGCCACGTTCCTGATCGCGTCCATCTTGTAATCTTTCATTAACTGTATCCTCCTTATATATAATATGCGCTAAATAATTGTAAAACGCAATAGCGTTTTACAATTATTCCCTTGTTCTGGGGAGCTCGAGGGTGAAACCCTCGAATTTGAATCAATTTTTGACGACATGCGCGTCAAAAATTGCGAAAATAAAAGTTTCAGCGGTCTTTAGACCGCCAATCAACGGAACTTTTATTTTCTTCCTTAGCTAGAGATCAATTGCGAAAAGGTTTCGCAATTGACCATATAGTGTGCGCCGACAGGCTGTATCCGCCCTTTACAGGCAGAACAGCAGACCGGACGATATACGCGGTCAAACCTTATTATGTATTCCGCCTAAAATATATATAATATTTACCCATTTTATCAACAAAACAAACAAAAAATATTACGTCAATATATACAATATCAAATATTTTTTTTGTTTATATTCACTATAAAAATTTATAGAGATACTCTTGCATAAACTGCGGTTTTTATGTATAATAATATTGAAAGGACAAAACGGAGGAAAAACATGCGCATACTGGGAATAGATTACGGCGATAGCCGTGTAGGCGTTGCAGTCAGCGATCCCATGGGCTGGACCGCTCAAGGTGTAGGTACGCTGAAAAATTCCGGAAAAAAATCTCTTCTGGCAGAGCTTAAAAAAATAATAGGGGAATATTCTCCCGAAGCGATCGTTGTAGGTCTGCCGAAAAACATGGACGGCAGCGAAGGATTCAGAGTCGAGGCGACCAAAAAATTTGTTGATAATCTAAAAACGATATATTCCGGCGAGATAGTCCTCTGGGACGAACGCTTATCCACAGCCGGCGCCAAACGATATCTGAATGATACGAATACAAGAGGAAAAAACAGAAAAAAGGTACTAGATACCGTAGCCGCGTGTATTATTTTGGAAACGTACCTTGATTCAAGAAAATAATGTTTGACATTTGCCCGGTTTTGTATTACAATATCCATAGTTATCCGCAGAACGGGTAACCGGCAGATACAAATAATAATAAAGAGGTGCCAAAATGCAGGAAAATGAAAGAGACAACATCATAATGCTTGAGGACGAAAACGGAGAGCAGATAGAATTTGAAGTCATAGACGTATACACAAACGGCGGAAACACATATTTTGCCATGGTTGAGACCAATACGCCGGATGACGCCGAAGAGGACGAAGTGCTCATTATGCGCGTTGAGGGTGAGGGCGATGATATGGAACTGGTCATGATAGAGGACGAGGAGGAGCTTGAACGGGCATTTGACGAGTTCTTGTGCCGCGAGGATGAGATCCCCGAGGAATAAATAATATTCCCGCAATTATATTGTAACAAAAAATTAACATAATTTCTTTTAATTTTATGTTGAATTTTGACGGGAAATGTGGTATTATAGTTATGAAAGAAAAAGCCCTGTGTTTCACGTGGGGAGTCAATTTTTTTACCAACACTTTATATAAGGGATGTTTACTCCGGGTGCGGCGTATACGCCTCCTTTTCTTCGGAACTGCCAGTGGACATATAAAGTATCCGGGAAACGACCCACCTGCTTATGCAGGTAGAAAACAAGACTCCGCCATCGGTCATCATGGGGTTTTTATTTTTTAAACAGGAGCGGCGTTCCCGCCCCTGTTTTTTATTTTCAGCTTGTATATAAACTTGACAAATCCGCCGTCAAAAAATGTCATTTTGATTGTATGATTTTGCTCTTGTAATATATGAACAAATCTGATAAAATAATTGTAGCAAATACGGTGCTTTCGGCGCGGCTGCGGCGGAAGTTTTCGGAAAATTTTCAGATATTGGAGTGATTTTAGATGAAGATCAGGATCGGTATTTTGGGCTACGGTAACCTCGGGCGCGGCGTTGAATGCGCAATCCGCCAGAACGATGACATGGAGCTCAAAGCAGTATTTACGCGACGCGACCCGGCAACAGTAAAGATACTGACCGAGGGGGCTGCCGTTTACCCAGTAGACAAGGCGGCAGAAATGAAGGACGAGATCGACGTAATGATCCTCTGCGGCGGAAGCGCGACAGATCTGCCGGAGCAGACGCCGGAATATGTGAAATATTTCAACGTGATAGACAGCTTTGACACTCACGCGAAGATACCCGAGCATTTCGATGCTGTAGACAAGGCAGCCAAGGAAAGCGGCCATCTGGGTATAATCTCGGTCGGCTGGGATCCGGGTATGTTCTCGCTCAACCGTCTGTATGCAAATGCGATTCTTTCCGACGGCTGCGACTACACATTCTGGGGCAAAGGCGTAAGCCAGGGGCATTCCGATGCTATCCGCAGAGTGGAAGGCGTCAAGGACGCCAAGCAGTATACCGTGCCTGTCGATGAAGCCTTGGAGGCTGTTCGCGGCGGCAAGAATCCCGAGCTTACTACCCGTCAAAAGCATACGCGGGTATGCTATGTAGTAGCCGAAGAAGGCGCAGATAAAGCGCGTATCGAGAGCGAAATAAAGAATATGCCCAACTATTTCTCCGATTATGACACAACCGTGAACTTCATCTCGGAAGAAGAGCTTAAGAGAGATCACAGCGGCATCCCCCACGGCGGTTTTGTTATCCGCAGCGGAAAAACCGGATGGAACGGCGAAAACAATCACATTATCGAATACAGCTTAAAACTCGATTCCAACCCCGAGTTTACCTCTTCCGTGCTGATAGCTTATGCCAGAGCGGCTTACCGCTTGAGCAAGGAAGGGCAGACCGGCTGTAAGACGGTATTTGATATCGCTCCGGCTTATCTGTGTAAGCAAAGCGGCGAGGAGCTTCGCCGTCATATGCTGTAAGACCCTCAAGCGGCAGCAAAAAATAAAATTACGCCTGTATACTGCGGTTTTACCGGCCGCAGCATACAGGCGTTTTTACACACTTATTCCCAGAGACCATACGTAATGCTTATTGCAGATATTTTTTCCACCGTGCCCATCGGCAAAAGCCTGCCGGCCATATCGAGCTTTGTCTGCTCCAGAGTCGACTGGTCGACAACGACTATCTCCCCACTTTCCAGAAGCACCGTAATCGTATTTGTTGTAACGCAATAATCAGCGGCGCTTTCGCATACCATTACCGGTTCAGCCGAATCGCTGTTTCTGTTCCACAGCCACAACGAGCCGTCCTCCTTCTGCGCCACTATCGAATGGCCTGCATCGGCCGAAACGAAACCCTCGCCGAGACGCCGCTTTTCACCGGAATCGCAGAACACCCTGTACGTATTGCTGTACACCCAAAGGCTGTCATCCTCTTTTATGTATACGAGCATATACGGCGGATCGGAAGCGATAATGCTCTTTACTCCCGTATCGAGGACCTCACCGTCAAGCAGTATCTCCCCGTTTTGGGTAAACTCCGCCTTTTCATCCCACTTCAGCATGAATACCTTTTCGACATCGGAATCCGTATGCACGACATCAAACTCCCCGATGTCTCCGACAAGAGAAAAGTCTTTGATCTTCTCGCCTATCTTTTTCAGCGGAAATTCCCAGGCAGAACCTGTATCATAATCAAAATCCACTATGCGGTAAAGCGTATCCTCAGAATCTGTTATGTAAACGCTGTTTGAATTCTTCTTAAATAACTTTACATCATCGGTGATAAAAATGTCTTTGGACGGATCAAACAGATCAACAGTGCGGTACAGTTTATTGTCGGCAGAAACTATATAATAATTAAGGTCAAAATAGTCTCCTGTGGCGTATGCCATATTCTCTGAATGGGCAGTGTAGCAGTCTCTTACATTTTCCCTTATAAGGGCAGGACGGTCTATCGTTGTATAGCCGTACTCCCTGCCCCAGATATACATGTCGCCGTTTTCGTCAAGCACCGCATACGCCCCCATGAGCGAAGTAAACTTTACCGGCTCGGCAAACGGCATCACGCTTGTGATCTTTCCGTCTACATAAAGGCAGTTTACGCGCATACCGTATAAATATTCGTCATTCCGTAAAATATCATATTCGTAGCGGCGCCCATCCCTGACGAACGTTATGCCGTCCCGATAAATGCTGCCGTCATCCAGCGCGTGGAATACTGCGTAATATGTAACCATATCGGTCTCTGACTGCACAGAAGCCCAACCTCCGGTTACTGCGCCGTTATCATAATATTCCAGCCGCTCCTCTTTAAACGGCAGATCCTTTATTAATATCGGGTCAAGATTGACGCTATCATACACAATATCCCCGTATGTATAGACGGTCTGAACCGGCTCTCCGTCCCGGAAATAGGCCAGCGTATATGTCGTCAGGTCGCGTTCCTCGTAAACAGGCTCAGGCGGGCTGTAATCTGCATTAAGAGAACGATACTCCTGGCGCAGCTTGCGTCCCTTTTCGACCGTCGTCAACTTACCCACTCCATAAGGAACGCCGTTTAATACCTGCCCTTCATAGGTAGTATTCTCATCTATGATAAGGCTCTCCTTCTCCGCTTGGGCAAAATCCCATTCCAAACAGCTTTTGGCAATATCCGCCACAGCCAGGCGGCGTTCACTGTCAAATTCCACCGAACCGTAACGCGAAAGCTCCCTCAACTTCACCAGCATCTGCCCGTCGATCGACTTGCCTTCCACCTGTTCCCCGGCCACGTATACCGCGATATCGCTCGGATACACATCATAGAGCTTTTCATAGGCCGGGCAGTCGGCTTTTTTTATATTTATCTCCTCCGGCTCAAGCGTTGTCACGGCCAGGCTGCCATCACGGTATACATCAAGCCTGCGCTCCTCCTCATTCCAGTCTACTCCAAATCCATAGGAGCGCAGCTCCTCCGCTATAACATACATATTGCCGCCGATATTATACGCCCGTATCGGCTGACCGTCTATCAGAGCGCCGATATCGGTGCTGTATACAGCTTCTTCAGCCCGTGCACAAAACGGCGCTGTTAAAACGACCAACGCGGCGGCTGTTATGATAAGTTTTTTCATTTCGTCCTCCTCTCTTGCCTGAATCATCGTTAAATATCCATCATACATTAATTATACCACGTTCCGTCCGCAAAAGCAACCCTGCAAAACACCTTTTGTTCTGGGCGCAAAAATAAAGCCCTGACGGAATTTACCGCACAGGGCTTTATTATATAACTGTCGCCATCAATACAACGGGGTCTCGCTCATTCCCGAATATACAGGCACATCATACGTAAGCACGGCATTGGGGAAGTTATCGAATATCTTCTTTATCTGCACCGCCTGCTTGACTGCCCAGCCCACGTCTGATGCGTACTGGTGGACGCCGGGCTCAGCCGGATTCCAGAGCATTTTATACAGCGTGTTCTGCTGATAGCTGTTAGAATTTATATATTTCTCGCTTATCCAGGCCGCTCCGCCGTATATGGCCTTTTCCACACTCGTCCAGCCCATCTCATACGCCATTTTCGCACCGCCGTTCAAGGGGTCAGAATCCACCGCACCGATACCGAATACATTGTATACGGTAGTGCCGTTATATTTTACTCCACGCGCCAGATTTGACGTTCCGTTGCCGCTTTCCAGAGCCGCGTGCGCCGCCAGGTATACCTCGCTTATGTTATAATCCTGAGCCGTCCGTGCGAACGCATCACCTTGCCCGGAGAGCACACCCTTGCCATCAAGGAACTCGTTAAGCGCATCCGCGCCTACGCCGTTGGACTTGGACAAGTCAAGGAACTGATACTTATACGCACCGGTCGAGAAATTCGCCGGATCCATATACTGCGCTATCTGCGATTGTGAAGCCTTCTGTGCCGAACCGCTGTTCCAAATGGTACGGCTTGTGGAAAGCGAGCTTTGGATCTTCAGCGCCGTATCAAAATCCGTCGGATACATCGTATAGTAAACGCCGCCCGATGATGAGCCGCCGGAGATGTTACCCGATATGGATATCGACGGCGAATAATTCTCATCCTGCGCCGCCGCCAGCTTAGTGTTATAGCTTCTGCCGCTTGAGTTATTTACCTCCAGGATAAAGCTGTCGGAAGCGGAATCCTCTCCGGAAGCCGTTATGGTGACCGTCCCCTCGGAAATAGTCCTTAAAACGCCGTTTTCATCTACCGTAGCAACGTTGGGGTCAGACGACGTCCAATTCACCCTTACTCCCCGTTTAGAGCCGGTAACAAGCGTTGTCATCTGGAACGTTGAGTTTGCGGCCACCGCTCCGGACGGTTTTTTAAGTATCCGCACCTGTGTAACCGGTGATGAAGTGATAAGAGTCGGTTTGGAAACTGTAACGATGCATTCGGCCGAATAACCGCCCTCCTCAGAGGAAGCCGTTATTACCGCCGTGCCCGCGCCGACCGCTATCACCGTGCCGGTATCATCGACCATCGCCACGGTCGGGTCGGAGGTGTTCCATATGATATTCCTATTGGAAGCATTTTCGGGCGTTATCACTGCCTGTATCGCCTGATTCGATGCGCCGGTATACATATTTATAGTCGTAGTGGCCAGATACAGCCCCGTTACCGGCTGTACCACCGTCACCCTGCATTCAGCCGCCGCTCCGGTTTGCGAATTGACCGCACGTATGACCGTTGTACCCGGCGCGGTAGCCGTCACATGACCGTTGCCATCAACGGCCGCGATCTGCGGGTCTTGCGATTCCCATGTCAACGAACGGTCAGCCAGAATTACCGGGAAAACCTCCGCGCTTAGGTCGTATTCTGCGATATTGTCTTTGAGAGTCAGGGTGACCTCTTCCTCGCCCATGAGCACAACCGCACCGTTTTCTTCCCAGCTGCTTATCGGCAACAGATTACTGCCTTTAAATTCGCCGGGCTGCATATGTGAAGCAGTCTCCTCCGTATAGCTTATCGTTTCCTCTGCCTCAGAACGGGCGAAGGCCAGCTGTGAGGTCAGATATACTCCCGCAGCCGCCAGGATCAATATCGCCGCACAGATGAATATGAATTGAAATCGAAACCTAACATCGGAGGACAACTGTCTTGCCGCAGCACGGATACCGCCTTTAAATTTTAAGAGCAGGATCTTGCTTTCATTTTTCAAAACACTCAAATCCTTTCAGCTTTTGCATGTTTAAGTCTGTTAGTCCTATCGTATCCACATTATATAACATCTTTTTTCTGTTTTCAATACATATCTTGTGTATATTTTGTGAACAATAATAAGTTTTTTTGTTGAATATTACAACGACAAAAAGGAAGCCGGAAAAATCTTCCCGGCTTTCCAATGTTACAATATCATCTCTGTTGCCCTGTTCTCCGCCAGCGACTTTTTCACGTCCAGTATCCTTTGGTTTGACGAGCCCTTAAACAGCAGGCTTATATCCCGAAGCTCCAGCACGAAGCGGCCGTCTACCAGGATATCCGTTTCCTCCAGAAGCTCCATAAAGCTGTTCTCCTCATTCGCCTTCTCCATGAGCTCCTCAAAGGTGAAGCCTGTATAAGTAACGACGTCAAGCCCGATACCATGCACCAGCCGTGCAAGCTCCGCCAATGTCTTTGCCTGCATGAACGGCTCCCCACCGGAAAAGGTAACTCCATCGAGCAGGGGATTTTTCTTTATTTGATCGAATATCTCCCCGATATCTCCATCGTATCCTCCCGCAGGATCGTGCGAGCCGGGATTATGGCAGCCAGGGCAATTATGCGGACAGCCCTGCACAAACACACCGAAGCGTATCCCGGGGCCGTCCACTATCGAATCATTGACCGTTCCGAACAGGCGCAATTTTTTATTTTCACACATGATGCTTTACTCTGTCACGTTCCTCCGCCCGCTTGGCGTCATTGAAGCGGTCGAGCGTTCCCACCAGATAGCCGGTGACACGGCGTATGCGATCAAAACCGCCGCCGTTCTCAAATTCATGCCGTCCGCACTTCGGACATACGTCGCCATCGATAACGCCGGTAAATCCGCACACCGGGTCACGATCTACGGGGTGATTTATGCTTCCGTAACCGATACCTGCATCATGCATGGCGCGTATCACCTTTTCAAATGCCGCCAAATTCTTCGTCGGATCGCCGTCAAGCTCCACATAGGAGATATGTCCCGCATTCGTCAGTTCATGATACGGGGCTTCCTTCTTTATCTTATCTATAGCGCTTATCTCGTAATATACCGGCACATGGAAGGAATTGGTATAATAGTCGCGGTCAGTAACACCGGGGATAACTCCGTAACGCTCCTTATCCATGCGCACGAACCTTCCGGAAAGACCCTCGGCCGGCGTTGCCAGAAGTGTGAAATTAAGTCCGGTCTTGGCGCTTTCTTCGTCAACGCGCTTTCTCATATGCGATATAATATCAAGACCCAGATTCTGCGCCTTTTCCGACTGGCCGTGATGTTCCCCGATAAGAGCCACCAGCGTTTCTGCCAGCCCTATCCAGCCGATGGAAAGGGTACCGTGCTTTAATACTTCACCCACCTCATCTTCGGGGCCGAGCTTTTCCGAATCAAGCCATACTCCGTTGCCCATAAGGAAGGGATAATTCTTGACCTTTTTCTTGCTCTGGATAGCCAGCCTATCAAGCAGCTGATCTATCACCAAGTCTATCTTCCGGTCAAGCTCCTCAAAGAACCAGCCGATATCGCCCTTGGCCTTTATCGCTATGCGCGGCAGATTTATAGACGTAAAGCTGAGGTTGCCGCGGCGGTTACATATCTGTCTGGACTTATCGTAGACATTTGCGATAACTCTTGTACGGCATCCCATGTATGCTATCTCCGTCTCCGGGGTGCCATCGTAAAATTTCAGATTAAACGGCGCATCCAGGAAGGAGAAATTCGGGAACAATCGCTTTGCGCTCACACGACAGGCCAGCTTGAACAGGTCGTAGTTCGGATCCCCCGGATTATAGCTCACACCGTCCTTTACACGGAATATCTGTATGGGGAATATCGGCGTTTCACCGTTACCCAATCCGGCTTCATTAGCCAGAAGAACATTCTTTATTACCATGCGGCCTTCAGCGGAAGTGTCCATGCCGTAATTTATCGAGGAAAACGGCGTCTGGGCACCGGCGCGGGAATTCATCGTATTCAGATTGTGTATAAGAGCCTCCATCGCCTGATATGTCGCGCGGTCGGTCTCCTTTTCTGCCCGCGAAAGAGCGAAGCCTTGGCATTTTTCTATCTCCTCAGTCGTCAGCCCCAGCTCCTCCAAGCGTTTCGCCTCCTCAGCACGGTATGCTTCGGAAGAAGCCATGCGCAGCTGGCAGCCGCCTGCTATTATTTCCTCACGCAGCGTCTTTAAGGTATCATCGCTTATCTGCTTGCCGGTCATAAGCTCGATAGCCTTGCCGAGATTGGACGTGTAAAGTTTTTTATACGTCTTGATAACTCCCGGTGCCATACCGTAGTCGAAATTGACGATAGACTGACCGCCGTGCTGATCGTTCTGATTGGACTGTATCGCTATGCAAGCCAGCGCCGCATAGCTTGAGATATCGTTAGGTTCCCGCAGAACACCGTGACCGGTGGAAAATCCGCCCTTGAAAAGATCAAGCAGGTCTATCTGGCAGCAGGTCGTAGTCATAGTCAAAAAATCCAGATCGTGTATGTGTATATCGCCCTCTTTATGCGCCTTGGCATGTTCCGGCTTAAGGACGCACATCTCAAAAAAGCGCTTAGCTCCCTCAGAACCGTATTTGAGCATCGTGCCCATGGCCGTATCGGCATTCACGTTGGCGTTTTCCCGCTGTATATTGGAATCCTTGGCTTCTTTAAACGTTATATCCTCATATACCTGCATAAGGTCGGTCTTCATCTCCCGGACTCTCGTTCTCTCCGCCCGGTATACGATATACGTCTTAGCGGTACGGACATGGCCGTTGTCTATAAGCGTCTGCTCAACTACGTCCTGTACCTGCTCAACTGTTGGTATATCAAGTCCCGCCTCCTCGAGCTTTACCTCTACCTTTCTTGCCAGCTCCGCCGAGTAATCGCGGTTATCCCTCCCGGTCGTTGCTATGAAAGCCTTGTTTATCGCGTCAACGACCTTGTCAATATTGAAATCGACCTGCCGTCCATCGCGCTTTATTATAGCCTGTGTCATAAGAACGCTCCTCCTTTTTCATCGTTACAGTAAGTATAAACAGAAATGTCTGCTATATTATAATGCAAAATTTATGCCACTACATATTGTGGAATTTTTCGTACATATAAGATTATAAACCCAATATACAGAATTGTCAATAGGAAAATGAAAATTTAGGCAAAACTTTTTTAGGTTTCGTTACTTACAGAATCCCAATTCCGGACTGCCGCACCTCTCCATTCCCATGGACCTCTTGCTTGTCCGCCGCCGTCAAGAGTTATATTTTTGAGTCCGTTTTTAGTATGGCAGACAGTTGCCGCCTTTTCGCGCGCGTTCCTCATTGTTTGGATATCTTCTTATATAACCGAAATTGTCGTCCGCCTAACAAAAAGACGCCCTCGTCTCCTCGCTATGCTGAGTGAAAATAGACGTTTAAATGCCCATAAAAATATTCGACCCTTATTAAGATAAAGATCGAATATGATCTATTGGTTGTTATTAATATTGATTCTACGATATTCTATCGGCGTAAGCCCGGTTGATGATTTAAATACTGTCGAAAAATAATTGCTGTCGGAGAAACCGCATTCGTGTGCCACATCAGCAATTTTTTTAGATTTATCATGCAGAAGCCGTCGCGCTCGTCGTATCCTTATCCCGTTGAGATACTCATTAAAGTGCATACCTGTGTTTTTAAACAGAAGCGCGGAAAGATAATTCGGAGTCAGGTTCAGTCGCTTAGCTATATATTCAAGAGTAATACGCTGAGTGTAATTTAAATGCACAAACCGTATAAGGCGTTCAACTGTTGGATTAGTCGCCTTCATATCCTTCATCAAAAAAGTTCCTCTTTTTCTTATAAGATAAATAAACACAGACTGCATGTAAAGCCGCGCAGCAAGCTCAGTATAGCTGTCATGAGCTGCCAGCTGGTTTTCTTTGAACAGGGCGACAAATTTATCCATAAAAGAAAATTCATCCGGCATATATACAGGGTGCTGAAATAATTTATGCACATCCTCCTTGAGCATATCATCAATGAATTTATCCGTAAAATTCCATATAATGCGTCTATAGTCAGCTGAGGTGTTAACTGTTTTGTGTATCGCCTCACTTGGGATCAGGACAATACTGCCCGGAGGCGCAGCATATATATTTTTTTCAATGAACACTTCAAGCTTTCCCGAGATCAAATATATCATTTCATAGCCGTCATGTATATGAAAGTCCGGAGCACCGGAAATGTCCTCTACAGACGGAGAAAAAATAAAATCTTTATGGAATTTGTAATCAAATATATTCATAATATATCGCTCTCCACGTTTGTTTCATTATTAATTTTATCACATTAGTGTAGATTTTTCAAGAAAAATATAAAACTTTTGTAGCTTTTTTAATGAAATCATCGTAAGTTTGATGTATAATTGAAAATAAGAAAAGATTTAAATAATGAATTATTAAATGGGAGGACATTATAATATATGGACGCATTGGAATACGAAAAGCTTGCGGCAAATACTATTATGAAAAAATTCAGACCGGAGGAACTGCCCCCGACACACAGGTTTCATTACCATCAAGGAGTATTCCTTACAGGAATTGAGCGATTGTACGAGCTGACCGGAGATGAAAAATACTCGAATTATATAAAGCAGTGGGTCGATTTCAACATAGCGCCTGATGGCAGTGCGCCCGGCTGCCATCTTACGGAATTTGATGATATGCAGCCGGGGATGCTGCTTTTCAGACTTTACCGCGAGACAAGTGATAAGCGGTATAAGCGGCTTCTGGATAAGATCGCCGATGCGATAGAATCACATCCAACAAACGCGTTGGGAGGAGTTTGGCATAAGCTCGGCATGAAGCATCAGATGTGGCTTGACACCATGTATATGCTGGGTGTTGTTGCCGCGATGTACGCTGAGGAGTTTGATAGACCATATCTGTACAAGAAGGTTTATACGCAGTTCAGGCTAATGCGTGACCATATGACAGACCCTATTACCGGGCTTATGTATCATGTTTGGGATGATTCGCGGCGCTGCATTTATGTGGATAAAAAAACAGGGCTCAGCAGTACCTTCTGGGGCAGGGCGATAGGATGGTATGCCGCCGGCGCCGCAGAGGTTTTGGAGCATATGCCCAAGGATCATCCTTACCGCAATGAATTTATCGAAACGCTTCTCAAGCTTTTGAACTCGGTAGTCAAGTATCAAGATGAAAAAACGGGATTATGGTATCAAGTGATCGATAAAGGCGACGATGAACGCAACTGGACTGAGACATCTTGTTCGTCATTGTTCATATACGCCATGGCTAAGGCGAAGCGTCTGGGGTTAGTCGACAATGAGTTTGATGAGAGCATACGACGCGGATTTGAAGGAGTGCTTACAAAAACAGTAAACAAAGGCGATTCTCTTGACATCACGGGAGTTTGCATAGGTACCGGTGTAGGAACGCTTGAGGAATATTTCACAAGACCGACTGTGGAAAACGATCTGCACGGCACGGGGGCTTTCTTGCTTATGTGCACGGAACTCTGCAGATACTTTACATAAGAACTGATTATAACGGGAGTGCGAAATTTTTTCTGTAAATTAAGCTCCTGTGATAAAATTTATGTTTTTTCGGGGCAGGGCATTCGTCCTGCCCCAGCTACAATATATCATAAAAATTCCGGCATGTCAAGGGCGCCCTCAGGGCGTTCATTGGAGCAGCTTGCTGCCAAAACCCTTGATGTGACGGTATTTTTGTGATACCACTCATTCGGGCATCCTGCCGTTTTTTCCTATCAAAGATTCTTGATGTACGACTTTACAAACTCCTCCAAAAGCTCATCCCGCTCAACACGGCCGATCATACCTCTGGCACCGTTGTAACTGGTGATATATGTCGGATCGCCCGACAGTATATAACCAACGATCTGGCTTATGGGGTCGTATCCCTTGAGCTTGAGCGCCTCATACACCTTCTGCACGATCTCCCGCACTTCTTTTTCCTTGTCGAACTCTATGTTGATCTTCATTGTTTCATTAAATTCCATGTTTTCATCCTCCCTTTCATCCGAATATATTTTCGGATAATAAATTTTCCCTAACAATATAATAATATACTTTCAAAAAATTTTCAAGTCTTTTTTTGATTATTTATAAAAAATTTAAAAAATTTGCACATAAATAGCACAACATGCAATCAAGACGTCTTATGTCTGTCTTTAATACTATTGACCGTCCATTCCGCGCCAAACACAGCTGTGCTCTTTTCCATCTCTATGATGAACCGCATCGCCATTATTCTTTCAATACATTCCTTATTTTCTGACACAGAAAAACCCTCAGAACTAACATGAATTTTTTCCACTTCATGTGTCTGCTCTGAGGGGATCATATCATGATATATATGCGGTATAATGTTTATTCTGCGCTCTTTTCCATAAAGCTGTTTATCTTTTCGATAAGCTCATCAACATTCGCCCCGTGTACCATGCAGGCTTCTTCGAGTGTCTCGCCGGCAGCGGACGGGCAGCCCAAACAATGCATACCTATCTCAAACAGGAACTGTGCATTTCCCGGATTCATCCTTACCACATCGTTTATTATTGTGTCCTTTGTCACTTTATTCATTGATAAATTCCTCCTTGTTTTTATTATACACTAAATAATTACGAAAAAATTCCACAATTGACTATTTATTATACACCGCATGGAAGCACTCATTAAACTCATCCTCGTCTATCGTTTCCGACTCGAGCAGCTTTTGAGCAACTGCTTCCAAAACAGGCATATTCTCCTTAAGCAACTGTTCTGTTTTTACGTACTGACCATTTATGATATCTCTTATCTCCTCGTCTATCTCAGCAGCTATCTTTTCGGAATATTCCTTCGAATGGCCATAATCACGTCCAAGGAATACCTCGTCCCCGTCATCGTAGGAAATTGGCCCCATACGGCTGCTCATACCGTAACGCACGACCATCTGACGCGCGATCCGGGTCGCGTGCTGGATATCTCCCGAGGCTCCGCTGGATATATCATCCATGACTAACGCCTCGGCGACACGCCCTCCCAAAAGTATCATTATGCGGTCAAGTATCTCATTCCTGGAGACGTACGTCTTATCCTCCGAAGGCAGATACATCGTATAACCTCCAGCCCTTCCGCGAGGAATGATCGACACCTGATGTATGGATGTCGTATCGTCAAGTATTTTTGCCAGCACCGCATGGCCGGCCTCATGATAGGCTGTCAGCTTCCTTTCCTTTTCGCCTATTATCTTTGAACGCTTTTCCGCGCCCATCATCACCTTAACATTAGCGTCCTCAACATCGCGTTCACTGATGCTGTCATGGCCGCGTCTGGCTGCAAATATCGCCGCCTCATTCATAAGGTTCTCCAGATCGGCTCCCGAATAACCAACGGTCGCTTTGGCAATTTTTTTCAGATCCACCTCTTTTGAAAGCTGTTTCTTTCGCGAATGCACCTTAAGTATCTCCTCGCGACCTTTCACATCGGGCAGATCAACAACCACTTGCCGGTCGAATCGTCCCGGGCGCAAAAGTGCCGGATCAAGTATATCGGGGCGGTTCGTGGCCGCTATCATAATAACGCCCTCATTCACACCGAAACCATCCATTTCCACAAGCAGCTGATTGAGCGTCTGTTCCCTTTCGTCATGGCCGCCGCCAATGCCTGCGCCGCGTTTTCTGCCCACAGCATCTATCTCGTCTATAAATATTATACACGGACGGTTCTTTTTCGCCTGCTCAAACAAATCGCGAACCCTGGAAGCGCCTACGCCAACATAGAGCTCCACAAAATCCGAGCCGCTGATGGAAAAAAACGGCACTCCCGCTTCCCCGGCCACAGCCTTTGCCAGAAGCGTTTTTCCCGTTCCCGGAGAACCGACCAACAAGACGCCCTTGGGGATCCTTGCCCCCAGATTTATAAACTTCTGCGGATTCTTCAAAAACTCTACCAGCTCCTGAAGCTCAGCCTTTTCCTCGACCGCCCCGGCCACATCGTCAAAGGTGACATTCTGCGCAGTCGCCAGCCTTGCACGGCTTTTGGTAAAGGTATTTACCGCACCTCCGCCGCCTTTTCTGAAAAACAGGAAAAATATCACAAAGATGGCTATTATCGGCAAAAATATGCTCATCAGCGACAGCCACGGCACCTTCGCCCGCACTATCTCCTGCTTGAGCAAGCCGTTTTCCATCTGTTCGGCCATCTTGCCGCCTGTATCCTCCTGCAATGCAGTCACGGAAGGGATAACGACCGAAACTATCTCCGAGCTGCCGTTCTCATAACTGATATTTGCCCTTGCCGTTCCGTCCTCGTTTATCACCAGCTCCGAAACGCGCTCCGAACTTATTGCCGAGACAAGCTCCGAATAGGGGATGGTCCTTGACTGGTTCATGCTATTGGTAAACATCTCAAACAGCAGGAACAGGATAAGCACAACGGCTGCCCACGAGATAAGGCTCCCCAGCTTCCAATGCTTCTTCAATTCACTAAACACCTCTTTTACTGCAGGCGTCCGCCGCTATTTGTTATGCAGCTCATATATGTAACGCTTCTGCGGAATAATTCTGCATTTGTCATTTGCTTATTAAATAAAACAGAACGGTTATATTGTATCACAAAATAAATACTTTTTCAATAGGAGATACAAAAAATTTTCGTCTAAATTCAGGAAAATTTGTTCGTATCATCAACTAAAGAGCTGCACAATAGGAATAATCATTCAGACCATTTTTCACGTATCCGTTGAATGGTGTTTTTTTCTATACGCGATACCTGCACCTGCGATACGCCGATAAGGCGCGCTATCTCTGACTGGGTCTTGCCCTGGAAATAGCGCATCACAAGGACCTGCCGTTCACGCGGTTTCAGGCTGCGCAGTATCGTTTCTACCATGACCCGGTTTATTATCGTTTCCTCCTGGCTGCTTGTGGACAACTTATCCAATACGGTAAGCGTCTTTCCTCCGTCATCATAGACGGTGTCATATATGGATTCGGGCGAAGCCGAGGCGTCAAAGGCTTCGGAGAGCATATCCGCCTCTATCCCGCATCGTTGGGATATCTCTCCTATCGTCGGTTCCCGCCCCAGCTCACGGCGAAGCTGTTCCTCGGCGCGCCTGCCCTTGGAAGCGGCTTCTTTAAGCGTGCGGCTAACCTTAATCGGGCCATCATCGCGCAAAAACCGCTTTATTTCACCGATTATCATAGGTACGGCGTAGGTGGAAAATCTCACATTGTACTGAGTATCGAAATGTCGCACTGCCTTTATAAGGCCGATCGCCCCCACTTGTGCCAGGTCTTCAAGCTCATACCCCCTGCCGGAAAATCTTTTTACCACGCTCCACACAAGCCCCATGTTTTCTTCGACCAACCGTTTCTGCGCTTCAGCGTCGCCGCCTGCGGCCATTTCCAAAAGAGCCTGATCATCTGCCACGATCATATCACCCCGATCGTTTTCACCATGGTCACCGCCGTGCCCCGGCCAGACTCGCTCTTTACTCTCACCTCATCCATAAAGCTTTCCATTATCGTAAATCCCATGCCGGAGCGCTCCTGCTCGGGGCAGCCGCTGTAGAGAGGTTTACGTGCTTTTTCGATATCGTCTATGCCCCTGCCGCTGTCGGCAACGGTGACCGTCAGGGTGCGGCCGCAAAGCTCAGCTTCCATGATCACTGTTCCTTCACCGCCGCTGTAGCCGTGGATCACGGCGTTTGTCACCGCTTCGGAAACAGCGGTTTTTACATCGCCAAGCTCGTCCAAGCTGGGATTTAAAGGGAGGATAAAGGCTGCTATCACCGAACGGGCGAACTGCTCGTTCTGAGACAAGCTGTCAAATTCCAGTCTCATGCTGTTATTCATTTTATCACCCCCGTGATATCGCTGCCTGTTTCGACCATGATCACTATATCGCTGACGCCCGACATTTTAAGCAGCTTCTTTATCGCCTCGGACGCTCCGATAATAATTATCTGTCCTCCGAAAGCTCGTACTTTTTTGTACCGGCCCAATATAAGGCCGATGCCGGAACTGTCCATAAAGCTGACGTTTGAAAGATCAAAGGCCACGTTTACCGCTCCCGACCGCTCCAGCGTCCTGTCTATCTCCTCACGGATCTCGCGTATAGAATGATGGTCTATCTCTCCTGAAAGATCGACTGTGACCGTCCTTCTGTTTCTGGTTATCTTCATAGCTATGTAATCTCTCCCTGTGATTATTTTCAGGCAAAAAAATGCCCGTACGGAAGATATATTCTCCATGCGGGCGCTTTTATCCTTTTGTGAAAACGGGGAGCTTTTGTCGAATGCCAAAAAATCGTCCGACAAAATTTTCACCGCCGCTTTTTTACAGCTGAATACAGCCTGGAAAATACGTAACAAACCGTGGTCACGAGGCCGATATCGAAACAGAGATTGAAAAGATACAGCTGCTTCGGTATATCAGCATTGCCGTTGCCAAGATATGGCATAGGAAATTGTATAGCTCCCATAGCCATTATGAGGAGAAATATCCAGGCATAGCGGTTCTTGTGCGCCAGGGCTTCAAATAAACCTCCTCCTATAAAGATAAGATAAGCAGGGATTATAAAAAGCAGCGTACCCGGCAGCTTCTGATGCAGCTCGTTCCACAGGCTGAAGCGATAGTCGCTCTCCCCGGGCGGCAGTCCCGCCCCTTCCTCATACGTCCCCATGCCGATCTCTGTGTTAAACGCGGAATTTGCCGTTATCTCCATTCCCTGTAAAAGCCGCAGAGGATGAGTTATGTAATACTTTATCAGTACGCCGTTATTCATCTTGCTGTAAAACATTTCCTCAAGCTGCGGGGAGCGCGGAGGATAGGTATATTCTTCCGGCGATAAGTAGGCATGTTTGCCGGCATCGGCCGCCAGCGCAGGGTCAAGCCCGAGGTCGACAAGGTCCTGCTCCGGATCCTCGCTATCCTTCAATATACCGTAAAAAACGCTGTTATACTGGGTGTCGATATTTAGCCCAATGCCGTTTATCACATAATTAAGCCCTCCAAACCATACCGTGCATACCGCCAATACCGCTGTGAGACGCCAAAAGTCCCATTTGCGCCACAGGTATACATATACCAAAAGCATAAACGGCAGACAGGCGACACATTGCAATTTTGCTCCCAGAAGCATTACGCAGGAGATAAAGTAGAAAACGGTATAGCGTCGCTTTTGATCATTTTCGTGTTTTACAAGCAATACGCAGGCGAGAATATACATCATAAGCCCCAATATCATCATCGCCTGGCCGTACAGGCTGTTAAAGGCTGTTATATGCGTACCGTCGAAAAAGATAAATACAAAAAGAGCCAGCAACAGATATTTTGCCGCCGTATGTTTTATCGGAAGATTTCTCAAAAGCAGCGTACATACGAGAGAGAAAGCAAGGCTCATCACCGCTGCCAGCACCGGCATATAAAATGTCCCTCCGCAGAATACGGCACATAAGGCTTTTGTTATCGCGGTAGGATATATCGCACTCGTGCATGGTATCAGCATTAGAAGCCGCAAAACGTAGAGCGCCTTATCCCAGGGATAGGAAAAGCTCATGCCGTAAGCGTTTTGGATATAGTCGTAAAACGGGTGATTCTCCCGTCCATCTATAAAAGAGATCCCGCACGGATACATAACGCGTTCAAAATCCCCTTGGTCGGCCACACCGTGTATCGGCGGCCAAAAAATTATATAAAAGCACAGTCCGCACATCACCGCCATACAGACAAGATCAAAAATCGTCAGTCCCTTAAAGCCTTTGTATTTAAAATTCACTGCGTTCACCTCTAATAATATAGTAACATATTTTCGGCAGATGCGCAAGTGTTATTTGTCATACTCTGTCAGCGGCGGCAAAGTTTTCTGTATTTGCTCGGGGGCAGCTCGGCGATCTCTTTAAAGGCCTTGGTAAACTTGCCTTGAGTTTCATAGCCGACCCGCTCCGCTATCGTAGCGATGCTGTCATCAGTCGTGCGGAGCATTTCCATCGCCCGGCGTATGCGGTATTCTTTCATGTATGCGCCTATGGGCAGGCCATAGACAGCCTTGAACGCTTCCTTAAGAGCAGAGGTGTTGAGCAGATATTTGCGGGAAAGCTCCTCTATCGTAAAACGGCGGTCGAGGTTTTCGGTAAGGAAATCCCGTATCTGCTTTATAGTCTCCGCTTTTTGAGAAAAATAGGGGGCGGTATCCCTTTTTGCGGGAGGCTCAAGACGCGACAGGCAAAGAAATATCTCCTGCACTTTGAGCTTGTTGTACGGCGTACGCAGCGGCTCCTCCAACTCATACAATACCGAAAAGAGATTTTCTGTTTCACTGTTCGCCGGTATCACGGCGGTTTTAGCAACCTGGCAGAATTTGCTGCGGATATCCTCTAAACTGATCCCGGCATCGTAAAGCAGCGGTGGACAGTTCTTTTTCAGCACGCCGATATCTGCGAATATCTTTATCCCCTCGTAATAGCCGAGCGGGAGCGAAATGGAGGAATGGGCGCAGCAGTCGGCGCTGTGCAAACACATATCGCCCGCTCCCAGGTACAGTTTGATATTGTCCCCCATACTCCATCCGATTCGTCCCCGGCGGCAATGATTTATCTCCAGGACATTGTCCGGGAGCCGGTGACTGATAATAACATTTTCCGCCGCATAACGGTGCAGTGAAAGCTCTACCCCCGGGAATACCGGAAAGATATCAATGCTTGCCCTACCGTCAGTCTTTACTGACAGGATTTCGGAGGATATCCCGCCGCCGTGTACCGTCACTATGGCTTTTCCGGCCGGTATATCATCAAGAGCTGAAATAAGCTTATCATGATCATTCATTGCTGTTTTCTCCATACTCTGTTTATTCATCAGACGGGCAGGCGATCTCCACCATTTTTTCTATCATTTTGTGCAGAAGCTGCGCCTGCCCGGTATCGGCAGCGCGGTAATATACCTCTTTGCCTTCCCTCCGGCTCACTATCAGGCCGTATGTTTTGAGCTGGCGGAGGTGATGGGATACTGCCGGACTGCTCATAGCCATAATCGAGGACAGGTTTATAACGCATTCCTCGCAGTGACATAGTATCCAGAATATTTTTATACGCGTCTGATCGCAGAGCTGCTTGAATATTTCCGCGACCGTCTGAAACTCTTCTGTTTTGGGCATATGCTGAAACTCAAAGCTGTTCCCGTGGTCGTGCGGCAGAAGACCGTTCATGTTGATTCCCTCTTTCTTATTTTAAAGTAGATAATTGCAAAACGCGACAGCGTTTTGCAATTATTTCCTTATTCTGAGGAGCTCGAGGGTAGAACCCTCGAATTCCAATCAATTTTTGACGACATGCGCACCGCGCAAGACGGCGCGGTCGGCAGCTTGCTGCCGATTTTTGCGAAGCAAAAATGCTGAAAACGCGTCAAAAATTGCGAAAATAAAAGTTTCAGCGGTCGCAGACCGCCAATCAACGGAACTTTTATTTTCTTCTTTAGCCAGAAATCAATTGCGAAAAGGTTTCGCAATTGACTAATTTTAAAGCCTTTTCACGAATAAAGCCCGTATCGCATTTAACACGGCAAGTATCATAACACCCACATCGGCAAATATAGCCAGCCACATATTGGCTGCGCCCAATGCTCCGAGGATCAGGCATAAAAGTTTGATGCCGACGGCAAAGACGATATTTTGGTATACTATGCTCAGGCAGCGGCGCGATATTTTTATGGCCTTGGATATCTTCATCGGATCATCGTCCATAAGCACAACGTCCGCCGCTTCTATCGCCGCATCTGAGCCCATAGCGCCCATGGCGATACCGATATCCGCGCGGCTCAATACCGGAGCGTCGTTTATACCATCGCCAACGAAAGCCAGCTTCCCTGCGCCGGAGGTGTTTTTCATCAGCTCCTCTACCTTTGACACCTTATCAGCGGGCAGCAGTTCACTGTATACCTCATCTATGCCGAGGGAGGCGGCCACCTGGGTTCCCACGCGCCGATCATCGCCGGTGAGCATGACCGTTCGGCTTATACCTGCCCTTCGCAAAGCGTCAACCGCCGCCTTGGAAGTCGGTTTTACAACATCGGATATCACAATATGACCGGCGTATTTGTTATCTATCGCCATATGGATGATGGTGCCGGTATGGTGGCAGTTTATATACGGTATTCCCAGCTGTTCCATTAGCTTGCTATTTCCCGCTGCTACATTTTTTCCGTCTATAACTGCCGTTACACCTCTGCCGCTTACCTCTTGTATATCGGTAACACGGCTGCGGTCAAGCTCCTTGCCGTAAGCGCGCTGGATACTTTTGCTTATCGGATGTGAAGAAGCGCTCTCAGCCAAAGCGGCGTATTCTAAAAGTTTTTTGTTTTCCAGCTTGTTATGGTGGATACCGTTCACCTCGAACACTCCTTGTGTCAGGGTGCCGGTCTTGTCAAATACCACTATTTTTGTCTTGGAAAGTGTCTCCAGATAATTAGAACCCTTTACAAGCACTCCTGCCTTGCTTGCTCCGCCTATCCCGGCAAAGAAACCGAGAGGTATGCTGACAACAAGCGCACAGGGACAGCTGATAACAAGGAAGGTGAGCGCGCGGTATATCCATTCGCCCCAATCAGCCCCCATGCCGAGGGCCATGCGTACTATAGGCGGCAGCAGTGCCAGAGCGAGAGCACTTATGCAGACGGCCGGCGTGTAAACCTTGGCGAATTTCGAGATGAAATTTTCCGACCGCGATTTGCGGGAGCTGGCGTTTTCGACTAGGTCAAGTATTTTGGAGACGGTCGATTCGCCAAATTCTTTTTCTGTACGGATCTTTAAAACTCCTGTTAGATTTATGCAGCCGCTTATTATCTCATCGCCTTTTTTTACATCACGCGGTACGCTTTCGCCGGTGAGGGCGCTGGTGTTGAGACTGGAGCTTCCTTCGGCGACTATTCCGTCTATCGGCACCTTTTCGCCGGGCTGTACTATTATTATGCTGCCCGGGCTGACTTCGTCGGGATCGACCTTCTCTATAACGCCGTTTCGCTCTATGTTGGCATAATCGGGACGGATATCCATCAGCTCGCTGATATTGCGGCGGCTCTTGCCGACTGCGTAACTCTGAAACAGCTCGCCTATCTGGTAAAACAGCATAACCGCTATCGCTTCTGTGTAATCTCCGCTCCTGTCATACAAAGCAAGCGCGATCGCTCCTATGGTCGCTATCGCCATCAGGAAATTCTCATCGAATACCTGCCTGTTTTTTATCCCCTTGGCAGCCTTTATCAGGATGTCGTAGCCTATGATGATGTAAGGTATCAGATAGAGCGCAAATCGCAGCACTCCGAATACGGGAATAAAATGTAAGATTATCATCATTGCTGCCGCTATGATTATGCGGGCAAGCATCTTTTTTTGCTTCTTGTTCATGACCTCTCCTCCATAACATAAAATTAAATATATGAACAATTATTCATATATCGTTTCCTTTAAAAGCGCTTTCACGGATATAGCAGATGAAAGCGCTTTATTTGTTTCAAATATATATTTCGCAGTCGTCCTCTACCTTTTTGCAATTTTTAAGGACTTCCTGCATAACAGCCTTATGATCGCTGCCTTCCTCAAATTCTACATTCATTTTCAGTGTCATGAAATTTACCACTGCGTCCTTTACGCCGGCAGTATTTTTGGCCGCATCCTCCATCTTGTTAGCGCAATTGGCGCAGTCAACATCGATCTTGTATGATTTCTTCATGTCTATCTCTCCCCTTAAAATGATTTAACGATTGTTTAATTGTTCATCTATATGATATACCATTTCAAACCGTATGTCAATACCTTTTTTCGTTTCTTTCTGTTTGGGATAAAAGTGGTTCCTTTTGGGGCAAATAAGAAAAACCCGTACGAATATTCCGGCAATAATTATGTCCTGAAACAAGAGTGTCGCCAAAAATACGGTTAGCTATAGCTAAAACTCTGCCAATAGGGACAAACAGACTTCCGATAGGGCAAAACAAAGGTGGTTCTTTATGCTATAATATACTTAAACCCCCGACACCCCGTGGGGGTATTACGATAATGACAGGAGGAAGGAAATTGCAGGAGAAGTATGATATTACAGGCATGAGCTGTGCCGCTTGCTCTGCGAAGGTGGAAAAAAACACAGCCACCTTGCCGGGCATGAGGAGCGTTTCTGTTAATCTGCTCAAAAACAGTATGACTGTCGACTATGACGAGACTGTTCTTGACAGCGATAAAATAATAGCAGCTGTTGTAAAAGCCGGCTACGGAGCCTCTCTTCACACAAAGAACGCCGGCCGCCGCGAAAAGAGCACTGCTGCCGGAGCGGATGCGCGGGAGGAATATAATATAATGAAGAAGCGCGTCATCTGGTCGTTCGTATTCACGATACCGCTGTTTTATATTTCTATGGGACATATGATGGGCTGGCCTCTGCCGGGTATTTTCCTGGGAGAGGAAAACTCCATGATATATGCGCTTACGTTGTTTATCCTTGTGATACCTATAGTGTTTATAAATTTTAAGTATTACAAAAACGGCTTCCGAACGCTTTTTCATGGTTCGCCGAATATGGATTCGCTGATAGCCCTTGGCTCGGGAGCGTCGCTGGCTTACGGGATATATGCGCTTTATAAGATAGCCTTCGGTCTTGGCCATGATGATATGGCGTTGGTTCATCAGTTTACGCACGATCTCTATTTCGAAGGTGCGGGAACGATATTGGCTCTTATCACGCTCGGAAAATTCTTTGAAGCCCGTGCGAAGGGCAGGACTTCGGACGCCATCAATAAACTCTTGGATCTGGCGCCAAAGACGGCCACCGTTTTGAGGGATGGCCGCGAGGAGGTCATCCCGGCGGAAGAGCTGGAAAAAGGTGATATCATTATTGTAAAGGCCGGTGAAGCTGTCCCCGCGGACGGCGTACTCATTGAAGGTCACGCATCGATCGACGAATCAGCGATAACGGGCGAAAGCATCCCCGTGGATAAGGAGAGCGGCGATAAGGTGATAGGCGCCACCATAAATAGGAGCGGATACTTTAAGATGCAAGCCTCTAAGGTCGGGGATGAGACGTCATTAGCACAAATAATCCGTTTAGTTGATGAGGCCACCAGCTCTAAGGCTCCTATTGCAAAGCTGGCCGATAAGGTAGCTGGTGTATTTGTACCTATAGTTATTACTATCGCCATTGTTTCCGCCGTTATATGGATATTGTGCGGGGCAACGTTTGAATTTGCCCTTACTATAGCTGTTTCGGTGTTGGTAGTATCCTGTCCCTGCGCACTCGGTCTGGCTACACCTACGGCTATCATGGTAGGAACAGGACGAGGCGCGGCAAACGGTATCCTTATAAAATCTGCCGAGGCTCTGGAGACCGCACATTCGGTAGATACAGTCGTGCTTGATAAGACCGGCACTATAACGCTCGGTAAGCCCGCCGTAACTGATACGGTCACGCTTGGGGGAGTGCAGGAGGAAGAATTGTGGCAAACGGCAGCATCGCTTGAGAAGCTGTCGGAGCATCCTCTGGCTTCGGCGATAATCGAGGCGGCGGTCGATAAAGGTACTACGCTTATGAACGTGACGGATTTTGACCAGCTGCCCGGACGCGGAATAAGAGGACGTATAAACGGCGAGGACTGCTTGGCCGGTAACAGGCGCATGATGGAGGAGTTTTCCGTATGGGATTCTACGATGGAGGAGTTGTATGAAAGGGCGGCCTCCGAGGGCAAGACGCCGTTGTTCTTCGCCCGCGGCAAAAAGCTGCTGGGCATGATAGCCGTTGCCGATATGGTGAAACCTACCAGTCCTGAGGCGATAAAGGAGCTTAAGGATATGGGCATAGAGGTCGTTATGCTCACCGGCGACCATAAGAGGACGGCCGAGGCCATACAGAGACAGGTCGGCGCAGACCGTGTGGTAGCGGAAGTGCTCCCGCAGGACAAAGAAAGGGAGATTCGCCGCCTGCAGGATGAGGGCAAAAAGGTCGCCATGGTCGGCGACGGCATAAACGACGCCCCGGCTCTTGCCCGCGCTGACGTCGGTATAGCTATCGGAGCAGGAACCGATGTGGCCATGGAGTCGGCGGATATCGTCCTTATGAAGAATGATCTTTTAGACGTTGCCGGGGCTGTAGAGCTTAGCAGGGCTACTATCCGTAATATAAAGGAAAACCTGTTCTGGGCGTTTTTCTACAACGTAATCTGTATCCCTATAGCGGCAGGCTGTTTTTATGCGGCCTTTGAATTGAAGATGAATCCGATGGTTGCCGCTCTTGCTATGAGTTTTAGCTCAGTTTTTGTAGTGTCAAACGCCCTGCGGCTGCGTTTCTTTAAACCCAGGCACGGCGCGCATTCCGCCAAAACGGCCGAATGCACCGCTGCTTCCTGTAACGTAACGCTGCCACAGAGTGAAAATATAACAAATAATGGAGGAATGAAAATGAAAAAAGTATTGTCAGTTGAGGGTATGATGTGCCAAAATTGCGTAAAGCACGTAAGACACGCACTGGAAAGCCTTCCGGGAGCGGAGAATGTGGAGGTTAGCCTGGAGAATAAAACGGCCGCTGTAGACGTCCCGGCAGACGTTTCCGATGAATCGGTAAAGGCTGCTGTTATTGACGCCGGGTACGAAGTGACGGAGATAAAGAACGATGAAGGCTGATAAAGATCGCATTGCCCGCTCGATAAAGATAGCCCGTGGGCAGCTCGACGGTATACTGCGAATGATAGACGAGGATCGTTATTGTGTGGATATATCAAATCAAATATTGGCTGTGGAATCGATATTGAAGAATGCCAATCGGGAGATACTCCACGCGCATATCAGGAGCTGTGTACGAGAAGGACTGCAAACAGATGAGCCGAATCCGAAACTGGAGGAAGCCTTGCAGCTTTTGGAGCGGCTGATAGTATGATGAAACGGCTATAAAAATACGCCGCCTTATATATCGCTTAAAGAGATAGTGCGATATATAAGGCGGCTTCATTATTTTTTAGGATCTTGTTTTTCGTGAACGGTCTTATCTTTCAGCTGTCGGCTCGCCGAATACCGGCAGCCCATTTTCGTCATAGTCAAACACCTTTGCCCGAGCGTGACGGTTGGGATCTTCGAGGGGATCGCCGTCTATATGCTTATAGCTGCGGCTGTGATATATGAGCACATCGCGGCCGTTATCGGTGGTGAAGCTATTGTGGCCGGGGCCGTACTGACTGTTTTTGTCGCTGGTGGAAAACACCGGTTTTTCACTCTTGTGCCAGGAGGATGGATCGAGAAGATCGGAATCCGTATATGCCCAAACCATTCCCATGCAATATCGCCAACCGGTATCGCTGGCCGAATAGGTGATAACCACCTTGCCGTTTCTTATCAGGACGGCCGGTCCCTCGTTCACCTTGAATCCCTGACACTCCCAATCATACTCGGGGACGGTCAGTACCATCGGCTTCGTAGCCAGCTCAAGCGGATTCTTCATAGCGGCAATACAAATTACAGAGCCTGCTGTCTCCGAGGATTTCTGCGCCCATACAGAATACAGCTGCCCATTATTCTCAAATACCGTCATATCCAAGGAAAACGTTTCCTCACCGATATCTATACGGCCGCATTCCTCCCATTTTCCAGAAAGAGGATCTTTGTCGCTGCATTTTAGCGCATAGGGTCGTATCTGCCATTTATCATTCTTGTCACTGGCGGTGAAATATATGTACCAGTCTCCGCCGAGCCTGTGCAGCTCCGGCGCCCATATGTGACAGCTCATCTCGCCGCTTTCATGACACTGCCATATGGTCTTTACTTCTTTTGTATCTGTAAGTCCGTTGATGGTCCTTGCCCGGCGCAGTTCTATCCGGTCGTATTCGGGGACAGAGGCGGTGAAATAATAATAGCCGCCATCGTTTAACACCCACGGATCTGCTCTTTGTTCTACAAGCGGATTGTTGTAATCCATTTCCGAAAACCTCCCATAAAAAATCAAGTAATACTATACCGCAAAGAAGCGGTCGTGTCAACAAAAAATCTCTGCAAGGCAGGACGAATTTTCGGGGATTTTAGAGTGACGATTTGTGAAAGTTGCATTATTGTTTTTTGTGAAAAAAGTGATACTACAACTGAGCCTATATGCGGACAGCTAGGAACGAAAATTTTTTATTTTTTTGCATTTGTTATTTTCCAAAAAACTCTTGACAACTCGACAATATAGTGGTACAATAGACAAGATAAATATGCAGGCGGTCAGACGGCGGCCGGTAATAATAGGGAGGCTATCACCATGAACGATCTATTTTTCACTTATGTATCGTTTGGCGATGTTTCTATTCCCAAAATAAAACAGGCTGTTGATTTTTATAGACAATGAAAGCTATCTTCCATTGTCTATTTTTTTGAGATTTTATAAACGCTTAAATGTTCGCAAAGTAGGTCTGCATTATCACAGAGCGCATAGGCGCAGATAATTTTTGAAAGGAGCAGGTACGCATGAAAGCACAATTGGTTCTGGAGAACGGCGCGCGTTTTACGGGCGAAATGTTCGGAGCGATAAAAGACGTTTCGGGCGAAGTCGTGTTCACCACCGGCATGGTCGGCTATCAGGAAACATTGACCGACCCATCATTTGCCGGCCAGATAGTAACTATGACGTTTCCTTTGATCGGTAATTATGGTATAAACTTTGAAGATATGGAGGCAGATAAGGCCAATCTCACCGCCTTTGTCGTAAGGGAGAAATGCGACAAGCCGTCAAATTTCAGGAATGAGATGACGCTTTCAAATTTCTTAAAGCGCCAGGGCGTTGTCGGTCTTGAGGGTATCGACACAAGAGCTCTGACAAAGATACTGCGTGAGCACGGAGTTATGCGCGGTGTAATATGCCGCGGCGAACCTTCCGATACAGAGGTCGAATCCATGCTTTCTCGTCTTGACAACAGCGATGTTATCATGCGCACGACTACCAAAGAGGCCTATGTGCTGAACAGCTCCGGCCAAACACACGTTGCCTTTATCGACCTGGGCGCAAAACAGGGAATACTAGGCGGCCTTTTGGACAGGAATTGCAAGATAAGCGTGTTCCCGGCCACTGTGAAACCGGAGGAAATAGACGCAATAAAGCCGGATATGGTATTTATTTCCAACGGCCCCGGCGACCCGCTTGACGCTCCCGGCACTGTCGATACCGTCCGTGCTCTCATCGGCAAATATCCGATCACCGGTATCTGTATGGGACATCAGCTGATCGGACTTGCGCTGGGCTGTAAAACAAAGAAGCTCAAATTCGGCCACCACGGCGGAAATCATCCCGTAAAGGATCTTTCCACCGGCAAGGTCTATATCACTTCCCAGAACCACAACTATATACTCTCCGATCTTCCGGAAGATGTTGAGGAGACCTTTGTTAATGTAAACGACGGTACCTGTGAGGGGATACGCCATAAAAGCCTCCCTATTCAGAGCGTACAATTCCATCCCGAAGCAAAGCCCGGGCCTCTCGACACGGGCTTCCTGTTCGACAGATTTTTAAAGGGGGTAAGATAAATGCCTTTAGACAAATCCATAAAAAAAGTCCTCGTAATCGGCTCAGGCCCTATCGTTATCGGACAGGCGGCGGAATTTGACTATTCCGGCACCCAAGCCTGCCGCGCTATCGAAGAGGAAGGTATTGAGACCATACTCGTAAATTCCAACCCAGCGACCATCATGACCGACCGCGGCATGGCGTCGCATACCTATATCGAACCACTCACCGTGGAATACCTGGAGCGGATAATCCAAAGAGAGGCTCCCGACAGCCTTATCGCCGGCATGGGCGGCCAGACCGGCCTTAACCTGGCCTGCGAACTTTACGACCGGGGTATTCTTGATAAATACAACGTAAAGGTGATCGGCACCTCGATCGAGTCTATAAAAGAGGGCGAAGACCGCGACAGCTTTAAACGGCTGATGGAACGCACCAATCAACCGATAGCTCCTTCTGAGATCGTGACAAACCTTGAGGATGGGCTTAAATTCGCCGAACAGATCGGCTATCCGGTAATAGTCCGCCCTGCCTATACCTTAGGCGGCACCGGCGGCGGTATTGCCGAAAACGCAGCCGAACTTACAGAAATTCTTGCCCAGGGACTGCATTTAAGCCGAGTGGGGCAGGTTCTTTTGGAAAAATCCATCAAGGGCTGGAAAGAGATAGAATATGAAGTAATGCGGGATGCGGCCGGAAATTGCATAACCGTCTGCTCGATGGAAAATGTTGACCCGGTCGGTGTTCATACCGGAGATTCGATCGTCGTAGCCCCGACCCTTACGCTTGCCGACAAGGAATATCAAATGCTGCGTAAAGCTGCTATAGATATAATCAACTCGATAGAGATAAAGGGCGGCTGCAACGTACAGTTTGCACTCGATCCCAACAGCTTCGATTATGCTGTTATCGAGATAAACCCCCGTGTGAGCCGTTCCTCGGCGCTTGCTTCCAAGGCCACCGGCTATCCGATAGCAAAGATCGCCGCCAAAATAGCTCTCGGCTATACGCTTGACGAGATAAAAAATGCCGTTACAGGTAAGACATTTGCCTGCTTTGAGCCGGCGATAGACTATATCGTTACCAAAATACCGAAATGGCCGTTCGACAAATTCTTCGACGCCAAGCGCAAGCTGGGCACCAAGATGATGGCTACCGGTGAAATAATGTCTATCGGCAACAGCTTTGAGGCCTCTCTTTTGAAGGGCGTGCGTTCACTGGAAATAAATCAATTCACGCTTGAACGCGAAGCCTCCAAGAACCGTTCCATAGATGAGCTAAAAGCACGGGTGGCGACGCCTGACGATGAACGGCTGTTTGACCTGGCAGAGCTTATCAGGCGTGACTACCTCCTGGATAAAATAGCCGAGATAACCGGCATGGACATGTTCTTCCTGGAAAAGATAAAGAATATCGTAGATGCCGAGGAAGAGCTCAAGCAGTATACGCTTGCGGATATCACACCGGAAATAATGAAGCGGTATAAAAAGCTCGGGTTCTCTGACAAAGGTATTGCCCAGCTTATCGGCGCCAAAGGCTCTGAGGTATACGAGCTTAGAAGATCAATGGACATTGTTCCCGCTTACAAAATGGTCGATACTTGCGCAGGCGAATTTGAGGCCGTATCGCCGTACTATTATTCAACGTACGATGAAGTATCAGAGGCAGAGCCATCCGACTGTAAAAAGGTGATAGTTATCGGCTCCGGCCCTATCCGTATCGGTCAGGGTATAGAGTTCGACTATTGCTCCGTTCACAGCGTGCAGTCGCTGGCACGGGCAAACGTAGAAACGATAATAATCAATAACAACCCGGAAACCGTCTCCACCGATTTTGACACCTCGGACAAGCTTTATTTCGAGCCGCTGACCGAAGAGGAAGTATTAAATATAATCGAGCTGGAAAAGCCGGACGGAGTTATCCTCCAATTCGGCGGCCAAACGGCTATAAAGCTGGCTAATTTCCTTGATTCGATGAACGTTCCCATTCTCGGCACCCAGCCCAAGCAGATAGACGAGGCTGAGGACAGAGAAAAATTTGATGAAATGCTGGAAAAGCTCGACATAAAGCGTCCCAAGGGCAAGGGCGTATGGAGCATAGAGGAGGCTTTAGCAGAAGCAAAAGCGCTGGAATTTCCGCTGCTTGTGCGTCCGTCTTACGTTCTCGGCGGCCAGGGTATGGAGATAACGCGCAACGAGCAGGATCTTATCCGCTATCTTTCCGAAGCCTTCCATAAGGATAAGGATAATCCCGTGCTTATCGACCGCTATCTCGGCGGCCGTGAGCTGGAGGTAGACGCTATCTGTGATGGAACAGACGTGCTTATCCCCGGCATCATGGAACATCTGGAGCGGGCCGGCGTCCACTCCGGCGACTCGATCTCCATATATCCTCCCCAGCACGTATCGGAGGATATAATCGAAAAGATAAAGGACGTTACCTATAGGATAGCACGCGAGCTGAAGGTCATAGGTATGATAAATATCCAGTTTATCGAGTACCGCGGTGAGCTTTATATAATCGAAGTGAATCCGCGTTCAAGCCGTACCGTTCCCTATATCACTAAGGTTACAAACGTTCCCGTTATAGATATAGCGACCAGGATAATGCTTGGTGAAACGCTCAAAGACATGGGCTATTCCTCCGGTATTGCTCCTCAGACGAACACTGTTGCAGTAAAGGTGCCGGTATTCTCCACCGAAAAGCTGCCCAATGTAGAGGTCAGCCTTGGCCCGGAAATGCGTTCGACCGGAGAAGTCCTCGGTGTAGGCCAATCCTTCCATGAGGCTCTCTACAAAGGTTTTGTGGCTGCTCACACAACGATACCCAAAGCCGGCAGCTCAATCCTCATTATGGTTCGCGATATTGACAAGGAAGCCTCCCTGCCGATCGCCAAGGATCTGCACCACCTCGGCTGCCGTCTGGTAGCCACCGGCGGAACTGCGGCTTTTCTGGAAAAGAACGGTATCCCGGTACTCTACGCCAAAAAGATATCCGAGGGTGTTCCCAATATCCTCGATATAATCCGCAGCGGCATGATCGACCTTATAATAGACATCCCCTCAAAGCCCAACAACGCATACAGCGACGGCTTCAAGATAAGGCGTACGGCGGCTGAAAGCTCAGTAACGCTGATGACAAGCCTTGACACCGTCAAAGCTTTGGTGGAGATAATGAAGGAAAATTACAATTCGCAAAATGTGAATATCATCTCACTTGATGATATAAAGTAAATCAGAGCAGCCCCATGCGTTTTCTTAACGCATGGGGCTGCTCGATTTTAGATGCAGAACAAACGAAACGAAGGTTTGCTTGCAAACCCTTGCCCAACGGCATATGAATATATTCCGAGGGTTCGTTTCGTTCGTAGTAGCAAGGCTTTATAGCCTTGCTACGATCTGCGCTAAAAGCGACAGCCCCCTTTTATACAAAAAACGCGCCCAACCATGAGCGCGTTCCTTTTGTTTTCATCAATAATTGTCGGCATTTATTTCAAAGTACGCTTTCGGATGCTTGCATACCGGGCATACCTCAGGAGCTTTTTCACCTACATGAATATGGCCGCAGTTTCTGCACTTCCATATCGTAATGTTCGATTTTTCAAATACGAGTCCGTCCTCTATGTTCTTCAAGAGCGCCTGATATCTCTCATCATGATGCTTTTCAATCGCGGCTACGCCGTCAAACAGAACGGCGATATCGTCAAAGCCCTCCTCGCGGGCGTCCTTGGCAAACTGAGCATACATCTGCGTCCACTCGTAATGCTCGCCGGCAGCTGCAGATTTCAAATTATCCTCTGTGCTCCCGATACCATCAAGAAGCTTGAACCATATCTTAGCATGTTCCTTTTCATTATTGGCTGTTTCTTCAAAAATGGCTGCTATCTGCTGATAACCGTCTTTCTTAGCCTTTGAAGCAAAATAAGTATACTTATTCCTAGCCTCAGATTCGCCGGAAAACGCCGCCTTTAAATTTGCTTCTGTCTTTGAACCTTTAAATTCCATTGGTAATATCCTCCATAAATTATTTTCAAAGCAACGGTATGACCGCAGCTATGTAACTATTTCTTTTTACCCCGGTAAAACTGAATTATCAGCACTATCCCCAGAACAAACGCCCCCAAGTAGCCTAAAAATCCCAGCAGCGGTATTCCCAGCACCATAGGCTTCATCTGTGTCGTGCACAAAAAGCTTGAACCTATCAGAGCCGCCGCAATTATTATACCAACTATCAGCTCGTGCACCATGTGGTTTATCTTCTCCAAGGGCTCATCAGCGCCAATAAGTTCCAGATTTACCTTGGTCTGCCCCTTGACTGTAGATTTTAGCATATCAGCTATCAGTGCCGGTATCTCAATGGATTTTCTGGTGCTGTTCAAAAAGTCACGACCGGCAGCCTTTGCCTCATGAGCAATATTGCCGCGCGTCATTGTCTCGCTGAAAACGTGCGCCGACAACGCCTCCATCATGCTAAGCTCCGGGCAGCAGCGGCTTATAACGCCCTCGAATGTGAGTACACCGCGCGCAAGCATCGTTATGTTACTGGGCATAGAGATATTGTGCCGTTTGGCAATATCCAGAAGCTCAAAGATAACATCGCCCATGTTTATTGAACCCATCCCCATGTTGGCATATTTGCTCAGCATTTCGTCTATGTCCGTATACAAAAGCGAATGATTTACCTTGCCCCTCGGTTTGCCAAGCGTCAGCACCGCGCTTTTTACTTCATATATATCCCCTTGAACAACCGCCTTGACAGCGTTTTTGATGATCTTTTTATCATCCGGAGAAAGCCTTCCCATCATACCGAGATCAAGCCATACTATCTTGCCTCCGGATATCCATATATTTCCCGGGTGCGGATCGGCATGAAAGAACCCGTCATCCAATATCTGCTTGATATAATTGGCACACAGCTTTTCGCCTATTTCCCGCATATCGTAGCCAAGTTCTTTGAGTTTATCCGTTTCATCAATACGTATACCATGGATATAATCCATCACCAACACTTTGGCCGTCGTATACCGCCTGTCCACAACGGGCGAAGAAACATAGGCTATATCCTCGTTAAGGTGATAAAACTGCTCACAGTTATCAGCCTCCAACAGAAAATCCATCTCCTGCTGAGACACTATCCACAGCTCGTCTATCACTGCCGAAAAATCGATAACGTTTCCCGTGTCGCCGATAATACTCAAAAGCCCGGCGGCTCGTTTCATCAGCTTTATATCCTCAGCCATTGTCGTGCGAATATTCGGCCTTTGCATCTTTATAACGACCTCCCGGTCATCATCAACAAGCACTGCCCTGTGTACCTGCGCTATAGACGCCGATCCCAAAGACGCCCCTTCTATCGTTTTAAATATCTTATCCGCCGGCTGCCCGTATTCAGAAGCCAGCGTTTTCTGCACCACGGAAAAAGGCATCGGACGCACATCCATGCGCAGCTTCGTCAGCTCATCGCAGTAATTCTGCGGCAGCATATCCGAACGCATGGACATTATCTGTCCCAGTTTCACATAGGTCGGACCGAGATCTTCTAATATCCTCCTGAGTTTTACAGGAGAGATACCGTGCACGATATCATTTCGCTTTAATACGCCCATGATCTCGCGCAATCTAGCAGAGCTTTTTTTACTCTGTTTTTTCCCCATCGTCCGCCTCCTTTTTCCGCGGTGCTGATAGCTGCGGCTTATTTATTGTCCTCTATCTCCTGTATCTTTTTCTTAAGCTCTTCAAGCTCCTCGGCCGACATCTCCTCCAGCTTTTCGGTCATTTCGTCCTTTTTCTCCTCGGCAGCCTCCATCGTCTTGTGAAGGCTCTCTTTTATGTTGTTTTTAAGCTCCTCATTGAGTATCTTTCCCTGCTCAACGGTAAGCTCTCCGCGCTTTACAAGCATTTCCACCATTTGACTCGATTTCTCCGCCGTAACAGCTACAGCGCCTATCCCTGCCAGTAAGATCTTTTTAAATTCATCTCCAAAATTATTCATGATTCTCCTCCTCACTATAGCGCCTGTAAAATGAGCGCTTCGACTAAAACTTCCTCTTTATTATATATACCCCGATTTTTACCAGTTAAAACACATAAAATAAAAAAACTCTGCGCCAAACAAACGCAGAGCCTATATCTTTAGTTAAAATAGACCAGATCGTCCTCGGGCATCTTCGCTTCGCCTATCTTTTTAGCATAAAGCACGATCCCCACGCCGCCGTAAGCCTGATGTTCTTCAAGCTTCGCCGTAGCAGTCAGCGTTATCCACTGGCCACTCTTGTATGACTTAGCCCTGTCATCATGGCAGACAAAACCGGCCAATCCTATATCATCAGCACAGCAGGTCATAGCACGGCGGCAGAAGAAAAACTCATCCTTCTTAAGTCCAGCCTCCTTAACATGCATCACCATCCCCCGCAGCTTCAGCGTTTTTTTATCATATCTGTCGGCATGATCGAGAGTATCGATATAAAATATCCCGTAATCCTCGTCCTTGACCGTTACCACCGGAGCATCCATATCATACGGAAGCTCCTCCTCTGTCATGCCGTCATCGGAGCTTCCGTCAAGGTTTTCAAATATCATCTGCGCCTGCGGATTTGCCGCCCGTACAAACCTGCGATAGCTGCCTTTGTCTGTTTCCTCGCTGCATCTGTTAAAGATTACCAGCTCCGATACTTTCACCATTTCCGAAAACAGAGACCGCATATTGTTAAGGTACATACCAAACGTCGATCCGTCTATGAGCGTTATGATCTGATAAAGCTCCCAGCTCTTGGGCTTTTTCACTTTGCTGAAAAGGTCGCGCAGAAGCCACATGCCGTTAAACTCGATGAATACCCGCTTAGGCGCGTATTTTTTGTGCAGCTTCTCCATAAAGCCCTGCTCCATGTCATCCAAGCTCTCAGCCTCGATCATCGTAAGACCCATGTCAGAGAGGAATTCATCATCATATTCCTCCTCCCCGTCCTCGCAGCGTATAAGCAGCTTCGATTCCTCGACAGGAAAGCCGTTTTCTTCGAACACATCCTTTAAAAAGGTAGTCTTACCGCTTTCCAGAAAACCCATAATTATATAAACAGGTACCATACGCTCTCCTTATCCGAAAAGCCCGTTCAGCTTTTCCTCGTCCAGCTTCGAACCGATAACGCAGTAAAGACCGGTATATTCCGCGCCGCCGTTTCTGATATCGCTCTCGCCGGGGACGTAATCGAAATGTATCCAATCGCCGTCCTTGCCCGGCAATATTCCCTTAGCGCGCAGGACGGTACCGTATTCGCCGCCGTCCAGCTGTGAAAGTATGCCCTCAAGCTCCGCTTTGCTGAATTTGCGGTGCGTTTGTCCGCCGACACTTGAAAAGACCTCATCGGCATGATGATGCGCGTGATCGTGATGTCCATGATGGTGATCATGAGTATGCTCATGGTGATGGTCGTGGTGGTGATCATGGTCGTGATGATGACCGCATTCAGGGCAAACCTCCGCTTCGCCCAAAAGCTCCGCCGCCGCAGTTGTCCCATTTTCCATTACCGCTAAAAGCTGACCTCCGCTCAAGCTGTCCCAGGGAGTTGTTACAAAAGCAGCCTTGCTGTTTTTACTCTTGAGCTGTTCTATGCATTTATCCAGTTTATCTTCACTCATGTTCTGCGTCCTGCTGAGGATTATCGCACCAGCGCTTTCTATCTGATTATTATAGAACTCGCCAAAATTTTTGCTGTACATCCTGCACTTAGTCGCATCCGCCACTGTAGAAACAGAGTTTATCTTCACGCCCTTGGTTTTTTTCTCAATGTTTTTTACCGCATTGGCAACATCGGAGAGCTTCCCTACTCCCGACGGCTCTATCAATATCCTGTCCGGCGAAAACTTCTCTATTACCTCCTCCAAAGCAGATGCGAAATCTCCGACCAACGAGCAGCATATACAGCCGGAATTCATCTGAGTTATCTCAACGCCGGTCTCCTTCATAAATCCGCCGTCAATTCCGATCTCACCGAACTCGTTTTCGATAAGCACGACCTTCTCGTCACCAAGCGCTTCCTCCAACAGCTTTTTTATAAGCGTTGTCTTTCCGGCTCCCAGAAAGCCGGAAATTATATCGATCTTTGTCATCAATGCTCCTTCTTTCTAACACTCGTCCTGCACGTAATCTTTTACAAGCAAAGCGCGCACATAACCGCGCGACTTATCGGTCGAATCGATATAAAAGCCGCGTCCGTAATAAAACCGGATCAGCGAGGTTATCTTCGCCCCTGTGTGCAGGCTCATTTGTTTGACGCCCTGCTTTTTCATTATACGATCCACCAGATTCATTATTGATTTTCCGATACCGTTGTTCTGATTATCCACCTTAACGCCAAAACGCGAAAGATAGGCAGTATTGTCGTCAAAGACCTCGACGCGCACGCTGCCCACGGGTTCACCGTCAGAAAGGGCGATCAGTACGAATTTGGTATCGATATCTCTTTTTACATCGTTGTACGTTTCCTCTAACGCTTCTATATTCTCAAGTCCCGCCATCTGCCGGTACTTCGTAAAAGCCTCGCGCGTGATATTCATTATGCTGGGGATATCGTCATACGTTGCCAGACGTACCTGAAACAGAGATTGGTAAAATTCCTCCTCCACTAAACGACCTCCTCAGCCCATCAGCACAGCCATAACGGCTTTTTGTGCATGTAAGCGGTTTTCCGCTTCGTCAAATATCACCGAATGCTCTCCGTCTATGATCTCTTCGGTCACCTCAAAGCCGCGGTATGCCGGCAGACAGTGCATGAATATATAATCGTCCTTAGCAAGAGAGGCCAGCTTCCCATCAACCTGGTACGGCATGAACACCTTTTGTCTCTCCGCCTTTTCACTTTCCATACCCATGCTCACCCAGGTATCGGTGTAAATTATATCCGCATCCTTTACCGCTTCTTCCGGATCGTTCGTAAGAGTCAGCGTGCTGCCGCCGGCCTTGAAATCGGCCTTGGCATTCTCCACGATCTCTTCATTGCAGCCGTAATCTTCCGGGGTAGCTATTGCACAATCAAGCCCGGCCTTAGCGCAGCCATACATTATCGAATGCGCCATATTATTACCGTCGCCTACGTACGCGAACTTCAGCCCCGCCAGCCTGCCCTTATGCTCATAGACCGTCATAAGATCGGCCAGCACCTGGCAAGGATGCAGAAGGTCTGTAAGGGCGTTTATTACCGGTATATCGGCGTATTCGGCCAGATCCAAAACGTCCTGATGAGAAAACGTGCGTATCATTATACCGTCAAGGTATCGTTCGAGAACCTTGGCTGTATCATATATCGTCTCACCGCGTCCCAGCTGGATATCATTGCTCGACAAAAACAGCGGATAACCGCCCAGCTGCGTCATTCCTACCTCAAAGGATACCCTTGTTCTGGTGGAGGATTTTGTGAATATCATTCCCAAGGTCTTCCCCTTTAATATCGGGTGAGGGATCCCGTTTTTAAGCTCCTTTTTCAGCTTCATGCCCAATTTCAAGAGGTTGTCCATCTCCTCCTGCGAAAGGTCGTGTAAACTTATCAAATCTTTCATGATTATGTACTCCTTTATTTCAGCAATGTATTTTCCAGCGCATCACAAAACGCATCTATATCGTTCTGTTTTATTATGAGCGGCGGCGCTATCCTCATAGAAACTCCTCCGCACAGGCTTGTCAGATAATGCTTATGAAACATCTCATCGAAAATCTCCCGTGCACATTCGGGCGCAAACTCTATGCCTATCAAAAGCCCTTCTCCGCGCACCTCTTTTATCTTCTCGGGGAAGCGTTTTATTAACTCCTCCAGCTTTGTCTTAAAATAAAGCCCCATCAGGCGCGCATTTTCCACCAATCCCTCGCGCCCGAAGATATCGAAAACTGCCAATCCCGCTGCCGTTGAAAACGGATTGCCACCGAACGTCGTGCCATGGTCTCCCGGCGAAAATGCCGCTGCAACCCGCTCCTTGGCGCAGATCGCTCCTATCGGTATCCCTCCGCCCAGAGCCTTAGCTAATGTAAACACATCCGGTTCCACTCCGTACAGCTCGGAAGCGGTAAGATATCCTGTCCTTCCCATGCCGGTCTGGACCTCGTCAAACATAAGCAGTATATCGTTGTCGTCACACAGCCTGCGAAGCTTTTCTACATATTCCCTATCCATCGGATGTACGCCGCTCTCGCCCTGTATAAGCTCTATCATTATCGCCGCCGTCTTATCTGTGACCGCCGCTTCCACGGCCGCAAAATCATTCGGCTTCACCTGTATGAATCCCGGTGTAAGCGGTTTATACGGCTCCTGATATTTCGCCTGACCGGTCGCGGCCACCGTCGCCAGCGTTCTGCCATGAAAGGAGCTGTCGAGCGTGATTATCTCATACCGGCCGTCATTTTTCCGATAATGATATATCTTAGCCAGCTTGAAAGCACCTTCGTTAGCCTCCGCGCCACTGTTAGCAAAAAATACTCTGTCGGCACAGGTGGCCTTTACTATTTTCTCCGCAAGCCTGGCCTGATTTTCTATGTAATACAGGCTTGAGGTATGCAAAACCTTCGACAGCTGCTCGGAAAGCGCACTGACAAACGCCGGGTTCGAATGCCCCAAGGCATTGACCGCTATCCCTCCGAGAAAGTCGTAGTAAACCTCTCCGCCCGCAGTGTACAGCTTCATACCGCTGCCCTTTTCAAATGCGACCGGCAATCTGTTGCCGAATGTATTCATATAATATTTCTTGTCAAGCTGCCTGATCTCATCGACCGTCATTTCCATTACCTCCGTCCGTGCATTTTATACGGATAATTATACAACTATTCGCATAAAAATGCAAGAGCTATTTCCCTTTTTTCTCCAAAACCTCCTGATTTCGTACAATTACACCCTTTCCGCGCCATGAATATGCTCTATTTTTGTACATTTTCCTGAATGCTCGATTTGACATGGAGCCATCAATATGCAAATTTTTGCATAAATATTCATTAAATTCCGGATTTTCCGTCATTTTTGCATTTTTATTATGCGGGCACACATCCTGACAGATATCGCAGCCCCAGATGTAACCGCTTTTTTCGATTATACCTTCCTCCTCCCGGGAAAGCTCGCCTTTTTTCTGCGTGATGTACGAGGCGCATTTCTCGCAGCAGAAGCTGCCGTCTTCGCCTATCGCTCCCCCTGGGCACCGTCTTATGCACTCGCCGCAGCCGAGACACGAGTTTTTCAAAGGAGAGCTTTCTGCAAGCGGGCAATCGGTAACGATATACCCTATCACCGTATACGTTCCGTACACGGGGTGAATAAGAAAGCCGTTCTTTCCGAAAAAGCCCAGCCCGGCCAAATACGCCAGATACCGGTCGTTCAAGTCGCCGCTGTCACAGAAACACTCCGCCTGATATCCGTATCCTTCAATAAGCCGTTTAAGCTCTCCCAGCGCTCTTCCCATCACTGCGTGGTAATCCTCACCGCGGGCATATTTGGACAAGTTGCCCGCATCTGCTCCGGCATAGTACGACATTAGGCAGACAACGATAGACCGCGCCCCCGGCATTATCAGAAACGGATCCGTCCTGCGCCGTATATCAGGGGTAGTCATCGGTGTCTGCCCGCGTTTTTTTAGGAAGTCCGAAAGCTCTGTGAACACCCTCGCCCGCACAACGCCAAAATCGGCAATGCGCAGGCGGCGGCATTCCTCCCGTATAAGCGAGATCATAGATACTTCTCTACGGCCTCTTCATAGTCGTCCTTACCGCGCACACCTACAAGCCTCTCGCATTCCTTGCCATTGACGAAAATTATCACCGTCGGTATAGATACGATACCGTATTTCGCCGCCAGATCGGCCTCCTCATCGACATTGACTTTTCCTACCAAGGCCTTGCCCGAATACTCATCACTGAGCTGGTCGATCACCGGAGCCAGCATCCGGCACGGCCCGCACCAGGACGCCCAAAAATCCACCAATACAGGCTTCCCTGCTTTCATTACTTCGTTTTCAAAATTAGCTGCCGTTATCTTTGCCGCCATTTTCATCTTCCTTTCATTAAACTATCTATATTCAGGCACGGAGGAATATATCCTGTTTATGCCTGCTTCGCTGTATATCTCTTTTTCCACAAAACCATCGCCGTCATATGTATATTCCATCGTGGATATCTCCGCCGAGGAATCGATATGCAAAAGTATCACCGGGATCGCATTCCCGTCTTCGTCATACCTCTCAATAATATCAAAATACACCTGCCCCAAACTAACGCGCTCGTCAAACAGCGTGTATAACCCGTCCGTTGTCTCGACTTCCAGCGCCCAATTATGGGAATCATCCCACATTATATCATCGCCGCTGCGTTCAGCGTCTGCTGCCAATCGCACCGTACTGCCATCAAGTCCGCCGAAGGTGACCTCATATTCGGACATCACCGTCCAGTTATCGCCTATCGCACTTTCCTCCGCCGGTTCTATCGCCTGCTCCTCCGGTTCTGCCGAAGGCGATGAGGTGACAACAGCCGATGTATTCCCTGAGGCAAGCGTTGCCGACGGTTCCTCTTTCGGGGCACATCCCCCGGCCGCCAACACAGTCAGCGACACCGTCAAGGCTACTGCAATGACCGTTTTCATTTTCTATCTCTCCTTTAAAGATCAACATATTTTAGTCAATTGCGAAACTTTTTTCGCAATTGATTTCTGGCTAATGAAGAAAATAAAAGTTCCGTTGATTGGCGGTCTGCGACCGCTGAAACTTTTATTTTCACAATTTTTGACGCGCATGTCGTCAAAAATTGATTGAAATTCGAGGGTTTCACCCTCGAGCTCCCCAGAACAAGGAAATAATTGTAAAACGCTGCCGCGTTTTGCAATTATTTAAGATCAACATATTTAGTATCCGCGATCTTACACACTGCACGCCCGTTCGTAAGCTCGGTGATCTCCGCCAAAAGCGCAGCCGTCCTATCCAGAGGGCAGCATATGTAAAAAGTCACGTCATTCTCATATACGGTATCCTCCAGCATATAGTTTTCCGAAGCTATCTTATGCTGGAGTTTGCCCACCATCGTATAATCCACCTTGATCGAAACTATATTGCACAAACTGCGCGTCACTATTCCTGCCGCCAAAAGCCCCTGTCGCGCTCCCGCGCCATATGCGTGAACCAGTCCGCCGGTTCCCAGGAGCGTGCCGCCGAAATAGCGCGTTACGACCACCGCCGCATCCACTATGCCCTCCTTACGCATCGTATCCAGGACCGGCATACCGGCCGTTCCGGATGGCTCGCCGTCATCGGTATAGCGGAAAATATTATTCTCGTCTATCACATAGGCATAGACGTTATGGGTCGCGTTAGGATATTTGGCGCGGATATCGTTCACGAAGGCTATGGCCTCCTCTTCGCTTTCGACAGGGCTTACATTGGTAATGAATTTCGACTTTTTCTCTATAAACATCGTTTCGGCTCGCCTGGCTATCGTTTTGTATACCGGCTTTCGGGACATCACTCATCCCTCCTGTAAGGCCTTAACATTTCATAAGCCTGGGCGTCAGCCAAAAGCTCCATCAACGTCCCCTCGGCCGTATATTCCTCGCTCAAAACTTTCTGTTTTTCATGCAGGCTGCTCACCAAGGCACCCTCGCTGTAAGGCACGCAGACCGTTATTTTTTCCTTTTTCCCTGGCGCAGCCTCGGCTATCGCCTGCATCAGGCGGTCGAGGTTTGTGCCGTATTTAGCCGAAATATACACAGTTTCCTTACAGTTGCACAAAACCGGTATTGCCGAGGCATCCTCGATCATATCGCATTTATTGAACGCCGCTATTACCGGTTTTCCCAGCGCGCCTATTTCTGAGAGCACCTGCTCGACTACCGTTATACGGCTTTCCCTCTCGTCCTCCGATGCATCTATCACATGCACGAGTACATCAGCTACCACCGCCTCCTCAAGCGTTGACTTGAATGCCTCCACAAGGTGATGCGGCAACTTCCTTATAAAGCCTACCGTATCCACCAGAAGTATTTTACGGTTATCCTCCAGCGTCACCGCCCGCGAGGTCGGATCAAGCGTTGCAAACAGCTTATCCTCCGAGAAAACGTCCGCATCCGTAAGGGCTTTGAGCAGAAGAGACTTGCCGGCATTCGTATAGCCGACGAGGGCTACCGTTATCACCCCGTCCTTACGGCGGCGTTTACGTATCAATTCCCGGTGCGTTTTCAACTCCTTAAGCTCCGCCTCCAAGGCAGATATGCGGCGGCGGATATGGCGACGGTCGCTCTCCAGCTGCGTCTCACCGGGGCCTCTGGTGCCGATCCCGCCGCCTGTGCGGCTCATCTGCTCACCCAGTCCCCTAAGCCGCGGCAGCCGGTATTTGAGCTGTGCCAGCTCTACTTGCAGCTTTCCTTCCCCGCTTTTGGCGCGCATGGCAAAGATATCCAAAATGAGCATCGAGCGATCAAGCACCTTTACTCCCAGGATATCGGTTATATTACGCATCTGCACTGAGGATAGTTCATCATCAAATACCACGCAGTCGGCCTCTAAAGCGTCAACAGCCTCTTTTAGCTCTTCAAGCTTTCCTTCTCCCATGTAGGTAGCCGTCTCCAGCTCCGGCTTATTTTGTATCATTTCGCCCACAACCAAGCCGCCGGCTGTCTGCACCAATTCCTCAAGCTCCCTCACCGACGCCTCTGTCGTATCATTAAGAGCGTCCCTCTGTCCGGTATGGACGCCGGCCAATACAACGCGTTCCTGTTCATTCTCTCTATTTTCCATCAGACACCTCCCAAAACGCTCTTTTTTTATATTATACCAAAATCTCAATATTTACACAAGAGTTTTAAAAAATTTTTTTCATTTTTTTTGAAAAAACTATTGAAAAAGAAAAAAATTGTGATATAATAGAGAGTGTTTGCAGTTTACACGCAGATATTCTGCGCAGTTATAACTGTTTATGAAAATTTTTTTGCATAAAGGAGGTAAGAACAGTATGTCTACATTATTTGTTGTGCTTCATCTTATCGTTACCGTTCTGCTTATCGGTATCGTTCTGGCACAAGAAGGAAAAGATCCCGGAATGAAGGGTATCCAGGGTTCCGCACCGGATACGTCCGATTCATTTTTCAATAAATACGGCGGCAGTACAAAGCAGTCTATGATGAATAAGTTTACGGTAACTCTCGCTATCTTATTCCTGGTCACAACGATGGTTCTTGTGATCCTTGCAGCATGAGTTTATCCGCGGATATGCTGTTCGCTCGTAACCTTAGCAAAATAAAGACCGTTTCCACTTGAGGGACGGTCTTTTTTGTCCGGAATTGTGTCATTATCAAAGGCGAATATAACTAAAGATTTATCGTTATTACTGATTAGTCTCCGCCCGCTCAAACGCAGTTCAGCGGCAAAATGATCTACTCGCACATGAATACCGCCTATATGCCATACAAGCACATAGGCGGTTCGGTTTTCACATCCCTCAGCCCATAAACTCCTCCTGCTGTTCCCCAGCTTTAGAATAAGCATCGTATATCCTCACACCACCGAACACCGCTGTGCAGGCCAAGGCTATGCACAAAAATATCACTACAAATTTCTTTCTCGCACCTTCCGTCCATACGAATCCCAGCAGCATAAACAGCAATGCACCGAAAGACAGCAAGACCAGAATCGAGTACAAATTCGCTCTTACCCTATATTCAAGCGACAGCATACCGGCTGTGAACAGCCCCGCTATAACCACCGCCAATGATGTAAATATCGTCAAAATCATCTGTCCGGCAATATGTACGTTGCTATTTTTACTTCTCCTTAACATTACCCCTGCAACCATACCGGCCGCCCAACAGACAATCGTTACTATGTATGTCACCGCAGTCCTATCCACTGCCCTTTCCTCCCATCGCAAGCTACTATATTGTTATTATAGCACCATTCGGCGTATATGTAAATACCGTTTTTACAATATGTATGTTTGATAAAAGGTTACCTTGTTTTCTCAGATATATAAAACGGAGCTGCCGCAGCCCGGCCGCCCCGTCTTTTTTCTCACTCTATTTTTCCGCAGGCTATCTTCTCCCCGGCATTACCTGCCGGCTGCGTCTTAAAATCATCCGGATCCCGATGTATCACCACAACCCGGCCGATTATTAGTTGAGGTGTGATAACGTAACCATTTTGTTATGATTCCGTTATCACACTATTTTTACATTGCAACGCTTGTTACATCTGCACCAATTTGACGGAAATATGATACGCTTTCACAAGATTTTTCGTTACTGTCAATTTTACCGACAAAATTATAAAAAATCTCTATTTTGCGCGTATTTGTTTCTTTGTCCAATTCGTGAATGAGAATACGGTCTATAAACTCGTGAACATTCTCATAAGTAAGTTCGTTAATTTCCGTATATTTTTTCACGAGCTGAACAAATTTAGCCGCGTCTTTTTTGTTTTCTGTAACGGAATTTAGCTTTGTTTCCAATTCTCGTATTTTTGCAGAAAGCATTTCTTTTTCTTCATCATAGCCGCTTGTAAGTGAAACAAACTGTTTATCGGAAATTTTACCTAAAGCGTTATCTTCATACAGCTTGCGGAAAATCACTTCAAGCTCTTTTTCACGTTTGACCGAGGAAGCCAATTCTTTGCGGTCATGCTCAAACGCTTTTTCCGCTTCTTTATTCCCGTATTCCGTAGCTTTTTGAATGAACTCATTTTCCTTAGATTTTACATAAGCCATAACACGTTGTAAATCCGCCAAAACAAGCTCCATAATCACACTCTTGCGTATGTAATGCGTTGTGCAGCAGGTGTTTTGTCTTGCGCGGTTTCTGTAATTTCCACAGGTATAAGCGTGTTTGCGCTCCAGCGTTTTAGCACCGCGTACAACATACATTTTATATCCGCAGTCCGCGCAAAACATTACTCCCGAAAATATGTCGATTTCATCGACCTTAGTCGGTCTTGTTCTGGTGGCAATTCGCTTTTGCGCTAAATCAAAGGTTTCTTGGTCAATTAACGGCTCGTGGGTATTTGCAAAGAAATATTGCTTTTCCTCAGGGTTTTTCTTTGTCTTTTTCGACTTATAAGATACCTTGTAGCTTTTTCCCGTAATCGTATGTCCCAGATATTCCTTACGGGTGAGAATATCATAAATTGTTTTATCCGGCCAATTATAGATTAAGCCTAATTGCGGTCTGGGGTGTCTGGCGCTGCCTGTCCGTCTGTACCGCAGTTCAGATACGGTCAAAACCTTATTGTCCCGCAGCCAATTTTGAATTTCGCACATCCGCAAGCCTTTTGTGTATAATTCAAAAATCTTTTTTACGATATGCGCTGTTTCAGGATCGGGCAGCAAATGGTTTCTATCTTCGGGATCGGCTATATAGCCGTATGGTATTTCGCCGTTGACACGTTCACCCTTTTGCGCTTTTGCTTGTTTTACAGCGCGGATTTTCTTGCTTGTGTCCCTTGCGTAAAATTCGTTAAACCAATTCCGCAGGGGAGTAAACTCGTTATCTTCACGCGCCGTATCTACTCCGTCGTTGATTGCTATGTATCTGACTTCATTTTCGGGGAATATAATTTCTATCAATTCCCCCGTTTTCAAATAATTACGTCCGAGCCTTGAAAGGTCTTTTGTAATCACAGTTGATATTAGCCCTGCTTCAACGTCGCGCAGCATTGATTGAAGGCCCTCGCGCTCAAAGCTGACGCCGGAAAATCCATCGTCAACATAGAATTTTGTATTTACAAAATGGTGTTCGTCTGCATACTTTTGTAAAATCAATTTCTGATTTTGTATGCTGCCCGATTCGCCGGCTTGTAAATCCTCCTGACTTAATCTGCAATATAAAGCCGTTATCTTGTCTGACTGTTTCATAAAAAATTACTCCTTTCCGACAGTCAAACAACAAATGTACTTGACATTATTATAACGCGCTTTATATTGACCGTCAATGCTGTATCAGTAATGTTTTGAGATTTGGGCGTTTTGCCCGATGTCTTTCAAAATCATTTTTTCGACTTTTTTATCTAATGTATCTTTTGCCTGTTCACTTTGCGTTGAAGATACAAAATATGTTACTTTTCCAATTTTCTTTTCGGTTGTTGTAACTTCATTTTTCAAAAGAAACAACCTCCTTTTGCAGTTTTGTATAAGTATATGCGTAACAGCGTGTCCGCTATTACGTTTGAATTTTAGCAAATCCAAACGGCGCCGGCTGCGCTCCACGGGAATTTCACCCCTGCACGGTTCTCGTCCAGCCGCCCAATGCTGTGAAGCGTTCAAGGCGGGAGTATCATTATTACGCCTGTGCGTCATCGCTTGCAGACTGCCATATCTGCAATTACGGTAAAAAAGGTTGTCGCTCTGCCTGACGGAAAGTTTTGCAATGTGCAAAAGGTAGAAGAGCCGGAAAATCAGCTTGCTTTCCGTTGACGTCGTGGCGCATTTCCCGTAAAGCTCGGCACGGACGGAATGTGTTTGTTTGCCTATGCAGCCCGCAGGGCGTTGTCAAAGAACAATCGGCATTTATCAGCCTGTAAAAACACAATATATAACTGTGCTTTTACGGAATGATAAATCGCCCACGATGGGAAGCGTGGAAAGGGGATGATTTTGTCAATATAAGTTGGCTCTTTTTTCGCACACATCTCACGCAGCGGCTA
>CAYNRX010000006.1:0-78147 GCA_964399965.1 uncultured Lachnospiraceae bacterium | reverse complement strand
AGTCGTCAAAAATTGATTGGAATTCGAGGGTTTCACCCTCGAGCTCCCCAGAATAAGGAAATAATTGCAAAACGCTGTCGCGTTTTGCAATTATCTAGTAAGAATTTTTAATGAGAGGACCTGATAATTTTGAACAAAGATCTTACACAGGGAGAACCAAGAAGCGTCTTGTGGAGATTTTCTCTGCCGCTTTTTATAAGTGTGATATTCCAGCAGATGTATAACATGGCCGACAGCATCATCGCCGGTAAATTTGCCGGGGAGGCCGCATTGTCGGCGGTAGGCGTTTCCTATCCTATCACCATGATATTCATGGCTATCGCTATCGGCAGCAATATCGGCGCTTCGGTGGTGATCTCGCAGCTTTTCGGCGCCAAAAATTACCGCCGCATGAAAACCGCAGTGTATACTGTCTTTATCGCCTCGCTCGTGCTTTCAGCTGCGCTCACGATTATCGGCCTCATCATAAGCGAACCGCTCATGCAGCTGATAAAAACACCGGACGATATCTTCCACGACAGCGCGCTCTATTTGCAAATATACATAGGCGGATTTATATTCCTTTTTATCTACAATATATGTACCGGCGTATTCCAGTCGCTCGGTGATTCCAAAACGCCGCTGTATTTCCTCATCGGCTCTTCTATAGGAAATATTATCCTCGACCTCATATTTGTCGCCGTATTTCATTGGGATGTAGCGGGCGTAGCTTGGGCAACGTTCATCGCCCAGGGAGCGGCTTGTATCCTGGCGGTGCTGGCTCTTTTCAAGCGGCTTAAGGCCGTGGAAACAAAGGGAAAAATAGTAATATTCTCCTTCTTAATGCTCAAAAGGATAGCAGCGATCGCCATCCCCAGCATACTTCAGCAAAGCTTCGTATCCGTAGGCAATATATTCATCCAGGGGGCAGTAAACAGCTTCGGCTCTTCCGTGATAGCCGGATATTCGGCAGCCGTCAAGCTGAACACCTTTGCTATAACATCGTTTACCACTCTCGGCAACGGCCTATCCAGCTTCACCGCCCAAAATCTCGGAGCCGCCAAACCGGAACGTATCCGCCAAGGTTTCAAGGCCGGTATCATAATGGCTGTCGCCGTAGCCGCATTGTTCTTTGCGGTCATGTTCTTTGCTTCGGGAGCAGTGGTACGTCTGTTCATGAATGACGACAGTAAAATGGCAATGGCGACCGGCATAGAATTTTTGCGTATAGTATCGCCGTTTTATTTCGTGATCGTCCTCAAGCTGATGGCCGACAGCGTACTGCGGGGGATAGGCGCTATGGGGCAGTTTATGACCTCCACATTCACCGACCTGCTTTTAAGGGTCGTTCTCTGCTTCCTGCTTTCCATACCGTTCGGCGCGACCGGGATATGGCTTTCCTGGCCTATCGGCTGGACGGCCGCAACACTGCTTTCCTTAGCGTTCTATATACATTCTATGTCCCGGCTAAAAAAGCGGTACTCTGCACAAGAATAAAATATATGAAAATGCCGTCTGTATACTGCGGATAACGCAATATACAAACGGCATTTTCTGTGACCCTACCATATCTCAAAGCTTCCGCCGGATAAGCGAAGGATCGCTTCGGTAAGGAAATAGTCCCCGTAAATTATGTGTATATGACGGCCGTCATTGTATGCCCTCGTGCAATGATCGGTGACGCCGTCCTTTTGCGGATCCCAGCAGCAAAAGCGATCCGTCATTGCCCGCAAGAGCTTGAGGGTGCCGTTGACGTACAGCCGTCTCTCATACTCCCCGACCTGCTGCGATATCTCCAAAAGCCCGCATACGGCGCACATCCCGGCCGTGGTATCGTACACCACCGGTTCGGCGGGCGCACGGAAATCGGCCAGCGGCAGATAATCCGTGTCGGCGGCGCAGGCCAGGAAATAGTGCGCAGTCCTCTTGGCCGCGTCAAGGTATTTTTGTTCGCCCGTATATTTAGCGGCCAGAGCCATCCCGTATATCGCCCAGCTCTGTCCCCGCGACCAGGAGGAACCGACAGAATAGCCCTGTCCGGCCGGTGCGCTTATAAACTCACCCGTTTGGGGATCGCAGACTACCTTATGATTGGCCGAGCCATCCGGACGCAGCGTAAGCTCCAGCGTCTTATCGGCATGAGCTTTGGCAATACCCATAAACCGCGGATCGCCCGTCTCGCCGTACGCCCAGAACAAAAGCGGCAGATTCATCATGCAGTCGACAATGAACAGACCCAATGTCCCGTTTTCGGTATCGTAAGCCGGATTCCATGCCCGAATATAGCCGCCCAGGGGATTAAAACGTCCGGCCAGGATGTTGGCCGCATGAATCCCTCGCCGGTAAGCGTCCTTGTCGCCCGTGAGCCGGTAATCGGCGACCGCCGAATGCAGGAACATAAAGCCCGTATCGTGGTCAAGACCCTCGAAAAGCTCCAGTGCCCTGTCCATCCGCTTTTCGGTGAACCGCGCCGTCTCTTTAAACAGCTCCTCCCCGGTCGCGCTGTACATCTGCCACAGCATCCCCGACCAAAAGCCGTTCGTCCACCAGAAAACATTTTCTGTATCCTCATAGCTGCCGCCGTCAGTTATCTCATTCGGTATGATGTGAGCGCAGCGTACGCATTCAGCGCGCAGCTTTTTTTCAAGTTTTACCCTTAGCTCGGCTATCCATTCCCTGTCCTTTTGCGAGATACCGTAATCCATGCTCACACCTCCTTAAACTCCGTCACAAATTTCTGTCTGCCCTTTTCTATCTTGTATTTCACATATGCCATCGCCGTACGCGGATATAACAGATTTGTATTGGCACTGTTGTACACAAAACCGGCTTCGCCGCCTTCACCCTCAGCCTGTACCCTTCCAGATGCATTGGACAGCATGATGACGTTATCCGTTTTTGTCACTTCCAAACCCTTGTTTTCTATTGAGGGACCGCATTCGTACATCACGCATTCCCGCTCTGATACCACTTCCGTCTCCCTCCGATGACCGTCCGCCGTGACCGTCACCAGCGTTGTGACCTCTATCCCCGTAAGAGGGCTCCATTTCATGACAAGTCTGCCGTTTTCCAGACGCGAGCTTTTGAGCTTGCGCTTAGTGTATATGTATCCGTCCATTTCAAACGCGGTACTGCTGTCCGGCGCAGCTTCCTCGATAGAAAAGCATGAATAGGGCACGCTGAAACCAAATTTAGTCGAATATACGAATTTTGCATACTTCGCGCCTATCTTCCCCAGGCTTTCGTTATCGTAGCGTCCGGAGGTGTAGGCGAAGGCTTCGCCTTTGCGGCGTGCAATTACCATTTCCGCCCGCGGTATCTCATGCACCGTCTCAAGCTGTGGCAGGGGATCGCACTCCGCTTGCCAAAATTCGTGATCATCGGCCAGCGCCAATACAAAAAAGGTTTTCATCGCCCAGTAAGGAGAGCCGGGGGCGTTATAGTGCTCTGCCATCAATAGGTTGGGATAAGCATAGCCTATCGTCAAAAGGCCGCTTTTATCAAATACCGGCCGGCTTGCCCACAGCTCGAGATTGCGGGCTATGATCCCTTTCATCACACCCAGAGGGAACGGCCGTATCCCGGCAAACACACACGCGCTCCAAAATGCCGACTGCGCAAAGCGATACGTCAGCGACCGCCCTATCGGCAAGGCCTCGCCGCTGTCGGAAAACCAGTAGATGAAATCCCGGGCGAAACGCTCCGCCCTCCTGCAAAACCTCTGTGCCCTGTCGGGATCCTCTTCCCCATTGAACACGCTGTACAAAAGCCCATAATAATGGAGCGCAAAGGGATTATAGTAATCTATCGTCATATCCGGCCCGTCCACGTACCAGCCGTCGCCAAGATAGAGTCCGTCTATTATCTCCAACGCCCGTTCCATGCGCTCAGGCGAATATCTGCGTCCTACGGACTTTAAGGCCAGATTTGTCAGCACATTAAAAAACTGCCAGTTATTTCCGCACTGCTCATGCTCGTTTATCGTATAAAGATAAGCGGCGATGTTATCTTTTTCCTGCTCCAAAAGCGGCTCCCAGACGATTTCGGGGGCAAGCATTATCGAGCAGGAAATGGCCGCCATTTCTACGAACCGTTGATCCCAATCTCCCGGCTCGCCCCAAAATTCGCCGCTTTCCTTATCGGTACCGGCCGCCAGTCCACAACGGGCAGCTTCTTCAAACTCCGGGTCGCGGCCGCCCCCGGCAAAATACGGCCCCAACGCCCACAGGGGACGCGAATACGCTTCCATCATCGCCGCCTTCTCGTCATACCAGGCAGCCGTATCTCCGATACGGATACCGGCCTTTTGGGGCGTATACTGTTTTTTAAGCGGCTCCAGCATATTCAGGCAAAGCTTTGTGAAATCCTTCTTTGTTTTTATCATTATCCTCCCTCTTCCTCAAAAAAATCTTTCGCCAATTGCAAAACCTTTTTTGCAATCGATCTCCGGTTCTTTCATGCATAAAACCATGACGCATATACAGTATATCATAAATCCTCCCATTTGCAAATATAAAAATAAACATTTTCCCATTTATATTTCCATTCTATCACAATTGATTATTGAGGATTTTTTGTACAATTATCGCCCTTCTTAAAGAATCAATTTGTTGTTTATCACGAATTGCAAAAAACCTATTGACACGGATTTAAATCGGTGTTATACTATTGTTAGTAAACTTACAAATAATTTACGCCGTCTTTTGCAAGATGGCTTTATTATTCTTTGTAAGGATAATGCGCCGTTTTGTACGGCAAAAAGTATCAAGGAGGTAATGAGTTCATGCTAAAGCAACTGATGAGCCGTATCCGGGAATACAAAACCGATTCGATAAAATCGCCGGTATTTGTTACCCTCGAGGTACTGCTCGAAACTGTTATCCCTCTGATGATGGCAGGCCTTATCGACAACGGAATAAATACCGGTAATCTGCGCTATATCATACTAATGGGCATAGCCCTGGTCGTAGCCGCCGGATTGTCGCTTTTGTTCGGAGCCTTGGCCGGGAAGTATTCGGCAAGGGCGTCATGCGGCTTTGCTAAAAATCTCAGAAGGGATATGTACTACAATCTACAGAATTTTTCCTTCTCCAACATCGACAAGTTCTCCACCTCGGGAATAATAACCCGTCTAACGACAGACGTCACCAACGTGCAGATGGCATACCAAATGATAATACGTATTGCCGTCCGCTGTCCGCTGATGCTGGTGATCGCCATGTGCATGACGCTGAGCATAAACGTTAAGCTGGCGCTGATATTCCTCTGCGTGATACCGTTTTTGGGCATAGGGCTTGCTGTGATCATGACTAACGCCCATCCGATATTTAAACGGGTATTCAAGCGGTATGACACCTTGAACAACGTTATCCAGGAGAACGTTGGCGGTATAAGGGTCGTAAAATCCTACGTGCGTGAGGATCATGAGCGCGAAAAGTTCAAAGCCGTGGCTGATGATATCTACTTCGATTTTACCAAGGCAGAAAAACTCCTGGCCTTAAACAACCCTCTGATGGTTTTCTGCATATATGCGGTAATGCTTTTGATCTCCTGGTTCGGCGCGCAGTTTATAATCGGCGGCACCCTTTCCACCGGTGAGCTTACAAGCCTTTTCACCTATGCTATGCAGATGATGATGAGCCTGATGATGCTGTCAATGGTATTCGTCATGATAGTAATGTCCAGAGCTTCGGCGGAACGTATAGCGGAGCTTTTATCAGAGGAGAGCGACCTCAAAAACGGCAAGGATCCTGTCTATGAAGTGGCGGACGGCTCCGTATCTTTTGAAAACGTCAGCTTCAGCTATCGCAAGGACAAGAAAAAATTCTGTCTTAAAAACATTGATATCGACATAAAGTCAGGCGAGACCGTTGGTGTCATCGGCGGTACAGGCACCTCCAAGACGACGCTTGTCCAGCTGATACCCAGGCTTTACGATGCAACCGAGGGCGTTGTCCGTGTTGGCGGATTGGATGTTCGCCGCTACGACCTTGATTCGCTGCGAAATCAGGTAGCAATGGTACTGCAAAAGAATACGCTTTTCTCCGGCTCCATCAAGGAAAACCTTCGCTGGGGCAATGAAAACGCAACTGATGAAGAGCTGATACATGCCTGTAAGCTCGCTCAGGCGGACGAATTTATTCAAGCCTTCCCCCAAGGCTATGATACATACATAGAGCAGGGCGGCTCCAACGTTTCCGGCGGTCAGAAGCAGCGTCTTTGTATCGCCCGCGCCCTTCTTAAGAAGCCGAAAATACTTATACTGGACGATTCCACCTCGGCCGTTGATACTAAGACCGATTCGCTGATAAGAAAGGCTTTCCGCGAAGAGATACCGGATACGACCAAATTCATAATCGCCCAGAGAATATCCTCCATAGAGGACGCCGACAAGATAATTGTCATGAACAACGGAGAAATAAACGCTTTCGGCACTCACGAGGAGCTGCTTAAATCAAGCGAGATATACCGTGAGGTATATGAATCACAGACGAAAGGAGGCGGAGACGATGAGTAAAAGAAAAAAGAAAAGGTCAGCCGCACCGGGGATAAATTTTTCCATTGTAAAAAGGCTGCTTGCCTACCTGGGCAAGGGACATTTGGTACGGTTTGCAATAGTGCTTGTCTGTATCCTTATCGCTTCCTGCGCAAACGTTGCCTCGTCGCTCTTTTTGGGCACGCTTATAGACGATTATATAACGCCGCTTCTGTCCTCGGCTTCGCCGGTGTTCGATGGACTTTTACGGGCACTGCTTTCGATGGCTATAATATATGTTTGCGGTATTTTCGCCTCGTTCTTGTATAACCGGCTGATGGTGTCCATCTCCCAGGGAGTGCTGCGGTCTATTCGTGAGGAAATGTTCTCCAAGATGCAGTCCTTCCCCATAAAGTATTTCGACACCCATGCCCACGGCGATATAATGAGCTGCTACACCAACGACGTTGATACATTGCGGCAGATGCTCTCCCAGAGCATCCCTCAGATGTTTTCTTCGGCTATAACTATAGTGGTCGTATTCTTCTCCATGCTGGCGACTAATATACCTCTGACGATACTCGTTGTCCTGTGCGTATTCATAATGATAAACGTATCGGCTAAAATAGCCGGCAACAGCTCCAAATACTTCGTGCGCCAGCAGATATCTTTAGGCAAGGTCAACGGCTATATCGAAGAAATGGTTGAGGGACAGAAGGTCATCAAGGTATTCTGCCACGAGGAAGAGGCCAAACGAGAGTTCGATATCCTCAACAACAACCTCTTCTATAATGCCAACGAGGCCAACAAATTTGCCAATATCCTCATGCCTATATTGCAGAATATCGGCAATATCCAATACGTATTTATCGCCATTATCGGCGGTATCCTGGCAGTCGCATTCCCGCAGATCGGCGGCGGGATCACGCTGGGCGTTATAGCCTCATTCCTGCAGCTGTCCAAGAGCTTTACCCAGCCTATCAGCCAGATATCTCAGCAGCTGAACTCCGTGATCATGGCTCTGGCCGGAGCGGAACGTATATTTGAATTGATGGACGAAAAGCCCGAGGAGGATAAAGGCAACGTTACGCTCGTAAACGGCGAGATGAAAAACGGTAGCTTTGCCGAATCGGAAAAACGCACAAATCACTGGGCTTGGAAGGTCCCGGAAAAGAACGGCTCTTTCAGATACGTTCCCCTTACCGGAGACATAAAACTTGAGCACGTGGATTTCTCCTACGTCCCCGAAAAACCGATATTAAAGGATATCACTCTGGAGGCCAAAGCCGGCCAGAAGGTGGCCTTTGTCGGCGCTACCGGAGCCGGAAAAACCACTATCACCAACCTTATAAACAGGTTCTACGACATATCCGATGGAAGTATCCTCTACGATGGCATTGATGTAAGCAGTATGAAAAAGGCTGATCTGCGCCGTTCGCTCGGTATAGTGCTTCAGGATACTAACCTGTTCACCGGCACCGTCGGCGACAATATCCGCTACGGAAAGCTCGATGCGACCGATGAAGAAGTCATAGCCGCCGCAAAGCTTGCCAACGCTCATGATTTCATCATGCGTCTGCCCGATGGTTATAATACGATGCTGACCTCCAACGGGTCAAATCTTTCACAAGGACAGCGTCAGCTTATCGCCATTGCCCGCGCAGCCGTGGCCGATCCGCCGGTTATGATACTTGATGAGGCTACATCCAGTATCGATACCCGTACCGAATCTCTTGTCCAGAACGGCATGGATTCGCTGATGGAAGGGCGGACAGTTTTCGTTATCGCTCACCGCCTGTCTACAGTGCGCAATTCTGACGCTATCATGGTTCTTGACCACGGCCGCATAATCGAACGCGGCAGCCATGATGAGCTTATCGCTCAAAAAGGTAATTACTACCAACTCTATACCGGAGCCTTTGAGCTTGAATAAATCATTCAAAATATTAAACGCCGCCTGTATACCTCATTTTCACTCGGTATACAGTCGGCGTTTTTCTGTCCGCTTTCGTATAAAACAAAAGGACAACCCCTTGTAACACTAGGGCTGTCCTTTCCACCGCCGTTTGAGGATCTATTGCAAACACCACTCATACTGATGCCAAATCCTCTATTGCCGCCCGCCGTCAATATGCGGCAGCAATATACGTATCGTACTCATCTTTGCTGCGGTTTAGAACTTCTTGTACTTATCGAGGCTCTTCGGAGCCGCAGGCTGACCGTTCCAGGGGCTTGCTGCCGAATTTGCGCTTACCACTACCGCCAGCATCGCACATACGGGCACAGCTTTCATCAATGCCTTTACGATTGCGTTTTTCATACTGTAACCTCCTTTCCACCTTTGACTGCCAGCCTGTAAGAATACAGACCGGCTGTTTATCAGTTCTTGATATGAGACCCGTTTTCACAGGTCTAATATCAACTACAGTTATTATACATCATTTTCCGCCAAAATTCAATACCATTTTAAAAAATGACGCCTATTCCGAGAAAATTTTTCAATTATTTTTATTTTAAGATAAAAAACGCCGGTATACTGTGGTTTTACAGCATACCGGCAATTTTTATCATTCATCCAGCAATCCGTAATTTTCCTTGGCGGTAAGTATCCTCCGCAAACTCTCGTTCAGGCGCGCATATGTCAACCGGCCGTCATAAAGGGCGTCGTTTATGCCCTGAGCCGCTTCCTGCAAATTATCCGGCATAAGGATAATATCCGCTCCGGCGTTTATCGCCCTTACGGCGGCGTCGGCCGAGGTATAGTTGGCGCTTATCGCCTTCATGTTCATGGCGTCGGTTATTACTACTCCTTCAAAGCCCAGCTCCTCCCGGAGGATATCCTCGATAAATATATTCGATAACGAAGCCGGCACACTGTCCACCGCCGGCACTGTGACGTGCGATACCATTACAAAGTCCGCGCCGGCGTTTATACCGGCCTTAAATGGCAGAAACTCCTCCGTCCGCAGTTCCTCAATGCTCTTGTTGTTTACTGCGCTGCCCGTGTGAGTATCGGCCGCCACGCTTCCCTGTCCCGGGAAATGCTTGAGCGTGCACATAACGCCCGCTTCCCTGAATCCGTTTACTGCCGCTCCCACCAGCTCCGCCGCCTGCTGAGGATCATCGCTGTAGGCGCGCGTACCTATCGTATCATTATCCGGATCTGTCCACACATCGGCTACCGGGGCAAAATTGAGGTTGAAACCGAACTCTTTTATCCTGACCGCTATCGCCCAGGCGTTATCATACGCTGTTTTCGGCCCTTGATCCTTATAGGTGTACATAGGCTCCAGCTTATACGTCTGCATGGTATCGGCAATACGCGCCACATCTCCGCCCTCCTCATCAACAGAGATGAACATACCAATCTTAGCATAGCTCTGGCTGTCTGCCACCATATTTTTGAGCTGCTCGGGATATATCATATTCTGCTTGAAATACACAAGTCCCGCAACCGGGTATTCCTCGATAGCCTTTTTGGTAGCCGCCCCGGCTCTTGTAGCCTGCGACGCTCCGGTTATCTGCTCCGGCGTTGTTATAAACAGCTGGTATATTTTCTCCTCCAGGCTCATCTGTGAGATTATCGCGTCTACCCGGGAATCGGAAGGCACCGGTATCTCCAGCACCTCGCCCGCAGCCGCCTTATCCAGGCGCATTATCACCGAAGCCGTCTCCGCCCTGGTAGCATTGGCCTGCGGATTAAAGGCATTAGCAGCATCGCCGGAGAATATCCCCGTGCGCCTCATCAGGTCAACGCTCTGCGCCGCCCACTCCGATATGGCTTCCTCATCGGAAAATTCCCCCGAAGCGTTGGGATTGTCAGTAAGAGATATATTCCGGTATTGCACATATCTGTCTATCAGCACTGCCATCTGCTCTCTTGTCACGTTATCATCGGGATGGAACTCCGTATCCGTAACGCCCGAAACGATACCGTTTTCCGACGCCCATTCTACATAAGGGCTGTACCAGGCATTTACCGGCACGTCAGAAAACTTAGTATTGCTTATATCCGAAGGGGTGACATCGGCCATTGCCCCCAGCACCCTGACAAACATTGCTCTTGTCATAGCTGCGTTAGGCGCAAATTCCGTCTCGCTCACACCGCTGAAATATCCTTTATCACACACATATTCGATCCCTTCGGCATACCAGGCGTTCGATTCAACATCCCTAAAATCTGCTGCACAGCCGCATATGCCGAAACACATAACGGCCGCTATGACCGCAGATAACAGCTTTTTTTTCATTTATGTTCACCTTCAGTTATATAATTATTGTCATATTTATAATATACCAAAACTTTTGTCTTGTCAACCGCATAAAAAAATGAAAATCCGCGCTTTTTCACGCGGATTTTCGTCATTTTTACTGCGCAGCCGGATTTTTGGGAATTATCACCGCCGCTATTATATATGCCAACAGCATTCCTCCCAAAGTAAAGCAGGCTCCCACTACGGCCACCAGCCGCACAATCGTCGGATCTATGGAAAAATATTCGCCTATCCCGCCGCATACACCGCAAAGCATTTTATCCGTGTCACTTCTGTATAATCTTTTCATGTCCTTTCCTCCTCTTAAAAATCTCTTTGTGCGCCGTCGTCAAAGTAAAAGCTGACTGTGCCCGCATCTTCTACGCGGATAGTATACGGAGCGTTGATGCGCCTTTCTGCCGTTATCTGTTCACCGTTGACAGTAAACAAAGATGACCGCGCGTCCACGATATAGTTATAGTTCTGTGAGCTGTCGGAAGAATGCACCTCGACCTCACCCATATCGCAGGCAACGTTCCAGTTGCAGCCGCCGGAAACGTCCGCTATCTGCGCCCGGCCGCCGTCTATCTCCACCTCTGCTCCCGCTATCGTCATTGTCCCCTCGATCGTGATATCCGCCCCTTCACCGGAAAGCTCCATATATTGCGCACTCACTGCACTGTCCATATAAAAGCTTCCCCGTTCAACATCGAGCTTCAGCCTGTCGGCTGTAAAGGGAACGCTCCAGCTCATATCTGTCCCTTCTGTCGATATCTCCACATTTTTAAATTCACAACCGGCAGGAATCGTTATCGATATATCGGAAACAGAGCGCAATGTTTCTATAACCCAGGTCGTGCCCTCCATATATGATTTAAAATCATCAGTCGATACGCCCGACTCGCCATACTGTACAAATTCGTCATAACCGTCCACCGAAAGCGAGAATTTATCGCCCGTACTGATGCTGATCGCTACAGGGCTGTCAAATTCCATATCCAGCCCGTCTATGATGGAATTGCCCCGGACAGCTCCTCCGGGATACTCTTGCTGACTGTGTTTTTCGCCGGAATGCCCATCGCCGTTTCTTGCCGGGAACTGCTCTTCTGTGACCACCGGAGCATCGCCGCCTCTCCGCCAAAAGCCCATCCCTCTGAAGGATGCTCCTCCCATAAGCCCCACTATCATGCACACGATCCCCAATCCCAGGGCTACAGCCGCGATAATGCATACTATCTTTGTCGTTTTCCTCATACCTTTTTCCTCCTTTTCTGCACGAGCGAACCGAAAAAGTCTACAACGAACCTAAATACCGCCGGAACAGCCTTTACTATCACTATCACCATCAGCCAGAACAACAGTACCCCCACTCCCAGCATCAGAAGTCCCAGTCCCAGCTGCAAAAATAACGCTGCCAGCGAAGACGAGCTGATAAAGGCCACGATAAATACTGCCGCTCCGCCCAGCACAAGCGCCGCTCCCAATACAAGGGCGCCTATTATCAATGCCGCTATGCCGCAAATGATACCGAATACCGTCCAGGCAGCCGAAAATACCAGCGGTACGCCTATCACTATCGCCGCAGCGACCAATATCACCTTGAGCCACATGGGCAAAGACTGCCTTTTCGGTTGCTGATCCCCGACAGGCACAGGCTGTGCGGCTGTGTATTTCTTATCGTTATACTCTTTATAAAAGTTTTCCGCCACCTTTTTCGGTGAGCCGAGACCGGCTATTATCTGCTCCTCACTGCCCTCGGCGTCGTTGAAATACTCATCGTAAAACTCTATCGCTTCCTCTATCTCGTCAGCCGGCAAAAAGGAAAGCTCCCGGCGCAGCTCATTCAAAAATTCCTGTTTAGTCATTTTCTCTCCCCCTTGCTTTTTGATATCCATCCTCACATCCGTCAGTACCGTGAAGCATGATGCCGTTTATCTTTTCTTTATACCGCTTCCATTCCTGGCAGTAAAGAGCCAGCTGGCACCGTCCCTTTTCCGTCATGCGGTAATACCGCCGGTTTCTGCCATTATACTCCCTGTCATAGGCCTCCAGGCAATCGTCCTTTTGCAGCCTGCGCAGGACAGGGTAGAGCGTTGATTCGGAAACATCAAGTGAATCCTTTAGGATCTGCGTTATCTCATAGCCGTATATATCATGGGTATTCACCACCGCCAGCACAAGCGCATCCAAAAGAGCGGCGTTTATATTAAACAACATATTCCTCCTCCTTCTCTTTAAACGTTTATTGATTTAACAATATTATAGCACGTATAATATTGTTTGTCAATAGAATATTACACTCTTAATAAAAACTTAATAATTGCGCCGTGCTGATCATAAAAAAGCCGTCTCGTGCACTTTCACAATGCACGAGACGGCAGCGTCTGATTACTATTTACTTTTCCAATACGCACAGGCTTTATTTATCCCAGTGCGACGTCTAATATCATCATCACCGAGAATCCGACCGCAAAGGCGATCGTGGCAATATTGCTATGTTCGCCTGCAGATGCTTCGGGGATGAGTTCCTCTATCACCACGTATATCATCGCTCCGGCGGCAAAGGATAACAAATACGGCAGCACCGGAGTTATCACGGATGCCATCAATATCGTCAACGCTCCGGCCGCCGGTTCCACTATCCCCGACATCGCGCCCATTAAAAATGCCTTTGTCCTGCTTTCTCCCTCACCGCGAAGCGGCATAGAAATTATCGCGCCCTCCGGGAAATTCTGCAATGCGATCCCCACTGACAACGCCAACGCTCCGGCAAAGGTAATATCGGCGTTATTGGTGATAAGTCCTGCCAGCACCGCTCCCGCCGACATCCCCTCGGGGATATTATGCAGCGTCACTGCAAGCACCATCATAGTGCTGCGTCTGAGACCACATTGGGGTCCCTCGCATTTTGTTGCGCCAAGATGCAAATGCGGTACAACTATATCCATCACCAGCAAAAACAATATCCCCAGTATAAAACCTATCGCCGCCGGCATAAAGGCCAGCTTGCCCATATGCTCCGACATATCCATGGCCGGGATCAAAAGCGACCATACGGAAGCTGCAACCATTACTCCCGAGGCAAAACCGAGAAAACTCTTCTGCACGAACGGCTTCAGCTCATTTTTCAGAAAAAACGCGCAGGCCGCCCCGGCAGAGGTGCCGATAAACGGCAGGATCAAGCACAAAAATATTCCCACGAATATCACTCCTTTTCCGTTACATCCATTTGTATTATACCATAACGAAGCAATGTGGTCAACCACAATCCGTCCTGTTTTAAATTTATTGACAGCGTTCCCTTAATTGTGATATATTATAAATAATTGTGAAAAGGTTTCGCAATTGACTAGCGATATATTATTATGCGAGGTGAAAAATAATGAGCATAAACGAAAAAAAGGCAATCCTTGCGGTCAGCTTCGGCACTAGCCGTCCTGACGGGATGAAAGCAATAGAAGCAGTGGAATGTGAGCTTGCCGAAAGCTTTCCCGGCCGCGAGATCCGCAGAGCCTTTACCAGTCCTACCATAGCGCGCATATTAAAGGGACGCGGTATGGAAGCGGACGATCTGAACAGCGCACTGGAGAGACTTTTAGCAGACGGATTCCAATCTGTAACGCTGCTGCCGACATATATAATAGAAGGAATAGAATACGATGAAATGATAAAAGCGGCCGAAAAATATTCACAGTGCTTCCGCCGCTTGCGCTGTGCCCATGCACTGCTTTATGAAGAGGCGGATTTTTGCTCCTTAGCCGCTGCGGTCATGGCGGATATTGTCCCCGAAGACAGCACCGCCTATGTTTTCATGGGACACGGCACAGAGCATAAAGCCGACGGCCTATATTCCAAACTTGAGCAGGCAGCAAGATGCTGCGGTTTTGAAAACTGCTTTATCGGCACCGTCGAGGGTGAACACGGTATAGAAAGCATCTGTACAGAGCTTACATCAGCAAACATAAACCGTGTGTTCCTTTATCCGCTCACGCTTACCGCAGGCGTTCACGCCGCCGAGGATATGGCAGGGGACGCGCCCGATTCCTGGAAATCTGTTCTGGAAAGATGCGGTTTCTCTGTCGAATGCGTAATGCAGGGGCTGGGGGAAAAGGCTGCGGTGCGAAAAATATTTGTAAAACGTGCAAGAGCCTGCGAATAAATTTCTTTCTAACAATTCCCGCCGACCTGTCACTATATATATGTAAAACGTTTTACAGAACTTCAGGGAGGTGCATGAGGTTGGACAGGCAGCTTGTTTTTGAAAAGCTCAAGGGCAGTATGGACGCGCTCTACGGCTTCGCCTATGCCCGCTGCTCATCCGCCCAGGACGCGGAGGACTTAGCCGGGGATATTATAAGCGAGGTCGCCTCCTCGGCGGAGAATATCCATAGCGAGGACGCATTCTACGCGTTCATGTGGGCTGTGGCGAACAATCTTTACAAGCGGTATCTGCGCCGGAAAAGGCGCAGGACGTATCCGCTTGAGGATTCCGTAATACCGCTGTGCGTGGGCAGCGTTGACAGCCGCCTTATAAAGACAGAGGAGCTGATGCTTTTGCGGCGTGAACTGGGGCTCCTGTCAAAAAGGCAGCGTTCTGTTGCCTCAGCCTTTTATCTGGAGGGACTCTCCTGCCGCAGTATTGCCGAAAAATTGAGCATTTCAGAATCACTCGTGCGCTATACCCTGCATATGACAAGAAAAGCCATCAAGGAGGGAATGGAAATGGAAAGAATCTACGGAGAACAGAGCTATCTGCCACGGCCGTTTTATTTAACCGGTTTTTTTGAATACAGCGATTACGATTGGAACAAACATTTTGCACACCGGAAACTGCCGGGAAATATCATGATCGCCGCTTATGAACAGCCGCGGACAGAAACAGAATTGGCGATGGAGCTGGGAATTTCCGCCCCGTATATCGAGGACGAGCTGCAGCTTTTGGAAAAGGACGGCTTAATTACAGAGAGGGGCGGAAAATATTGTACAGCTATCCCTATTTTCGATAACGAATATCTTAGGGAGCTTAAAGAATCTATCAGCGGATTTTTAGAAGAGGAGACGAAACACGTCATGGAGGAGCTTTACAAAAGCGCGCCCGTCAAGGACAAAGCTATCTCTTCCTATCATGCACTTTTCATCGCCTTGAGAAAAGCGCGCAACGCTTTTGAGGGAATCGCCTGGAAACGTATGGGCGGCGTACCGCTTTTAAACCACGGCGCACGCGGAGTGCTTTTAGGGATAAGTACAGAATATCCGGAAAAGGTGTCATTTAACGGCGTCAACTATAATCTTGAGCGCATTGCATATTTTTCAACTTTTGCCTGCGGAGAAGATGAGTTTTGCATTATCTCCTCATTAAGCATGGACGAAGCGGATATTCTGCATCAGGCGATCCTCGGCGAATGCATACAGGCGGATCAAAAAGCTGCCATTACCCTTATTGAAAAGGGCATTATTAAAGCTGAAAAAGGTAAACTGCTGCCCTGCTTTCCGGTATTCACCGAAACGGAGCTTAAGGGATTTGAAAATCAGCTCGGAAGCCTTGGAGATTTATTGGAAAGTTACCTTCACCGCGCGGCCAAAATCGCCTTCGACCTGGCAGCAAAGACCGCGCCCCAGCGCATACGCGCGCTTGCTTCATCATACGCCTATGCCGGAATGATCGGGCCGTATCTCAGCAGCCTGTATATGCCGCTCTCCGGGCGTTTGGAATGCAGCGGGACAAAGGGTATCATCGGCGTAACGGTATAAACAAAAAAGGACGCTGCCGCGAAAATTACCGCGCAGCGTCCTTTCAAAATCAATTACAGAATGGATTTTACATATTCTGCGATCTTATCGCACTTGCAGTTTGCAAAGAACAGCTCGCTGAACTTCTCGCCTGCAACAGCGCCCTTTACCAGATCCTGGTCAAGGTTGGGAAGGATATCGAGAAGGTCTCTGTGTGTAACCTTCTTAACCTCGTTCAATATCTTAGCGTTTCTCTGCTCGGGAACAGCTCTCTCCTTGGGATATCCGCCGCCCCATTCCTCAACGAACAGCTTCTCGAATACGTACTGGAGGTTAAGCTCTGCGCCCCAGCCCCAGCCCTTAGCAAACGGAAGAGCTATAGCGTTGCCGTTGTTTACCTGTGTGAACTGGTAAGCATCTGTCGGGTCTACAACGTGTCCGCAGAGCACGCCCGGGAACGCGTTGCACGCAAGGCAGGCTCCCTCGCCTGTTCCGCAGCCGGTGATAACCAGATCGGCGGCGCCGGAATTTAACAATATAGCGGCCAGTATACCTATCTGTACGTATGTAAGCTGAGCCTCGTCCTCAGCTGTGTACATTCCGTAGTTAAACACCTCTTGTCCGAGAGGTTCTGCAACCTTTTTCAGAGTGTCAAAAATGATGCTGTTCTTAGCAGCCTGGCTGTTTTCGTTTATCAATGCTATCTTCATGTATGGCATCCTTCTTTCTATAGATTTTACACTGTCATTATATCATATGCACAGAAAAATTGCAACTGTTTTTCCCAAACTTAACGAAAAATTAACGCTTTATTCAGTTTCGTCCTCCACCGTCTCCTCTTCGGGCGTCCTGATCTCGGCACGGAATATTTTTATGAACCGCTGCGGCACATCGATAAAGTATATGCCATCCTCACTGTCAACGACAACATCCTCAAGCGTACTCACTTCGCGCATACGATAAATACCGAATTTGGCTACGTCAAGCCGTATCCGTTCTGCATTGGTGCCGATATTGGCCACCATCACGTATTTTTCACAGATATCTTCTTCCTCATCGATATAGTATCTGACAAATCCGTAGACCCTGCCTATCGTGTACACGCTCTCAAATTCGCCCTTCGTAAAGGCCGGCGAAGAATTTCTCAGTTTTATCATCCGCTTATAAAGCGTGAATATATACTCGTCGCGATTCTCCCAATCGAAGGTCTGGCGGCTGAAAGGATCGCCATACCCCTGCATACCGATCTCATCCCCGTAATATATGCAGGGCACGCCCGGCAGCGTCATTTGCAGCCCCATCGCCAGACAAGCGCGCTCCCGCGCCACCTGCAGCGCATAACCGTCCAGGTGGAATGCAGCCTGGAAATCCTTGTCGACACTGTGACGCTCCGGCACATCGCCCATTAGCGTCAATATCCTCTCCACATCGTGGCTCGATATCATATTCAGAAGCGAATAATATGCCGGACGCGGATAATTTTCTTTCAGCGAATACAGCGTCTCGCTCAATTCCTTGGCATCGATATGTCCCAACACTGCGCTTACTATCGCCGTCCTCATAGGATAATTCATAACCGAATCAAGCTCATCGCCCATGAAATACTGCCTGCGCTCACCGTGGGCCATCTTATTGGACGCGTCCTCCCAGACCTCACCGATTATTACTGCATCTTCCTTTTCCTGCTTTACCTCGCCCCTAAGCTCTTTGACGAAAAAGTCCGGCAGCTCATCGACAACATCCAGTCGCCAGCCGGAAGCCCCGGCCCGCAGCCATCTCTTTACGATAGCGTCATGGCGGTGGAGAATATAATCCCGGTATTCCTCATCCTTCTCCTCCACCTGCGGCAGCGTCGTCATACCCCACCAGGATTCATACTTTTCGGGATACTCAAAAAAGCGATACCAGCTGTAATAGGGCGAATCCTTCGATTGATAAGCACCCACGGAATCATAGGTGCCCTTTTTGTTGAAATACATACTATCGCTTCCGGTATGATTGAACACGCCGTCAAGGATCACGCGTATCCCCATTTCCTCGGCCGTGCTGCACAGCCTTTTAAAATCCTCCTCGGTACCAAGCATGGGGTCTATTTCCTCATAACTGCCGGTATCGTAACGGTGGTTGGAATAGGCGCGGAAAATCGGGTTTAGGTATATAACGGAGATACCCAGATCTTTTAAGTAGGGCAGCTTTTTCATTATCCCCTTGAGATTGCCGCCAAAGAAATCGTTGGACAGATACTCTCCGCCGAACTGCTCCGCCTTGTAATACGGCATCTCGCCCCATTGTCGTTTTATTATATCCTCCCTATCGCCTAAAAACGAGCCGTCTTCATTGCCGTTATAAAAACGGTCGGGGAATATCTGATATACAACGCTCTGCTGGAACCATTCCGGGGTCTTGTAGCCCTCTTTATAGACCGTTATCTGAAAAGCGTGATCGGGCATATGGAAGCTCATTTCCCCGACTCCGCCCCAATTTTTACGGTTGTTGCCGTAGTATACAACGCCCGCATCGGTAACCACCTCAAAGTAATACCATATCAGACACGGCTCCTCCGGCACCGAAATACGTATATTATAAACATTATTTCTTCCCAATGTGAATAGATAAGGCATATTCTTCTTTACCGGTTCTTTACCGTCTACGGTATATACCAGCCGCACCGCCGCCGGTATGCCGAAGCCGCTTACCGCCAGACGCAGCCGTATCGACGTGCCGCAGGTGACGGCGCCGAATGGTTTACGGTAGAACCGCTCCCTGGAATTGTGCTCCAAATCTATCGTTGTCATCATATTCTGCATTCCCCCGTCTAAATTGAAAAAGGGAACGTCTGCCGCACCGGCAGACGTTCCGATGGATAATTTTTACTTATTTGATCGGTTCTAAATGCCAGATCTTATCATTGTATTCGCCGATAGTTCTGTCACTGGAGAAAAATCCTGCTGACGCGGTATTCATTATCGCCATCTCCAGCCACTTTTCCCTGTTCTGGTAATCCTTAGATATTCTCTCCTGCGTGCTTGTGTAATCCTCGAAATCACGCAGCACCATATAAGTATCCGGATGACCGTAATCGCCGAACAGCAGCGTCTGATACAGATCGCGGAACATTTGGTGATTCCCTTCTATCAGCGATCCATCTATCAGCTGATCAAGCACCTGTCTCAAGGAACCGTTCTCCGCATATATATCCTTTACCTCGTCGGTACCCGGATACTGCACTCTTGCGGCTACTTCCTCTTCCTTAAGACCGAAGATATAGATATTATCCTCGCCTACCTGCTCAAGCATCTCCACATTGGCACCGTCAAGCGTACCTATTGTAACAGCGCCGTTGAGCATGAATTTCATGTTACCGGTACCGGAGGCCTCTTTTCCGGCAGTCGATATCTGCTCGGAGATATCGGCGGCGATTATCAGCTTCTCAGCAATCGATACAGAATAGTTTTCCAGGAACACTACCTGCAATTTTCCGGCTACACGCGGATCATTGTTCACTTTGTCTGCCACTGTATTTATCAGCTTGATGATGAGCTTCGCTCTTGCATAGCCCGGGGCAGCCTTAGCGGCAAATATATATGTCTTGGGATAATATTCCTCAAAATACTTCCGGTCGGATACAAGCTTATTGTACTCAGCCATAACATGAAGGATATTCATCAGCTGACGCTTATACTCATGCAGTCGCTTACACTGTACATCAAATATCGAATCCGGATTAACGTCTATATGGTTGTGTTCTTTTATATATGCGGCAAGACGAACCTTATTGTTCCGCTTTATCTCATCGAACTTCTTCTGAAATTCCTTATCTTTGGCATATTTGCGGATACCGGCCAACTGATCGTAATCTTTGATCCAATCGATACCTATCTTCGAGGAGATAAGGTCGGCAAGCTCAGGATTACAATTGCATATCCAGCGGCGGAACGTTATACCGTTGGTTATAGCGTGGAATCTTGAAGGATCAAGACGGTAGTAGTCAGCGAAGATATCTCTTTTGAGTATCTCTGTGTGCAGCTTGGCAACACCGTTTACCGCAAAGCAGCTGGCAAGGCAAAGATTGGCCATGAACACCTGGCCGTTAGCAATAACTGCCATATATTCGTGTTTTTTGGGATCGTTGGGATATACTATGTTCAGCCTTTCCATAAGGCGTCTGTTTATCTCCTGCACGATCATGTATATTCTCGGCAGCACGCGGTTGAACATATCAACCGGCCACTTCTCCAGCGCCTCGGCCATTACCGTGTGGTTTGTATAGGCGAAGATCTTGGTCACTATCTCCCAGGCATCATCCCAGCCCATGCCTTCCTCGTCCATGAGCAGGCGCATCATCTCCGGGATAGCAAGCGTCGGATGGGTATCATTTATGTGGATAACTATCTTATCCGGCAGCAGGTTCAGCTTATTGCCGTATCTGTGCTTGAAGTCCTTCAAAATCCACTGCAATGTTGCCGATACCAGGAAATACTGCTGCTTCAAACGCAGCTCCTTACCTTCTGTATGATTGTCTTCGGGATAAAGAACGCCGGAAATTACCTCTGCAAGCTCTCTCTCCTCGACCGCTCTGACATAGTTACCGCTGTTGAATTCCTTCATGTTCATACGGTTGGGAGACTTCGCACTCCACAGTCTGAGCTTGTTTACGATCTTAGAATCATATCCGCACAGCGGAACATCGTAAGGCATAGCCAGGATAGTATGCGAGTTCTCATAACGGAAGCTGAATCTTCCCTCATGCCAGTCGGTATAGACCTGTCCGCCAAATTTTACCTCTACTGTTTCCTCCGGACGCGCGATCTCCCACTCATTTCCGTTTTCCAGCCAAGGATCGGGCAGCTCTATCTGATAGCCGTCAACTATTTTTTGCTTGAACAGACCGTACTCATAACGGATAGTGCCGCCGTAAGCCGGCAGATCCATCGTTGTCAGCGAATCGATAAAGCAGGCGGCAAGTCTGCCCAGACCGCCGTTACCCAGTCCCGCATCGTTCTCCAGCTCCGCTACCTCGTTAAGGCTGTAGCCGAGCGATTCCAATACGTGTACATACTCCTCTGTCTGCATAAGATTCAGGATATTGGTCGTAAGCAGACGTCCCATTAGGAACTCAAACGAAAGATAATAGAGCTTCTTAGAGCCTTCCTCCTTGACCTCCTGATGCGAAACGGCCCATTTTTCCATTATCCTGTCTCTGGCTGTCAGAGCACAGGCGGTATAGATCATATGCGGAGTAGCCTCCTCCATGACCTTACCGAAATGTCTGTTGACCTTTCCGATGATCTCCTTCCTTAAAGCCTCCTCCTTCGGAGTAAGCTTCTTTGCTGCTGAAACCGTTTTAGTGATTTCCGGCATTATATCCATTCCCTTCTTTAAATAAAATTTGGCCGAAGCTTATTTTTCGGCTTTATCCGCCTCTTTTTCGGCGGCCGAAGCACTCTTTTTCGGCCGACCCGGCTTTTTGGCAGCCGGTTTTGCGGCCGGCTCTTTGGCCGTTTTTTCAGATGTTTTTTCTTCCGAAACGGCTTTTGTCTTGGCTGTCGTCTGTGTCTTGGCAGCTGTCTTCTTAGCTGTGGAAGTCTTTTTGGCAGTCGTGCGGGTCTTTTTGGGCTTTTCCTCCGCTTCGGCGCTCTTACCGGAACGAATAGCGGCCGTCTCCGCCTTCCTGGCCTCTTTTTCCTTTACTTCCTCGACTATCGCCTGCGTTGATTTTTCGGCAGCTGCTGCGATCGTTTCCTCAAAGGACGGATCTTCCTCCGGCTCATTTGCCGGTTCTTCCTGTGCGGAAGCCCCGTTTTCAGCCGTCAGAGGTTTTTTTTTCTCCAGCGGAGCCCATTCGTAGATACCGGTCATTTCCTTGTACAATTCAATGTACTTATTGGCCGATATATTCCACGAGAAATCTGATTCCATTCCGGTCTTTATCAGACCGTTCCAGGCGTCTTTTTTATCGTAGAACACCTGCATAGCGTACCAGATTATGTTGAGCATCTCGCCGGCATTGTAATTTTTGAATGAAAATCCCGTGCCCTCGCCGGTAAATTCGTTATACGACCATACCGTATCCTTCAGACCTCCGGTCTCTCTTACGATCGGCACTGTTCCGTAGCGGAAGCTGATAAGCTGTGAAAGTCCGCACGGTTCGAATCTCGAAGGCATCAGGAACGCATCCGAGGCGGCATAGATCTTATGCGACATCTCGTTTGAGAAGTATATCTGCGCCGATACCTTATCGGGATATTTCCACGCATAGTGGCGGAAGAGATTTTCATACTTTTCATCTCCTGTGCCCAGTACCACGAGCTGAACGCGGCTCTGGCACAGCTGTTCCAGAACGTAGGCTACCAGATCGAAGCCCTTCTGATCGGTAAGACGGGAAACGACTCCTATCATCATCGTATCCGGATCCTCCGGCAGACCGAGATCCCTTTGCAGAGCCATCTTGTTCTCGCGTTTCTTCTCATTTACATCTTTAAGAGAATACTTAGCATAGATCATATCGTCTGTTTCCGGATTCCAGTCTGTGTAGGAAATACCGTTTACAATACCCGAAAGATCGTTTCTCCTGGCGGCAAGCAGCTTGTCAAGCCCCTCGCCGTACTCCGGCGTGGTTATCTCCCACGCATAGGTGGAGCTTACCGTAGTTATTTTGTTGGCATATACAAGGCCGCCCTTTAAAAGGTTTGCGTCCCGGTAGTATTCCAGCTTATCGGATGTGAAATAATAGTCGCTTATACCCATAGCGTCCTTTATCCCCTTAAGATCCCATCTTCCCTGGAACTTAAGGTTATGTACCGTCATAACGGTTTTTATGCCGCGGTAGAACGGATTGTCAAGGAACGTATCAAGGAATACCGGCACCGGACCTGTCTGCCAGTCATTGCAGTGTATAACGTCCGGGCGGAAGTTGAGCGACGGCAGTACCGACAAAAGCGCCTTGGAAAAGAATATAAACTTCTCGCAGTCCAGATGGATGTAGCTATACGGAGTATCTCCGTTGAAGTAAAATTCATTATCAAGGAAATAGTATATGCAGCCATTGTATTCCATCTGGAATACGCCGCAATACTGCTTTCTCCACGCCATGTCGATATAGATGTGGAAAAGATATGTCATCTTCTCTTTAAAGTGCTGCGGGATGCACCTGTACAGAGGCAATATTACCCTGGCGTCCACGTCCTTTTCACGCAGTGCGGCCGGAAGCGAACCGGCAACATCGCCCAGACCGCCCGTTTTAACAAACGGCGCCGCCTCTGAGGTTGCAAACAAAACTTTCATACGGATCATGTCCTTTCACATAACGACAACACAGTCAACCCTATATATTTTAAATCATATTCGACCGTTTGTCAAATTTTTCATCAAGATTTTACAAATTTCTGTCTTTTTACCAAAAATCATATATATTTGCCCTCAGCCAGTCGCAAGTATATCACAAAAATATGACAACTGTGAACAGGCAGCTTTATCGGTCAGCAAAATTTTTGCCGCATACCGCAGAAGTGTCCGCGCCCAAAAAGCGCGGATACCTCTTTGCGGTAAAATGTTATATACGAGTCCCCTTGGCTATTGCCAGCGGATAGCTCTCCTGACCGATGAGCTTCCTGCCCTTGGTAATATAAACTTCCTTATCGAATATTACATGGTCAAGCTCTACGTTCTCCTCGATCACTGAATCCTGCATGATGATGGAGTTCTTTATAACAGCTCCCTTATTTACCTTTACTCCGCGCGAAAGCACGCAGTTTACGACCGTGCCCTCTATATTGCAGCCATCGGAGATAAAGCTGTTTTCAACAACCGCTCCCTCTCCGTATCTTGTCGGCGACTGATCCTTCGTCTTAGTATAGATGGGATTCTGCGGATTAAACAGCTCCGCTCTTATATCGCCGTTTAAGAATATCATGTTGTTTTTATAGTATGACTTCAAGGAGTCAATTTTATCCATATAGCCTGTGTATTCGTAGCCGTATATCCTCAGACCATCCATTTTCTTTACAAGGGCGTCCTTGATAAAATCATGATCTCCTCTGGCGCTGCACTCGTCCACGATGCTCTCCAGAAGCGCCTTTTCCATAACGTAAACGTCCATGGCGGCCTTCGCGCTCTTGGGATAATAGGGCTGCACTTCGATATCGGTGACCTTGTTGTCATCATCGGTCTCTATAAGCGTGAATCGCGACAGATCGGTCTCCGGTATGCCCGACATATCCTTGTATATCGCGGTAATATCGGCCTGGGTATCCTTATGGTTCTGCACCACAGCCTCGAAATCTATATTGCAGAGGCTGTTGCCTATGCAAAGGATAACGTACGTCTGATGGCTTCTGTGGATATAATCAGATATGCCGGCCAGCATATCTATATTACCCTTGATAACGCCGTAGGAAACATTCTCCAGGTTCGGCGGCAGGATATTGAGACCCTGGTTCTTTCTGTCAAGATCCCACGGTTTTCCGGAACGGATATGATCCATCAGTGATGAATAATTCGTCTCTGTCGCCACACCTATATTCGTGATCCCGGCGTTGGCCATGTTCGACAGTACAAAATCGATTATCCTATATCTGCCCGCGATCGGAAGAGCGGCTACCGCTCTTATATCGGTGATAGGCGGTATCCTTTCTTCACTTGTTAAAATAATTCCCATTGTATCTCTCATTGCTTCAGTCTCCCTTCTCTTATTCAGCAGCTTCTACCATCGAACCGCGCGCGATCCCGATCTTTTCGCCGATAACTGCGCCGCCCTCAACCAGCACTATGCCGTGAGTGCACTTATCGGAGGCGTAAACGTTGTTCGCAGGATCGGCGTCAAAGGTTCCTATCTGCGCTTCGTCGCCGATAACGGCTTCGCTTCCTATAACTGCCTTCTCTATTGTAACATTCTTCCCGATCTTTGCTCCGGGCATAACAACAGAATCAACAACGCGGCTGCCTTCGCCGATGGATACTCCGCCGAATATCACCGAATGTTCAACAACGCCGCAGATCGTGCAGCCCTCGGTAACTGTCGAATTGGAGATCTTGGCCTCTCTGCCCACATAATGCGGGGCAAGCGCCATGTTCCTCGAGTAAATGCTCCACTTTCTGTCATTCAGGTTGAACTTGGGAGGAGTGTCGATAAGATCCATGTTTGCCTCCCAAAGGGAATATATCGTTCCCACGTCTTTCCAATAATCCTCAAATCTCCAGCTGACCATCTTCTCACCGTTGGCAAGCATCTTGGGGATTATATTCTTGCCGAAGTCGTTGGAGGAGGTAGGATCATTCTCATCCTCTGTCAGATAACGCTTCAGCACATCATACTTGAATATGTATATACCCATCGAGGCAAGATTGCTCTTGGGCTCCTTGGGCTTTTCCTCAAATTCCACGATATTAGCAAACGACGCCTCGGGATCGTCCACATTCATTATACCGAAACGGCTGGCCTCTTCCCAGGGCACAGGCATAACAGCGATCGTGATCGCCGCATCCGTCTGCTTATGCACCCTCAGCATCTCGCCGTAGTGCATCTTATATATATGGTCGCCGGACAGTATCAGCACATTTTTAGGGTTGAAGCCGTCCATAAAGCTCATGTTCTGATAGATGGCATTAGCTGTTCCCTTGTACCACTCGCCGGCCTTGGCGCTCTGATACGGGGGCAGCACATAAGCTCCGCCGTGGCTCCTGTCAAGATCCCAGGGGTTGCCGTTTCCGATATAGGTGTTAAGCTCCAACGGCTGATACTGCGTCAGAACACCTACGGTATCTATGCCTGAGTGGACACAGTTCGACAGCGGAAAATCGATTATCCTGTACTTGCCGCCGAAAGGAACTGCCGGCTTTGCCACATTTTTCGTCAATGCTCCCAGCCTGCTTCCCTGGCCTCCCGCAAGTATCATCGCTACACAATCTTTTGATCTCATGATATCATCTCCTACTTTGTTTTCGTTGTTCTCTCTTCTTTTTCCGGTTCCTTTTTCCTCAAGTACATTGCCGAATAAGCGTCCACCTGCAGCTCAATGCTGTTGCGGAACCCGCTCTCCGGATGCGGCTTTGTCTTATACGTTTTTACGGTTTTTCTTCTCGTGCCGCCGTATTTGGTGCCGTTGGAGTGGAATACTACCTCATAGGCGCCCTCCTCCGGTACGCCGATAACATACTTTTCGTGATCTATCGGCGCAAAATTGGCTACCACGATAATGTACTTTTCCATTTCCTTTGTACATCTCATATAGCTGATAACAGAGTTCTTCGTATCGCCGCCGTTTATCCACACGAATCCGGCCATGTTATGATCCTCATGCCACATTTCCGGATTGTCCAGATAGAAATGGTTCAATTCCTTGACGTACCTCTTCAGCTTCTTGTGGTTGTCTTGTTCCAATAAGTTCCATTCCAGCTGGTCGTCAAACCGCCATTCCAGGAACTGCCCAAATTCACCCCCCATAAATAACAGCTTTTTCCCGGGTATTGTCATATAAAACGCCAAAAGCGTCTTATACTGGTCAAATTTCTGTTCATAACTGCCGAACATCTTATCTATCAGCGACTTCTTTCCGTGCACGACCTCATCGTGGGAAAGCGGCAGCACGTATATCTCCGAATAGGCATACATCATGACGAATGTCAAGAGACTGTGGTTGGAGCCGCGGAAATATGAATCCATGCTCATATAACGCAGCGTATCGTTCATCCAGCCCATGTTCCATTTCATGAAGAATCCCAATCCGTCATACTGCGTTGGCGCCGTCACCTTCGGCCAAGCGGTCGATTCCTCAGCTATCATAAGGAAATTGGGAAATTCCTGGCGCATCATATCGTTGAGGTTCTTGATAAACTCTATCGCCTCCAGATTCCCGTTTCCGCCGTATTTGTTGGCGACCCATTCACCGTCCTTACGCGAATAGTCAAGATAGAGCATTGAGGATACCGCGTCCACCCGCAGGCCGTCCACGTGATACTCCTCCGCCCAGAAATACGCTGAACTCATAAGGAAAGAAATGACCTCATCGCGGCCATAGTCGAACACCATCGTCCCCCAATCCTTATGCTCGCCCTTTTTAGGATCGCCATACTCATAGCAGGGGCTGCCATCAAACATACGCAGGCCGTGAGCGTCCCGCGGAAAATGCGCCGGCACCCAGTCCATTATCACCCCTATATTATGACTATGACACTTGTCTATAAAATATTTCAGTTGCGCGCCCGTACCGTACCTGGTAGTCGCGGCAAAATATCCCGTCACCTGGTATCCCCAGGAAGCGTCAAACGGGTACTCCATCAGCGGCATCAGCTCGATATGCGTATAGCCCATATCGTTCACATAGGGGATCAGCTCGTCTGCCAGCTCCTGATATGTGTAGAATGAACCGTCCTCGTGTATCCTCCAGGAGCCTGCGTGCACCTCGTATATGTTCATAGGGCTTTCGTAATAATTTATCTTCTGCCGACGGCTTATCCAGTGCTTATCCTTCCACTTATAGCCATCGAATTTCTTTATCACCGATGCCGTCCCCGGGCGCAGCTCTCCCTCTATAGCATAAGGGTCGGCCTTGTAATACATCTCCCCGTCGCATCCGAGGATAGCATACTTATAAAGCTGTCCCTCGGATACGTCGGTGTAAAAACCATACCATATACCTGTGTCCTCGATCTTCACCAACGGGTGATTTAGATTGTCCCAGCCCGAAAAATCTCCTACCGCCCACACTTTTTTAGCATTGGGGGCCCAAACCGCGAACCGCCAACCGCTTACGCCTTCATGCGTTACAAATCTGGCGCCGAGCATTTTATAGGCCTGGTAATTTTTGCCGGTATTAAAAAGGTAGGTCTGAAAATCGGTTATTCCCACGCAGTTTACATGGACCATGTCCTTTTTCTCATCCATAAATACTCCTTCCTGCAACTATCTCTTCCATAAATGAAGCAAAATCATTGCCTGTTACAGTCATTAAAAAACATAATTCCATAGCATATTATATCACAAAATATTTTGTTAGTAAAGACCATAATCGCCGAAATTTTAAAAATCTTTTTGTGCAAATCGACAGGTTTTAACTATTTTTTAATATTTTTGAAAGTTTTACACAAAATCCTCTTGACAGAACGGCATTTTTGGTCTAAAATGTAATAGTATGCTTAACATTTCTTTAAAGACAGTAAAATTTCTGTAGGCGAAGAATTATCATAATGTAATCAAAAATCAATTCCTCTTGAGGGGATCCGTCTTGAGAAGGCCGTTGGTTTTAGGTTACAAAACGTCCGCGCGCCAGCCTGCGGCGCAGCCGGGCTTTCGGGCCAGACAGCTGCCTTTTTAAGCACGCACCCTGAAAGAAGCAGGTCTTGAGGAAAAATTTCCGACAACGCCTCCGCTGTAAAAAAGCGGCGGGAGCGAATAATTTTCAAGGGGGTGCTTAACAATAGATACATTAGATATTATTTTACTGATCATCGCGGTGATATTCCTGGCATTGAACGCTCTTTCGTTCATCATGGGCATTTCATACAGGAAGAAGATCGCGGAAGCCGAGTTTGGTTCTGCGGAAGAAAAGGCTAAGGCCATCGTCGCCCAGGCTGAAAAGGACGGCGAAGCCAAAAAACGCGAGCTGATGCTTGAGGCCAAGGAAGAGAATCAGAAGCTGCGCAACGATTTCGACAAGGAGGTCAAAGACCGCCGCAACGAGCTTAACCGTCAGGAGCGCAGGCTCAACCAGAAAGAGGAGAATCTCGACCGCAAGAACGAAACTCTCGACAAAAAAAATCATACCATGGATCAGAAGATCAAAGGTATAGAAGCAAAGGAAACAGAAATTGAAGAAATAAAGCAGCAGCAGCTTGACAAGCTGGAGGAGATATCAGGTCTTACAAGGGACGAGGCTAAGTCTATCCTCATAAAGGATATCGAATCGCAGGCCAGGCACGACGCAGCTTTAATGGTCAAAGAAATAGAGCAGCAGGCCAAGGAAAACGCTGAACGCACGGCAAAGAACATCGTTGCCTCCTCCATCCAGAAGGTGGCGGCCGATCACGTTGCCGAGACGACAGTTTCCGTGGTAAATCTACCAAGCGATGAAATGAAGGGACGCATAATCGGCCGTGAGGGTCGCAATATCAGGACGCTGGAAACGCTTACCGGCGTAGATCTGATAATCGACGATACTCCCGAGGCAGTAATCGTTTCCAGCTTCGACCCCATCCGCCGCGAGGTGGCCAGAGTCGCGCTGGAAAAGCTCATCGTGGACGGACGCATACATCCGGCACGCATTGAGGAGACCGTCGAAAAGGCCAAAAAGGAAGTTGACGCCGCAATAAAGCAGGATGGCGAGAACGCCGCTTTTGAGACCGGAGTCCACGGACTGCATCCCGAGCTTATAAAACTGCTTGGAAAATTGAGATTCAGAACCAGCTACGGCCAGAACGTTTTGCAGCACTCTGTCGAGGTTGCACATTTGGCGGGCGTTATGGCAGGGGAGCTGGGTGTTGACATCAACTTAACAAAGCGGGCAGGTCTACTGCATGATATCGGCAAGGCCGTCGACCACGAGGTCGAGGGATCCCATGTCACGATAGGCGCAGATATCGCCAAGAAGTATCATGAGAACAAGGAGATAATCCACGCTATCATGGCACATCACGGTGACGTTGAGGCATCAACGATAATCGCATCGCTCGTTCAGGCCGCCGACGCTATCTCTGCCGCAAGGCCGGGTGCAAGGCGTGAAAATCTTGAGACGTATATAAAACGTCTGCAAAAGCTCGAGGAGATCGCCGACAGCTTTGACGGCGTGGAAAAATCCTACGCTATCCAGGCCGGACGCGAGATCCGCATCATGGTCAAGCCCGAGGTTGTCAACGACGCGGGAATGATCCTTATCGCCAAGGATATCGTAAAACGCATAGAAAGCGAACTTGAATATCCCGGGCAGATCAAGGTAAGCCTGATAAGGGAGACACGCGCTATAGATTATGCAAAGTAAACTGTATGCCATCATAGCCAAATAACCAAAAGAAATCAAGGGCTGCAACAGGTTGAGAAACGCACTTCCCCCGCGTTTACGTGCTAAAGACGTATGTGCCGGGGACTGCGCTTCGGCTTCTACCCTTCCTGCTGCGACCCTTTTTCTATTTATCAACGGAGTAAATAATATGAGAATTTTATGTATAGGCGACGTTGTCGGGCGCACCGGACGCGAAATGCTCCACAAATTCCTCCCGGAACTCAAAAAAACAGCAGAGCTGGTAATAGTAAACGGCGAGAACGCCTCCCATGGACGCGGGCTCACCCGAAGCTCCTTCGAGGAGCTGACCGACGCCGGCGCAGACGTTGTCACCCTCGGCAACCATGCCTGGGGCTGCAAGGACATATTCTCCCTGCTTGAGCATCACTGGCAGATAATACGCCCGGCCAATTTCTCTCCCCGCTCGCCCGGCCAGGGATATACGACGGTAAAGGCAAAAAACGGCGTTTTAGTAGGGGTCATAAACCTTATCGGCAGGACTTTCATGAACCCGGCCGACTCCCCGTTCGACGCTGCCGATCGCGCGATCAAGGATCTTAAGGAGAAAACAAATATCCTCATTGTGGACTTTCACGCTGAAGCCACAAGCGAAAAGGGAGCCATGGGCTGGCACTTGAACGGACGGGTATCGGCGGTATTCGGCACCCATACCCACGTGCAGACGGCCGATGACTGCGTGCTCCCCAAGGGGACCGGTTTTATATCCGACCTCGGCATGACGGGGGCGATATATTCGGTGCTCGGTCAGGACAGGCAGACGATAGTTGACCGTTTCATCACCGGGATACCTCAGCGGTTTGAGGTGGCAGACGGACGCGGCCAGCTTTGCGGCTGCTATTTTGAGATAGACGAAAACAGCGGACAATGCTTATCTACAGAACGTGTTTATATAAAGGAGTGAATGCCAGTGAAGAAAAAGCTGCTTTTGTTCATTATTCCGGCAGCGGTACTCATCGTGATAGCAGCAGCCGGCATCATCGCCCGGCTATCCCATAATAGGGAACAGCAAGAATATCTCAACGGGGTTATAGAAAAATACGAAAACATGGAGATCCCCCAGGCTACCGAGGAACCGGTCTACGAAAAATACACAGTCATTACCGAGGGGCAGGCTTCCCTGCTCGATAAGCCCTCGGAGACGGACGGGGCGGAGCTGGCGAAGATCTCCTCCGGCTCCATTGTGGAATTTATGAACGAGATAACCGATGGATATTTCAAGGTACGCCTGATAGGCTCTACAATAGAAGGGTATCTGCCGGCCTACACGCTCAAATCCGCCTTTTCCTATTCACTTTCCGATCTTACAATAGTGGATACGAACAGCGCCAATTACACCTTCACTGAATTTGAGGGCGATCTGTCGCAGCTAGAGGAGAAATACGGCTCCCATATGTCATACTCCTCCCTTACCGACACCCCGGGCGGAAACAAGGTCTATGACATCATTGTCGGGAACAAGGACGCCGACCGCCATATCCTCCTTATGTCGGGAGTGCGCGGCGCCGAATATATGGGCACGCTGCTTTTGATGAAGCAGCTGGAATATTATCTTGAATACTACGACACGGGATTTTTCAACGACATAAACTATAGCGATGTTTTTGACAACATTGCTTTCCATATCGTGCCAATGCTAAACCCCGATGGGGTAATGATATCCCAGGGCGGCATAGACGGCATAGATGATGAAGCCGAAAGCGAGCGTCTGCGGGAAATATACCGTCAGGACCGGCTTTCCGGCCGCACCTCCGCGCTTGAGAACAGCTATTTCAAGACCTGGGGCGCAAATTTTGACGGGGTGGATCTCTATCATAACTTCGACCGCCGTGAAGAAGGATCTGAGATAATCGACCATCCTTCCTCTACCGGCTATGCCGGGGACAGCGACGCTCCCGAGACCGCGGCAATAAAGCAGCTTCTTGAGCAATATAATTTTATCGGCTCCATGTGCTACTACACAACCGGCTCTGATATCGTACTGCGCTATGACCCGGATATAGCGTCCTCGCTCGATGCGGCGCAGATGGCAATAGCCCTGGCAAACCTCATGGTCTATGACGTGACCTCCGAACCGGATGATGAAATAGTGGCCGGCAGCTTTACGAACTGGTCCACCTTCCACGAGGGCATTCCGGGGATAATCGTGCGTATAGGCGATGGAGCGGCTCCTGTCTCGCTTGACGAGCTGCAGCTGATATGGCTTAAAAACCGTGAAGCTTGGATAGCTCTGGCAAGCGTATTTATGACAGAAGAATAAAAACCGTTTTTTTGTATAATTCGACGAAAAATTCAGTTGACAAACCCTCTTTGTTCTGCTATATTTAATATATAAGCAATAACAAAGGGGGTTTTCCTATGAAAAAACTATTTGGGATATCTTTTGCCTTCGTACTGATGCTGATCCTGTCCGCGGCGGCTTCGGCAGCCTCTGTCGATACGGTCACCGTATACCTAAGGCTGCTGCCTACGGGGATAATTCTCGACAATACAGCCACGCTTGAGCTGTACGCCTCCGATGGGGCAACTCTTATCGATACGGCAGAATTTACAGTGGATCGCTATACCGAAAACACCGTTGTGGAATTTTCTACGCCCGGCTACGAGGCCGGGGAATGCTTCCAACTGCGGCTGGCGGGCGGACTGAAAAATCTCGACTACAACTGGCGCATAGCCCCTGTAGGGGACGTTGTTTTCCTGCAGAGCGAGGAAACGGCTGACGGAGCGGTCATAGACGATTTCTGGATGGACGCCGTTCCCTATTGCGAAAAAAAAGTAAATATCTTTGTTGACGGCGAACCCGTTCCCCTTGACCCGGGAGCACGGCTCATAAACGGGACCACCATGGTGCCGGTGATAGGCATGGCTGATGCGATAGGTGTTGTCAACAATACCTACTGGGAGGATACGCAGTCGGTGGAGGTAAGCATCGGCGATTATAAGGAAGTGTTCACTGTCGGCTATCCTGCGATAGTACATAACGGCACTGAATACACAATGCCCCAGAACACGATGATCCTTGATGCAGGGGCTATATTCGTGCCGCTGCGTGATATGGCCGAGGGCTTCGGCTGTGAAATAACCGTATACACTCCCGATGATGATACATATGACATCAACGTCAGCTACTCCCCGATAGCGCGGGAGGTCGAGGAGGCCGCCAGGATAGCCGCCCTTATCGCCTCTCAGGGAGAGACAGCCAATACCGTAAACCGGCGCGGTATCGCCAGCCAGACGGACTATCTGATATGGATATCCAAGTCGGAATACCTGGTAAGAGTATACCAGGGCTCCAAAGGCGAATGGGTATTGATAAATTCCTTCCCCTGTGCCATCGGCAAGCCTTCCACTCCCACCTGCACCGGCGAATACCGCTACTATTCGCGCGAAACTGCCTGGCGGTATTCCAACTACTATTGCGGGCCGATAATGCGCTTTAACGGCGGTTATGCGATACATTCCACGCTCCTGCGCTATGACGGCACCGACTACGACGGCCGCGTCGGCGTGGCCATTTCCCACGGCTGCGTGCGGCTGCGCCCGGATAAACTCGACTGGCTGATAAACACTGTGCCACTGTACACAAAAATTTACATAACTAACTGAAGCAACAGCTAAATACCCGATACCGCCTATATCAAGCAAGGTTTGATATCAGCCTCAATATAGGCGGTATTTTCATATTCCCAGTGCAACTTTTAGAGTAAATGACATATATAAACGACAAAAACAGGAAAAACAAAACAGTATCTATGGTTAATCTGCACAAAAAATCCCGAAAAATTTAGCTAATTTGAAATGTAAACAAAGCCGAAAATCTATAGACGGTCGGCGAAAAAAATGACATAATAAAAAAGATGTGAATATAACATGCATAAAATAACAGGAGGTTTGCAAGCTATGAAACACAACACTGTGCCGTTCCGCGGAACTCCGGAGCAGGAACAAAAGCTTCTGGCAGTCATCGACGCTCACAAAGATCAGGACGGGGCGGTCATTCCTGTGCTGCACGAGGCGCAGGAGATATACGGCTATCTTCCCGAAGAGGTGCAGAAGATGATCGCCGAAAAGCTCGGCGTACCGCTGGCGGAGGTTTACGGGATAGTTACGTTCTACACGCAGTTTTCCCTGTATCCGAAGGGCGAATACAAAATAGGCGTCTGTCTGGGTACGGCCTGCTACGTTAAGGGATCGGGCGAGATATTGGAGAAGGTCAAGGAGCTTTTAGGCATAGACGTCGGAGAATGCACTCCCGACGGCAGGTTTTCCATCGATGCCACGCGCTGCATCGGAGCCTGCGGCCTGGCGCCGGTAATTACCATAAATGACGATGTATACGGCAGACTGACGCCGGACGACGTCGAGGACATTCTCAAGAAATATCAGTAAGGAGTGTTTGCTATGAAGAAAACTATAGAAGAGCTTGAACAGATAAGAAGATCCCAGCGTCATATCATCGCTATGCGCAAGCCGCACAGAGGGCCGGTGGTAATGGTCAGCATGGGAGAATGCGGGATCGAATCCGGCGCCCGCGAGGTCTTGAAGGCTTTCGTATCTGAGGTCTATTCTGATAAGCTCGATGATGTTATGGTAAAACAGTCAGGCTGTATGGGGCTGTGCTCCATGGAGCCGGTGGCCGTTGTGACCAAGGACGGGGAAAGCACGACTTACGTCCATCTTACACCGGAAAAAGCGGTAGAGATAGTGGAAAAGCATTTGATCGGCGGACAGATAGTCGAAGAATATGCGATATAAGACCAACACGAAGGGAGTATAGCTATGGGAACAATCACAGGGCAGGTATTGTGCTGCGGCGGAACGGGCTGCACCTCCTCAGGCTGCCAGAAGATCGTAGACGAGCTTCATAAGCAGCTTGAAGCACACGGACTTCAGGACGAGATAAAGGTAATAAAGACGGGCTGCTTTGGCCTGTGCGCACTGGGGCCGATAATGATTGTATATCCGGCCGGAGCTTTCTACAGCATGGTAAAACCGGAGGATATAAAAGAGATAGTAGAGGAACACATCTTAAAGGGACGTATGGTAACAAGGCTTTTGTATCAGGAGACCGTGCATGAAAACGGAGATATAAAGAGCCTTTCCGACACCGGCTTTTACAAAAAGCAGCGCAGGATCGCTCTTCGCAACGCCGGCGTTATCGACCCGGAAAATATAGACGAATACATAGCTGCAGGCGGCTATAAGGCGCTTACCAAGGTTCTTACCGAAATGACGCCGGACGACGTTATAAACGAGCTTAAGACGAGCGGTCTTCGCGGCCGCGGCGGCGGCGGTTTCCCTACCTGGATGAAGTGGAATTTCACCCGCGCTGCCGAGGGCGAGCAGAAATATGTCTGCTGCAACGCCGATGAGGGTGACCCCGGCGCATTTATGGATCGTTCGATCCTTGAGGGCGATCCCCATTCCGTTATTGAAGCAATGTCTATCGCAGCCTACACAGTAGGTGCCGATATGGGCTACGTTTACATCCGCGCCGAATATCCGATAGCGGTGGAGCGGCTTAAGATAGCGATAGCCCGGGCCAGGGATTACGGCCTTTTGGGCGAAAATATACTGGGCACCGACTTCTCGTTTGATCTGGAGATACGCCTGGGTGCGGGAGCTTTCGTCTGCGGAGAGGAAACGGCTCTGATGACTTCTATCGAGGGTCACCGCGGAGAGCCGCGCTGCCGTCCGCCGTTCCCGGCCGTAAAGGGTCTATGGGGCAAACCGACTCTTCTTAATAACGTAGAGACCTATGCAAACATACCGATAATCCTTTCCAAGGGCGGAGCATGGTATGCAAAGCTGGGCACAGAAAAGTCCAAGGGCACCAAGGTGTTCGCTCTCGGCGGCAAGATAAACAACACCGGTCTCGTGGAAGTGCCTATGGGCACCACGCTCCGCGAGATAGTAGAGGACATAGGCGGCGGCATCCCCGGCGGCAAGAAATTCAAGGCTGCTCAGACCGGCGGACCTTCCGGCGGCTGTATACCGGCCTCTCTTATAAATACGCCCATCGACTACGATTCGCTGACCGCTATCGGTTCAATGATGGGTTCGGGCGGTCTTATCGTTATGGACGAGGACAACTGTATGGTGGATATAGCCAAGTTTTTCCTCGAATTTACTGTTGACGAATCCTGCGGAAAATGCGCCCCCTGCCGAATAGGCACGCGCAGAATGCTGGAAATATTGACAAAGATAACCGAAGGTCAGGGCACAATGGAGGATCTGGATCGTTTAGAGGAGCTTTGCAACAGCATAAAGGCTTCGGCATTGTGCGGACTGGGACAGACCGCGCCCAATCCCGTCCTCAGCACGCTGCGTTATTTCCGCGATGAATACATAGCCCACGTTAGAGACAAGAAATGTCCGGCCGGAGTCTGTAAGGCGCTTTCGCACTACGAGATCGACCCCAACAAATGTAAGGGATGCAGCATCTGTGCAAAGAACTGCCCGGTAGAAGCGATAAGCGGAGAGATAAAGTCGCCGTTTACGATCGATCCCGACAAGTGCATCAAGTGCGGCGTATGTATCACCAAATGCCCGTTTAAGGCAATACACAAATAAGGGAGGAAAGGTTTAATGGTAACGCTGAAAATAAATCACCGGGAGATAACCGTTCCCGAAGAATATACCGTTTTGGAAGCAGCCAGACAGGCCGGCATCGACATACCCACTCTTTGCTACCTTAAGGATGTATGCCAGATCGGCGCCTGCCGCATGTGCGTGGTGGAGGTAAAGGGAGCCAGGAGCTTGCAGGCCGCCTGCATATATCCGGTATCCGAGGGTCTTGAGGTGCTTACGCATTCTCCGAAGGTAAAGGCCGCCAGGAAAGCTACGCTGGAGCTTATCCTCTCAAGCCACGACCGCAAATGTCTCACCTGCGTCCGCAGCCGCAACTGCGAGCTGCAAAAACTTTGCGAGGATCTGGGTATCGATGAGATACCGTTCGAGGGAGTACAGAACCATTTTGAGATAGACGATCTGTCGCCGTCGATAATCCGCGACGACAACAAGTGCATACTCTGCCGCCGCTGTGTAAACGTCTGCAAAAACATCCAGACGGTAGGCGCTATCGATACGATGGAGCGAGGCTTTTCCACCAAGGTAGCCTGCGCATTTGACAAGCCTTTGGCGGAGACTTCCTGCGTAAACTGCGGCCAATGCATAGCCGCTTGTCCCGTAGGCGCTCTGCGCGAGCGCGACAACACCGACGAGGTATGGGAGGCGATAGCCGATCCGCACAAGTACGTGATAGTACAGACGGCTCCTGCCGTAAGAGCCGCCCTCGGCGAAGAGTTCGGTTACCCGATGGGCACTCCGGTCACCGGTAAGATGGCCGCCGCTCTTAGACGCATGGGCTTCGACAGGGTATTCGACACCGATACCGGCGCAGACCTTACGATAATGGAAGAGGGCACGGAGCTTTTGGAGCGTATAAAAAAAGGCGGCAAGCTGCCGATGATAACCTCCTGCAGCCCCGGCTGGATAAAATTCTGCGAGCACAACTTCCCTGATTTTCTCGACAACCTCTCAAGCTGCAAATCGCCGCATGAGATGTTCGGCGCAATATTGAAATCATATTACGCTGAGAAAAATGATATAGATCCCGACAGTATCGTTGTCGTATCGGTAATGCCCTGCGTGGCCAAGAAATTCGAGGCCGGGCGGCCGGAGCTTAATTCAAACGGTTTGCGGGATGTGGATATCGTCATCTCCACCCGCGAGCTGGCGCGCATGATAAAGGAGAACGGCATTAACTTCACCGAGCTGCCCAACGAGGATTTCGATCAGCCGTTTGAAAGAGCGTCCGGCGCAGGCGTTATCTTTGGCGCGACCGGCGGCGTTATGGAGGCGGCGTTAAGAACGGTCTCCGAGATAGTTAGCGGCCAATCGCTGGAAAACGTTGAGTATCACGCCGTAAGAGGTACTGACGGCATAAAGACAGCCAATGTACAGATAGGTGATATGACCGTACGCGCCGCAGTCGCTCACGGCTTGGGCAATGCCAGACGGCTGTTAAATTCCATACGTTCCGGCGAAGCTGAGTATGATTTCATCGAGATAATGGCCTGTCCAGGCGGCTGCGTTACCGGCGGCGGACAGCCGATATGCTCCGCCAAGACCTGGATGGACGTTGACGTGAAAGCCGAGCGGGCAAAGGCTCTTTACAGCGAGGACGCCAATTCCTCTGTCAGAAAGAGCCACGAAAATCCCGATATCAAGCTCTTGTACAGAGATTATCTGGAAACTCCCGGTTCTCACAAGGCGCACGAGCTTCTGCATACGACATATACAAAAAGGCCGCTTTTTGACAACAAATAAGTTAAAAACGGTTCAGAGCATTTGATCTGAAAAAAAGCTGCCGGTCAACGGTCATAACCGCTAACCGGCAGCTATTCTTTTTCACCAAACATTTACTCCCCGACCATTCATATATCCCGGCCTATTTACCTTCCGCAAAACCACGGTGTTTTCTGCGCCGCCTTCTCATTCAGTGTCTATCCTGAACACCACCGGCATATCCGTCCGTACAGCCTCTGTCCTTATCCGGAGTCCGCTCCCGGTACGCTCCCATTCCGGCGCTGTGTCAGAGCCAAGACGTTTTACCGAACGTATATTGTCGGCAAAGAATGCCGCATGTTTCCCTGTCCTATCGGCAAACGCCTTTATCAATACCTCATCGCGATCCTTCATATTCATGCAAACGGCGTAAACGCTTGAATCCTTCACCATAAAACGGAAATCCTCGCTTGTGAATATCTTCTCCTCAGCGTCTGCAAAATCACCGTCGCGCATAACAGCCGGCCCTTCTGACGCTATTTTCCACGGCCGGGAATCATATATCGCTTCGCCGTTTATCTTCAGCCATTCTCCGATCTCCAGAAGTATCCGCCTGTCATCCTCAGGGATAGTTCCGTCCGCCTTCGGCCCGATGTTCAACAGAAGCCGGCCGTTTTTGCTTACGATATCAACAAGATCGCAAACGAGCTGTGACGTCCGTTTATATTTATTGTTTTCGGTGTATCCCCACGAATTCAGAGCGACAGCCGTATCGGTCTGCCATATAAAAGGCTTGGCGTCCGCAAATTGACCGCGCTCAATATCAAGCACCGCTGTCCCGAAAGGAAACGCGTCCAGCTTATAATTTATAACAACGCCTTCTCCCCATTCCTCAGCCCTGTTATAATAATAAGCGGCAAATTTTTTCAAATACGGCTTTAGAGCACTATGTACTATCCACCAATCGAAATATATGCTCCTCGGTCTGTACTTATCCACTATCTCGCAGCAGCGCACAAGCCAGTCGTCAAGAAATTCTTTCGTTGGCGCAGGCTCCGAATTTATATCCATATGATCCGGCTCAGGCATCGATGGCCAGTACAGATCCCCGCGTTTTAGCGGCTCCTTTATATCAGATTCAAATTCTTTTCCGTGCCCCATGAAAAACCAATGCTCGACCCTATGGCTCGAAGCACAGCATACAATATCCCGCGCGCGGCATTCCTCGAATATCTCGCCCAAAACGTCACGGCACGGCCCCATTTTCTTTGCGTTCCATTCCGATATATCGCTATCATACATTTGGAAGCCATCATGATGCTCGGCCACCGGCATCACATACTGCGCTCCCGCTTTTTTAAACAGCTCCGCCCACTCGGCCGGATCAAATTTCTCCGCCTTAAAGAGCGGAATAAAATCCTTGTATCCGAAATCCTTTTGTTCACCGTATACCTTTACATGATGCTCATATGCTTTGCTCCCTTGTATATACATATTTCTTGCGTACCACTCGCTGTCATACGCGGGAACGGAATATATGCCCCAATGTATGAATATCCCGAATCGCGCTTTTTTGTACCATTCCGGAACCTCGTATTGATAAAGGGAACGCCAATCATCCTTGTATTTGCCATTTTTTATAACTTCGTCAATAGCATTTAAGTAAGTTTCCATTGCATTACTTCCTTTCCTTATACTTTTCAATCATCCCACAAAAATAATTACAACAACCAACGTAAATTGTATCCTGTCGTTAGTCACTTATCAAAAAATCTGCCACATCGGCAATTACGCTGTCAAGGGATATCGTATCCAGCCCGTGCGTCTCTCCCTCTATGATCTTAAGCGTCACATTGTCCATACATTCCGCATACCGTTTTGATCCCTCAACGCTCACAGCCTCGTCTGCGCTGCCATGGATGATCAGCGTTTCCCCTTTGAACATGGAAGTTGTCTCATATATAGGCAGTGTTTTTGCGATACGGAAGTACAAGCCGCCCAGTTTGAACTCCTTATTCTCAACATTTTTCATCGGCATATATTCGGGTATATTGTAGCTGTCATATTTCACTCCAAAGCACGAGCCATTCAGCGCGTCGTCCTTAATGGATGCAGCCGGAGCCAGCATTACCAGTTTTTTTATATATTCACGGTAATAACCGGCTATCATTCCACCGACAAGAGCGCCCTGCGAATGACCAACTATATAAATATCCCGCACCCAATCCTGCGCTCTTATATAATCGATTATTTTAGCCGCATCGAGTATTTCATTGAATACATTCATATCGATAAAATCACCGTCACTGCTGCCGTGACCGTTAAAATCAAATTTTAACACGGCGATACCGCTCTCTACAAGTTTGTCCGCCAGATATGTAAACATGTTATATCTGGGATTTCCACGATCGCTCATAAGCCCATGGAATATCACTGCCGCCGGCCCAACATATGTATCGCTTGGTTTGAGCATATCGCCCCTTAACGTAAGCCCGTCTCGTTTTACGTTTAACTCCATACCTGTTACCTCCCGTACTTGTTTTAAAGGATACAATTCTATCCCTCTTGATAGCTGCTGCCTTAATTATATAATAAAATTTTACGTTTTTCAAGTACGTTTTTCAATTATTAATATGTATTGCAAAATTCCACCGTATATGGTATTATATATCTATACAAATAAGGAAAGGCTGGCGCCCTATGAAAACGATCCTGATACAAAAAAATGACAGCGGACAGAGGCTTGATAAATTCCTCACCAAATCCATGCCTTCGCTTCCCCGTTCCCTGCTATATAAAGGGCTGCGCAAAAACTGCGTGCGCTTAAACGGCCGTCACGCCAAGGACGGCTCTGTTATCCTTCGCGAGGGTGACGAGCTTACGCTGTATTTCAAGGATGAATTTTTCTCAAAAGCCGCCCCCAAGACCTCCGACCGGCCACTTTCGGTAGTCTATGAGGATCAGGATCTGCTGATAGTGGACAAGCCGCCCGGACTTGTGGTTCATGCCGACGACATGGGTACCGAGGATACGCTGATCGGCCGCGTCCTTTCCTATCTGATAAAAAAGGGCGAATATTCCCCGCAATCGGAAAATAGCTTCACTCCCGCCCTTGCCAACCGTCTCGACCGCAATACCGGCGGCCTGGTGATCGCCGCTAAAAACGCCGCCGCCCTGCGAGGGATAAACGAATTGATCCGCGAGCGGCGAATAGGTAAATTTTACCTCTGCCTGGCCGAGGGGCATTTCCGGGAAAAATCGGGGACGCTTTCCGGCTGGCTTTTGCGCGGAGACAAGTCGGTCAAGGTATTTGATAAACCGGTACCGGGAGCGAAAAACGTCCTTTCCTCCTACCGGGTGATAAGCGAGCTGGGAGTAGATTCTCTAGTTGAGGTAGAGCTTTCTACCGGGAGGACGCATCAAATACGCGCTCAGCTTGCGCATATCGGGCATCCGCTGTCAGGGGACGTCAAATACGGCGCAAAAAAAGCGCCCGGTCTCTCACACCAGACGCTTTACTGTTACAAGCTTATATTTTCAGAATGCGGGAAGCTCTTCCCCGGTCTCGATGGCCGCTGTATCACTCTCGATCCCCGACAGCTGCTTATCAATAAACTGATATAGATCCTCCGCCGCATTGGGTTTTCCTATGTGGCGGACGCTGTCCTTAAGGGTATCAAGCCGCCAGTCGGAATAAAATATCTGATAAAGAGCTTCATCCACGCCAAATGTGCGGCTGACCTGTATGGCCGCTCCCGCGTTTACGAGAAATTCCATATTTCTTCCCTCTTGCCCGGGAATGGGGTTGGTTATTATCAACGGCAATCCCTTAGCCAACGCTTCAGACGTTGTAAGGCCGCCGGGCTTGGTGATCAGCACGTCTGACGCGTCCATCAGCAGATCGACATAATCGATAAAATCATAGCTGTATACAGTCTTGTTCCATTCCTTGGCGTCTATCTGCTTTTTGGCACGCTTATTGTTTCCGCAGACACACAGCACCTGGAAATCCAACGCCAGCTCGTCCACGCTTTCCAAAAAGCCGGCCATGTTGCCGAATCCCATCGACCCCATCATGATAAGTACAGTCCTTTTATCCTCGATCCCCAGCCGCAGACGCGCCTCCTTCTGCGGCAGCCTCTTGCCGAATACTCCCCGCACCGGTATCCCCAACGGCAGCACCTTTTCACGCGGGATTCCCTTTTTCTCCATCTGCCTTGTAAGGAGCTTATCGGGCGTCACGTAATAGTCCAGCCGGCTGCTTTCCCACAGGGGATGCACCGTGAAATCGGTCACTATACCGTAGACCGGACAATCAATAATTCCCCGTTCCTTAAGGATAGTCATAACCATCGCCGCAAAGCTGTGGGTGGCGATTATGACGTCTGCGCCGCAGCCCTTGAATATCGTTTCCACCTTTTTGGAAATCAGCTTATTGGCTATCTGTATGGCTGACAGGCTGTCATATGGAGTTTCCTTTTTCGCCAGCTGGTCATATGTCTTTCCGTATAATCTCGACATATATTTTGTCAAAAATAAATACCCATCCTGCACTCCGTCCTCCAACACCGGGCTGACGCATTGGAACAGGTCTATCATCGAACATTCAGCGCCGTGCTTTTCAAAGCATTCTATGACCGCCCTGGCTGCTGAATGATGTCCATAACCAGCTTTCACTGAAACAAGCAGAGCTTTCATTGCTCTCTTCATCCTTTCTTTTCTTAAATTTTATGTAAAATGTTCAAAAAATTTTGAATTTTCTATTGATATTCTTTAGGTTTTATACTATAATATTATTATAGCAGAAAATGATAATAAAAACAAGCACCAAAATATTAAGCTTTTATAAAAACGAAAAGGGGAAGAGAGGAGAGGTCTCATGATCTTATTTTTGGGAAACGAGAAATACCGCAGCTTTATCGAAGAACAGGGCGCACAGCTCAAGGAGGATATCCCTGTCGAGGAAGCCGATAAGTTGATCGTCACCGCCGGCACAAAGGCTGCTGCGGAGGCGGTATCAAAAGCCGTATCCGCCGGCAAGCCGGTCTTGGGCATACTGGACGGATACAAGGCTGTCGCGCTTGCTTTCGGGGGAGAGGTCGCAGAGATATCCTGCGACGAGGGCGCACAGGAATGGGCGGTTATAGACGCCACCAGCCCGGTCTATGTAGAGCTGGAAAGCGTCATAAAGGTCGCCAGAGGAAAGCCCTATGCGCTTACCGATGAAAACCGCCCGGCCATGCTTGACTGCATGTCGCGGTCGGAGGCAGGCGATATCATTGCCATACGCGCTTTCAAGCAGCCCTCCGAGGGCGAGGTCGTAGCGTCTAAGCCGAAGGAGTATGATAATGTGTTCGCACTCAATTTTGACCTAATGTCACCGCTTACGCCCGACGGAAAAACGATTATTGGGAATTTTCTTAAAATGTAGAATAAAAACGCCTGTATACCAGCGGTTCAAAGCCCGCGGTATACAGGCGGTATTTTTATTCACAAAGAAAATGTCTTTACTCGTTAAAGCCGTTGGGATGCTTGCTCTGCCATCTCCAGCTGTCCTCGCACATCTCATCGATGCCGCGCTCGGCGACCCAACCCAGCTCATTCTTAGCTTTTGTGGGATCGGCGTAGCATTCAGCTATATCGCCGGGACGATTTGGCGCTATAACGTAGGGTATTTTCTTGCCGCAGGCCTTTTCAAAGGCATGGACTACATCCAATACCGAATACCCGTTTCCTGTTCCCAGATTGTATATATGTACGCCGGGGACATTAGTCTTTTTATCCACCGTCTTTACATGGCCTATCGCCAGGTCGACAACGTGGATATAATCACGCACGCCTGTGCCGTCCTTGGTCGGATACTGGTCGCCGAATACGCTCAGCTTTTCCAGCTTGCCTACAGCCACCTGGGCAATATACGGCAGCAGATTGTTGGGTATCCCCTTAGGATCCTCCCCGAGATCGCCGCACTTATGTGCGCCTATGGGGTTGAAATAACGCAGGAGCGATATGCTGAGCTTGGGATTGGCCGCATAGGCGTCCTTCATTATCATCTCTATCATGAGCTTTGTCGAGCCGTAGGGATTGGTGGTGGACAGCGGGAAATCCTCGGTGATGGGCACTGTCTTAGGCATTCCGTAAACGGTCGCACTCGAGGAAAATACGATATTGTTTACGTCGTACTTTTCCATCAGACGCATGAGATTAAGCGTACCGGTAATGTTGTTGTGATAATAGGTCAGCGGGATCTGTGTCGATTCGCCCACCGCCTTGAGACCGGCGAAATGGATGACGGAATCTATTTTGTTCTCCTGGAATATTTTCTCAAGTCCGTCATAGTCGAGCATGTCCGTTTTGTAGAACGGGAAATCCTTGCCTGTTATCCGGCGAACAACATCCAAAGATTTCTCGCTGGAATTATACAGATTGTCGAATACTACGATCTCATGACCGGCATTCAAAAGCTCCACGCAGGTATGGCTTCCGATATATCCGGCTCCGCCTGTTACCAAAATTTTCATTTGAGTTTACCTCCCTGTTTTAAAAGCTGCGGACGGCGCGCCGCCGCCCGTGGACTTACCTTTATTATACACCATACCGGTCCAATATTCAAGCCAAAAATCTATACTTTCGCAAATTTTCCCCATTCTGCAAATCGGCAAAAAATATCCGCGCCCGTTTTATAAGGTACGCGGATATTTTTCTTTACGCTAACTTAAGAAAGTCTGCCGCAAGCTGCGCCAGCACGGCCGCTCCGATCTTAAACGATGCTTCGTCAGCCCAAAAATGCGGAGAATGGATAGGGAAATTTTCCCCCGATCCGCCTACACCCAGCTTGAAATAGCAGGAAGGCACTCTCTCCCCGAAATAAGCGAAATCATCACCGGCCATAGATGCTTTTTCCAGCTCCCGCATATGCTTGACGCAATCCAGCTTTCCGCAGGCCTCCTTTAAACGCTCGTTCATCGCCCTGTCATTTATCACCGGCGGGAAGAGCCAGTTATAGTTGACCTCGGCCGCGACCCCCAGCGAAGCGGCCGTTTTCTGCGCGCAGTCTTTTATCAGCTCCGCTATACGCTTCCTCGTTTGGGGGTCTATCGTCCGCGCCGTGCCGGTGATAACGGCATTCTCCGGTATCACGTTGCGGCAGAACCCCGCATTTACCGAACATATCGTGATTACGTGCGGCGTCATCGGGTCAAATGCGGACGCTGAGAGCATTCCCAGCGCGTTCACAATAGCAGCAGCACCATTGATAGGATTTTTTGCCGTCTGGGGAGACGCGCCATGACCGCCCTTGCCGCGTAAAATTATCTCAAAATCATCGGGCGAAGCCATTATCGCCCCATTTTTATACTGGATATTCCCACACTTTTCCAAAGGCTCCACGTGCAAGGCAAAGGCCGCATCGACCGGAGGATCGTTAAGTATGCCCTCCTCTATCATCGGCAAAGCGCCGCCGTCTTCCTCCTCGCCCGGCTGGAACACGAGCTTCACTGTCCCCGCCAGCCTGTCCTTGATACGCCACAGTATCATCGCCGCGCCCAGAAGGCAGGCAGCATGTATATCATGGCCGCAGGCGTGCATCATCCCTTTATGCTCCGAGGAAAACTCTACGCCGCTCTCCTCCTCTATCGGCAGGGCGTCTATGTCTGCCCTCAAAAGCACAGTCCGCCCCGGACGGCTGCCGTTTATCACAGCCACGATGCCTGTCCCGCATACTGCTGTATACGGTATTCTCAGCGCGTCAAGGCGCTGCCTTATATATGACGCCGTTTTGTATTCTTTAAACGACAGCTCCGGTATACGGTGCAGATCATGGCGGATCCTTATTATCTCGTCCTCATATTCACGAGCCAGTCTTTCGATCTCTGTCATCCCTCTGCCCTCCGTACCATTTCTTCAAATTCCTCCTCCGAGATAACGCGCACGCCGAGCTTATTGGCCTTGTCCAGCTTGCTGCCTGCCTCCTCGCCGGCCAACACATAAGCAGTCTTTTTGGAAACCGAGGATGAGGTCTTGCCGCCCAGTCTCTCTATTATCGCCGAGGCCTCGCTCCTTTTGTATCGCGCCAGCGTTCCCGTAAGGACGAAAGTCTGCCCGGCAAACGGCAGTTCGCCGTCTTCCTCCGGCGTATCGTCAACGCAGTTTACCCCGGCCGCCTTAAGCCTGGCCAGGAAGTCGCGGTTTTGCTCCTCGCTGAAGAAATCCACCACCGCTTTGGCCATTATCCCTCCTATCTCATCTATATCTGTCAGCTCCTCCTCCGTTGCCTTAGCCAGAGCGTCCATCGTCTTAAACCGCGCCGCCAATAGCTTTGCGCCCTTTTCACCGATATGGCGGATGCCAAGGGCGTTTATCAGCCGGTAGAGCGGATTGGTTTTGGATTTCTCTAAGGCTGCCATCAGATTTTGAGCAGATTTGTCTCCCATCTTATCAAGCGCAGCCACCTCTTGCACCGACAGCGTATAAAGATCGGCCGCGTCCCGTATCATACCGGCCGACAGCAGCTGCTCCACCAGGGCAGGGCCTGCGCCCTCTATATCCATTGCCGGCTTGGAAACGAAATGTATAACGTTTCTCAGACGCTGAGCCTGGCAGCTGATGCCGGTACAGCGATAGGCGGCCTCTCCTTCCTCGCGGAACACCGGCGCCCCGCATTCAGGGCAGACCGCCGGCATCTCAAACCGCCTCTCACTTCCGTCTCGCTCATCCTTTATCACCTCGACCACCGCCGGGATAATATCTCCTGCCTTTTCAATGACCGCCGTATCGCCTATGCGAATATCCTTATCGGCGATATAATCCATGTTGTGCAGCGTCGCCCGAGATACATTGGATCCGGCTATCCTCACCGTCGCAAGCTCCGCCAACGGCGTCAGCACTCCCGTCCGGCCGACTTGCACGCGGATATCTAATATCTTTGTTTTCTGCCGTTCGGCCGGAAACTTATAGGCCACTGCCCAGCGCGGAAATTTGGCGGTGGAACCGAGGGCGGCTCTCTGAGCAAGATCATCGACCTTGATGACCGCTCCGTCTATATCGAAGTACAGTCCTCCTCTTTCCTCGCCGATCTCCAACACCCGCGCATAAGCGTCTTCTATATTGTCATAGGTACGATCGTCCAATATAGTTTTAAAGCCCTGCTCCTTTAAAAACCGCAGGCCTTCTATATGAGAATTTATCTCTACTCCTTCAGCCTGCTGGATATTGAACACAAATATATCCATACGCCGCTTGGCGGCTATTTTAGGATCAAGCTGACGCAGGGAACCGGCGGCGGCGTTTCTGGGATTTGCAAAAAGCGGCTCCTCGAGGTTTTCGCGTTCGGCGTTTATTTTTTCGAAATCTTTCTTCGATATAAACACCTCTCCGCGTACCTCCAAAAACGGCACCGGATCCTTAAGTCTCAGCGGTATCGATCTTACCGTTTTCAAATTCCCGGTGACGTCTTCGCCCACATCGCCGTTGCCTCTGGTGGAACCGCGTACAAAAACGCCGTCCCGGTATTCAAGCGACACCGAAAGCCCGTCGATCTTCTGTTCTACGACATAGCGCGGAGCGTCAACCGCCGCCCGGACGCGCCTGTCAAAATCAAGTATCTCATCCTTGTCAAACGCATCCTGCAAGCTCTCCATGCGCACTGTATGCACCACCTGGGCAAATTCTGCGGCCGGCTCTCCCCCGACGCGCTGTGTCGGCGAATCCGCCCTTTTCAGCTCAGGATGCTCGCTCTCCAGCTGCTCCAGCTCACGGAGGAGCTTATCATATTCCATATCGGAGATCTCCGGAGCATCCTCTACATAATATTTACGGCTGTGATAATTCAACAGCCGTATAAGCTCGTCAATTCGTTCTTCCATTATCTCCCTCCAAAACGGCGTTCATTCCTCCGTCCTCCGCATAATAGTCAGGCACCTTGCCCACTATCAGCGTTTCGGCGACCGGTATCTCGGCCGTTACCGTTTCACCCTCGGCCATGGATGACCCTATCACTGAAACGGTAACAGACGCCGTCAGGTATATTTTATGCTTCACCTGGTTTATGCCCGCAGCTTCAAATTCATCGTAAAAATCAACATTCACCTGTCCCAGAGAAACAGTTCTTACGGTTATCCGCGGGCCGACGGCTGCCAGAAGATCCGCTCCCAGCACAGCTCCCAGCGGTATCCGCACACAGCCATCCTTGAAATTTTCGGTGTCAGCCATCACCGCCCCGGCCACTTCGGCGCGGAGGGCATTCATCCGCCCGGTATTCATCGTAACGGCCGTTATCTCCCCGGCGGCATTTTCCCTTACCGAAGAAAGCTCATAGTAGTCCACGCCGGAAAATACCTCGGAAACAGCGCTGTTTACAGCACGGTTTGCCGCCGCCCGGGCAAATTCCGCCGCTCTCACCTCAAGCTGCGGCTGCAAGCGGTAAAACACAAAGACAAAGACCGCCGCACATAAAAGTACGCCTATCTTCGGTGAAACAAGCACCCTCCTGTACGCACGACCCAGCCCCATACGCATTTGCAGCCACCTCCCCGCTCGGAATACCGTATCATATGCACGGGGAGGCTTTTTGGTGAATCATCTGGCCTTTGTTTCTATTTCCTCGGTTATCTTTTCTATAAACTCGTCTATCGTCATAGAGCCTATATCGCCGTCTTTTCTTGAGCGCACAGATACCACTCCGGCCTCGATATCCTTATCGCCGGCGATAAGCATATAGGGCACCTTCTCAAGCTGCGCTTCACGTATTTTATAGCCTATCTTCTCGCTCCTGTCGTCAAGCTCTGTACGCAGGATGCCTTTGTCGGCCAGCTTGCGCTTTATATCGGCCATGTAGTCGGCGTGCCTGTCGGCTATCGGCAAAAGCTTCACCTGCACCGGCGCCAGCCAGGTCGGGAAGGCTCCGGCATATTTCTCGATAAGCAGAGCCAGCGTTCTTTCATAGCAGCCTATGGACGTTCTGTGGATTATATACGGATTCTTCTTCACGCCGTCCCTGTCGACATATTCCATACCGAACTTTTCAGCAAGCATCTGGTCTACCTGCAGCGTTATCAGTGTATCCTCCTTACCGTGTACATTCTTTATCTGGATATCGAGCTTCGGCCCGTAGAACGCAGCCTCTCCTACCCCTATAACGTAGGGTATCTCCAGGTGGTCGAGTATCTTTTGCATCGTATCCTGAGCCTCGTTCCACTGCTCCTCGGTGCCGATATATTTATCTCTGTCATTGGGATCCCACTGGGAGAAGCGGTAAGATACGTCCTCGTAAAGGCCGAGCGTTTTAAGCATATATATCGCAAGTTCCAAGCAGCCGCGAAATTCGTCTTCCAGCTGCTCCGGCGTACACATCAGATGCCCCTCGGAAATCGTGAACTGGCGTACACGTATAAGCCCGTGCATTTCGCCGGAGGCCTCGTTTCTGAAAAGCGTTGAGGTCTCAGCAAGACGCATCGGCAGATCGCGGTAAGAACGTCCGCGGTTTAAATACGCCTGATACTGGAACGGGCAGGTCATAGGACGCAGGGCAAATACCTCCTTATCCTTTTCCTCGTCACCCAGCACAAACATGCCCTCCTTATAGTGATCCCAGTGGCCGGAGAGCTTGTAGAGATCGCTTTTTGCCATCAGCGGCGTTTTCGTCAACTGCCAGCCGCGTCTCTGCTCCTCGTCCTCCACAAAACGCTGAAGCGTCTGTATGACTCTTGCGCCCTTAGGCAGGAGTATCGGCAGACCCTGGCCGATAAGCTCCGATGTCGTAAACAGCTCCAGCTCACGGCCGAGCTTGTTATGGTCGCGCTTTTTAGCCTCCTCAAGGGCGGTCAGATGCTCTTCAAGCTCCGTCTTGTTGGCGAAAGCCGTTCCGTATATCCTTTGCAGCATTTTATTCTTCTCGTTGCCGCGCCAGTATGCGCCGGTTGCGCTCAAGAGCTTATAAGCCTTTATCTTGCCCGTGTAATTCACATGCGGGCCTGCGCACAGGTCGACAAATTCGCCTTGCTTATAAAACGATATCGTCTCTCCCTCCGGCAGCTCGTTTATCAGCTCCGTCTTGTACGGCTCATTCTTCATCAGCTCAAGTGCCTCGTTCCTCGGCAGTTCAAAACGCTCTATTTTAAGATTCTCCTTGGCTATTTTCTTCATTTCCTTTTCAATAGCGTCAAGGTCGTCTCTTGTAAACGGATGATCGGTATCGAAATCGTAGTAAAACCCATTGTCTATAGCCGGGCCGATCGCCAGCTTGACCTCGGGGAAGAGCCTTTTTACAGCCTGCGCCATCACATGGGAGGCCGAGTGTCTTAACGTTTGCAATTCATTCATTTCCATTTTTGATAACCTCTTTCCTGATATTATATTATAGTCAATTGCGAAACCTTTTCGCAATTGGTTTCTGGCTAAGGAAGAAAATAAAAGTTCCGTTGATTGGCGGTCTAAAGACCGCTGAAACTTTTATTTTCGCAATTTTTGACGCATTTTCAGCATTTTTGCTCCGCAAAAACCGGCAGCAAGCTGCCGGCCGCGCCATCTTGCGCGGTGCATAGTCGTCAAAAATTGATTGAAATTCGAGGGTTTCACCCTCGAGCTCCTCAGAACAAGGAAATAATTGTAAAACGCTATCACGTTTTACAATTATTTAAAATTATATTACACTTTTTAAACATTCCGTATTCCCACCGTGAGAAAATAAAATACGCCCCCGGAGAAAACACTCTGATCTTCTCCGGGGGCGCAGAACTATTCTTAGTGAACGCGCGGTTCCACCCCGATTTATTGCTTCATTATCCCATAACGCCGGGCGCAGCGGCGCAGCTTAATCGGTCTCCCTTTCAGCCGGCGGCTCCAAAGTGGTGTTCACGCCCGATACCGCAAAGAGCACTTCCAGCCGCGATGCTCTCTCTCTTGTACGGCGTCCTCGGTCGCTACTGTCTTTTTCACAGCCTTTGATAGTGTTATATCACGTTTTATCCCTTTTGTCAAGACAAATTTTTTAAAACACTCAGGATTTTTTTATTCCTTCTTATCTTTGAGCGACTGCATATACTCGTCCATAGCGTCGGCCACCTGCTTAGAATAGGCCACAGCCTCCACCACGGTCTTGGCCCCGCGCACAACGTCTCCCGAAGCGAAGATACCATCGCGCGTTGTCTCGCCGTATGTATTCGTTACCAACAGCCCGCGTTCATTGACCTCCAGGCCGGTGGTGGTGGAAATGATCCTATCCCTGGGGCCTTGGCTGATGGCAATAATAGTCGAATCCGCCGGGAACAGCCGCTCCGTGCCCTTTATTGGGTACAGATGCCCTCTGCCATCGCATTCAAGATCAACGAAGATAACTCCCTCGTCCACTATCTCTACCGGCTCCACATGAACGACAAACTCTACGCCATCGATCTTTGCGTAATCGACCTCCCGCGGGCTGGCTGCCAGATGATCGTTTCTTGAAAATACCGTGACCTTCTCGCAGCCCTTTCTTAGAGCCGTTCTGGCCACGTCCATCGCTGAGTTGCCGGCGCCGATTATATTCAGCGACTTACCCAAGTCGTAAACGTCGGGATTGGTAAGGTAATTTATCGCATAATGCACATTGCCCAGCGATTCGCCCTTTATTTTCAGCGTGTTCGGCCGCCATACTCCGGTGCCGATAAACAGCGCGCTGTAGCCGTCGCGGAACATATCATCCACACCGATGCCGGTACCGATAGACGTATTGGGGCGTATCTTTATCCCCAGGGCGAGAAGCTTTTCCTTGTACTTATCGAGTATCGACTTTGGCAGACGAAATTCCGGTATCCCGTAACGCAAAACGCCCCCGATCTTCTCTTTTGCCTCAAATATCGTCACATCATAGCCGCGCCGGGCAAGTATCACCGCTATCGTTATCCCCGCAGGGCCTGAACCGATGATGCCTACGCGCATACCGTTCTTTTTGATCTCAGGGAACCGCAGCTTGTCGAAATAATTTTCCGAGATATAGTTTTCTATGCTGCTTATATGCACCGGCGACCCTTTCCGGTTAAGGACGCAGTGACCCTCGCACTGGTTTTCGTGGTTGCAGATAAGCGAACAGATGACCGAGAGAGGATTATTCTCAAATACCATCTTCCCTGCCGCGTTTATATCGCCTTCCAGAAACGTATGTATCATATCCGGTATCGGCGTATGGATCGGACATCCCTCACGGCACATAGGCTTTTTGCAATTTAAACAGCGCTTTGCTTCGTTAATAACGTGAATTGCCATTGTGGTTCCCCCTTTTTATATTTTGCTTATATAATAATATCACATATCCGGCAAAATTACAATAGTAAAATCTAATATTTTTATAGCTTTTTCCTAAAAATAACGTAAACTTTCCCTTACATAAAAATTTCTCAAAAAAATACTTGACACCGCAGCGCAAATATGGTATCATAGTAAAGAACGAAAACAAGCAGAGTCACATCGCTCTCACCGCATTTGAAAGACAATGTGGTAAATATGGTCTTTCCGCCCCTGTCGGCGGAAGTGTATCGTATGCGGCTGACTTTGCGTCATCCGTTTTTTTATGCACAAAATAACCCTTTATAAGGGAAGCGTAGGAGGGAATTACCATAGCCAGGAATGAATTGCAAATCAACGAGCAGATCCGTGACCGGGAGGTCCGCGTGGTGGACAGCACCGGCGGCCAGCTTGGAGTAATGGACGCCAGGACGGCACTTAACATGGCAGCCGACAAAGGGATGGATCTGGTCAAGATCGCGCCTCAGGCCAAACCGCCTGTATGCAAGATCATGGATTACGGTAAGTATAAATTTGAACTTGCAAAGCGTGAGAAAGAGAACCGCAAAAACCAAAAGACCATCAGCGTCAAAGAAGTGCAGCTTTCACCATCTATAGACACCAACGATTTTAATACCAAGTGCAAGCACGCGATGCGCTTTTTAAAGGCCGGCGACAAGGTCAAAGTCATGGTACGGTTCCGCGGACGCGAGGTAAGTCATTCCGAGTTGGGACAGAAGCTTTTGGAACGGTTCGCCGAGGCGGCGAAGGATTTCGGCACAGTGGAAAGAAAGCCCAAACTCGAGGGCAGAAATATGATAATGTATCTTGCGCCCACGGTACAAAATTCGGATAAGAAGTAATTTAGAAAAAGGAGTGGACATTATGCCTAAAATAAAAACACACAGAGGCGCCGCTAAGAGATTCAACCTTACAAAAAACGGCAAGGTGAAGATGAATAAGTCTTTCAGAAGACATATCCTCAACAAAAAGACCACCAAGAGAAAAAGACACTTGAGAAAGCAGGCGTACTGCTCAAAGGCGAACGCTGTTGTTATCAAGAAGCTGATACCTTACAAATAATTCCCTAAATTTAGGAAAAGACGATTTTGAAAGTGAGGAAATTGAATTATGGCAAGAGTTAAAGGCGCTTTAAATACAAGAAAAAAGCACAACAAGATCTTAAAGCTGGCTAAGGGCTTCCGCGGAGGCGAAAGCAAGCTGTACAAGACGGCCAACCAGGCTGTAATGCGTTCCATGCAGAACGCCTACATCGGCAGAAAGCGCAGAAAGCGTGATTTCAGACGCCTGTGGATAACAAGAATAAGCGCAGCCGCCAAGATGAACGGCATGAACTATTCTACTTTCATGAACGGTCTTACAAAGGCCGGCATCAAGCTCAACAGAAAGGCTCTGTCCGAGATCGCTATCGCCGATCCGGCTGCTTTTACAAAGCTGACAGAGGCTGCAAAGGCCGCTTTATAATGAGTGTCCGGGCTGCTCCCTATCGGGGAGCGGCTTTTTTTATTCGTCACATAAACTTGCGGCGGTTTTTTGACAAATTACACCGTAAAAACCAATTGCAAAAAATTCCAAATTGGTATATAATAGAAAATCAGATAATTGCAAAACGCGGCAGCGTTTTACAATTATTTCCTCATTCTGAGGAGCTCGAGGGTGAAACCCTCGAATTACAATCAATTTTTGACGACATGCGCGTCAAAAATTGCGAAAATAAAAGTTTCAGCGGTCGCAGACCGCCAATCAACGGAACTTTTATTTTCTTCATTAGCCAGAAATCAATTGCGAAAAAAGTTTCGCAATTGACTAAATAGAAAATAACGAGGAGGTATGGATATGAAACTTATTACTTGCAGTCTTGCAAGCACCCCCGGGAGATTTGCCGCCGTACTTACAGACGGCAAGGTTTTTCCGGTAGATCAGTTTTTACCCGGAGTTACCGATATGAACTCATTGATAGATGCCGGGACAGACGCGCTCGAGCTTATACGATCATCACTCGCAGCAGGCGAAGGAGAATATATATCAAGCGAAAATGTTACTATACATGCGCCTATCCCCCGTCCGAAGCAGGACGTCATCTGCCTGGGTATAAATTATATGGCTCACGCCGAGGAAGCCGCACGGTTCGAAAACGAGGCTTTCGGCGGCGAACGCCCATATGCGATATATTTTTCCAAGCGCACCAATGAAGCTACCGCTCCCGGAGGCGTTATCCTCTCGCATTCCGACCTTACAGACAGTCTCGACTATGAAGCGGAGCTAGCCGTCATTATCGCCAAGGACGCCAAAAACGTCCGCCCTGAAGATGCAGAGAAATACATTTTCGGCTACACTATAATAAACGATATAAGCGCCCGCAATATCCAGACACATCATAAGCAATGGTATTTCGGCAAGAGCCTTGATACCTTCACACCCATGGGGCCGTGTATCGTCACCGCTGATGAGATATCATTTCCGCCAGACCTGCTCATAGAAAGCCGCGTCAACGGCCAACTGCGCCAGTCAAGCCGCACATCGCTTTTGATATTCGGTATAGCGCACGTTATAGCCGAGCTTTCCGCCGGTATGACATTAGAGGCAGGGACGATAATTTCCATGGGAACACCCTCGGGCGTTGGCATGGGCTTCGATCCGCCGAGGTTTTTAAAGCCGGGCGATACTGTTGAATGCAGCATAGAAAAAATAGGCACGCTGAAAAATATAGTTATGTAAGCCTATCGTCTCTTTATTTGCCATACGATACGTTATATAATCAACCGAATGTATAAAGAATTATGCACAATATTTTTCCTTAAATCGTTTGTTACTTCGGCGTTATTGGGCTTGATTTTTTTCCCCGGTACGCTTATAATAGAATATAGAATTGGAAAAAATTAGAGTATAGCAGACCCACAATTAGAGTGAGAGAAGTATATTAAATGTATGTGGGAAGAAAGGTATGGGATTATTATGAAGGTATTATGTATACAATACCCTAATTGCGTCACCTGCAAAAGGGCGGTGCAGTGGCTCAAGGATAACAACATCGAATACACGGACAGGGATATCCGCGCAGAAAACCCTACGCGCGAGGAGCTGGAGCATTGGCACAAAATAAGCCCGCTCCCTCTGAAGCGGTTTTTCAACACCAGCGGGATGCTCTATAAGCAGCTGCACCTAAAGGACAAGCTGGCTGACATGAGCGAGGACGAGCAGCTTGATCTGCTGGCTTCCGATGGAATGATGGTGCGCCGTCCGATACTTGTCGGTGATGATTTTGTATTATTCGGTTTTCGTCCCGCTCAGTGGGAGGAAGCCTTGAAAAAATAAACACAATCCCGCGAAAGGAGTACAATTATGGACGATAAGGGCAAAATAGTGTTAGACTCATTAAAATCAAGACGCAGCGTGCGTTCCTACAAGGCGGAGCAAATACGTCCAGAAGAGCTGGACGCTGTCTTAGAGGCCGGCGAATACGCGCCTACAGGCATGGGACTTATGTCGCCGGTGATGGTTGTTGTGCAGGACAAGGCAGAGGTGGCAGAGCTTTCACGTCTTAATGCTGCCGTTATGGGTACGGACTCCGATCCTTTTTACGGTGCTCCGACTGTAATCGTTGTTTTTGCTGACAAATCGCGCGGCACATATCTTTACGATGGTTCTCTCGTTATGGGGAATCTTCTAAACGCTGCTCATGCCGTGGGACTCGGTTCCTGCTGGATACACAGAGCCAAAGAGGTTTTTGAAAGTCCCGAAGGCCGTGAGCTTATGAAAAAATGGGGAGTACCGGAAAGCTGCGAAGGAATAGGAAATTGCATCCTCGGCTATGCGGCGGACAAACTCCCCGAAGCAAAGCCGCGTAAGAGCGGATATGTAATAAAGGCGTAAAACAAAAATGCAAAAGTAAAAATTTAACGACAGGATGCAGAAAGGGCATATCGCGGTGAATTTGCGATATGCCCTTTTCTTCTATGTTTAGCGGAATATAAGACTATATCCCCCAGTCCTGACTCATCATCTGGAGCTTTACCATGTGCGGATATATTTTTCCGTTGTTCATTAGTTCGTCGGGACGTCCCTGTTCAGCGACGGTGCCGCCTGAAAGCACGATCACCTTATCGGTGCCGCTCACCGTCCGCATACGGTGTGCAATAACAAGCACCGTCTTATCCTTTATGAGCCTTGAAAGTGCTGCTTGTATCAGTGTCTCGTTTTCAACGTCAAGGCTTGCCGTTGCCTCGTCCAACAGGATGATCGGCGCGTCTTTAAGAAAGGCTCTTGCGATGGAGATACGCTGGCGTTCGCCGCCCGACAGCTCGCAGCCGTTCTCACCGATCATGCTGTTGTAGCCGTCCGGCAGTTTGTTTACAAACTCCTCGCAGTTGGCAAGCCGTGCTGCAGCTATGACCTCCTCGTCGGTTGCGTCCTTTTTCCCGATCCTGATATTTTCCTTTACGGTGTTGTTGAATAATGTAACATCCTGAAACACGATGGAATAGAGCGACAGCAGTGTTTCCGGCTCTATTTTTGATATATCCATACCGCCAACCGTGATCTTTCCCTTGTCGATATCCCAAAAACGTGCAGCAAGGCGGGATACCGTAGTTTTTCCTCCGCCGGAGGGGCCGACAAGAGCCGTGACCTCACCCTGCTTTGCGGTGAACGACACATCTTTCAATACGGTCTCGCCTGTGTTGTACGCAAAGCCAACATGCTCAAACTTAATATCGCAGCCGTGGTTTGTTATCACATTCGAGCCGGTCTGGACAGGACGGTCGAGTATTTCATTCATGCGGTCAATATTTGTCCTTGTGGAGATGACCGCTGCAAGATTCTGGAGCGCGCCCTCCAGCGGTGAATAAAGCCTTGAGGCAACGAGCAGGAACATAAAGAAGAGAGGAATGTTTATTTCCCCGCGTATAAGCAGAACCGATCCGACAAGGGATACTGTGGCAATGCCGAATTTTAATATAAGCGTTGATGAGACGACAAAGAGCGCTGTTCCCAGCTCGGTTATGATGTGCCGTTTTTCGGCATAGTCTATCTTCTTGTCGAGCCCTTTGAGATAGCGCTTCTCGGCATTGTTTGCTTTTAGATCCTGCAAACTTTCGATACACTCCTGAACCCCGGTCTCAAGCGCAACATTTGCGGCAGAGGCTTTTTTATTAAAGTACCCTTGAATACGCGCCGAAAAGAGCGTTATCGCAAAAGCGACCGGCAGCACCCATACAGCCGCCAAAGCCATGCGCCAATCATAGAAAAATAAGCATACCGCAATAAGTGTTGTGGAGATGACCGAGCCTGCAAGGGCCGGAACGTAATGGGAAAATGCTGTTTCGAGAGTGGCACAGTCGCCCATGATCGAATTTGTAAGATCCGCAAGATCCTTTTTCCCGAAGAACGAAAGAGGTATCTTCCGCAGCTGCTCGGCAAGAGTTATGCGCCGCACGCCGCTTTCCACATATGTAGCAAGATATGTGGCGTTGTACTGAAAATATGTCACGACAAATATGAGAGTAAGGCAGATAAGCGCGCCGACAGTGTAAAAGACTATCCTGCCGCCTGTCACGCCGCCGTTCATCATGTCGATGACGAGATAATATAAAAGTCCGACGGGCAGCATGAATGATATATCCTGCATAACGCAGGCAAGGCAGCCCTTTATCAGATCAACAGCGCCTTGTCTTGACAGTGCAAAGCGTCTTTGAAGCTTTTTTATCATAACTGTTTTCCCTCCTTTTCTATTTTCCAGTCCGCAGATTTTGAATAATTCCCCCACATATGAGCAAATATTCCGCCTTTATCCATAAGCTCGGAGAATGTGCCGCTTTCGGCTATACTGCCCTCACTCATTACGCAAATGCGGTCCGCGTTTGTGACTGACGACAGCCTGTGGGCTATCATTATGACCGTCTTGCCCTTTGAAAGAGCCGACATAGCCTGCTGTACGCGTACCTCATTGTCAGGGTCGGCAAAGGCTGTTGCCTCATCGAGAATCAGAATAGGCGCATTTTTGAGCACGGCTCTTGCTATAGCAACCCTCTGCTGTTCACCGCCCGAAAGGTATATGCCGTTCGCTCCCACGACTGTGTCTATGCCGTCCGGCAGTTTTGCGATTATATCGGCACACTGCGCCGTTTCCAAAACGTGCGTTACTTCTTCTCTTGAAGCCTCCGGCCTTGCCATCCTCACATTTTCAAGTATCGACGCCTTGATAAGACGGCTGTTCTGGAATACGAACGATACTGTGTCCATAAGCTTCTCCTTGGGAATGTCACGTATATCCGTGCCGCCTATGAGCACGCGTCCCTTTTGCGGGTCGAAAAACCTTGTGATGATATTCGCAAGAGTCGTCTTACCGCCGCCCGAAGGGCCCACAAGTGCCGTTGTCTCTCCGGGTTTTATCGACAGGGAAACATCGTTTAAGGCGTTTTTTACACCGTCGTAGCTGTAGCTCACGTGCTCGAGCGAAACGGAATTATCGGATGGAATTCTGCCGCGGCTGCTTTCTGAAAGCGGCTTTTCGCCGAGCACTTCATCTATCCTGCCAAGCGCATCGTTTACGATCATCGCATCCTCACTCATAAACATGATCCTTGTGAGCGTAGTACTGATCACGGGAGTTATGACGATATAGAAGATAAGATTTAAGAGCAGGTCATTCGTTACGCCGCCGCGTGAAAATATGATCGCTCCGGCTATCAAAAACGCGAATACTCCGTTTATCGCCGTGGTGTAAAACATCATTGGCAGGCGCAGCGCCTTTGTGTAGGCTATGACCCATTTTTCGTAATTGTCTATGGACGCCTTAAAGCGCTTAAAAGAAAACACCGTCTGGCCGAATGTTTTTACAACAGGTATACCGCGGACATATTCCACTGCCTCGTTGGACATATCGGAAAGCGAGTTTTGATATTCTTTCATCTTCTGTTCCATGCTTGCGCCCGTCATCTTAGTCATTATCATAAATCCCAAAATAACGGGAATAAGGCTTAAAAGCCCGAGCCGCCAATCGAACACGAGCAGCAAGAACAGCAAACCTATCGGCGTTGTGATCGCTCCGGCCTTATCCGGCAGCCTGTGCGCCAGATAGGTTTCGGCAGCGGAGCTTGAATCGTTCACTATCCTCCTGAGCTTTCCGCTGCCGTACTTTTCTGTGATACCCAAAGGCAGGGCGGCAATATGGCGCATAAGCGTCTTTCTGATATTTGAGGCTATCCTAAACGCGCTCAGATGTGAGCACATCAGTGCCGCTATGTACACGATAATTGATACTACCGCAAACAGCACTGCCGACCAGCCGTAGCTTACGACATTCCCGGCTTTTGAAAAATCGGGGGACGCCTCAAGTATGTCATGGATGATGCGCCATATATACCAGAACGGCACCAGTGCAAGCAGCGCGCTTGCGGATGACAGCACCCACGAAAGGTATGTCAGTACTCTGTGCTTGCCGGCATAGCTCATCAGCCTTGATAAGTTAGATCGTTTCTTCATCCAAAGAACCTCCTCGTAAATTTTTTATGATAAAAACGGCACGTATCCGTTTAATATCCAAGCTAAATAAAGGTTAGTTAAAGCTAACCGCAGGTCAAAAATTATAGGGCTTTACTGCCCCATAATTTTCATCCATCCGGCGGTGTAAAAAGCGCGCATTTCTTTCAGATAATGCTCTGCCCTCTCAAGCGGCATTTCGTGTATGATAAGCTCAAAAAAGGTGTTGAACATTCCGGTGATAAGGATATGCTCAAGATGTTCGTCTATAGGCGGGGAGGGTCTGCCGAGAGCCTCAAGCACCTTCAGATATTCGTGCGTGCCTTCCGTCTCGATCTCTACCATCTTGTCAACAAGTCCAGAAAATCTTGTGCCTTCCGAGCTGCACAGTATGAGCTTGAACGCGCTGAGATGCTCGTAGGCGTAGTGGAGCATTTCATGCATACATGCACCCGAAATATTGCCAAGCATTTCGGGCTGTTCCTCCAATGGGAGGTCTGCAAAATCAGTCTGCGCCTTGATAAAGCAGTTAAGAAAATATTCATACTGTTCTCCCACAAGCGCCTCGAACAGCTCTTCCTTGCTCTTAAAATAGCCGTAAAACGCGCCGGTCGTAACGCCTGCCGTTTTGACGATATTCCTAAGCGACGCCGACAGAAAGCCTTTTTCCCGAAACTCCGTTTCCGCCGCCGAAAGGATAGCGTTTAATGTCGTCTGTTCAGTCTCGCTCATATCGACCTCCGTATAACAGTGTTATATAACACTGTTATATTATATACCCAAACGCTGCAATTGTCAAGGGGTTTATAAAAAATTTAAGTTAAATCAGCATTGCAGGATACAATATTTTCAATAAGCATATAATTAGAGGATCGTAGATAGAAACACATAGAAAAAACACGGTCGTACTGTGGTGCATCAAAGTACGACCGTGCTCTTTATGTATTTCGCCCAATAAAGCCCATTTATGGATGGATCATTGTATCTTAGTCAATTGCGAAACCTTTTCGCAATTGATTTCTGGCTAAGGAAGAAAATAAAAGTTCCGTTGATTGGCGGTCTAAAGACCGCTGAAACTTTTATTTTCGCAATTTTTGACGCGCATGTCGTCAAAAATTGATTGGAATTCGAGGGTTTCACCCTTGCGCTCCCCAGAATAAGGAAATAATTGTATCTGTTTAGGAGGCAAATCTCCGCCCGAAGTCCGCGCATTCGCTCTCATCCGCTTCGCCGCAGGCGATCAAGCCTTCTTCAAAAAGTGCTGCGCCGTCAGCGGCTGTACGTTCCTGCCAGGAACGCATCCATTCACCGTCTCCCCAGCCGTAGGAACCGAACAACGCTACCGGCTTGCCGGACAGCCCGCTTTCCACGGCGGAAAAATATGGCTCAAACGCATCCTCCTCCAGGACCTCGGCACCCATTGCCGGGCAGCCGAAAGCCACCTTATCGTAATTTTCAAAGCTCATCGGAGCATCCGAGACTTCGAATATCTCCGCTTCCGCACCGGCCTCTTTGATGCCGCCGGCAATGTATTCGGCCATTGACTGGGTGTTGCCAGTGCCGCTCCAATAAATAACTGCGATCTTCATGTTTCGATCACGCTCCATTCTTTTTTATTATATAAACCGCGTATGGCGGCTTTTTACGCACAAATGCCCTTGCTTTCCAGGATATCGCCAAGCGATTGCCCGGCCAGGTATTTTCGGCAGGCGTCCTCGCGGCAAAGGTCGTAACAACGAAAAAGCGCTTGGGCGGCCTCTTTATTTTCGTAGACCTTCCAGCAGCCGTTACAGAGAAAATTCTGCCCGCTGTTTTCGATAAAGCCGATAACGTCACCAAGAGGATAGTCGAGGAATAGTCCTATCTCGTGAGGAAAGCCCTCTGTACATATGCGTCTTTTAAGTTCTGACAATAAGGAAATACAGTCGGGCATCGCACTCCAGCCGCGTCCGGATAAAAACCGTTTCACGGCCGGAGCGGATAATTTGCGCATCAAAAGCTGTTCGTTGTATATGTAAAACAGCGTATGACTGTCGCATTGGCAAAGCACGTCGATGTTGATGCCGTGCGGCGCCAGGATGGACGAGTAGCTCCTTATGAGAGCGTCAAGCTCCTCCTGCGCCATAGGGCCTGATGAAAACAGGTTTGCCGATTTGACTCCATATAGCGTAGGGGCACAATGGAACAGCAGCAGATGCTCATAGCTTTTGATGCGCATAAAATCCCTCCCTCGGATAAGTTAGCCATAGCTAACGCATGGTGTTAAAAAACAGCGATTACCCATCGCTAACTGAAATTATGATACCATATTTCGGGGAATTTGTCAAGATATTTTTGAAAAATTTATACAGGCATCCTCCAGGGCTGACAAAACCATGTAGTTCGCATACAAAAAAACGGCTATAGATACATCGCTCTTACTTGCGTTTAATATGCCAAAAAAATTAAAATGCTCTTTAAATGTAGGAAATCCGCCCTTTTTAGCGGATTTCCTGTGTTTATATCTTTGACTACGAATGAAAATCACCCTAGGGATATGCCGATACGCCGTTGGTCAAGATCCTCTTCGTCTGCTTTGGGGATTTTTTACAGTATATCGTTCATTATAAGATCCTCATATGATTCCCGCTTCACCACGATCCTCGCATCGTCACCCGCTACGGCTACCATCGCCGGACGCGGTATGCGGTTATAGTTGCTGGCCATTGAATAATTATACGCTCCTGTCGCCAGCACTGCCAGTGTGTCACCGACCTGTATCTCCGGCAGCTCGGTATCCTTTAAAAGAATATCGCCTGATTCACAGCACTTTCCGGCCACTGTCACCTTTTCCGTTTTTTCTCCTGTGACACGGTTTGCCACTACGGCCGTATATTCAGACTGATACATAATATATCGCGGATTGTCGCCCATGCCGCCGTCAACCGATACGTACTTGCGCACATTTTTGATATCTTTGACGCCGCCCACAGTATAGAGCGTTATCCCTGCGGGAGCAATTATGGACCGTCCCGGTTCCATGACGATAAACGGCAGCTTAACGCCGCGTTTTTCAGCCGTATCCCTTACAATCTCGTGAACGTGACGGATATACTCGTCATAAGGCACCGGATCGTCATGCTCTGTATACTGTATGCCGAAACCGCCGCCGAGGTTCAGCTGCTCTACCTCAAGCCCCAGCTTGTCCTTAAGGTCGCCTATAAAATTCATCATGACTTCCGCCGCCCGGCAAAACGGCTCTATATCAAATATCTGCGATCCGATATGACAGTGAACGCCGTCCGGCTTTACATTCTGCATCTCGTTCGCCTTTTTATAAATTTCAAACGCTTCTCCGTTTTCAAGTGCAACGCCAAATTTTGAATCGATCTGGCCGGTACGAATAAAGCTGTGCGTATGAGCGTCTATGCCGGGCTTGATGCGAAACATTATCCTCTGCACTATCCCCCGGTCTCCGGCAATGCGGTCAAGAGTCTCCAGCTCGTAAATGTTGTCAACAACAATATGACCAACACCGTTTTCCACCGCCATCACAAGCTCCTCCTCGGTCTTATTGTTGCCGTGGAAATACACTCGTTCCATCGGGAAGCCTGCCTTCAGGGCCGTATACAGCTCGCCTCCGGATACAACATCCAGCCCCATGCCTTCCTCGGCCGCAAGACGGCACATATGCAGCGTGCACAGCGCTTTGCTGGCATAGAGTATCAAGCCCCGGCCATCGTAATATTTATCAAGAGCATTTTTATACGTGCGGCAGTTTTTGCGGACAAGCTCCTCGTCTATAACGTAGAGCGGCGTGCCAAATTTTTCCGCCAATTCCACCGTATCGTGTTTTCCTATCATCAAATGATTTTTCTCGTTTATCGATAAGCAATCAGCTATCATTATCTTCCTCCTGTTCGTCTAAAAAAGGCCGCCGCAAATAAAGCCTGTGCTTTACTGCGGCAGCCCGTTTAAATCAGCCTGTTTCTTCCAATTTTAGCTGCTCCGACAGTTCTTTCGGCTCTTCGCGGATTATTTCCGGATTAGCTCCCTCTGTCACGCAGTTTTTATGAATAATGACTTTGCGCACCGTCTTATCGGACGGAATGTGGTACATAACGTCAAGGATACTCTCCTCGATTATCGCTTTTAGACCTCTGGCTCCGGTACCGCGTTCTATTGCCTTTTCCGCTATCGCTTCCACCGCGTCACGGTCAAATTCCAGCTCAGCATTATCCATAGCAATAAGCGCCGTATACTGGCTTATAAGCGAATTTTTCGGCTCGGTAAGTATCCGTACCAGGGTATCGCGGTCAAGCTGGTCAATCTTGGCGAACACCGGCAAACGTCCCACAAACTCCGGTATCAGGCCGAATTTCAAAAGATCCTGCGGCGTAAGCTCCGCTAAAAGCTCGGAAATATTCATCTCCCGCTTGCTCTTGACGTCAGCCATAAAGCCCAGCCCGCTCTTGCCGACACGGTTCTGGATTATCTTTTCTATCCCATCGAACGCTCCTCCGCATATGAACAGGATATTGGTCGTATCTATACGGATACACTCCTGCTGCGGATGCTTTCTCCCTCCCTGCGGAGGAACGGAAGCCACAGTGCCCTCAAGTATTTTCAAAAGTGCCTGCTGAACGCCTTCGCCGCTCACATCACGGGTTATTGAGGTGTTCTCCGACTTTCTCGCTATCTTGTCTATCTCATCGATGTAGATTATACCCCGCTCAGCCTCATCAATATCGTAATCCGCAGCCTGTATCAGCTTTAGGAGGATATTTTCCACATCCTCACCCACATAACCGGCCTCGGTAAGCGACGTTGCGTCCGCTATTGCAAAGGGGACATTTAAAAGCCGCGCCAGGTTCTGTACAAGGAACGTCTTCCCCGATCCAGTGGGGCCGATCATGAGGATATTGCTCTTTTGCAGTTCCACATCTCGGGCAGCGTCCGCATGACCTATACGCTTGTAATGATTATATACAGCGACCGACAAGACCTTCTTGGCCGCCTCTTGACCTATAACGTACTGATCGAGAAAATTCTTTATTTCCTCAGGCGTTGGCAGCTCGGCAGTATTGACCCTGTTGGCAACCGGTGTATTGGCCAATATCTCATCGCAGCGGCGTACACAGCTGTCGCAGATAAACACACCGCTGCCCGATATCAGCGTTTCCACCTCATGCTCGCCCCTGCCGCAGAAGCTGCATCTTCTCTGCTTTCTTTCTTCCATATATTATTTATTTCTCCTGGACCTTTGAGGTGATAACATCGTCTATCAAGCCGTAAGCCTTGGCCTTTTCCGCCGACATGAAGTTATCGCGCTCGGTATCTGCTACTACCTGGTCATAGGGCTGACCCGTTCTCTCGCTGAGTATACGGTTCAGGTTTTCCTTTATCTTGACCATTCTGTCAACATGTATCTTGATATCAGTCGTCTGTCCCTGCATACCGCCTAACGGCTGATGGATCATTATCTCACTGTTGGGCAGAGCATATCTTTTTCCCTTTGCTCCTGCCGCCAGCAAAAACGCTCCCATGCTGGCCGCCATGCCTATGCATATAGTAGATACATCGCAGCGTATGAACTGCATGGTGTCATATATCGCCATTCCTGCTGTGACTGAACCGCCCGGGCTGTTTATATACAGCTGGATATCCTTGTCCGGATCCTTCGCTTCCAGATACAGCATTTGAGCAACAACGAGACTGGCGGTCGCATCGTTTACTTCCTCGCTGAGGATTATTATCCTATCCTCCAAAAGGCGTGAGAAAATATCATACGAGCGTTCACCTCTGTTTGTCTGCTCTACTACCATTGGCACTAAACTCATACTTATTCATCCTTTCACTATTTCCGAGAGATGGTACACTATGGCAATATTGCTTATTTTACAACAGCATTGTTCACAAGCATCGTTATCGTCTTATTTATTGCCAGATCTTTCTTGATATTCTCCATCTCCGTATCGCTCAAAAGCTCCTTGAGCTTATCAAGCTCCATATTGTACTTCTTGGACATATCCACAAGATCGGTCTCTACCTCCTCGGGATCGGCCACAATACCCTCGGCATTCATTACCGCTTCCAATACAAGAGAGCCTCTTACCTGCTTTTCGGCAGCCGGTCTGTACTGCTCTTTGAGCATATCCATGTTCGTTCCGGTATAACGCATATAATCGTCCATGTTAAGTCCCTGGAAGCTCAAACGCTGCGCAAACTGGTTAAGCTGTCTTTCCACCTGCATATCGATCATCGCTGCCGGTATGTCTACCTCTGCGTTTTCAACCACCTTATCGATAACGGCGTTCTCTGTCTCCGTTTCCGCCTTTTCAGCAGCTGTCTTTTCCAGCTTTTCCTTTACGCTCTGCCTATATTCGGCCATTGTCTCAAACTCGGATACCTCGCTTGCGAAATCATCATCCGCCTCCGGAAGTTCACGCTTCTTTATTTCGTTCACCTTTACCTTGAATACGGCAGGCTTTCCGGCCAGCTGCTCGGCATGATACTCCTCGGGGAAGGTAACATTTACATCAAGCTCATCGCCTGTCGAAGCGCCGATTATCTGCTCCTCAAATCCGGGGATAAATGTTCCCGAGCCGATCTCCAGATCGAAATCATCGCCCTTGCCGCCGGCAAACGCTTCACCGTCAACAAAACCTTCAAAGTTGATGTTGGCGATATCGCCGTTTTCCACCGGGCGATCTTCTATCGTGATCATACGCGCGTTCTGTCTGCGCACAGCATCGATATCCTTGTCAACATCTTCCTCTGTTACATTATGCTCTATCTTATCGATCTCTATACCCTTATACTGGCCAAGTTTTACCTCCGGTCTAGTCGTTACAAGAGCCGTAAATACTACTGCTTCGCCTCTTTTAATATCCTCAACGTCTATCTCCGGACGAGCCACCGCATCCAGACCGCTCTCCTCCAAAGCCTTGTCATAGGCCTCGGGAAGCACGTCGTTTATCGCGTCCTCATAGAAAACGTTCTCGCCGTAATATTTTTCGATAACGGCCTTAGGAGCCTTACCCTTTCTGAATCCCGGTATGCTTATCTTCTTTACATTCTTTTTGTAAGCGCGGTTTATAGCCTTTTCAAATATCTCGGCCTCCACCTCAAAGGTCAATTTTGTAAGATTCTTTTCTATCTGTTCTGACTTTACTGCCATTATTCTTCTCCTTTAAATTTTTTATTAGTCAATTACAAAACCTTTTTTGCAATTGATCTATGTACAAGCCGTCAGGCTATTACCCTTACCTTAACAACTCCGTCCACGGTCTCCATCTGCTTGGCAAGCTCTTCAGATACCGGCGAATCGGTGTTCATTATCGTATATGCATTTTCTCCCTTGGATTTGTTTATCATATCGGAGATGTTTATATCCGCATTCGACAGCATCGTTGTGAACGCGCCTATCATCTTCGGCTTATTGTGGTGAATAACAGCCACTCTGCCGCCGCTGCCCATGGGGAGCGAGCAGTTGGGCAGATTCACCGAATTGGTGATATCGCCGGTTTCCAGGTACGCTGATATCTCGTCAGCCGCCATCATCGCGCAATTGTCCTCCGACTCCTCTGTGGAAGCTCCCAGATGCGGTACCGGCAAAACGCCCTCAACGCCTACAACGTCTCCGTCCGGGAAGTCCACCACATAGCAGGATACCTTACCGGAAGCCAGCGCCTCCTTGATATCCGCGCTGTTGACAAGCCCTCCTCTGGCAAAGTTCATTATTTTTACTCCGTCCTTCATCAGAGCAATAGTGTCCTTGTTTACCGTATCCTTTGTATCCGGCGTCAACGGCACGTGTATCGTGATGTAATCGGAATTGGCGAACACGTCCTCAATGTTGGCCGCGTGCTTTATTCCGCTCGATATCTTCCATGCCCCGTCTACCGAAAGATAGGGGTCATACCCGATGACGCTCATGCCCAGCTCAACCGCGGCATTTGCCACCAGCACGCCGATCGCACCCAGTCCGATAACGCCCAGCGTCTTACCTTTTATCTCGCAACCGGCAAAATTTGATTTGCACTTTTCTACTTGCTTGGCGATATCGTCGCCGGTCAGACTGTTTGCCCAATTGATGCCCTGTACGATCTTTCTGGACGCCAGCAGCATACCGGCGATCACCAGCTCCTTAACTGCGTTGGCGTTAGCGCCCGGAGTGTTAAATACCACTATCCCCTTTTCCGTGCACTTGTCTATGGGAATATTATTCGTTCCTGCACCGGCTCTTGCTACTGCCTTAAGGTTTTCGCCCAGCTCCATATCGTGCATGGAATAGCTTCTCAGGATTATACCATCGGGATCCTTTTCATCGTTCGTTATCTGATATTTCGCCGCATCTAGCCTGTCAAGGCCGCACTTGGCTATTTTATTTAATGTAAGAATTTTGTACATTTTATATATTCCTTTCGTGGCTTAGTTTTCCTCTTCAAACTTCTTCATAAAGGCGACCAGAGCCTCAACGCCCTCTATCGGCATTGCATTGTAGATGCTTGCTCTCATGCCGCCTACCGTTCTGTGACCCTTGAGATTCACAAACCCTGCCTTTGTCGCCTCAGCGATAAACTTAGCGTCAAGCTCCTTGTCACCGGTCACAAAGGGAACATTCATCAAAGAACGATCCTCTTTAGCGACCGTGCCGCGGAACATCTTCGAGGAATCAAGGTAATCATAGAGGATAGCTGCCTTCTTTTCGTTCAAAGCCTGAAGCACTGCCACTCCTCCCTGCTCCTTTACCCACTCCATAACGAGCTTGAGCATATAGATGCCGTATGTGGGAGGTGTGTTGTAGAGCGAATCGTTATCAGCATGTATCTTGTAGTCAAACATTGTCGGCGTTATATCCATTGCGTTGCCAATAAGATCCTCACGCACGATAACGAGCGTAACGCCGGCCGGGCCGAGGTTCTTCTGCGCGCCCGCAAACAACAGGCCAAACTTTTCCACATCTATGACCTCCGACATGATGCAGGAGGAGATATCGGCCACCAGCGGAACGTCCGTTTCGGGCAGCTTAGTCCAGCGAGTACCGTATATCGTATTGTTGTAGCATATATAGAAATAATCCGCGTCCTTGGAGAACGTGCTCTTGTCGAGCTTGGGTATATAGCTGAAGGTCTTGTCAGCGGAGCTTGCGACCTCGTTTACACTGATATATCTCTTAGCCTCGGCCGCCGCTTTTTTCGCCCACTGGCCGGTGATCACGATATCGCACTTTTTGTTCTTATTGCCCAGGTTCATCGGCACCATTGCAAACTGCGACGAACCGCCGCCCTGCAAAAACAGCACTTTATAATTATCCGGCACGTTCATAAGCTCTCTTACCAGAGCTTCAGCTCCTTTTATGATATCGTCAAAATCCTTCGAGCGATGGCTCATTTCCATAACGCTCATACCGCTTGTGCCGTACTCCGTCATTTCCGACGCAGCCTTTTCCAACACCTCCAGCGGAAGCATTGACGGACCTGCTGAAAAATTATAAACTCTGCTCATTTAAAAAACCTCCAATGTACTGTGTTCATTTGTCCTTCTGAAATTATTGTAGTAAACATTCATTCTTTATTATAATCCTTTTTTTTCAATTCGTCAATAGTAATTTATAATTCTTTTTTAACTTTTTGTTAATTTTCCGCGCATTCCTCTTATAAAACGGCTATTTCCCGCAAAAAACCGTGCTATGTCCGCATATCGTTATAATAATCCTCAATACCGGAGGCTATCGCCCAGGCTATCCTTTTCTGATAATCGGGATCGATAAGTTTTTGCTCTTCCTCCGGATTGGACAAAAAGCCGCATTCGGCAAGCACTGCTGTCATCGGCGGTGATTTCATCAAAAACAGGCTTTCATCGGCCGCCTTCACCGCATGGGTCTCGGCTTTTGTGACAGCGGCTATACCCTCCTGTATCTTTGCCGCCAGCTCCTCTCCCTCAGGATGATTCTTGGCATAAAATATGTGCAGTCCGTTTGCACTATCGTCCTCAAAGGCGTTCATATGTATCGACAGGAACAGATCAGCTCCGCTGTCTCTGACTATCTCCAGCCTCCTGTTCATATCTTCCCGTTTTTTCTGGCGGATGCTCCCATCCGTCTCCCACAGTCCGTCGTCGGAAACTCTCGTCATCACCACCGATATCCCCTTGCCCTCAAGCACCTCGCGCACAGCATCGGCTATCGCCAGGTTCACATCCTTCTCCAGCGTCCCTGCCGCTCCGACCGCCCCGCCGTCAGGCGATCCATGCCCGGCGTCCACAACGACCTTTAAATGGTTCCCCCCGAACGTTGCCCGGGGCATATAACACATGAGCACAGCGGCTGCCGCTCCTGCGGCCAGCGTACATACCAACACCGTGAACGTTTTTCTGCCTATAACTATCACAGCTATCACCTCCCGGTATGCTATGCTTATGCATCTTTTTCATCAAATATATCTGCGCATCAAAAAAGCGTCCTTATACCACAAATGGTACAAGGACGCTTTTCGCACATATAAGGCATCAGCCGCTTGTTTTAGGCAGATAACGGTATATCGAAGCCGCTATACCGGAAATGGGCATCGTCTGCAAAAAAACCTTGCCCGGGCCGGTCAGCACCGTATTGAACAGTCCCTCGCCGCCGAGAAGCTTGTTCTTTATCCCCGGCACCTGGCGGATCTCCATCGATACCGTCGGCTCAAAGCCGGCCACGTTGCCGGTATCAACGACCAGCTGCTGTCCTGCGGCCAACTCGTATTCCATCAGATCGCCGTCTATCTCCATAAATGCCGTGCCCATACCGGACACCTTCTGCATGATGAAGCCCTCGCCGCCGAAGAAGCCTGCTCCCAGCCTCTTGTTGAAGTGGATGCTCAGCTCCACTCCTGCCTCGCTGGCCAGAAACGCGCTCTTCTGCAATATCATCTCGCGCCCGGGGGCAATATTCAGAGGAATTATCTTTCCCGGGAAGCTTGACCCGAACGCTATCATCGCCTGTCCTTGGGCTGTATAGATATTCTGGAACATGCTCTCCCCGGAGATAGCTTTTGAAAACATCTTGCCTATACCGCCGCCGGTCGTTTCCATCTTTACATTGGGGCTCATCCACAGCATGGATCCTTTTTCGGTTATCATCCTCTCTCTGTCCTGGAGATTGCAGATAACTACCGGAAATTCTCCACCTTTGATCTCATAATTCATTTTCTTCCTCCCTGCGTAAAACGCCGTCCACTACCGTTAAACCTCTTTTTAGAAGCTTGAGTTTACACTCTGGCTACACCGCTGTCCACAGCCGCCTTAGCCACAGCTGCCGCCACAGCTTCTGCCACCCTTTTGTCGAAAGCGTCGGGGATAACGTACTCGGGCTTAAGCTCCTCATCGGAGATAAGTCCGGCGATCGCCTTGGCCGCCGCTATCTTCATTTCGTCATTTATATCGCTTGCCCGTACGGACAATGCACCCTTAAATATCCCCGGGAACGCCAGTACATTGTTTATCTGGTTGGGGAAGTCGCTGCGGCCGGTACCCATTATCTTCACTCCGGCCTCCATAGCCTCATCAGGCATTATCTCCGGCACAGGATTGGCCATAGCGAATACTATCGGATCCTTAGCCATGCTCTGCACCATTTCCTTTGTCAGCGTATTGGGGGCGGAAACGCCGATAAATACATCCGCGCCGGCAAGCACCTCTGCCAGGCTGCCCTTCTTCATCTGCCTGTTGGATATCTTTGCCATCTCCGCCTTTTCAGCGTTAAGATTGTCACGTCCCTCATATATCGCTCCGCTTCTGTCACAGAGGATAACGTTCTTGAGACCCATTGACATCAGCAGCTTAGTGATAGCGATACCGGCCGCACCGGAGCCGTTTACTACCGCTTCGATATCGGCGATATCCTTATTCACCAGCTTGAGCGCGTTGAGCATAGCCGAAAGCACTACCACTGCCGTTCCGTGCTGGTCGTCATGGAATACCGGTATATCGCACTCCTCCTTGAGACGTCTTTCTATCTCAAAGCAGCGCGGAGCCGATATATCCTCCAGATTTATACCGCCGAAGCTGCCTGCTATCATCTTTACGGTGTTCACTATCTCATCCACATCGTGCGACCGTACGCACAGCGGAAAAGCGTCTACATCGCCGAAGGTCTTAAACAGAGCGCACTTGCCCTCCATTACCGGCATTCCGGCCTCCGGGCCGATGTCGCCCAGGCCTAAAACCGCACTTCCGTCGGTGATAACGGCCACAAGATTTCCGCGTCTTGTATACTTGTATGAAAGCTCTGTGTCCTCGGATATCTTGACGCACGGCTCGGCAACGCCCGGCGTATACGCCACAGCCAGCTCCTCTCTCGTTGTTATCGGGGCTCTTGATACGACCTCTATCTTACCCTTCCATTCCTCATGCTTTTTAAGCGCGTATTCTTTCTTATCCATTATTTTGTCCTCCATCTTAATTTTATAACGGCTTTTTACACCGTTTCTTTTATTATCTCTTTAAGCGTATCGGCTGAATGCTGCAGCTTTTTCTGCTCCTCCTCCGACAGCCTCAAGGTGACCACCTTATTTATCCCCTCGGCGTTCACTATGCACGGCAGTCCTATTGACAGCCCACAAAGCCCATACGTGCCGCATTTTACCGTACTGAGCGTCAATACGGCATATTCGTTTTTGATTATCGTATTGACAATACGGCAAACGCTTGACGCTATCGCATAATACGTAGCATGTTTACGTTTTATGACCTCTGCCCCGGCATTTTTCACCCTTTCGGCTATTTCATCGATATCGACAGATATATTATTTGCCGTACAGTAGTCCTCAAGCGATATCCCGGCAACGTTTATGGAGCTTGTGACCGGGAATTGCGTATCTCCGTGCTCGCCTATCACATAACCGTGAATATTGCCCACGCTTATGCCCAGCTCCTGGCTCAAAAAATACTTGAACCGGGCCGTATCAAGCGTTGTACCCGTTCCTATTATCCTCTCTTCCGGTATATCCAGTTCCCGGGACATAACGTAAGTAAGGATATCCACAGGGTTTGCCACCATCAGGATGATAGCGTCCGTATAATAGGGCTTTATGCTCGCAGCGACCGACTTGATTATGTTTACATTATTCTTTGTAAGATCAAGTCTGGTATCGCCCGGCTTTCTTCCCACGCCCGAGGTTATTATGATGATATCACAATCGGCAACGTCGCTGTAATCCCCGCAGTATATATCCATCGGCGTAAAGTTTAGCATACCATGGTTGATATCCATGACCTCACCCTCGGCTTTATCACGATTTATATCTATCAGCACCATTTCCGATACAGTCGCCTGGATAGACAGCGCATAGGCTATCGACGCTCCAACAGCCCCGCACCCTATGATGGCAACCTTATTGTAGAATTTCTTCATAGACACTCTCCTACACTTTAATGTGAGCCGGGATCATCCCGACCCGGTACTTTACTATATCACAGTTATTTCCTCTTGTCAATATAATATGTAGGCTTTGGGAAAAATTTATCAAAAATTTAACAATTATGCCGTCTGCCCGTCCAAGCCGCCGTCAAATTTGCTCCTTGCTTTTTCTTCCCGGCTGTGATATAATTTGTGTATAAAGCAGATACGGGAGATGAAAGCCTATGCGTGACAGAACCAAAAAACAAACTACAGCCATTCAAGCCCCCGGCCGGTTCTTGAAACTCGATTTCAAGATCATTTCCGCTATACTTGTTTTAATAGTGAGCGCGGTCGTCATTATAATGGCCTATACCGTTCATTCCTTAAGCGCCCATATCCAGACACAGACGCATAACTACGTAAGCGATGTTTCTCAACAGATAGCACGTAATATAGACTTTCATTTTTCCAATAATATCCGCAACATCGGTTTTGTTGCTAAGAGTCTTGCCGCCTCATCAAGCGGGGATATGCAGCAGATACTTATCCGCGATGCAAACGCCTGGAACTTTTTGAACCTGACGCTTTGGACTCCCGAAGGCACTCCTGTCTCCTCCAGCGGCGAGGCTCCCCGGGAGATCGTTTCTCTGCCTGCGTTTAACGCGGCTTTGGAAGGAGAGAGCGGCGTTTCGGTCACCTCCGGCCAAAATATCGTATTTACTACTCCTGTGGAGCTTGCTGACGGAAGTCAATACATTTGCTCCGGCATAAGGAGCGGCCAATACGTCCGCCAGCTAATGGATAACCAGAGCTTCAGCGGCAACGGCGTTTCGGTGATAACCAACACCGATGGCGATCTGCTGCTGACTCCCGACAACCCCAATGCTACAGCTAGGCTTATAGAGCTGTTCGAAAATCACGCTGTGGAAGAAACCTATGAAACGGAAAATAAAATACGCAACGACGCCGCCAATCTCACAGACGGAGTAGTGCTGATGCCGTTTGATGATGAAACTCTCGTTGTTTCTTACAACGCTCTTAGATCTTACAATTGGGTGCTGGTGACCATTGTAAATTCCGACCTCATTTCCGGCGAGGTAGACAGATATGTTGTCCAGACAATCGCCTTGGAGATATTTGTGGCGGCCTCGTTCATCCTTATCCTGGCTGTTGTCGCCTATATACACACCGCTTACAAGCAGCGCGTGGAGTATTTCGCCTTTGCCGATCCCTTGACCGGCGGCATGAATAACATCCGTTTCATCTTAGAATGCGAACGCCTCCTTAAGAATGACGCTTCTTCCAGCCGCGCTATGCTGTCGATGAATATCAGGAACTTTAACCTGTTAAATGAATCCTTCGGCAGACAATCCGGGGACGATACGTTAAAATATATCTATAGAACCATCTCCGACTGCCTGTCGCCGGGAGAACTGGCGGTACACGCTAACGAGGATCATTTCTATCTGCTGCTCAAGGAAATCAGCCGGGAGAGCATCCTTGCCAGAGCGGAGGATATAACAGACAGGATAAATTCTTTCAATAAAAATATCGATACACCCTACTATATCCTCCTGTCCTTCGGTGCTTATCTGATAGACGACAATACGCTCTCCCCGGCCGAGATGGAGGAGCGCGCCAACGTTGCCCGCGAAAACGCCGAAAAGACCACCAACTGCGGTTTTTACAGCGCCCAGACCGCCGAAAAGCTTCGCCGTGAAAAGGAGCTAAACGACACAATGGCGCGTTCCTTGGCTAACGGGGAATTTCAGGTGTATTTCCAGCCCAAGGTCTATGCCGCTGATTCGCGGCCGGCCGGAGCGGAAGCTCTTGTACGCTGGATAAGCCCTTCCAAGGGCATGATACCGCCGTCCGAGTTTATCCCCGTATTCGAAAACAGCGGCAGCATCCGCCGTCTTGACTATTTCGTCTTTGAAGAGACTTGCCGCCTGATACGAAAGCACATGGACGAAGGCAAAGAGCTGTTCCCTATTTCGGTCAACCTTTCGCGCCAGCATTTCCAGCAGGACGATCCTATAGAGTGGTTCCGAAAAACTGCCGAAAAATATTCCATACCTCCAAATACGATAGAGATAGAGCTTACCGAATCCATATTCTTTACCAACCGGGATATTGAAAATGTGCAGCGTATCATACATGATATGCATGACGCAGGCTTTTTATGCTCTCTTGATGATTTTGGCGCCGGATTTTCCTCGCTGGGCCTGTTAAAGGATTTTGACATTGACGCTATAAAGCTCGATCGCTGCTTTTTCTCCTCCGGTTGGTCGGAGCGTGCTACAGACGTTGTCGGCTCGATCATTGAATTGGCCTCTAAGCTGGGGATAAAAACGGTCGCTGAAGGCATTGAGGACTCCGATCAGGCGGAATTTTTAAAGACAGCCGGCTGCACGCAGATACAAGGGTTCCTGTTCGCCCGCCCTATGCCCGAAAAGGAATTTGAAGCATGGCTTGAGGAGCATTAAATACAAAAAAGAGCTGCCAGCTTTTAGCATAGAACTCTAAAAGCGGCAGCTATTTTTTTAACCGTATACCCGGCCTATCTTTTCATACTGTGTTATCGCCGGTTCTGTCTCCACTATATCCGCTATTGCAGCTATAAAGGCCTTGAAATGCCTGGATTCATTATGAACGGCTATCACGGCGTCATTCAGCCATTCCTCTACAAATGTGTACATATCAGGGCAGCTCCTGCTTTTGTATACGGTATAGCCGATATTGCCATGTTCGCGGCGGCTGGCTTTCATTACCTCACAAGCCAGCTTTTCAAACTCTGCGCCTTTGCCGCCCTTCACCTTAAATTCGGCAATTATTGTTACCATCGTCTCCCCTCCCGCTCTTGTATTTTCTTTATTTTATCATAATGTGCAACGCTTTAGAATGCACAGCTTCACACCGATACAATAAATACATAATGATATTATATCACATATCCTCCGCTCTCGCAAGAGGTTTTGGCGGATTTTTCTTTACATTCACCGATATTTAGTATATAATATAATCGTAAGAAATTTCACGATCGATTATATTATATGACCGACAAAGGAAGGGCTTCTTTATGAAAACAACAGCCGTTATTGCCGAATACAACCCTTTTCACAACGGCCACCGCTACCAGCTTGACGCCGTTCGCCGGACATCAGACGCCGTTATCGTGATAATGAGCGGAGCATTTGTCCAGCGCGGCGCGGCGGCCGTATTCGACAAATGGATCAGAGCGGAAGCCGCCATTTTAAACGGCGCCGACCTTGTTCTTGAGCTGCCGACAGCTTACGCGCTCTCAACAGCGCAGCGGTTTGCTACCGGTGCCGTCCATTCTCTGGAGCTTACGGGGGTAGTAGACGAACTGTGCTTCGGGGCGGAGACCGCGGACGCAAAACTTCTGGAGGACACAGCCCGCATTCTGGAGGAGGAGCCGGAGGATTTCACTGATCCCCTCAAAAAAGGCCTTTCAAAAGGGCTCTCATATCCGGCAGCACGCTCCGCCGCTCTTCCTCCCAAAATGCAGGGGCTGCTATCCTCACCGAATAACATCCTGGCAGTCGAATATATCCGCGCCCTTATCCGTCTCAAAAGCCGCATAAGGCCGTTTCCTCTCCTGCGAAAGGACGCCGCCCATCACGATGCGGTTCCATCGGGAAATATCGCCTCGGCGACCGCGCTGCGCACCCTTATCGAAAACGGCGGCGACTATGCCCCTTACGTGCCGCCATCATCATTTTCGCTGTACAAAAACGCTCCCGTATACGATACTGCCCGTCTCGATACAGCGATTCTTGCCCGCCTGCGGCTAATCTCCGCCCACGAGCTATCGCGGATAAGCGATGTTACCGAGGGGCTTGAAAACCGCCTTAAAGCGGCGGCTGCCGCCAGCAATAGCATCGGGGAGCTTTTGGCTGCGGTCAAAACGAAACGCTATCCGCTCTCGCGCCTGCGGCGTATACTGCTATACACACTTTTGGGGATAGAAGGCGACATATCCGCTTCCATCCCCGACTACCTGCGCATCCTGGGCATGAACGATACTGGCAAAAGGCTGCTTGCTGAGATAAAAAGATCCTCTCCGTTGCCGATAGTCACTAAAACTGCCAACTTCACCACCCATTCGAAAAAATTTCTGCTCGATCTAAAATCTTCCGACCTTGCGGCTCTCTGCTGCAGGCCGCCGGAAAAAGCCGGGCTTGATTTTCTCCGCAGCCCTGTCATTCTTTAAGAGCTTTAGTCAATTGCGAAACCTTTTCGCAATTGATTTCTGGCTAAGGAAGAAAATAA
>CAYNRX010000005.1:0-79625 GCA_964399965.1 uncultured Lachnospiraceae bacterium | reverse complement strand
CGCGTCGAAGATACTTGGCGGGAGACCGCCCGGGAAAATAGATCGTTGCCGGATCTTGATGGCCCGTTGGTCAAGCGGTTAAGACACCGCCCTTTCACGGCGGTAACGCGGGTTCGATTCCCGCACGGGTCACCAGAGTGCAGGTTTCGAGCCTGCACTGTATGGACCATTAGCTCAGTTGGTTAGAGCATCCGGCTCATAACCGGACGGTCCTAGGTTCGAGTCCTAGATGGTCCACCATAATTTTAAAGCGGGAAAGTCCGGTCTTGCCGGGCTTTTTTGCGTTTTGGGAACAATTGGGTTCACTTTGAACAGATTTTCAGACAGTTCAAATTACACTCAAAGCCTCTACAAAATAACATATGCTTAAAAAACCGGCGGCAGTACCCCCTTATCACTGCTGCCGGTTTATTCCTGATTATATTTTTTTCTATATTCTCTTGGTGAGAGACCTGCGATTTTAGTAAAATATTTTCTGAAATTTGCCGGAGAGGAATATCCGCATATATAACCGATATCTGTGATCGATCTATCGGTTTGCCTAAGTAAAAGTTTAGCTTTAGCGATCCTGGTTTCGGATAAAAACTGCGATATTGTTTTGCCGGTATGCTTCTTAAAATATTTTGAAAGATACTCCGGCGACAAATGTATTTGTTCTGCCAGAAAACCGACTGTAAGTTTCATGCTAATGTTTGCTCGGATAAACTGCATTAGATTGACGATATCTTCCCTGCGTCTTACCAGCTTTTCAGCTATGCCAAGATGATTGTCTAATGCGCGCGAAGTCTCCAATAGGATTATATCAAGATATCGTTTTATAGCAGGAGGACTGCAATATTCTTCCAAAGCATATTCTTTTCTTGCAAGATTGATCAAATTATACATGGTTTGATCTTCGTTATCAAATAAGGTAAGGCAAAACGGCTTTTTAGAACTAAAGAGCTTATAAAATTCGGTATTGCTCATTTTTTTGCCGCAAAAAACGCGGCCAACAGCATCTTCAAAAAAGTTTTTTTCAAATAAACAGTTATGGATCCTTATCTTATTAGTGTTATTAGTAGATACGATACAGTGGGCATATCCGGGGGATATAAGTATAAAATCACCTATATGCATATCCAGGATCTCGTTTTCGGTGCGGTGCTCTCCGATCCCTTCGTACACATAAGCGATCTCATAAAAGTCATGCTTGTGCATATGGTCCCATGGTGCTTCAGCACAGCTAAAAAAATGGAAGTTGTTTTGAATAAAATCTTCAGTATTGTACACGATCATTGATGATCTACCTCTTTCTTTTATAACACTATACCATAAAGGCAAATAAAAGTCAAGCGCGCCTGGTATGTACAGTTAGTATTTTGAACGGTTTTTGAGCGTTTTTTGGCGAGATATGGTCTTTTTCAAGGCGACAAGGTAGGGTATAATATGATCAGATAGCACAGCGAGGCACGTTGTTTGAAATAGCTAAAAGAAAGAGGGAATAGAAAATGAGAAAAAGATTTTGGGGGATAATGCTTACTGCGGCGATTTCGGCGTCGATGCTGATCGTTTCATGCATGACGGCGAGTGCCATGCGCTTTACAGAGGATGAAAAAGGAGTAAAACTTTGGGAATTCGGCATGAATCAAGACGGATCGTCAATATCGGGAGATATTACATTTAATAGGGCCGGTACGGAAAACAGCGGGGAATATTACTATTTGAAAGACGGAGATTCCAATAGCGTTATTGTGAAGCCGGAGGATATGAGTGATTATCTTACGCTTCGCGTATTAAATTCACAAACGGTGGAATCACAAGGCAAGGAAGCGTTGTTTTTGTTTCATGACTCACACGGCCGATATAAATATTCTTCAACGCTTCGTTATACGCCTCCCGTGGCAGGCACGATCGAAATCAGTGCGGTAAATAATGGTGTCAAGATCGAAGAATTGAATGAAAAGGACGAAGCCATCAATACAGTTGAATGCAACAATGGTGAAGTCGGAAGAATGCATTTTGATGCGGGCGATGTGGCGCAGATAAGTACAGATAAATACGGCGGAGTGAAATACGTAAAGTTTACGCCGGATGCTGCTGCTGAAGTCACGGTAAATATTGAGGAAGCTGCCGGATACATCCCTGCCGATGGTTTGCTTACAGAGGTAACCGATAACGGCGAATATGGCAGTAAAGTAGCATGGTCACAGGTGGTGACGGATGATAGTAAGCTGGTTACGATGCTTATAAAGATCGAGAATCCGATAGAAGATATGGTGCCGGGCGTACAGCTGCAGGATGAGACTATATCGCCGAAGAGTTCGGTGGAAAATTTTGCGGATGGTGTTTCATACTTTATATATCAGTTCTACGGATATGATGATAGTGCGTTTGAGGGCGCAGAAGTCGTTTACGGGGATATTACAGAAAGTATTCCAAGCGTATGATAAAAGGATGTACAACAGAGGATAAATACTTTAAGGCAGCCGATTTTGCGGTTGCCTTATTTTAATATTTGTGGTATAATCATTATAATATGTAGTCGATTATGAAGGAAAACGGATCGTAAGAAGTGAGGGCAGATACAATGAAAAATGAGCCGGTAAGATTAAAGCCTGAATGCGTGAGCTGTCTGGTCAAAAAGCAGATAGAACGTTATCCGGCAGAGACAAAGAACGATGTTAAGATAGAATATATGCAAAGCGTGCTGCAAGTTATCGCAAAAGCTCCGCAGACGATGAGCGCACCGGAGGTCATGGACAGGATATACCGTATACAAGAGAGGATGTTCGGTGCAGGAAAGGATTATTCACGCATAAAGCAGTATTTTAACCAATTGATGCTTGATATTGAAAGTTCATTGCAGACGGCTATTAACAATTCTCATGTACCGCTAAAAATGGCCGTACAATATGCAATGATGGGAAATTACATAGATTTTGCGGCAATGGACAGCATTGATGAGGATAAGCTTGCGGAAATGCTCGGACAGGCAAAGGATACGCCTGTACATGCAAGAGAGCTTAACGCGCTGGAGGGCGATTTGCTGCGTGCTCGTTCATTGGTGTATTTAACTGATAATTGCGGGGAGATCGTCCTTGACAAGCTGTTGATAAAAGAGATACAAAGATTAAATCCTCAGCTTGACATAACGGTCATTGTGCGAGGAGAGCCGGTCGTAAATGACGCGACGATAGAGGACGCCAAGCAGGTAGGTTTGACGGAAACGGTGCGGGTCATAGGCAACGGCAGTTCTGTCGGCGGTACCTGCTTAAATGGTATATCGGCTGAAGCAAGGGAACGTATCTACCATGCAGATGTGATAATATCCAAGGGGCAGGGGAATTTTGAGACGCTGCAAAAATGCGGGCTGAATGTGTACTACATATTTATGTGCAAATGCAAGATGTTTGCCGACAGGTTCGGCGTTCCCTTATATAGTGGGATATTGATAAATGACAAAGCAGTGTAAGTAAAACCATGAATAAAACGCGCCGCTCCGGGGGATCCGGAAGGGCGCGTTTTATCTGTTTCGGGCGTAAAATCAAGCGCATAATGAGCTTAATAAAACGATATATTCATACCTGACGCATCAGACGCATATAATAGCGGCTGGAGGACGGTGAAGAATATGAACAAAAACGTATGGCTGGTGTCGGGAGCTTACATAGCGGCTCTGGTAGGCGGCGGATTCGCATCGGGGCAGGAGATATTGTCCTTTTTCGTCAAGTACGGCCGGGCGAGCTTTGTGGCGGTGGCCGTTGTCTGCGTGCTGCTGGGGCTTTTTGGTGCGCTTATTTTGGAGGGGACAGCTTCGCGCGGTACGTATACCTTCAGTGAATATCTTAAGGGGATACTGCCGGAGCCGATATATCCGGCGGCGAGTGTGCTGGTGACGCTGTTCATGCTGGCGGTATTTGCGGTGATGATATCTGCCGGCGGAGAGACCATTTCCGCCATCTGGGGCGGCACACCGGCCGCCTGGGGCGTTCTGCTGTGCCTGGTGTGCCTGGCGGCAATGAGAGGAGGGTTACGTATGCTTACGGCTGTAAACGGGCTTCTGGGGCTGTTTATAGGCGTAGGAGTGCTTGTCGCCTGCTGGTATATAGTAAATTACCGTTTTGCGGGTACGTTTGCCGGAGGAAACAGCCTGGCGGCGTCCGGGATAAGCTATACGGGCTACAATATGATATCAGCCGGTGTTGCGCTGGCCGGCATGGGGAGGTTCATAAAAAACGGCCGGGAAGCAGCTTTAGCTGGCGTTATCTCCGGGACAGTGATGTTTTTGATGATGGCAGGAGTATGGACGGTGATATCGATATTTTACGGGAAAATCCCCTTGGGGGAGATCCCTATGCTTACGATAGCATCACGCCAGGGAAAGGGGTTTGCCTTTTTGTACATGGTGTTGCTTGGCGTATCGATATATACAACGGCCGCAGCCTGCGCCAGCAGCGCTATGAATGAGCTACGTAAGCGGACAACAAAAACAGCGGCGATGGCGGCGGTCGCGTGCTGTGGAGTGATCGGGGGAGGTTTTCCCTTTTCAGGGATGGTCGATATTTTATATCGGGCGGCCGGATATGCAGGAGCGGTGATCCTCATGTATATAGCAATAGATTATGTGAAAAAAATTAAAAAAGTTAGAAAAACAAAGATAAATCGCAAAAATTGATGATATATGTGTGTAATATCCTGTAAACGCCTATAATAGGCCTTGATAAAAAAATTGATACGTGGTATTATATACAAGTCGTCAGGACGAGAAACGAAAAAGCCCGGTGGCTCAGCGGGATGTAGCGCAGTTTGGTAGCGCATCTGGTTTGGGACCAGAGGGCCGCAGGTTCAAATCCTGTCATCCCGACCATTTACCGGGAAAACAGAAAAATGGGAGTTTAGCTCAGCTGGGAGAGCGTCTGCCTTACAAGCAGGATGTCACAGGTTCGAGCCCTGTAACTCCCACCATAATGCTGGTGTAGCTCAATTGGCAGAGCAGCTGATTTGTAATCAGCAGGTTGCGGGTTCGAGTCCCATCACCAGCTCCATGATAGGGGAGAGTTCCCGAGTGGCCAAAGGGGGCAGACTGTAAATCTGTTGTCTTCGACTTCGATGGTTCGAATCCATCCTCTCCCACCAAGTGGGAAAAGAACGGCTTAGATAGGCCGTTCTTTTTTTTACTGTGAATAACAATAAAAATAAGCAGCCTGCTATGCAGGTGGGCTCCCAGACGGTTTAGCTGCTGAATTATGTAATAAGTTATAATATCCATATATACTATAAATAGCGGAGATAATACAATGATAAGTTGGTTTAAAGAACTAGAAGCTGTGGAAATAGATACAAATATATGGAAGCCGTTTATACAAAATAAATGGTTTGACAGAAACTTTATGTCCATTTCCAGAATACTGCAGCTTGTTTTAATATTAGGCTCTATTCTTTTTGGGGTTTGGAACTATTTTTCGATTTTGAAAAATGTAATTCTTGTTTTATTAATATTTGTCGTACATGAAGGGATACACATTATAACGATTTATGGAAAAGGCAATATTAGCTTAACTCGTTCAGAATTAGATTTTTGGATTGACACGGATAAAGTTTTAACAAAAATACACTTTTGGATATTTATGACTGCACCGATTCTTATTTTATCGGTGATCCCCATGTTATTGTATTTTTGTACTAATGGAGTTTTGAGTGAATTAATGCTGTTTATTACATGGGTAAATCTAATAATAGCACGAACTGATATTATAAATTCTATTTTGATTTTACTTAAACCTTCTGGATCCGTTTTTTTTAGAGGATATTATCGTGTAAAAAAACATAGTAATAAAATATAATGCATAAGTAAATATTATTTACGATCTAAATTAATAATAGGGTAGACGGAGGGTAGCAGAAAAACATGGTAAAATATTAAATATGAAACTAACAAGGAAACAATTTTCAACATTCCTGCGGTTAAAACGGTTTTGTAAAGCGTGCATTTATTTAAAGAGAAGGTGTAAAAAGGGCATATCGCAAATTCACCGCGATATGCCCTTTCTGCATCCTGTCATAACTTTATTTTACTGTTTCATTGCCGGCCGCCCTGAAGGCGTTCTTTGTTATGCGAGTATCTCTGCCGTATAGCCTTGCTGATCCCAGTTTACCGCAAGGCCGAGATTCTCTGAGACGAAGCGCAGAGGTACAAGAGTTTTATCGTTTACAAGACGCGCAGGGACGTCAAGGGGAACCTCCTCGCCATTTACACGTGCAGTGTAGCTGTCGATAGTTATTTCCACCATATAGCCTCTGTAGGAGAAACTGGCGGTATATGTCTCCTGATCCCAGGCGACCTCTGCTCCCAGACGCTCAAACAGGAAACGCACGGGGATAAGTATGCGGTCGCTCTCCATTATGGGCGGGGTCATAAAGCTTAAATATTCATCGTTGAGCTTCACCAGCGGCGAGGACTGTACAGAAAGCTGTTCAAACTGGCTCTTGTCCGCCCGGTACTGCAGCTCGTCATAACCGGTGTACAAAATATAGGTGCCGTTATCCTGGGGAGTGGCGCCCATTTGCGGGAAATATACAGGCTCGCTGCGCGTTATGCCGTCGCGGGAATAATAGTATACTCTGGGATCGCTGCTGAAATTGCCCAGCAGGAAATAGCCGTTTCCGCCGTGTACTCTCACGCAGTCGCCGCGGGCGTCCTCATAGGCGATAGTCTTTGTGCTGCCGTCGGCCTCAGTGAGCACGGCCGTTATCTCGTCATTTATATCGCGGCCTGCCTGGCTGCCGCGCTCAATGAAAGCGGAGGTCAAAACTGATGTGCCGTTGGAGGCGGAAAGCGGTTCGCCCTCTTCGCTGGTGGCAGGGAACAGTCCGGCAGGAACTGATGAGCGGTCGCATACGCTCCAGTCAAGGCCGTTTTCGGAAACATAGGTGACAGACGTTTCATCGTCCTCATAGCCGTAATTGAACATATAAAACAGGCCGTCACGCTCGGTAAGACTGAGGCTGTTTTTAGAATCGCCGTCATAGGTGAGCATTTCTCCCTCGGGGGAGATGTAGTAGCAGTTGCCGGAGTTATGGTTCCAGGCCAGAATGCCTTCTTCGGGGAAGGCGTAATCGATAAAGGCGGAAAAGCTAAATGATACAGTGCTCATATCATAGCCGCCCTCATGCCAGCTGCCATCACGGTATACGTAGTCGTTGCCGTTCTGTGTCAGGCGGTGAATCTCGCCGTTTATCTCGGCAAAGCTGCTGTAGCCAACATCAGGCGTGTCGGTTGGCATCGGTTCTGTCTGCCAGGTGATCATATCCGGGGAGAAGTAGTGGATGCTTCCCGTATCGCGGTAGTCGTAGATGTGGTACAGACCGTCATAATAGCCAACACAGCAGCCGCCGACCGTTGTTTCCAGTCCCGGTACGTCAACGAAGGTAAATTCCTCGCCGGTGTCCGAGAAATACAGCCCGCGCATATACTGGCCGGAGAAAAATACGAATTTGCCGTTGATGATCTCCATATCGCAGCCATCGGGGATGTTTTCCACACGCTTCCAGTTTATGCCGTCAAAGCTCTGGTAGGTGCCGGCAACGGCGTTATAGTCGTTGACGAAAACTATTACCGAATTGCCGTTGCGGAATACCTTATCGATCGGTACTCCCTGGGGAAGGTTATTTTCGGTCTGCTGCCAGTTTACGGTATCGGCCGATACCCAGGTATAGCCGCCTGTTATCGCGCAGAACTGCCCGTTTATGTACTGAGTGGTGCCGATGCTGTCTATTTCGTAATGCGGCTGCCAGGTAGTAAAGTCGTCGCTTGTTACAAGATATCCGTTGCTTACGCCGGTAAATTTTTCGCCGTCTGTAGCTATCCTGTTCACTCTGCAGAAAAATATGCTGGAATCGACCGATGCTTCATAGGCCTGCGCTGATACCGACAAAAAACACAATATCGCTGCTAAGAGGGCGGTAAGCTTTTTCATATGTTTCATCCTTTCTTTTTTGGGGTCTATAGCATGTGGAGCCGGTTGCGGCTTCACTTTCTTAAATTATATCATCAGCCGGAATCAAAGTCAATATAAAAGAAATATTTTCTATATCCAGTAAATATATATAAACAAAGTGTAAAAAATATACGATATGTCTTGCAAATTGCACATAGCTGTGGTATAATTGAGACTGTAGAGGTCAGTTGGCAGATGTAAAAAGGAGGGGTTCAATGACAATATTATGGATAGCGGCGATGGTAGTATTTGCAGTGATAGAATTTGCGACCTATCAGCTGGTGTCTGTGTGGTTCGTCGGCGGTGCGCTTGCAGGACTTATAGCCGCGCAGTTGGGCGCAGGCGAGGTCGTTCAGGTGCTGGTGTTCGCGCTGGTGACGGCTGTTTTGCTCATATGCACGCGTCCGTTGGTGAAAAAGCTCAAGACGCCGCGTTCGCAGACGAACGTTCACGAGCTTATCGGCAGGGAAGCTGTGGTGACAAAGAACATTGATAATGTGCTCGGCGAGGGCGAGGCCAAGGTGAACGGCAATTTCTGGACGGCCAGGAGCGCCGACGGCAGCCGTATCCCCGAGGGCAAGGTAGTAAAGATAAAGGATATCGAGGGCGTAAAGCTCATAGTGGAATAGGAGGACAATTATGGAAAATGTATGGATACTGGCGCTTATCATAATATTGCTGATAATCCTGGTGATAACGAATATCAAAATTGTGCCGCAGGCTCATGCTTATATAATCGAGCGTTTCGGCGGCTATTACCAGACCTGGAACGTGGGTATACATTTGAAGATCCCGTTTGTGGACAGGATCGCCAAAAAGGTCAATATGAAGGAGCACGTGGCGGATTTTCCGCCCCAGCCGGTTATCACCAAGGATAACGTAACGATGCAGATCGATACGGTAATATACTATCAGATAACCGATCCGCGGCTCTACACCTACGGCGTGGAAAGGCCGATGATGGCGATAGAAAATCTCACTGCTACTACCCTAAGAAACATTCTCGGCGATATGGAGCTTGACGAGACGCTGACTTCCAGGGATACGATAAACACAAGGATGCGTTCTATCCTTGACGAGGCCACCGACCCCTGGGGTATAAAGATAAACCGCGTAGAGCTTAAAAATATCATCCCTCCGGCGGAAATACAGGATGCGATGGAAAAGCAGATGAAGGCGGAGCGTGAACGCCGTGAATCTATTTTAAAGGCGGAGGGCGAGAAGAAATCGGCGATATTGATGGCCGAGGGCGATAAGCAGGCGGCGATCCTGCGCGCAGAGGCGGCAAAGGAAGCGGCGATAAGAAAGGCCGAGGGTGAAGCGGAGGCTATCCTCCAGGTGCAGACGGCTATGGCTGAGGGTATCCGCCGTATAAACGAAGCCAATCCGAGCCAGGCCTATATCGCGATAAAGTCGCTGGAAAGCCTGGAAAAGGTAGCCGACGGCAAGTCGACGAAGATAATAATCCCCTCGGAGCTGCAGGGGCTGGCAGGGCTGGCTGCCTCTCTCAAGGAGCTGGTAAAGGATTGATATAGTGTAAAATGGGGCTGTCGCTTTTAGCGCGGCCCCCTTTTTTATATGCAAATTTTCTCCTGCGCGCATAAAGGCGGCCGGGCGGACATATATTCATATAAAGCCTGTGCAGAAAGGGGAGCAGCTAATGGAAATAAACAAGGAAAATATCCGCCTGCCGGAGACTGTTTGTGGCGGCAGCGGGCAGATAATGGTCGAGGGCGATGTGATAGTGCCGGATACAAAGCCGGACGCGGCAAGGATATTACAGGTAAACGCCTCGTCGATGATCTCCGGCATGGAAGCATTAGACGGCAGAGGCAGCTTTTTCGGGACGGTCGGTGTGGACATTCTGTATGTGCCGGAGGAAGGAGAGAGCAGCGTTTACGCTATGCACACTGATATGAGCTTTGAGCATCGCGTTGATGATCCCAAGCTCCGGAGCGGCTGCCCGCTGATGGCCGTAAGCGACGCCCAGAGAGTAGAGTTCCAGATATTAAACAGCCGCAAGATACGAATAAAGGCGGTGGTAAGCCTTGAGTACAGCCAGACGGCCGAGAGAGAAGTATCGTTCCCGGCGGATATGGAGGGCGAAAAGATAAAGCGGACGCTGCGCCTTAGAAGCTCTGCGGGCGAAGCGTACAGGGAGTTTTCTGTAAAGGAAACGGCCGAGGTGCCATCGGGCAGGCCGTCTGTCAAGAATATCCTCACGGTCATGAGCTCCGCTGTGGAAAAGACGTATAAAATAGTCAGCGGCAAGGTAGTTGTGCGCGGCAGCCTGGCGATTTCCGTGCTATATACCGGTACAGATAACGCTGTCAGGTTCATGGATGCGGACGTACCGTTTACTGAGGTGGTGGATATCGAAGAGATAACTGAGGATTCCCAGTGTGAGCTGGAATGCCGTGCGGCGCAGATACGGTATGAGGTAAGCGAGGACAGCGATGGGGATATGCGGATCGTGCAATTTGATATCCTGATGCAGCTATGGGTGCGGGCGTCGCGGGAGACGGAGGTGGAGTTTGTCGAGGACTGTTACCTCATAGGACAGGGGATAAAGCTTGAGAGGGAGGAGGTCGGTATCGAGGATTCGATATCGGCCGAGAGATATAAGAGCACACTGCGGGAGACCGCCGCTCCCGGCAGGGGCGATCCGCAGATATCGGCCGTATACGGCGTTAAGGCCTTCCCGTCTGTAACCTCGGCGTCATCAGAGAACGGCCGCCTGATTGTGGAGGGCAAGGTGGAGATATACGTGCTCTACATAACCGATTCCGAGAGCGTTCCCGTATACAGCATAAAAAAAGAGCTTCCGTTCAGCTATGCGATAGAATGCCCCGGCGCGCAAAGAGGCATGGACGCGGTGGTAAGAGCGGAGATCGAGCATATCAGCTATTCTTTAAACGGCGCCGGAGAAGCAGAGCTGCGATGTATAGTCGCTATAGATGCAAGGGCAGTGAAAAGGAATAACATAAGCCTTATTATTGCCGCTGAAGAATGCGAGATCGACAAAAGCGATAAGAAGGGCATAGTAATATACTTCGTTCAGCCGGGCGACAGCTTGTGGGATATCGCAAAACGCTACCGCGTATCGGCCGAGAGCATATCCGCTCTCAACGAGCTGGAGGATGTGCAGCTCCATGCAGGAAAGCAGCTGATGATCCCGGCCGTCTGAACGCACAAAAAGCTTGCCGCAGACAGAACATCACTGTTTGCAGCAAGCTTTTTTAGAAAATGCGCCATGAAAGCATTTGCCGTCAGGGTAAGGCGCTATTGTCGTGCAGGCAGGGATCAGGAAGCTGCAGGCTGCGCGGGCGTAAGCTCAATATTTCCCGCGGCAGTTTTCCCGAGTGATATCAAAAGTTCACGCTGGGTATCGTCAGCACCGGAACCGGCCGTTATCTCTACATAGCGGCCGTCCTTATAGACGTGTATCGATGGGAAAGCCAAAAACGCATCATCGCCGACGCTGGCGATGGTTTCTGCCGAGGGGCGGCTTTCTTTGGCAGCGTAGAATTTGTCGGTCACTTCCTGTTCGGACACGGTCTCGGAAAACTGCCGGACAGTTACCTTTACCACGTCGTTTTTCCCGATAGGCTCTGTTCTGTACAGTACCGAGCGTTCGCCGTCCTTTTCGGTCTCTCCGTCGCTTACAAGCTCGTAGCCGACGGCGCTTACCGCTGATTCGATTGGCAGGACCTCCTCCGGGGAGATCTGGGGGATAGGTGTTGGTGTTGCGCTGACTCCGCCGATACCTCCGTTGTTATTGCAGGCACAAAGACAGATGACTGCAAGAATAGCTCCGGTTATAAATAGAAAAGTTTTGCGCATATCAGTATCCTTCCTTTCGCTTTTGTATGGCACAGCTAAAGCTCAGCTTATTTCTTCATCGCTATCGCGGCCTTTGCCTGGGCGGCGATGTTTTCCGCAGTCAGGCCGTATTCCTCAAACAGCTCGTTGGGCTTGCCCGATTTTCCGTAGCGGTCGGTGCCGATTATCTTTACGGGGACGGGGGCGTTTTTGCAGACGACCTCTGTCACTGCGCTGCCCAGTCCGCCCATTATGTAATGCTCCTCGGCGGTGACTATTGCCCCGGTCTCTTTGGCTGCGGCGGTAATGATATCCTCATCTATCGGCTTTATTGTGTGTATGTTTATAACGCGGGCCGAAATGCCGTCTTTTGCCAGAAGCTCCTTGGCCTCCAACGCCTTGGCCACCATAAGGCCGGTAGCGATTATGGAAACGTCTTTTCCCTCGGCAAGCATAACTCCCTTGCCCAGCTGGAACTTGTAATCGGGAGCGTTGACGTCCTCAACGGCCAGACGGCCAAAACGCATATAAACGGGACCCTCGTAATCTATCGCCGCCTTTACTGCCGAAACGGCTTCTATATCGTCGGCCGGGTTTATTATCACCATGCCGGGGATCGAACGCATAAGGGCGATGTCCTCAAGACACTGGTGCGAGGCTCCGTCCTCTCCTACCGAGATGCCGGCGTGCGTTGCGCCTATCTTTACGTTGAGACGGGTATAGCCGATAGAGTTTCTCACCTGCTCAAAAGCCCTGCCGGCAGCAAACATTGCAAATGTGGAAGCAAATGCGATCTTGCCCGATGCTGCCAGTCCGGCGGCTACGCACATCATATTGGCTTCGGCGATGCCGCAGTTTATGAAACGCTCAGGGTATTTCTTCTTGAATACATCTGTCTTGGTGGACTTGGAAAGGTCGGCGTCGAGGACTACTATCCTTTCGTCTGCGCCAAATTCGGCCAAAGCCGCTCCGTAGGATTCTCTTGTTGCTTTCTTTGCCATTATAAGCTCGCCTCCAATTCTGCAATGATAGCGTCCAGCTCTGAAATGGCCTGGGTGTACTGCTCGTCGTTGGGAGCCGCTCCGTGCCAGCCGGCGTTGTTCTCCATGAATGAAACGTTCTTGCCCTTTACGGATTTCATTATAACGGCCGTGGGCTTACCCTTGGTAGCCTTGGCTTCGTTTATGGCGTCTAAGAGACTGTTGAAATCGTGAGCGTCGGCATGTACCACGTGCCAGCCGAAAGCCTCGAATTTCTTGTCTATCGGGTTGGGGTTCATGACCTTGGAAATATCGCCGTCTATCTGCAGGCCGTTGTTGTCAACGAATATCGTAAAGTTATCGAGCTTGTAATGGGGCGCGAACATTGCCAGCTCCCATACCTGCCCTTCCTCCAGCTCTCCGTCGCCAAGGATCGAATATACCCTGTAGGATTTGCCGTCGAGCTTGGCTGCCAGTGCCATGCCGCCCGCGACTGACACACCCTGACCGAGGGAGCCGGTGGACATATCAACTCCGGGCACCTTGTTCATATCGGGATGGCCTTGCAGGTAGCTGTTTATCGAACGGAAACCGGGGATGTCTTCGACCGGGAAAAAGCCGCGTTCGGCAAGCGTCCCGTAAAGAGCGGGAGCCGTATGCCCCTTGGAAAGTACAAAGCGGTCTCTTTCCGGCATCTTCGGATCCTTGGGGTCTACGTTCATTACTTCAAAGTACAAAAGCGTCAGCACGTCAGCTATCGACAGTGAGCCGCCGGGGTGGCCGGATTTGGCGCTGTGTACGGCTGTGAGCGCATTTTTGCGCACCCGGTTTGCAATGATGGCAAGTTCGGTGATTCTCTTTTGATCCATCACTATCTCCTCCTTAAATTATCCTTGAGATATCCGCTTTTTGCGGATAAATTTATTTTAACGCATTTTCATACGCTAAAGACATTATTTCATTGAGCCTGTCCGTCTGCCCTTCAAGAAACAGCCAGCCGACGAGAGCCTCAAAACCGGTCGCACGGCGATAGTCTGCGATCTCGGCGTGCTTGGGGACGGTAGGGGATTTGGCATTTCTGCCGCGTTTGTATATGCTTTCCTCCTCGAAAGACAAAAGCCCTTCCAAGGCGCCCATGCTTATCGACTGCGCGTGAGCTTTCACATGACCGGTGGCCAGAACGTGGAGCTTGTGCGCCGGCAGGTCGGGATTTTCCGCAATAAGCCTCGTGCGCACATAGACCTCGTAAACGCTGTCGCCGACATATGCCAGTACCAGCGGTGAAAGCAGGGAGGGCTTTTTGCCGGGTTCTATTCTATATAGTTCCATTTTACCCCCATTGGCGTATCCTTAAGCTCTATGTTCATCTCCCGCAGACGGTCGCGGATGGCGTCGGCCTCAGCCCAGTTTTTGGCGGCCCGTGCTTCGGCGCGCATTTTTATAAGCTCCTCGACCTCTGCGCTTATATCCTTTTTGCCGCTCTTTTCAAACAGCCCCAGTATGCTGCCCAGCTCATGGATGGTGTCCAGAGCAAGCCTTACGGCCTCTGTATTATTCCTTTCGCTTTCGGAAAGCCTGGTGTTGGCCTCATAAATTATATCGAATACGGCGGCAAGAGCATCGGCGGTGTTGAGGTCGTCGTCCATAGCGTCTATAAACTTTTGCCGGCAGGCCTTGACCGTATCCATAAAAGCGGCATCCTCCGCTGTCGGAGTGCGCTCCTCGCTGTTTTTAAGCAGAAATTCCAGGTTGTCTATGCAGGTATATACGCGTTCCACAGCCGATTTGGCTTGTTCCATAAGCTCTGCGCTGAAATTTATCGGGCTCCTGTAATGCGCCTGGAGCATGAAAAAGCGTATCACCTCGCAATCATATTTTTTGGCGATATCCCTGACAGTGAAGAAATTGCCCAGGGATTTGCTCATCTTGCGGTTGTCGATATTTATATAACCGTTGTGCATCCAGTAGCGGGCGAACTGCTTGCAATTGGCGCACTCGCTCTGGGCGATCTCGTTCTCGTGATGGGGGAATATCAGGTCGCGGCCGCCGGAATGGATATCTATAGTCTCGCCCAGGTATTTGTTGGCCATAGCCGAGCACTCGATATGCCAGCCAGGACGTCCCATGCCCCAGGGGCTTTCCCAGGCCGGCTCTCCCGGCTTCTGTTTTTTCCAGAGGGCAAAATCCATCGCATCGTTCTTTTTTTCGTTTACATCGATGCGCGCCCCGGCCTCAAGCTCTTCTAAAGGCTGCTTGGAAAGCGCGCCGTAGGCAGGGAACTTCTTTACCGCAAAATACACGTTGCCGTCCACATTGTAGGCATAGCCGTTGTCCTCCAGCTTTTTTATCGTTTTGATTATAGCGTCGATGTTCTCTGTTGCCCGCGGATGGAAGGTGGCCGGGCGGATGCCGAGAGCTTTTGCGTCCTTGAAATATTCGCCGATAAACCGCTCTCCCAGCTGGGCTACCGTGATGCCCTCTTCGTTGGCGCGGTTTATCATCTTATCATCTATATCGGTGAAATTCTGCACGAACGTCACCTTGTAGCCGGAAAATTCCAGATAGCGGCGCAGGGTGTCGAAAATGATGAAGGGTCTGGCGTTGCCGAGATGGAAATAGTCGTAGACCGTCGGCCCGCAGGAATACATCTTCACCTCGCCCTCGTTTAGGGGGACAAATTCCTCCTTACTCCTTGTCATTGTGTTGTATATCTTCATTCTTCATATTCCTTTCACGCAGCTCGTTTTCCAGAGCTTCTATTTTACGTTCCAGCGTTTTTAGGTGCACGGTCATCGTCGTCATCTGCAAGGATACGGGGTCGGGGATCTTAACCTGGTCAAGGTCGTCTGAGACCTTTCTTCCGGCCTGGCGGACGATGCGGGCGGGGACGCCGACGCAGGTGGAGTCGGGAGGCACCTCTGAGAGGACCACGGCTCCTGCTGCTATTTTGGAATTGTCGCCGACCGTGAACGGCCCCAGCACCTTGGCGCCGCTGCCGATCATGACGTTGTTGCCGATGGTCGGGTGACGTTTCCCGCATTCCTTGCCGGTGCCGCCGAGGGTAACGCCCTGGTATATCGTGCAGTCGTCGCCGATGACGGCTGTTTCCCCGATCACTACCCCCATTCCGTGGTCTATGAGCAGGCCGCGACCGATCACCGCTCCCGGGTGTATCTCCACGCCGGTGAAGAACCGTCCCAGCTGTGAAGCCAGCCTGGCGGCAAATTTCAAATGCATTTTAAACAGCCGGTGCGATAGCCTATGCCACAGCAGGGCATGAAAGCCGGAATAGAGGAAAAACACCTCCAGCCCGTTTCTGGCTGCCGGGTCGCGGCGAAGTATAGATTTGATGTCATAAGCTATATTTTTAAACAAAGTCTGCACCTCGCTGAAAATTCATTACTATCCATCTTCTAATTATATCGTATTTTTCAGAAAAAAACAACTGTTTTTTGAAAATATAGTTATTTTTCATATAAAAAAACAGAGGAATATGGTAAAATTACCGTATTCCTCTCCATTTTCTACAATAGCCATGATTTTACGGCCTGGGAAACGTGGCAAAATCCCCGTAAAGTGCCAAGATTTTCCCCGGTTTTATGTGTGCAATATGACAGATACGGCACGTACTCACGCGTGTGATCGGTGCCGGGGAAGCCGGGGTCGCAGCCGTGATCCGCCGTTATTATCAGAAGATCCTCCGCGGTCAAAAGCGGCAGCAGCTCAAAGAGCCGCTTATCAAAGGATGACAGGGCGCAGGCATAGCCGCGCGCATCGTTGCGGTGGCCGTAGAGCATATCGAAATCAACGAGATTGACAAAGCAAAGTCCGCTAAAATCCTTCTTGGCATAGGCGATAGTCTTATCCATGCCGTCCTCGTTATTATGCGTCCTGACAGCTTCGGTGACGCCGCGTCCGCAAAAAATATCGTTTATCTTGCCCGCGGCTATAACGTCAAGCCCGGACGCTTTAAGCTCGTCAAGCATTGTGGGAGCGGGCGGCTCGACCGAAAAATCATGCCGTTTGTCGGTGCGCGTGAAATTTCCGGGCGTACCGATAAATGGTCGGGCTATGACCCGGCCGACATTATGCTCGCCGGTAAGTATCCGCCGCGCTTCCCGGCAGTATTTGTAGAGCTGCTCTATGGGGACAACGTCCTCATGGGCGGCTATCTGAAACACGCTGTCGGCAGAGGTGTAGACGATCAGCGCGCCGGTTCTCATATGCTCCTCGCCGTAGTCCGCTATCACCTGCGTGCCCAAATACGGCTTGTTGCACAGGACCTTGTGTCCGGTCGCCTTCTCAAAGGCCGAGATTATTTCCGGCGGAAAGCCGTGAGGATATGTCGGCAGCGGCTTTTCGGACACTATCCCTGCTATCTCCCAGTGACCTATCGTTGTATCCTTGCCGCGTGAAAGTTCCTCAAGCCGGGCGTGATCGGCAAGCGGCAAGGACGCCTTTTTCCCGCAGTCCACGCCATCGATATTGAAAAGTCCCAGCCGGGCAAGAGTGGGGATCTCAAGAAGTCCCGTTTTATAGCAGGACAAAAGCGTGTTGGCTCCCGCATCGCCGAAATCGGCGGCGTCGGGAGCGGAGCCGATGCCGAAGCTGTCGGCAACTATCAAAAATACTCTCTTCATATCTCATCCCTCCGCCAGGATACGTACCCCTGCGCTGGTGCCTATGCGTGAGCAGCCGGCGTCGATGAATGCGCGTATTTCCTTCTCCGTACGAATACCGCCGGCGGCCTTTATACGCACATTGGGAGAAATGTACGCTTTAAACAGCTCCACGTCCTCAAGCGCGGCTCCGCTTTTTCCGAAACCGGTGGAGGTCTTGATGAAATCCGCTCCGCTCTTGTTTACGCAGTCGCAGAGCTTTATCTTTTCTTCCTCGGTGAGGTCGCAGGTCTCGGCTATCACTTTTAGGATATTGTCGCCGCAGACCTTCTTGATACGCGTAAGCTCCTGGGTCACCATGTCAAAATCGCCGTTTTTTATCATTCCGCGGTTGACAACGGTATCTATCTCGTCCGCCCCCAGATGCAGCAGAGTCTCCGCCTCGTTCACCTTGGAGACGATGGTGTTATAGCCGAGAGGGAAGCCGACCACAGTGCAGATATTAAGCCCCGGGAACGTCCTGCGCGCAAAGGCGACATAGCAAGGCGGTATGCAGACAGAGGCGGCTCTGTATTCATAGCCCTCCATGCATAGACGGCGGATATCCTCAAAGGTGGCCGTCGGGGAGAGCAGGGTATGGTCGATATACTTAAAAAGCTCCATTTTTCAGCATCCTTTCCTTTGGCGTTTTTTTGCTTTTTTCGCCTGTTTTTTCTCAAAGAATTCACGGCGAAGTTGACGGCTCTGGCGTATTTCCTCGGGTGTTTTCAGCTGGGGGATAAAGCGGGCGGCGAATTTGCCCCGGCCGCGGTTTTTGATGTATACAGCACCTATGGCGGAGAATATCAGCGCGCCGGCGCAGTTTACCAGCAGATCCTTCATAGTATCGATCACGCCTACGTCCAAATAACCGCCGGGTACCGTTATTTCTCCCGATGCGGTCTTTATGACCGTTTCGGTTATATCCTTTACCACGACAGCATCGTTTATCCCTTCCGGGTTTAAGTATACCGAGGATATAGCGGGGATGAGCGTATCCTTCTGCATGTCAGTAAGAAACAGCTGATCCATAGCAAATTCAAAAAACTCCCATACCACTCCTATCGTCATCGAAAAACAAAAGGCAGTGAACGCTACGAAAACCGGCGACATGCTGATGTGGAATTTCGGGTGCTGGTTCAAAATGTCTATCATCGTAAAGCCGATAGCGGCCATCATAAAGCCGTTTATTATGTGCAGGATAGTATCCCAGTAGGGGATGCGCACATAAAATGAATGTATCTCCCCCAGGATCTCCGCCGAAAATATGAATAGGAGGATTATTATCTCCAGCGTGGTCGGCAGCTTGATATTGAGGTTGTGATCGGCTATCACCGGTATCAGAAACAATATCAGCGTCAGCAGGCATATGAATACGTTGTTGTAGTTGCCGTGGATAAATTGTATCACCATCACCGCCAGCACCAGTATGCGCAGGATAAAATATACAGTTACGTTGGCGTGGAATTTAAAGTCATGTTTGTTGTTTTTTGAACTCACTTTTACCGTCCTTTCTTTTTGTTATTATTGTAACATAAAATGTGCACAGTTTCAACAATATTTTAAAAAATATTCGTATAAAATAACGAAAACAGGAAATAATTTCATAAAAACAAGTTTTATGCGCGCGAGGAGGAAAATAAGATGAAAAGGATATCGTCATATATCGTGTCGGTGATTTTGGCAGGGGCGTTCTGTTTTACGGGAGGTTTTCTCATAGGCTCGCTGACGCTTGAGCAGGCGCATCCTCAGGAAATGCCCGCCGCCGTGACGGCCGCTCCTGCGGCTGAAAGCGCACGGCCGGTGATAGAGCAGGAGCCGGTGCAGATATCCTATATGGTGAGCTGCGAGGATGGGCGGCTATGCCTTTACAGCGTCTCGGGAGAGGGAAGAGAGCTGATTCGGGAGGAGAGCATAGATCCCGGCCTATATCCGGAGGAGGACAGGAGGAAGCTGGAGAAGGGTATATTTGCCCCTGACTTGGAAAATGCGCTTGCGGTATGGGAGAATTTTGTGTGAAAATTTAAAATTATGAACAAATTGTTAATAATGAAAAACGATGATTTTATAAGAAAAATGATGTAAACAGCAGCTAAATCCGTAAAAATAAGCAAAATCGGCCAAAAGCAATATTTGCCTATTTCATGAAAATGACCGATAATAGCTTTAGCACTCAACAAGATAGAGTGCTAACAACAAAGTCAACAATATCAGCTCAAGCCGGACCGGCAGGATCGGATCCCGGGTGAGCCGGGCATAATAAGGAGGACATGGAAAATGCGAGTAAATCCATTGGCGGACAGAGTAGTCATCAAGATGCTTGAAGCAGAGGAGACCACCAAGAGCGGCATCATTTTAACGAGCGCCGCACAGGAGAAGCCTCAGGTGGCCGAGGTCGTTGCGGTGGGACCGGGCGGCATTGTAGACGGAAACGAGGTAAAGATGGAAGTCAAGGTAGGAGATAAGGTCCTTATCTCAAAATACGCCGGGACAGAGGTAAAGCTTGACGGCGAGGAATATACGATCGTAAAGCAGGGAGATATCCTGGCTACGGTTACAGACTAATTCATCAGAGATTATCGGAGGTAAGATATCATGGCAAAACAGATTTTATTCGGTGAAGAGGCAAGACGCGCTCTGGAAAGCGGTATCGACCAGCTGGCCGATACAGTAAAAATCACATTGGGCCCCAAGGGTAGGAACGTAGTGCTTGATAAGAAGTTCGGTTCCCCCTTGATCACGAACGACGGTGTGACGATAGCCAAGGAAATAGAGCTTGAGAACCCGTTTGAGAACATGGGTGCGCAGCTGGTAAAAGAGGTGGCGACCAAGACGAATGATGTTGCCGGCGATGGTACCACGACAGCGACATTGCTGGCGCAGGCGCTGGTACGCGAGGGCAGCAAGAACGTTGCCGCGGGCGCAAACCCGATGATAGTTAAAAAGGGTATCCAGAAAGCCGTTGATAAGGCTGTAGAATCGCTTTTGAACAACGCCAAGGCCGTAAACGGCAGAGCGGATATCGCCAGAGTAGCTTCTGTATCGGCTGCCAACGAAGAGGTGGGCGAGCTTATCGCTGAGGCTATGGAAAAGGTTTCGGCAGACGGCGTTATCACTATAGAGGAGTCAAAGACTGCGGAGACATATTCAGAGATCGTTGAAGGTATGCAGTTTGACCGCGGCTACATTTCACCGTACATGGTAACTGATACGGATAAGATGGAAGCTGTGCTTGACGATGCGTATATCCTTATCACAGATAAGAAGATATCGAACATACAGGAGATCCTGCCGCTTCTGGAGCAGGTAGTGCAGTCGGGCAAGAAGCTGGTCATCATCGCCGAGGACGTAGAGGGCGAAGCTCTGGCAACGCTTATCGTAAATAAGCTCAGAGGTACATTCACCTGCGTTCCCGTAAAAGCTCCGGGATTTGGCGACAGAAGAAAGGAAATGCTCCAGGACATAGCTATACTTACAGGCGGCCAGGTGATTTCCGAGGAGCTCGGCCTTGAGCTTAAGGACACAACGATGGATCAGCTCGGACGGGCAAGACAGGTAAAGGTGCAGAAGGAAAACACCATAATCGTAGACGGTATGGGCGACAAGCAGGCTATCGCCGACAGAGTAAAGCAGATAAGAACGGCTATCGAAAACACGACCAGCGATTTCGATAAGGAAAAGCTGCAGGAAAGACTGGCAAAGCTGGCAGGCGGAGTTGCCGTTATCAAAGTCGGCGCTGCTACCGAGACCGAGATGAAGGAAAAGAAGCTCAGGATAGAGGACGCTTTAGCAGCAACAAAGGCTGCCGTTGAAGAGGGCATCGTTGCCGGCGGCGGCACAAGCTACATCAACGTTATCCCTGCCGTATCCGCTCTGCTTGACGAGGCGGAGGGCGATGAAAAGACGGGCGTACAGATAGTTGTAAAGGCCTTAGAGGAGCCGGTTCGCCAGATCGCCAAGAACGCAGGCCTTGAGGGCTCCGTTATCGTTGATAAGGTGATGGCTCAGGAGCCGGGCGTAGGCTTTAACGCTCTTACTGAGGAATATGTAAATATGATCGAGGCCGGTATCGTTGACCCGGTAAAGGTTACAAGAAGCGCTCTTCAGAACGCTGCTTCCGTTGCCGCTATGGTGCTCACGACAGAGAGCCTGGTAACGGATATCCCCGAGCCGCCGGCTGCTCAGACCCCGGCTATGGATCCGTCAATGGGCGGAATGTATTAAGGCTGAAAGAGATGATAAAATAAAAGCGAAAAGCCCCGGCAGGTGCGCACAGGCGTATCCGCCGGGGCTTTTTTGAGGAGATTGTATAAAAAAGACTGCATTTTTAACAAATTAAATGGAAAGACTGCTTGATTAGCCTCTTTGCCAATGATATAATTATAAGTAATTGTAAACATATCACGAGAGGAGAGGAATTGTATGATCAAGAAAACGGCGGCTTTTATTACTGCGGCTGTTATCGCTGCCGGAGCACTCCCCGTCTTGGCGGCCGGTACGGGAGTGGACACTGCGCTTAACCGCTACGATCTGGGGGAATTTGAAAGGCCTGTTGAAAAGCTGGGCCGGGGACTGGTGGCGGTAAAGACGGATGAGGGAGTCTATCTTTCCTGGCGGCTTTTGAACAGCGAGGATTCCCATGTGGGGTCGGCAAAAAAGAACGTCCCCTTCAATATCTACCGCGATGGGGAATTGATAGCTACCGAGGCCCTGACGACGAATTACACCGACAGCGAGGGGACGATGGAGTCCGTTTACAGCGTAGCGCCGGTGACGGACGGCGTTGAGGGCGAAAGATGCGAGGGTGTATCGCCGCTTTCGACCGGTTCTAATTACTTTGACATACAGCTTAATAGGCCGCCGCAGTTTACGGGCGTTGGTGAGGCCGATCCCAATTATTATGTAGGCGACGCCTCCTGCGGAGATCTCGACGGCGATGGGGAATACGAGATAATAGTAAAATGGGAATGCAATCCCCAGGATAACTCCAATAATGGCGTTACGGGCAATGTGCTGCTTGACGCTTATAAGATGGACGGCGAATTTCTCTGGAGGATCGACCTGGGCAGGAATATACGTTCCGGCGCGCATTATACGCAGTTTTTGGTCTATGATTTCGACCTTGACGGACAGGCCGAGCTGTGCTGCAAGACGGCTCCCGGTTCTATTGACGCTAACGGCGATTACGTAAACCAGGCCTCTGAGGATGACGAGGTGCGCGCAGGGGATAATTCCGCCGTTTACGTAGACGACGGCGGACGCATTTCCGAAGGCCCTGAATACTATACATATTTTGAAAGCGATGGTACGGCGGCGGATACCGTATTTTATGAATACAGCCGCGACAGCGGAGACGGCTACTGGGGACGCGACAGCGGCGGCAATCTGGACAGATGGAACAGAATAGACCGATATTTGGGCGCAGTTGCTTATCTTGACGGGGAAACGCCGGCAGCTATAAATGTGCGCGGTTATTACGACAGAACGACTGTTGTCGGCTATACGATAGAAAACGGACGGCTTACGGTGGCGGCAAGTCATGATACCTACGATTATGGCGGATCGAGCCGCTATGGCGGAGCATATTCCGGCCAGGGAAACCACAATATAACTGTCGCCGATGTTGACGGGGACGGCAGGGATGAAGTTATCACCGGTTCGATCTGCTTTGATGACGATCTGTCGGTAAAATGGTCGTCCGGACGCGGCCACGGCGACGCCCTGCATATAGGCGACTACGATCCGACCAATCCCGGGTTTGAGTATTTCTCGGTGCATGAGGGCGGAGGATATACGATAACCGAAAGCACGACCTCCTCGCAGGGGCAGCGGGCTGATTTCGGAATGACTGTCTACAGAGCGTCAGACGGAGAGGAGCTTGCTCATTACGGCAACAATAGGGATACAGGCCGCGGCGTTATGGCAAACGTAGGAGCCGGCGGATATTACCAGTTCTGGGGAGCGGGCACATACGCGGCTATGGGTGACGGTGTGTTCAATGGTACAAGCATCAGAGGAGCCAGCAGCAATTTCCGTATTTTCTGGGACGGCGATCTTTACGACGAGCTGCTTGATGGTACCTCGATATCCGACTGGAACGCAGACCGCGGCCGCATGAGCTCAATATTTAACGCCGATGGCTGTACGAGGATAAACGGTACAAAAGCCAATCCATCGCTTCAGGCCGATCTTTTCGGCGACTGGAGAGAAGAGGTAGTATACCCGACAGAGGATAATGAGAGCCTGAGGGTATACACCACAACGATACCCACGTCATATAAGATACAGACGCTCATGCACGATGCTGTTTACCGTGCAGGTGTTGCGGCAGAGCAGACGGCGTATAACCAGCCGCCGCACGTTGGTATGTACATGGCGGAGGAGACCTTCTCCATGGGGATCGAAAACGTTGAGATAAAGAGTCTGCCGAACAAGACTGAGTATAAATGCGGCGAGGAGATCGATACCACCGGTCTGACGCTGGAGGTTGAGTATGAAGACGGCAGCAAAGGAGAAGTAAGCAGCGACTATACGATCGCCGGTTATAACACAAACAACGTAGGAGAACAGACGCTCACGGTCAACTACCGCGGCTGGCAGCTTCAGTTTACAGTAGAGATCATAACAGAGTTCACATACGAGGGCGAAGTAATTACCGGCTACTCCGGCTCAGACAGCGAGGTTACAGTGCCGGAGGAGATAAACGGTGTAAAGGTGACCCAGATCGCTGCCGGAGCCTTTGCGGGAGCCTCGTTTGATAAGATAATGATACCGGAAAATATAGTGCGGATAGGTGATGGAGCAATAGATGGGGATGTTATCGTGAGATGCTACGAAGGCTCTGTCGCATACAGCTATGCGCAGGAAAACGGGCTGACAACAGAGATCATAACGAATGTCATAGAGATGTTTGTCGATGTTGATTATGACTCCTATGAAGAAAAAAACATGTTCCAGGGCACAGAAGTGCAGACGGAGACAAAAGATGGTATAACCTACACCGTAGGAGGGCGTAGCAGCGGTGGTGACGGCCAGGGTGGTTTTGTGTTCACCAAAGACGGTGATAATGGTATAGTTGCAGCGGCTGCCGGACGGTTTTCCAACGGCGGACGTTATGCATATATGCAGCTTGCAAATGCCCCATCGTTCTCGGATAATGCGGTATACTCGCTGTCATTTGATGTGAAGATAGACGAGCCGCAGATACCGGGATGCGGCATCCAGGCGGTTATATCCGATGATACATTAAATCTTGCCGGGGACGAAAGCACCGAAGTGACGTCTGGTATCGTTACCGTGACAAAAGAAGGATTGGGCATAGATTATGGCCAGTGGTATAATTATACGGTAGTCGTGCAGAATGGTACGGTTTACCAGATACTGCGCACGATGTCCGGTGATGTTATCAGCGTAGATAAGGTGGCGGACGGCGTTTCTATGGTGCCGGAGAAGATATCGTTTATCGTGCTGGGGAACATGCCGGGAAATGGGCAGCGTTCGAGTTTTATAAGCCTAGATAATGTGCGGCTGGCAACTACGGAAAATGCGGTAGCAAATGCGACAGTGACTGCTGTAGACAACGAAGGCGAGCTTCTCGAGGGCGCGCTGGTGTCGTTTGGAGCAATCACCGGATACACGGGGGCGGACGGTACTGTAAATATGTTGGTGCCGACCGGCATATACAACATAACCGTGGAGCATGAGGGCTGGATAGCGGAACACAGGACGCGTATACGAGGCAACTCCTACAGTGCGAGGATCGTCGTTGACAAGACTCTTCCCGATAGGGCGGATTTTGCGGCCGAAGCGGGATCAACGCTGTATCTTGAGGAGGACGGAACGCTTGCCGGGCAGGTGGACGTGGTGGTCACCAACAGCGGCGACACTGACGATACCGTTATTGTGATGATGGCTCTTTACAATGAAAACGGCCAGCTGGTCGATATGGATATAGAAAAAGGGCTGGAGGTTAAGGCCGGTGAAAGTTCGGCGGTGACCTTCTACGGCGGCAGCCGGGAAAACATATCATCAGCAGTCGTATATTTGTGGTCCGACCTTGCTAAAATGGCGCCTTTAGACGCAGCAATCAGCGTTTTGGGCGAGTGATATACAATCTAAAGATAGCAGCAGCTGTGCCGGTGCGATCCCGGCGCGGCTGCTGTTTTTTAAAAATTGCTTGCAAATCGGGTCAAATCGTGGTATTATATAGAAAACAATCAATAAGATCGGAGGCTAAAAAATGAAGATAAGGGAGATTTTTGAAAAAAAACGGCCGGTGCTGTCCTTTGAGGTCTTCCCACCTAAAAGGGAGGCCGGATTTGAAGCGGTAAGGCAAGCCGTGGAAGAGCTTTGCCAATTGCCGGCGGATTACATGAGCGTGACCTATGGCGCAGGCGGTTCTACCTCCAAGACAACGGTAGAGGTGGCGGAGGAGATACAAAAGTACGGTATGCCGGCACTGGCGCATCTCACCTGCATAAGCTCCACCAGGGAAGAGGTGCATAATCAGGTGGAGAAGCTCAAGGCGTGCGGCGTTGATAACATCCTTGCGCTCCGGGGTGATTACCCCGATATCGAGGGCTTTGTGCCGCCGAATGAGTACAAGTATGCGTCCGACCTGATAGAAGATATAAAAAAAATGGGCGATTTCTGTGTGGGAGCGGCCTGTTATCCCGAATGCCATCCCGGCTGTGACAGCTTAGCCAACGACATTGAGCATTTGAAGATAAAGCAAGACTGCGGGGCGGATTTTTTTGTGACGCAGATGTTTTTTGACAACGACGCCTTTTACAATTTCCGTAACAAGGCCGTGCAGAAAGGGATAAATATCCCCATAACTACCGGGATCATGCCGCTTACAAACGCCGGGCAGATAGAAAAGATGTGTATCCTCTCGGGCGGAGCGTCGATGCCGGCAAAGTTCACGCGGATGATAAGCAAGTATCAGGATTCGCCGGCGGCCTTAAAGCAGGCGGGCATTGCCTATGCGGTCGATCAGATAATCGACCTCTTGTCAAACGATGTTATGGGCGTGCATATATATACGATGAATAAACCCGAGGTGGCAAAGAAGATAGTGGGAGTTATAAATTATCTGTTCTGATGAGGTAGAAAATGAAAATAGACGAGCTTGGTAAAAAAATACTGTTTTTTGACGGCGGCTTCGGCACCATGCTGCAAAAATACGGCATGGCCGGGGGAGAGATCCCGGAGCGGCTGAATATCGACCGCGGCGATACCGTTAGGCGGATACATGAGGAATACCTGCGCGCGGGAGCGGATTTTCTGACGATGAACACTTTCGGCGCCCTGGGGATGAAGGCCGCGGGCAAGTACGACTTAGAGGAATCAATCTTTGCCGCCGCTCGCCTGGCACGGGAGGCGGTCACAAATGTCGGCGGCAAAAGGCGTTATATCGCGCTGGATATCGGCCCATCGGGCAGGCTACTGGAGCCGCTGGGCGATTTTTCGTTCGATGCGGCATATGAGGAATTCAAACGCACGGCAATACTGGGCGAAAAGGCAGGGGCGGATATTGCGGTGATAGAGACCATGTCCGACACGCTTGAGGCTAAGGCGGCAGTGCTGGCCGTTAAAGAAAACACATCATTGCCCGTATTCTGCACGATGACCTTTGATACCACGCATAAAACGCTCACCGGCGGTACGGTGGAGATAATGGCGGCTATGCTTGAGGGGTTGGGTGCAGACTGTATCGGTATCAACTGCGGCCTGGGGCCGGAGCAGATCCTGCAGATGGCAGGGCGGCTGTGCGCAGCAGCGTCTGTGCCGGTGATTATACAGCCCAATGCCGGACTGCCGAAGATACGTGACGGGAAAACGGTCTATGACGTGGAGGCGAAGCAGTTTGGTGTTTTAATGGAGGAATTTGCCAAGCTGGGAGTGAGTGTCCTTGGCGGCTGCTGCGGGACAACGCCGGAGCATATAGCAGAGACTGTCCGCCGCTGCGAAGGCTACGCTCCTGTTGTCACAGAGAAGGAGCATACTGTGGTGACCTCGTATTCGCGGACGGTAACTCTCGGCGCAGAGCCGGTGATAATCGGCGAGCGCATTAACCCTACCGGCAAGAAAAAGTTTAAGGAAGCCTTAAGAGCGGGCAACATGAGTTATATCTTAAACGAAGCCATTGCCCAGGAGGAAGCAGGGGCGCATATCCTTGATGTAAATGTTGGCTTGCCGGAGATAAACGAGGCGGATATGATGGAGGAAGCCGTCAAGGCCATATCATCTACGGTCAATCTGCCCTTGCAGATAGATAGCTCCGAGCCGGCGGTATTGGAGAGAGCGCTTAGGATATACAACGGCAAACCGATGATAAATTCGGTCAACGGCAAGCGGGAGTCGATGGAAGCTGTATTTCCGCTGGTAAAAAAGTACGGCGGCGTAGTCGTGGGACTGGCGCTTGACGAGGACGGGATACCGCCGACAGCGGAGGGAAGATATAAGATAGCGGAAAAAATCGTTAATACGGCTGCCGAATATGGGATAAAGCGGCGCGATATCGTAATAGACGCCCTTACTCTGACGATATCGGCACAGCAAAAGGAATCGGCGGAAACGGTAAAAGCGTTGAAGATGATAAAAGAAGGATTGGGCGTAAAAACAGTGCTGGGTGTATCCAATATATCCTTCGGGCTTCCGCGCAGAGAGCTTGTAAACAGCGTGTTTTTTGCCGGAGCACTGAATGCGGGGCTTGACTGCTGCATTATAAATCCCTGCGCTCAGACGATGATGGATACTTACCGCTCATATATGGCATTGGCCGGCTTTGACGAGAACTGCGCCGATTATATCTCCTGCTATCAGGGCACCAAGGCCGCTGTGAGCGCGCCGGGGACGGAACGCGTGCAGTCTGCGCCGTCATTTGATTGCGGGAATGATAAGGGAAACGAGCTTTATGAGCTGATAGTAAAGGGATTGAAGGATGAGTCCTATGAAAAAACAAAGGCGGCGCTGGAAGAAATTGAGCCGCTGGAGGTCATAAATAAGGTGATAGTCCCTGCGCTTGATCATGTGGGAGCGGAATTTGAGGTGGGCAGAATGTTCCTGCCGCAGCTGATGATGAGCGCGGAGACGGTCAAGCAGTCGTTTGCGGCGGTCAAGGAAAGGATCGAAGCCTCCGGGCAGCGGCCGGAGATGAAGGGGAAGATACTGGTGGCAACGGTCAAGGGCGATATCCACGATATAGGGAAAAATATCGTTAAGGTGCTTCTGGAAAACTATGGCTATGAGGTGGTGGATCTCGGCAAGGATGTACCGCCGGAGTTGATTGTTAAAACGCTCAAGGAGGAGGATATACACTTGTGCGGGCTGTCGGCGCTTATGACAACGACCGTTGTCAGCATGGAGGAGACGATCAAGGCCATCCGCGCGGCAGGACTTGGGGTAAAAGTCTGGGCTGGCGGAGCGGTAATGAATAAAGAGTACGCCGAGATGATAGGCGCTGATGCCTATTGCCGCGATGCTTTGGCGTCGGTGAATTACGCGGAGGAATTTTTCGCTGAGATGAAGAGCAGCTCATAAAAACCGTATAAGACATAAAAATACACCGTCTATGTATCAGCTGTATTACAGCGTTGATGGGCATAGGCGGTGTTTTTGTATATGTTTGTTTTACAGATCAGCTTCTGAGCGCAGCTTTTCGATCTGCGCATCCTCCTCCGGGGAAAAGATATATTGGCCGCCGATATTGGAGGGCTGCAAAAGTGGGTCGCGGAGGAGAGTATCTATCGATATCTCCAGAGCGGAACAAAGAGCCTTGTATTCTCTTATATCGATATGCGATCTCCCGGCGATAAGGCTTGCGAGCCGTTCACAGCTTATCCCCGAAAGCGTTGATAGCTCTTCCATGCTGAGTCCGCGCTTTATGCGCAGCTCTTCCAGCTTTGAGCATAGAATATCAGACGGCGAGATGTTATTAGCCAATATTTTCACCTCCGGTAAAATCGAAAACAGAATCAGCGATAAGGGCAAATTCCTCAAGAGAAAGCGTTTCTCCGCGTCGCGAGGGAACGACGCCCGCATTGGCCAGCACGGACGAAGCATCTTCCTTGGAAAGGGAGAAGCCGGAGCTTATGCAGTTTGCAAGCGTCTTGCGCCTTTGGGAAAAGGCCGCCTTTACCGTTCGGAAAAACAGTTTCTCCGACCGGACGTTTACCGGCGGCTCTTTAAACGGCGTCATAGACAGTACCGCAGAATCGACCTTGGGCGGCGGCACGAAAAGCCCGGCCGGGACCTTGGCAATGATCTGGGGTTTAGAATAATACTGGCACATCACAGAGATCGCCCCGTATTCCTTCGTTCCCGGAGAGGCGCACAGCCGCTGGGCGACCTCTTTCTGCACCATGACCACGATATGCTCAAACGGCAGACGTGATTCAAGCAGCTTGGCTATAACGGGGGTAGTGATATAATAAGGCAGATTTGCCGCCGCGCTCACCGGCTCGCTGCCGAAATGATCAGCTACGAGCTTTTTAAGATCGGTTTTCATTATATCATTGTTTATTATTTCCACGTTGTCAAATTCCGCAAGCGTATACCGGAGCACCGGCAGAAGCCTTTCGTCTATCTCCACCGAAACGACCTTTTTTGCCCGGCGGCATAAAGCGGCAGTGAGCACACCGAAGCCGGGGCCTATTTCCACAACGCTTCCTCCATTAGGGCAGGCGGCTTCGGCCACGGCGTCTATTATCTGCTGCGAGGTCAGGAAATTCTGCCCCAGCCCTTTTTTGAAAGTGAAATCAAACTGACGGCACAGCTGCCGGACAGTTTTGGGCGATGTTAAGTCCATAGGCGCTCCTTCATATATAAGACTGCCGCCAGGCAGAGCTAAGATCCTCTTCGCTCACGCCAAATACAGCTTCCACAGACGGCGTTCTGATAAATTCTGTCAGCTTTTCCATGCCGTATGTGTCTATGATGTAGTCGACAAATGCATAGGCGAACTGGTACAAACCGTTATCGGGACTGAGCGTTTCCAGCTCCTTGACAGTGGGAAAGGTATCGTTTGTTAAAGCCTGTTGCACCCGTGCCATAACGCCGGAGGATTGTCCGGCCTCGTAGGCGGCGACGCCTTCGTTTAGGAAAACGGGAACCTCGCTGTTTATTTCATCAACTACGATATGTACAAATTCGTGCACGGCAACAAACATTATATCCCCGTAAGAATGGGCGGAACCGGGATTGGCGGGAGAAACCATATGCAGAGTATTGCCGTCCGCCGTCCCTGCCAGCCAGTCGGGCGCATCATCATAGCCTATAGCCTTGTGGAAGGAGTCTATATCCGGATAAATCATAAGGCGGCATTTTTCCGAGGGCTCTGCGTCCAGGTCGGAGGTTATCTTTCCGTAGTTATTTTCCAATATGCCGGCAACCGCTTCTGCTGATTGTACATCGTTATCGGCACAGAACACCTCAAAATGCTCTGTCTGCACTAACATCTTAAGCGTATCCTGCTGCATACAAAGGATCAGTGCAGCCGCAAGAACGGCGGCCGCACCGATGGAAATGAGGAACACAATTTTTCGGTTCATAGGTGTTGACCTCTGTATGATCAAAATTCCAGCTTAGAGCTGATGAAGTCTACAAGATCCTCTATCTTTACCCTTTCCTGCGTCATGGTGTCGCGGTCGCGGACGGTGACGGCGTTATCCTCAAGGGAATCAAAATCGAACGTTATGCACCAAGGCGTACCGATCTCATCCTGGCGGCGATACCGCTTGCCGATGGAACCGGCTTCGTCATATTCAACGTTAAACTGCTTTAGGAGCATTTGGTATACCTCTCCGGCCTTGTCGCCCAGCTTCTTTGAAAGAGGCAGAACAGCGGCTTTCACCGGAGCCAGTGCCGGGTGCAGATGAAGAACGGTACGTGAATCGCCGCCCTCAAGCTCCTCCTCATCGTACGCCTCTACCAAAAATGCCAATGCAACACGGTCTGCGCCCAGCGACGGCTCTATGCAGTAGGGAACGTATCTTTTCTTATTGTCGGCAGGATCGATGTATTCCATGCTTTCGCCGGAAAATTCCTGATGCTGTTTAAGGTCAAAATCCGTCCGGTCGGCGATGCCCCAAAGCTCGCCCCAGCCGAAGGGGAATACAAACTCTATATCGGTAGTGGCGTTGGAGTAGTGCGAAAGCTCCTCCGGCGAATGGTCGCGGAAGCGTACATTTTCCTCCTTGATGCCCAGGGAGAGCAGGAAGTTCATGCAGTATTCCTTCCAGTATTTGAACCATTCCAGGTCAGTGCCCGGTTCGCAGAAAAATTCCAGCTCCATCTGTTCAAACTCGCGCGTGCGGAAGGTGAAGTTGCCGGGGGTTATTTCATTTCTGAACGATTTGCCGATCTGGCCGATGCCGAAAGGTATCTTTTTGCGGCTTGTGCGCTGTACGTTCTTGAAGTTTACGAATATACCCTGGGCAGTCTCCGGACGCAGATATACTGTAGCCGAGGAATCCTCGGTAACGCCCTGAAACGTCTTGAACATGAGGTTAAACTCGCGTATATCGGTGAAATTATGCTTGCCGCAGTCGGGGCAGGGAATGTTGTTTTCCTTGATGTATTCCACCATCTTTTCCTTGCTCCAGCCGTCAACGGTAACGTCCTCGCCGTGCTCGTGGGCGTAATCCTCGATCAGCTTGTCGGCACGGTGACGCGATTTACATTCCTTACAGTCCATCAGCGGGTCGGAAAAGCCGCCCACATGGCCGGAAGCGACCCAGGTTTTGGGATTCATCAGGATGGCGCAGTCGATGCCTACGTTATACTGCGACTCCTGTATGAATTTCTTCCACCAGGCCTTTTTAACGTTGTTTTTAAACTCAACGCCTAAGGGGCCGTAATCCCATGTATTTGCAAGACCGCCGTAGATCTCGCTGCCTGGGTAGATATATCCTCTGCCCTTGCAAAGAGCTACGATCTTGTCCATTGTTTTTTCGCTGTTTTTCATACTGTTATCTTCCTTTCGGCTAAACTTGTATTACATATATTACTATTGTATAAAAAAAATCCGGAAAAGTCAATACCTTTCCGGAAAAAACACCTTAATCCCCGTTTGCCGTAATCAGCGGTTCTGCTGTATAATTCTTGCCCCGATACTTTGTTATTATAGTCCATTGCGCATTCCCTTATCAGGCGAACTGCGAATTGTAAAGCTGGGCGTAAACGCCGTTTTTTCTGAGCAGCTCCTCGTGAGTGCCCTGTTCGGCGATGTCTCCGTCGCGTATGACGAGTATCAGGTCGGCGTTTTGTATCGTTGAAAGCCTGTGGGCGATAACGAAGCAGGTCTTATCCTCCATCAGAAGCCGCATCGACTCCTGTATCTGCAGCTCCGTGCGCGTGTCGACGTTGGAGGTGGCCTCGTCAAGGATAAGCATACTGGAGTGTGAGAGCATCGCCCGCGCTATCGTCATCAGCTGCTTTTGTCCCTTGGAAATATTTACGCCTTCATCACTGAGGACTGTATCGTAGCCGTCCGGCAGAGACATTATGTAGTTATGTATCTTGACCTTTTTAGCGGCGGCTACGACCTCCTCACGGCCAACGCCTTCCGCCCCATAGGCGATATTTTCATATATCGTACCGGAGAACAGCCAGGTATCCTGCAATACCATCGTATAGGCAAGACGCAGGCTCTCGCGCGTCACTTCTGTTATATCGTGGCCGTCTACCGTTATCGTACCCTCATCGGGATCGTAAAAGCGCATCAAAAGGTTTATAAGCGTGGTCTTGCCGGCTCCCGTAGGGCCGACAACGGCGATGAGGCTGCCGGGCTCTGCTTTCATGCTGAAATCGTGGAGGATGGTCCGCCCCGGGTCGTAGCCAAATTTGACGTGCGACACCTCTACCTCGCCGCGTACGTTTTCAAGGCGCAGCGCACCCGGCACATCGGCCTTTTCCGGGAGCTCGTCTATCATGGCAAAGACCCTCTCAGCTGCGGCAAAGGCCGACTGCAGCTCGCTGATGATATTGGCCGCCTCGTTTATCGGCCCGGAGAATTTGCGCGAGTACATTACAAAGGCGGAAATATCGCCCAGCGACATCATCCCGAACAGGTACAGTATCGCTCCGAAGGTGCTCACAAGCGTCAGCGAGATGTTATTTATAAAATTTACCGAGGGGCCGACGGTGCTGCCGTAGTAATCGGCGTTGTAATAGGCTTCGACGGCGTCGTCGTTTACAGCGTCAAAGCGGCCGATCATCGTTTCCTCCTGGTGGTAGGCCTTGACCGTTTTAAGCCCGGAGGTCATTTCCTCAACGAATCCGTTCAGCTCCCCCAGCTTTTTCGACCGCATCCTAAACAGCGGCCTTACCTTGGCCGTGCGCAGCTTGGTGAATATAACGGTTGCCGGGACGGTCACAGCGAAGATCAAGAGCATTTTCGGCGAGATGAACAGCATCCCCAAAAAGGAGCCTCCGACAGTGATGATACTGGTGCATATCTGTAAAAGGTCGCTGGAGAGAGAGGCGTTTACAGTGTCGATATCGTAGGATATGCGGCTTATAATATCGCCTGTCTTGTGGGTGTCAAAGAAGCTCACCGGCAGATCCAGCAGCTTATCGAACAGATCCTTCCTCATCTGGTAAACTATTTTTTGGCTGAAATGTATCATCAGCACCGACAGGGCGTAGGAAAGCACGGAGGAAACCACATAAAATACGGCCATGACCGCGCAGAAAAAGAACACCTGCGAAAATATGACATGTCCTGCTCCCGGTTCTATTGCGTCTACCGCCTTTCCCGAAAGCATCGGCCCGGCAAGAGCCAGTACGTTGCTCACCACAGTCAGCGCGGCGGCCGAGAACAGGTAGAGCTTGTAGCGGCTGATGTAGCCCCAAAGCCGCGTTATGACGAATTTTTTTCCTTTGCGCTTCATTATTCGTTCACTCCCATCTGCGATCTTGCTATCAGCTTGTAATCCTCACACGTTTTTATAAGCTCCTCATGCTTGCCGCTGCCAACGATCTTTCCATCGTCAAGGACGATTATGTGATCGGCGTGCTTGATGGAGCTTATGCGCTGGGCTACGATTATCGAGGTTGTATTGCGGAAATTTTCATCGATAGCCCGGCGAAGGTTAGCGTCGGTCTTGTAATCGAGCGCGCTTGAGGAATCGTCAAGGATGAGTATCTCCGGATCGGCCGCCAGTGCGCGGCTTATCAAGAGACGCTGCTTCTGGCCGCCGCTAAGATTAGTGCCCCTGGCTGTGAGCATATGGGAGAAGCGTCCCTTGATACCGGCGATAAACTCCATTGCCTGCGCATACTCCGCCCCTTCGGCTATCTCGCTGTCATCGAGCTTGCGGCCGAAGTCGATATTTTCGCGTATGGTGTCCGATAGAAGGAAATCGTTTTGGAACGAGACCCCGAACATCGTGTGCAGCTGCTCTGAGGGGATGGAGCGGATATTGTCGCCGTTTATGCGTATCGTACCGGAATTTGCATCGTAAAAGCGCAGGAGCAGCTGGACGATGGTCGTTTTTCCGCAGCCGGTGGGGCCGATTATGCCCAGCGTCTGGCCGCGCTTTAAGGAAAACGATATATCGGTGAGGTCGTTCCCTCCGCCTTCGTAGGAAAAGGTGACGTGCTCAAACGTTATATGGTAGGGCGAATCCTCGTGATCCGGCGGCAGTATCTTTATATCCTCTTTGCTTTCAATGATCTGGCGTATCCTTTCGGCGGAGGCGCTGCCCTTGGAGCAGATTATGAATATCCTGTTTATACTTAAAAGGGCGTTCAAAATGATCGTAAAATATGTCATAAAGGCGATTATCTCTCCGGCCTGGCCTATGCCGGCGTTTACCAGGAATGCCCCTGCCAGGATAACGAGAGTAAGGCCGATATTAAGGAAGAAATTCATCGCCGGGTTGGAAAGAGCCATGTTTATCCCTGCTTTTTTCTCGCGTTCAACGACCTCGCGGTTTACGCGGTCGAAGCGGTTTTTCTCATAGCCGGTCTTGGAAAGAGCCTTGATAACGCGAATGCCGGCGGCGTTTTCCCGGACGGTGCGCACCATGATATCTATGCCCTCCTGCAATTTGGAGTAAAGCGGCACTCCTCTCTTAGATACCCTGAACACCACGACCGCCAAAAACGGCATTACCCCGATCATGATAAGCGACAGTGTAGGCTCCATCATGAAGGTGATCACGATGCCGCCGAAAAGCAGAATAGGCGCGCGTACGCCTAGCCGCTGCATCATGCCCACCATTTGGTGGATATTGTATGTATCGGTCGAAAGGCGCGATATTAAAGAGGGCAGCGTGAAACGATCCACCTGGCGGCAGGACAGGTAGGATATGCTGGAAAAAAGGTCGTGGCGAACGCGCCTTGTGCAGTCGCGGGCAACGGCCGATGCCGTGCGATTGGCGCGGATGTTCCCCCAGACGGCAATGACCGAGCATATGAGCATCATCACGCCCCAAAAGATTATCAGCTGTAAATTTCTGGTCGGTACTATCGTGTCTATCATATATGCCAATATCCACGGGATGAAAAGATCCATGATCGTGCCTATACATTTTATCACAAAGCCGAAGGCCATTCTTAAGGCCATCGGACGCAGATAGGAAAATATCAGTTTCATTTTCTCTCCTCCAGATACGCTGTCGATCTTGCTGTTATTTTTTCTATCATCCCCGAAAGCAGCTTCTTTTCCTCTTCGGTAAAGTCGGCCGTGATGTAGTTGTTCCATTCGCCGAGTACCGTACGGATAACGGGGAAGACCTCCTTCGCCTTTTCGGTGGGGAATACCAGCGTTACGCGTCTGTCCTCCTTTGAGGGACGGCGGCTGACGTAACCGTTTTTCTCCAGGACGACCAGCTGACGGGCAACGTTGCTTTTATTTATGTATATCAGCCGCGCCAGCTCATCCTGCGAGATGCCGGGATTGCGGCAGATATTCAAGATATAGGCATAATGGTTGCCGGTAAGGGAGTATTTTGCCAGCCGGTCGTTGCGGTAGGCTTCGGCGCAGCGCGAGGATACGTTTATACCTTTCATAACAGAGGGCAAGGTAATCATCCTTTCTGTGATCTTTGTTGCACAAGCAACAGTTGCGGTCGCAACTTGAATGATTATACCATAAAAAATTTTGCCTGTCAACAAAAAATGTTGAAAAAATGATAGATAATGATATAATAGAAACGTAATAAATAATAGAAGCGCTTCAAAAACGATCAAGGAAAGCTGGTGACTTACGGTGAAAATAACGGACGAGAATGTTGTCCGGGAGTTAAAAGCAAAAAACGAGACGGCGATAGAATATGTAGTTGACCGGTACGGCGGATTGATACGGAGTATAGTGCGCTATCATCTGAAGGATTTTTCCGCCTGCTGGGATGAATGTGTAAATGACGTGCTGCTTGCGGTCTGGAACAACATTTCCCGTTTTGATCCGGAGAAAAGCTCGCTGAAAAACTGGATAGGAGCGGTGACGAAGTACAGATGCATAGATTATAAACGCCGCTTTATCCGCGAAGGATTTACCGAAGAGCTTGATGAGAATATGCCATCGGGTGAAAGCCCGGAGACTACTGTTTTAAAAAGGGAGCTGTCGGAGGAGTGCGAGGAGCTTTTAAGCTGCTTAAAGATGCGCGACAGGCAGATATTTCTAAAGCATTATCTCGGCGGGAAGTCAGTGGAGGAGATCTCGGAGGAGAGCGGAATAAAACCGTCCGCCGTATACAACAGGCTGTCACGGGGAAGAAAGCGGCTTAGGGAGTATGCACAATTTTCAAGAGGTGAGCGTCATGCGGAATGAGTACGATATATTAAACGAGACCAAGCTGGAGCTTGAGATGTATGAGCAGGAGGAATTGACGGATATGGAGCGCAAAATAATGAAGGACAATATAAAGAAGAGTATCAGGAAAAAGGGGAAGAATTGGAGAAAGATAGGAGCCATAGCGGCCTGCGTGGCCTGCTCGGCAGCATTGCTGTCACAGACGGCGTTTGCACAGGAGCTTGTGGAAAATCTGATAAAAATGATCTCCACCGGTTCCAACCAGTACGCCCAGTATGAAGGGCTGCCGGAGCCGGAGGGCATTACCGCATACGATGAAAACGGGAACGCCCTTGAAAAGGTGCCAACGGACGGCAGCGAGTATTATGTCAAGGACAGCGAGGGAGAGCTTGTTAAGATCACGGAGGCCTCCGAGGTAATGCTCGATGATGGCACGATAGTCAAGATGGTCGGAGAGAACGGTGCAGACATCCAGGAAGGCATATTCAGCGTCAGCAATATAGACGAGGTGCAGCAGTATCTTGATTTTGAGATGAAGCGTCTTGATACGCCGGGCTATGAATTTGTAAAAGCGGAGCTGTATACAAAAGACGATGGCTCGGTAAGCGGAGATTACTTAATGCTTGAATACCGGAATACACAGACCGGCAAGCCGCTGTATTCGCACCAGAGGATACTAAACGATGAGACTGCCTTCAGCATGGGCACCGACGAGGAGATCCGCGAGGTGACGGTAAACGGAAATAAAGCCGTTATCATTGGTGATGATACCATAGACTGGGAGGAGAACGGAGCTTCCTACAACATCAGCGCGCAGGGGAACATTACCGGCGACGCTCTGATAGAAGCGGCTGAGAGTATGAAGTAAAGCATATATACCGCGAAGCAAACCGCCTGTATACCACCGATACAGGCGGTTTACATAATTCCAATAAAAGTTTTATGTAAACGTGTAAAAAGTGGATAATCCTTCCTAAAATTATCCACACCTGTTGGTAAATGTGTGGAAAACCCTTTATTTTACGTGTTTTTTACAGAAAATCACGTGGATAAGTGTGTGGATAGCGTGGATTGCAATATTATTGTAACATTTGTAAAATTGTTGTTATGTAAATCTAAAACGCTTGCAAAGGTGACACTAAAATCCGGGGAGTGGGGAAGGGAGAGGATAGGTATCTCATTTGCGGCTTATGGCACGGTTATGGGGCTGGTGGCCGTTTGGGAAAATTTTATGAAAAATTTATTGCTTTTTTTCTCCCTATAGAGTATAATAAGTGTAATTTGGTTTTTTGGGGAGGATACATTGTGAAAAGCTACAAGCATACGATATGTGCAAGCTATTTCGGTTACATAACGCAGGCCATAGTAAATAATTTTGCGCCGCTTTTGTTTGTTATGTTTTCCGTGGTGTATGGTATATCGCTTGATAAGATAACGCTTTTGGTCACGTTCAACTTCGGCATACAGTTTGCGGTGGATCTTTTGGCGGCGAAATTCATCGACCGTGTAAACTGCCGGGCGGCGGCGGTTACGGCGCATCTGTGCGCGGCGATGGGGATCTCGGGACTGGGATTTTTGCCCGACATCATGCCGGAGCCGCTGTTTGGCATATTTATTTCTGTGGGATTGTACGCTGTGGGCGGAGGCCTTATCGAGGTGCTGATAAGCCCGATAGTGGAAGCGTGCCCGACCGATAAAAAATCGGCCGCCATGAGCCTTCTGCATTCGTTCTATTGCTGGGGGCACGTGGCGGTGGTATTGATATCCACTGCGTTTTTTGCCGTTTTTGGCATGGACGACTGGCGGATACTGTCGGGCATATGGGCTATAATACCGCTGGCGAATGCCATTTATTTCCTGAAAGTGCCGCTGTATCCGATAGCCGCCGAAGAAAAAGGAGAAAAGCTCAGCACAGGCCTGGGAGTGTTTTTCCTGTTCATGGCGTTGATGTTCTGTTCGGGAGCATCGGAGCAGGCCATGAGCCAGTGGGCGTCATCGTTTGCGGAAACGGCTCTTGGCGTGGAAAAAGCCGTAGGCGACCTGGCCGGACCGTGTATGTTTGCGGTGCTGATGGGAACTGCGCGCGTGATATACCCGATACTTAGCGATAGGGTATCGATAAAGAAGTTTATCGCCCTCAGCAGTCTTTTGTGTATAGCATCGTACATAACGGCAGCGTTATCGCAGAATGCGGTATTGTCGCTGGCAGCGTGCGCCTTGTGCGGGCTGTCGGTGGGGATATTGTGGCCGGGGACGTTTTCCATGGCGGCTGCAAGGTTCCCGGGAGTGGGAGCATCGATGTTTGCTCTCCTGGCTCTGGCGGGCGACTTGGGCTGTATGGGCGGACCGACAGCAGCCGGTCTTGTTTCCAGCGCGGCCGGAAGCATGAAAGCCGGCTTCGGAGCGGCGGCTCTGTTCCCGGCAGCCATGCTGATCGTTCTGCTTATCCTAAGACGGCAGAAAAATTGACGTGAAAAAACCGTCCGATATACCGCAGTATAGAGCGGATATAGCGGACGGTTTATTTTTATTCTGAATATATTTGACGTCTACAGCTCAGGCGGGCGTAAAGCCGCTGTAGGAGCTTATTTGCCCTCAACAAGCCTTTGGGTGTCGATAGCGATCATCAATTCCTCGTTGGTAGGGATAACGAGCGTCTTGACGGTAGCGTCAGGAGCGGAGATATCCTTTAGGCCGCGGGAATCGTTGGCTTCGGGGTCTATCTTGATCCCCATAAATTCCAAGCCCTTAACGGCTTCCGCGCGCGTATAGCCGTTGTTCTCACCTACGCCTGCGGTGAATACGACAGCGTCAACGCCGCCCATAGCTGCGGCATAGGCGCCGATGAGCTTCTTTACGCTGTATGTAAACATATCCATCGCCAGCGCGGCTCTTTCGTTCCCGTTATCAGCCGCCTCCAGAAGGTCGCGGAAATCGGAGGACACGCCGGAAACGCCCAGCACGCCGGATTTCTTATTCATCAGCGCGTTCACCTCATCAGAGCTCATGCCCTGGTCAATGAGGTAGGTAACAACGGCCGGATCCATGGAGCCTGTTCTGGTACCCATCGGCAGGCCGTCGAGCGGTGTGAATCCCATGGAGGTATCGACCGATTTGCCGTGGTCAACGGCTGTTACTGAGGAACCGTTGCCGAGATGGCAGGTGATTATTTTCAGCTCCTCTATGGGCTTGCCGAGCATTTCGGCAGCCTTCATTGATACGTATTTGTGGCTGGTGCCGTGGAAGCCGTATTTTCTTATGCCGTACTTCTCGTAATATTCGTAGGGAAGGGCGTACATAAACGCCATCTTGGGCATTGTCTGGTGGAAGGCGGTGTCAAATACGCCTACCTGGGGAACATCCGGCATTATCTTGCTGCAAGCCTCTATACCGGTGATGTTGGGCGGATTGTGCAGGGGTGCCAGCGGCGTGCACTTTTCCAGAGCCTTCATAACAGCCTCGGTGATTATGCAGGAGTCGGCAAACTCCTCCGCGCCGTGTACTACCCTGTGGCCAACGGCGTTTATCTCGTCCATGGAGGAAATAACGCCTATTTCGGGATCCACAAGGGCGTCAACCACCATGCGGATAGCATCGGCGTGATCCTTCATCGGCTTTTCTATCTTTGTTTTAGAATCCTTTTCCACGTTCGTGTGCTGGAGGTTGGAGCCGTCTATGCCGATCCTTTCGCACAGGCCCTTGGCCAGAGCTTCGCCCTTTTCCGTGTCGATAAGCTGGTATTTAAGGCTGGAGCTGCCGGCGTTGATAACTAATATTTTCATTGCGGTAGTTTCCTTTCTGTTTTATATAGGCTGCTTATATGGTGGCAGCTTATTTCTGATTCTGCGCCTGAACGGCGGTGATGGCGACAACGCCTGCGATATCCTCGGCTACACAGCCTCTGGAAAGATCGTTTACGGGCTTTGCTATACCCTGGAGTATAGGACCGTAGGCCTCGGCCTTGGCCAGACGCTGGACGAGCTTATAGCCGATGTTTCCTGCGTCAAGGTTGGGGAAGATGAGCACGTTTGCCTGGCCGGCTACCGGTGAGCCGGGAGCCTTCTGCTTGCCCACGCTCTCCACAACGGCCGCGTCAAACTGCAGCTCTCCGTCCAAAAGGATGTCGGGGCGTTTTTCCTTGGCCAGCCTTGTTGCTTCCTGCATCTTGTCCACCAATGCGCTCTTGGCACTGCCGTAGGTGGAATAGGAAAGCATCGCTACCTTAGGCTCAGCCTGGATAAGAGTCTTGAAGGTCTCGGCAGAGGAGATGGCGATCTCGGAAATGCTGTCTGCATCCGGATCCTCGTTAAGGCCGGAGTCGGCGAATATGAAGGTGCCGTTCTCGCCGTATTCGCAGTCGGGAACGTTCATGATAAAGAACGCTGAAACGAGCTTAGTGCCCGGAGCAGTCTTTAATATCTGCAGCGAGGGACGAATAACATTGGCCGAGAAATTGACAGCGCCTGCTACCATTCCGTCAGCATCGCCGGATTTTACCATCATAACGCCGAAATAGAGCGGGTTTTTAACGGTCTCGGCCGCCTGATCGGGAGTTACGCCCTTTTTCTTTCTCAGCTCATAGAACGTTTCGGCATAGCCGCTGGTCTTTTCCGAGGTGTTGGGGTCGATGATGGGGACGCCTGCTATGTTGATGTTTTCCGCTGCGGCCATCGCATTTATCTTGTCGGGGTTACCGATAAGGATAACGTTGGCGTAGCCTTCCCTCAAAACGATCTCGGCTGCCTTTACGGTGCGCAGCTCTTCGCCCTCGGCAAGGACTATCGTCTTGACGTCTTTTTTTGCTCTGGCTTTGATTGATTCAATAAAAGCGCTCATTGTTTCAGTCTCCTTTTGTTTTGTTTTTGATCCTGCGGCCTCCTCTGAGGAGGCCGCCGCTTAAAGATATTATAATACTTTTTCGGTGGTTTTGCAAGGGGAAAAAGGAAAAAAACGTTTATATTCGGCAAAAAAATCTTTGCGCTATATCGGCATGGGAAATATCTTACAAATACCTATGGCAAATAGCAGATGAAGTGGCCGCGATCCTGCTGCCGCGCGATCGGCGACAATGAAAGCGATATCTGTATATTGTGGAGAATTGTCCATAGCTACGCAATATACAGGTGTTTTCTCGTTTTCTTTTTTAAGAAAGTATATTTTTTTAAAAATGTTTGCTTTTTTTCGCGTAATGTTGTATAATATAATAAAATAACTATATTTTTGCTCCGGCCGAAGAGCGGGAGCGGGATGACGGAGGCGTTTTTTGTGGTCGAGCTGGGAAACGACTGGGACGAGATATTAAAGGACGAGTTTAAAAAGGAATATTACCTTAAGCTGCGGGGATTCCTCAAAAAGGAATATTCCTCGCACGTGGTGCATCCCGATATGTACGATATATTCAACGCTCTCAAATGGACGTCCTATAAGGATACAAAGGTCGTGATACTGGGGCAGGATCCCTACCATGGTGAAAACCAGGCGCACGGCCTGGCATTTTCGGTGCAGAAGGGCGTCCCGGCGCCGCCGTCGCTGGTGAATATCTATAAGGAGCTTAACAGTGAGCTGGGCTGCTACATACCAAATAACGGCTATCTGGAAAAGTGGGCGCGTCAGGGAGTGCTGCTTTTGAACACGGCTCTCACAGTGCGCGGGGGAGAGGCTAATTCCCATCGCAACAAGGGCTGGGAGATATTTACAGACCGCATAATAGAGCTTCTGAACGAGAAGGACGATCTGGTGGTGTATCTTTTGTGGGGCAATAATGCGCGGCAGAAAACGTCCCTCATTACCAATCCCCGGCAGCGCGTGTTGACGACGGCGCACCCAAGTCCGCTGTCCGCCTCGCGGGGATTTTTCGGCTGCGGGCATTTCAGGAAAACGAACGAGCTGCTGGAGCGGTTCGGCAAGGAGCCGATAGACTGGCAGATCGAAAATATATAGGAGCAGGATATGGCAAAGCTATTGATCTTAGATGCAAACAGTATAATAAACAGAGCCTATTATGGGATACGTCCCTTAAGTGCGCGGGACGGCACGCCGACCAATGCGATATACGGGTTCATAAATATACTGATAAAGCTCATAAATGACGAGGAGCCGGATATGCTCTGTGCGGCGTTCGATTTAAAGGCACCCACGTTCCGGCATAAGATGTATGACCAGTATAAGGCGCAGAGAAAGCCCATGCCGCAGGATCTGGCGGTACAGCTGCCGTTGGCAAAGGAGCTGCTTTCGCTGATGGGAGTAACACTCCTGGAAAAGGAGGGCTTTGAGGCGGACGATATCATCGGCACGGTTTCGAAATTGTGTGAGGAAAACGGTATCGACTGCATGATCGCTACCGGGGATAAGGACGACCTGCAGCTGGCGTCGGATAAGACGCGTGTGATACTGACCGTCAGCCGCATGGGGACGACCACCACTACGGTTTACGATGACAAGGCCGTTTTAGAGAAATACGGGGTAACGCCCCGGGAGTTTATCGATGTGAAGGCTCTCATGGGAGATCAGTCTGACAATATTCCCGGCGTCAGCGGCATAGGCGAAAAGACGGCTGTGAAGCTGATAGCAGCCATGGGAAGCATAGAAAATATCTACGATAATATAGAAGAAGCCCCGGTCAAGGGCGTAATGCTCAAAAGGCTTACCGAGGGAAGAGAGTCGGCGTTCATGAGCAAGGAGCTGGCGACTATAGTCCGTGATGTTCCGTTAGAGCTTGATTTTAGCAAGTGCGCCTTTGACGGCTTCAAATACAGTGAAAAGCTCTACAGCGAGCTTAAGCGGCTGGAGCTAAATTCGGTCCTCAAGCGGCTTGATTTCTCCGGCGAAAAGACGGCGGAGGCTCCCCGGGCAGAGACTAAGACCGTATCAAGCCCCGAGGAATTTTTAAAGCTGGAATTTTCCGGCGAGGTATCCAGCCTTTTGAAATTTTCCGCCGGAAGGCTCCTTTGGGCGGCTGTCTCCAACGGCAAGAAGAGCTGGTATCTTTCGGGCATGGACGAGGAGGATATCATACGCGCCCTAAAGCCGCTTCTGGAGGATGAAACGGTGGGCAAGATCGTTTTTGACTGCAAGGACGCTCTTGTGAAGCTGGCCGGTAAATGCCGCATAAGCCCTGTAACCGATGATGTAGCCATCATGTCGTATCTGGCAAACCCGGCCAAGGGAGCTTCGGCGATAGAGGATCTGGCCGGGGAGTATCTGGGACGGGATATGCAGAGCGAGGAGGAATTTTTAAGCGGTACCCAGGAGCAGATGACGCTTTTGGAGGAGGAGCCGGAGGATGGAGCCGGGGCGGCGGAGTTTTTCGGCGAACGCGCCGCCGTGCTGATACAGCTGAGGGACGCTCTTGCGGGGAGCCTTAGGGAGTTTGAGCAGGAGGAGCTTTACAGGAAGATAGAGCTGCCGCTTATACAGGTGCTGGCCGATATGCAGCTGGATGGATTTTTGATAGACAAACAACAGCTGTCGCAGTTCGGGGAATACCTGACCGGGAAGATAGAAGGACTTACGAAGGAGATATACGATTCGGCCGGGGAGGAGTTCAACATAAATTCCCCCAAGCAGCTGGGAGAGATACTGTTCGATAAGCTGGGCATGAAAGCTGGCCGCCGGAACCAGCGCGGCTATTCAACGAGTGCGGAAGTGCTGGAAAAGCTCCGGGGAGAGCATCCCATAATCGACGAGGTACTCGAATACCGTCAGCTGGCAAAGCTCAAGAGCACCTACTGCGACGGTTTGGCGGCCGTTATTTCTGAGAAGGACGGGCGGATACATTCGGTGTTCAATCAGACGGTGACCGTTACCGGAAGGATAAGCTCCACAGAACCGAATATGCAGAATATACCGACCAGGACGGCGTTGGGCAGGGAGCTGCGCAAGATGTTTATCGCTCCGCAGGGGAAGATACTGGTAGATGCGGACTATTCGCAGATAGAGCTGAGGGTGCTTGCGCATATAGCAGGAGACGATACAATGATCGAAGCGTTTAACTCCGGCGAAGACATCCACCGCGTGACGGCATCGCAGGTGTTCGGCGTTCCGGCAGACGAGGTCACAGACAGCCAGCGGCGCAGCGCCAAGGCGGTAAATTTCGGCATTGTTTACGGCATAGGAGAGTTCAGCCTGGCGCAGGATCTGAAAATACCGGTAGCGATGGCCAAGCGGTATATAGACAGCTATCTGGAAAAATACCACGGCGTCAGAGAATATATGAAAAATATCAAGGAACAGGCCAAGGCCGACGGTTACGTTAAGACGCTTATGAACCGCGTGCGCTATATACCGGAATTGAAGTCGCCCAACTACAATCTGCGCGCGTTTGGGGAACGGGTGGCACTCAATACGCCTATACAGGGCACGGCCGCCGACATAATCAAGCTGGCGATGGTAAGGGTGCACAGACGCCTCGAGGAGGAAAAGCTCCGCTCGCGGCTGATATTGCAGGTGCATGACGAACTGATAATCGAAGCCTTTGAGGAGGAGGCCGAGGAGGTGGAGCGGATACTGCGCGAGGAGATGGAAAATGCCATGGAGCTTAAGGTGCCGCTGGTAGTGGATATGTCAAGAGGAAAGAGCTGGTATGATGCAAAATAAGATAGTGGTCGGCATCACCGGCGGCAGCGGAGCGGGAAAATCCACGGTATCCGCCCTGCTTAGAAAACGCGGCCTGCCGGTGATAGACGCGGATATTGAAGCAAGAGAGGTCACAAGGCCGAAAAGCCCTTGTCTTTCGGAGATCGAGAGGGCTTTCGGCAGCGGATATATTCTTCCTGACGGCAGTCTCGACCGCAAAAAACTGGGGCGGACGGTATTTGCCGATTCAAAAAAATTATGTTATTTGACCGAAATTACGGGCAAATATATAAAAGAGGCGATAGAGGAAAAGATATCCCGCGAGGATTCGCCGCTGGTATTTGTGGATGGGGCGATACTTATCGGCAGCGGCATACGGTTCGATTATATGGTAAGTGTTGCGGCGAGTTTTGACGTGCGCTGCCAAAGGATAATGGAGCGCGATTTTCTCAAGCGTGAGGAGGCCGAAAACCGGCTGCACTCGCAGAAGCCGGAGCAGTTTTACCGGGAAAATTCCGATGAAGTGATAAGGAATGATACTGTCGCGGAGGATATAGATATAGACGGACTTCTTTTAAGAATAAGAAGGAAATTCTTCGGTGAACAGGAGGCGATGAATTGGGGAAGCTGATCAAGGTGATGATAGCGGTGCTTGCCGTGCTTATTGCCGGTATAGGGGTATTGCTGGGCTTTAATACCGGGCGGAATATCGCCCATCCGGTCGCTTATATAGATCTTATAGAAAAACATTCGGCGGAACATGAGCTGGATAAATACCTGGTGATGGCGGTAATACGCACAGAATCAAGATTTATCCCCGACGCGCATTCGGGAAAGGCCAGCGGCCTTATGCAGCTTACGGACGATACAGCTGAATGGATATGCGATCGGCGGGATATGGATTATTCATCGATAGATCTGATGGATCCGGAAACGAACATAGATCTGGGATGCTATTACCTAAAGTATCTCATAGAGCACTATGACGGGAATATAGATACTGCCCTGGCAGCATACAACGGCGGCATGGGGAATGTGGCCGAATGGCTTGATGACGAGAGATACTCCAATGACGGCGAAACGCTATATGATATACCGTTTCCCGAAACGAAGGACTATGTAAAAAAAGTAAACGACAGCTGGGCGTATTACAAGGAGACCTACAGCGGTACATAAAACGCACGGCTGGGGAATAATATCAAATATCAAGCAGATAGCTGCAAAGCGCGGCAGCGTTTTACAATTATTTCCTTAGCAAAAAAATCAATTGCGAAAGGGCTTTGCAATTGACTAAAATATCAAGGACAGGGAGGAGAACGACCATGAAAAACATTATTATCACGATAGGCAGACAGTTTGGCAGCGGAGGCCACGATGTAGGTCAGCTTCTGGCTGAGGAGCTGGGGATACCGTTTTACGACAAGGAGCTGGTAGAGATAGCGGCGCAAAAGAGCAATATACATAAAGAAGCTCTCGACAGCATAGATGAGAAGGCAACGAGCAGCTTTTTGTATTCGCTTGCCGCCGGCAACTATACCTTAAGAGGAGTAAACGCTCCCCTGTACTATGAGATGCCGATAAACGACAAGCTGTTTATTGCCCAGTCGGAGGTAATAAAAGACATAGCGGCCAAGGGCCCGGCTGTTATCGTCGGCAGATGCGCCGATTACGTGCTGGAGGACACAAAGTATAAAACAGCCGACATCTTTATATACGGCTCGCATGAATACCGGGCAAAAAGGGTGGCCGATGCTTTCGGTATCCCCATGAATAAGGCTAAGGATAGGATAAACAAGGCCGATAAGCAGAGACGTACTTATTATGATTACTACACCAATGGCCAGTGGAGCGCAATGACAAACTACGATCTGTGCGTGAATACGGAACCGATAGGGATCGAGGGCGCCGTTAAGGTAGTAAAGGAATTTGTGATGATAAAGGCTGAAAGATAAGGAGAGTATGTAGATATTGGAGTTGTTTTTTGATTATTTAAAAAGTATTATCCTGGGCATAGTCCAGGGCATCACCGAATGGCTGCCGGTGAGCAGTACGGGACATATGATACTGGTGAACCAGTTTATAGCCGGTCTGCCATCGTCATTGCTCAAAGACGGTTTTTTTGAGATGTTTTTGGTGGTAATACAGTTCGGCTCTATACTGGCAGTCGTAACGCTGTATTTTAATCGCCTAAACCCGTTTTCCCCCAAGAAAACGGCCAGACAGAAAAAAGATACCTGGACCATGTGGGGCAAAGTGCTCGTTGCCTGTATACCGGCAGGGATCATAGGCATTTTGCTGGACGATTTTCTGAACGATCATTTCTATAACGCCCCTACGGTGGCGGCGACGCTGATCATCTACGGTATCCTGTTTATCGTCATTGAAAGCAGGAACAAGAAGCCGCGGATAAAAAGCATAGACGAGATGAGCTACAAGACGGCTCTGGGGATCGGTGCTTTTCAGATGCTGTCGCTTATACCGGGGACCTCGCGTTCCGGCTCTACCATACTGGGGGCGGTAACGCTGGGAACGGCCAGAGACGTGGCGGCGGAGTTTTCGTTTTTCCTGGCGGTGCCGATAATGCTGGGAGCAAGCGTGCTTAAAATTGCCAAATATGTTGCAGAGAGCGGCTTTAGCGTGTCGGGCGCCGAGATAGGAGTGCTGCTGGTGGGAATGGCGGTCGCGTACCTAGTGTCGATAGCGGCTATAAAGTTCCTGATGGGCTACATACGCAACCATGATTTCAAGGCTTTCGGCTGGTACAGGATAGTGGTCGGTATATTGGTGATACTGTACTTTGGTGTGACCGGAGCGCAGGTCGTATGATAAAAAATAAAACGCTCTTCGGAGAGCCTTAGTGCTTTCCGGAGGGCGCTTTTGAGTTAAAGGAGAGGAATACATGGAATTAAAGAAAGCGTCCGTTGGCGACTATCCGGCGATATACAAAAGCTATGTGCGTGATTTCCCCAGGAGTGAGAGAAAACCGTTTGCGGTCATACTGGGGAATGTTTACATAAGGAGGATATCCGATATTTACGTGATGAAAGAGGGAAAGGAAATGCTGGGATTCGCCGTTTTGGTGAGCTGCGGTGAGGACGAGCTGGTGCTGCTTGATTATTTGGCGACATCTCCCAAGGTGCGTTCGGGAGGGATCGGCTCGAAAATACTGGCCGCCCTGCCGGAGAAATATCCCGGCAAAGCGGGCATCTTCGGGGAGATAGAGACCCCGGGCGCGGCCGGGGATGAGGCTGAGGACAGGCTGCGCAGCCGTCGGCAGGGATTTTATGAGCGGAACGGTTTTCATACCTATAAGGTGAAGCTCGATCTGTTCGGGGTGGATATGCGCCTGATATACCGGCCGATAAAAAGGCAGTTTGATGATAGAGAGATAATGGGAGCGGCGGAGCGGTTCTATGATGCATTTTTCCGGAATAAGCAGCTGCGGCGGCGGATAAGGTTGGAGCTGTGATATCAGGCGGATGTATAGGTCAAATTTTGTCCATTTATAGAAATATCCCCTCGGAGCAGCCGTGAACATTTTGTTCATGTATCTGCCCCGAGGGGATCAAATTAGCGCACAAGGATGAAATTTTTGTGATTTATACCTGTTCTGTTATTAACACGGTCTGCCCGGGGCCGTTCCACTGCACATCTGCGCCGAAAGCTTCGGCTATGACCCGTACAGGTATCATCGTGCGGTCGTTTATAAGCTGCGCAGGCACATCCACGGGGATAGTCTGCCCGTTCTTTGTCATGCTGTCAGCTCCGATAGCAATGCTGATCTCGATATCTCCGCGCTTAGCTGAAGCGGTCTGTGCAGCCCCGTCCCAGCTGACCTCAGCGCCCATAGTCTCGAATATCGAACGAAGCGGCACCATGGTGCGGTCGTTTATAAGCTGCGGATTTTGGCCGTAATTATGGAAGGATATACGGCTGCCGTTATAAAGCACGTTTATCGGGCTGTCAGCAGAATTATCAGTGAGATAAGAAATGCTGTATTGGGCGCAGATCTCGGCCGCAGGTGAATTTTCCGGGCAGTAAATTATGGCGTTCTCCTGCCCCTCGATAATGCTGGAGGACATAGACTCCACTGTGGACGGGATGTATATGGCCTTCAAAGCCGGCTCGCCATTATGGCAGCCGAATGCATAGGATACTGAGGTCACACCGTAGGGAAGTATCACCTCGGTAAGGCCGCAGTTGTTGAACGCATTGTTATCGATCCTCTTGAGCGAGGTCGGGAGGATAATGCTCCTAAGCGAGGTGCAGCCGCTGAAGGCCTGGACGTCGATAAGAGTTATTCCCGCCGTCAGCTCTGCGTTTGTAAGGGCAGTGCAGCCCTCAAATATACCATGGGGCACCTCGGTAATATTCGGGGGAAGTTTGGCGGATACCAGATCTTCACAGTATCCGAATTGCTCTCGGTATAAAAGCTGCAAATTCGTACAATCGCTTAAATCTATCTCTTTAAGGCCGCTTTTGTAGAACGATGAACTGCCCAGGGTCTCGAGTCCTCCGGGGATCTCAACGCTTTCCAAAGCTCCGCAGTCCATAAACGCATAACTTCCGATCGTTTTCAACGTCGAAGGGAGGTTTATCTCAGAAAGCGAGGAACAGCTCATGAAGGCATTTTCTGCCAATTCCTCCACACCTTCGGGAAGTGTCACCGATTGCAGCGTCTGACTATTCCAGCAAACGCTGTTTATTGTTTTTACCCCGGCCGGGAACACGACCGATACAACGTTCTTGTCCTCGAAGAAATCTTCGTTGCCTCCCTCCACCTTGGTAACGGGTACACCGCCTATTTCGGAGGGTATAACGACATTCTCATCATCGCCGTTATAGGCGGTTATCGTTGCCTCGTTGTTCAAAAGCTGAAATTCCCAATCGCCTTCTGTTAAGGCAAAGGCAGGCTGCATCATGACCGCAGCAGCGCAAAAAGCGGCTGCGCCGGTAAGGATCGTAGCAAGTTTTTTCATAATGATCTCTCCCCTGTATTATTCTATTTATTATTATATACTAAATGGGTCTCATTGTCAACCGGGATGATTTTTACCGTTTCAGATTTTTTACAAAGCGGACAGACCAGATAAAGTCAAACCCTTACGCTCACCGTTTCGCCGGGGAGAAGACGGTATTTGCCGGAAGCGGTTCTAAGCGTTCCGCCCGCTTTATCGGCAGTGACCTGTAAAAGCCCGTCCTTCTTCCGGATCCTCACGCTGCCTCCCTTGACCGGCACTGTGGCCGTAAGCTCAGAAAAGCCCTCAAGCTGCGGGCATACCTCAAACTCCCCATATCCTGCCGACAGCGGCCTTACGCCGAGAAAATAGCGGCCGATGAGATAGATAGGGCTTGCTCCCCAGGCATGGCATAAGCTCTTTCCGTACTTGTTGCCGTACATATCCAGCTGCTCCTGCCAGGGCTTTCCGGGAACAAATTCCTCCCAGAATGTTGTTGCCCCGTTCTTTATCATTTCGCCCCAGTAACTGCGCATCTGTTCAAGCACGTAGTCGAGACGGCCGATAACGCACATTGCTTCCAGCTCATAGAATTTGAAGTACGGGGTCTTTATCCTGGGGATATCCTCGTTTAAAATAACGTTGTCTATGATAGACCGCCGTTTTTCCTCATCGACGTAGCCGAACAGCAGGGCGAAGATGTTCGCATGACGCGTTACGTTACGTCTGCCCGATTCGAAGCTGTCGATGAACGCTCCCTTATCCTCGTCCCAGAACCGCTCAAATACTGCCTTATACAGGCGATCAAATACCACCCTATATTCTGTTGCGTCCTCGCCTGCTATACCGGCGCATTTTTCCATCGATTCCAGCGATCTCAGCAGAAGCATCTGTTCGGCGCAAAGCGCGCCGGTCTTGTCAATGTCCGCCCAGTCGATAAAGATCCAGTCGCCGGGCAGCCCGTCGGCAAAGCCGTTTTTATCGAGCCTTGAGAGCGTAAATTCCATAAACGCTTTCATGCGAGGAAACATCCGTTTAACAAAATCGCTGTCACCTGTCATCTCATAATGGTCGTATATGCTTATCAGCCAATAAAACGTATAATCCATAATGGTGTTTATGTGCTGACAGATCTCGCCCTTGCCGCCGAGCGCTGTTATTGTTCTGGCGGCGATATCCTCGTCAAAAGAGAGATAGCGGTTTATAAAATAGCTCTGGTAGGAATCGCCCGACCATACCCAGCGGTCGCGCTTGATGCCGTCAAGGTAAAATTCCCGGCTGTTAAGCTCCAGCGTATAGGCGGCCGTTTCCCATATTTTAGTGATAAGCTCCTCTGAACATTCAAACGCTGCTTTTTGCTCCACAGGCAGGTATTCGTAATAGACCTCCGGCTCCGCCTGGGGATCCGGTATGTACATATAGCGGAAGCCGCAAGCAGGGAATAGTTTTCCCGCATCGCCGGCCTGTACTTTGGTGAGCAGATAACTGAAATCGGTATCCACGGCCTCCTGCTCGCTTTCGCCGAAATAGACGAAAGTGTCTTTTTCAAGCTCCGCAAACAGAAATGAAGCAAAGGTCTCCCGGCCGAAATCATACAGCATCCCGCCGTTGACCTCTCTTTTCTCCCGGGGATATATCCGTCTGCTTTGGAAATTGAATACCTCGGGATCGGATGATGAGTCCTGGTACAGGCTGTTTGTTCCTGCCTGGATCCAACGGCCGTCATAGCAGTCGCACAGCCAGCTGTTGTCGCCTTTTACAGTATCTCCCTCGATATACAAGCACGGCAGCCCGGAAAGATTGCTGAGAAAGATGAGTATCTTAGTCTCTCCCGCTTCAAGCGGTATCGTATCGCCAAATTTATAGGGAGAACCATTTATCTGTATAAAACCAACGCCCTTGGCGGTGATCTTTATCTTTTCCGCCTTTTCAAGCTGTACCGTCTTTTTAAAGCGTACGTTTGCATATACCTCCGGCAGCCGCCAGAATGCCGGGTAGACGTAATTTCGTTCCGTTCTCCGCAGATGCAGCTTCAAACTGTGGTAAAACTCAAAATCTCCTCCGTACCATATCCATGAGCCTTTTATTGTTTCCATGTATGTTCCTCCTCGCTGTGGTTTTGCCAATATTATACCGTAAAAATCTCATCCCGGCCACTCTTATCCTGTCCGATACCGCTCATATTTTTACCTGTTTTATGCGGTAAATTATGAACAGAATGTTAAAATCAGCACTCACCTTTAAAGAGTGCTGATTTTTGGTTGACAAAACAGCCCATCGGAGTTAAAATATTGTATGAAAAAAGAATTGAAAGGAAGTATAAGAATCATGAAAGGTACTATATCGGTAAGCTCCGAGAATATTTTTCCGGTAATAAAGAAATGGCTTTATTCCGATAAGGACATATTTTTACGCGAGCTGGTATCAAACGGCTGTGATGCGGTAACAAAGCTCAAAAAACTGGTAAGCCTTGGCGAGGCTGAGGTAGAGGAGGAGCCGGTATATCGTATAGACGTGGTGCTTGACCGCGACAATAAGACCATCACCGTTTCCGATACCGGCATCGGCATGACGGCGGAGGAGATAGACAAATATATCACGCAGATAGCCTTTTCCGGAGCCAGCGACTTTTTGGCTAAATATAAGGAAGAGGACGATAAGGGATCGCAGATAATCGGCCATTTCGGCTTGGGATTTTACTCGGCGTTCATGGTGGCTGATTCGGTGGAGATAGACTCTCTGTCATATCAGCCGGGAGCACAAGCCGCCAAATGGGTATGCGACGGCGGCATGGAATACGAAATGAGCGAGGGTTCCCGCTCCGGACGCGGCACCGATATCACGCTGCATATTGCAGAGGACAGCGAGGAATTTTTGAACGAATACACTCTCCGCTCCATACTTGACAAATATTGTTCTTTCCTGCCGGTGGAGGTGTATTTTACCAGCCTGCCCACAGCGGACGAGCTGGCGGAGAAAAAAGAGGACGATACGGCCGAGGAGACGGAGGAAAAGCCGGTAAACAATACTTCGCCGCTATGGATGAAGAAGCCCTCCGAATGCACCGATGAGGAATACAAGGAGTTTTACACCACCGTGTTCCACGACTTTAACGAGCCGCTTTTCTGGATACACCTAAACGTGGATTTCCCCTTTAACTTAAAAGGCATACTTTACTTCCCCAAGGTAAACCACGAGCTGGGGCTTAACGAGGGACAGGTAAAGCTCTACAATAACCAGGTATTCGTTGCCGACAACGTAAAGGAGGTAACACCGGAATTTTTGATGCTTCTAAAGGGAGTCATCGACTGCCCGGATCTGCCGCTGAATGTTTCCCGCAGCTTTCTGCAAAACGACGGTTATGTGAAAAAGATAAACGCTCACATCACCAAGAAAATAGCCGATAAGCTGTCGAGCCTGTTTAAGAATGAGCGTGATAATTACAACCGTTACTGGGATGATATAAATATCTTTATCAAGTACGGCTGTATGCGCGATGAGAAATTCTATAGCCGCGTAAAGGATATAATCATCTATAAGACGACCGACGGCGAATACCTGACGCTTGACGATTACACCGATGGCAAGGAGGATCGGACGGTCTACTACACCGATGATGAAAAGCAGCAGTCGCAGTATATCAATATGTTCAAGGAACAGGGGATAAAGGTAGTGCTGCTGCCGTCGATGATGGATACGCATTTTATCTCCTTTGTGGAGATGAAGGAGCAAGGCGTAAAATTCAAGCGCATAGACTCCAATCTTGCGGATCTTACCGACAGCTACGAGGCTAAGGAAAACTCCGCCCTTTGCGAGCTTTTCAAGGATGTCGTACCCGAGGGCACCAAGACTGAGGTGCACAGCTTAAAGGATGACGATATCCCGGCAGTGATGATATTGAGCGAGGAATCTCGCCGCATGAAGGAAATGTACAAGGCTTACGGCCAGGATATGGGTTCGATGGCCGATATGTTCAAGGAGGAGTACACCTTCGTCATCAACGACAAAAATCCGCTTATAAATAAGCTGTCGTCCATGGAGCCGGAAACGGCCACCCTGGCAACGGCGCAGATATACGATCTGGCGGAAATGGCCAACCGTCCGCTTTCGCCCGAGCGCATGACTGCGTTTATGCAGAGGAGCCGCAAACTTTTGGATATGCTAAAATAAGCAAAAAAACTATACAGAAACGATACCGTCTGCATACCGGACTATACGACATGCAGGCGGTATTTTTTAACGCCCTATTCAGCCAGCATGGTAGCCTGATGGAACCGCAGCTGCGGCTCCTCCCCTACCCATATGGAGGTGCGGAAAAAGCGGCGGCCGTTTTCATTCGTTATGTAATTTACCGATATACACCCCGGAGCAAACTCTGAGCAGGTGAAGCCGGAAGCATCAATCGGCCTGTCGCCGGTGCACAAAAGCAGCGACTTTACAGTCTCCTCTTTGTAAAAAATGCGTCCGGACTTGCCGCATTCGCAAAAATCCTCATGCAGCGTCCGCAAAAGCCATCCCTCGTCTGAGATATATCGGTGCTTAAAAAACCGCTTTTCAAGCTCTATTATCCTTTTCTGCATCAACCTTCGTCTCCTTTTTCGTAAATTTTTTTATTTTTTTTAAAAAAGCTATTGACAAATAATTCTTTATCGTGTATAATAGCTTATGTTGTTGCGGCGGTATAGCTCAGTTGGCTAGAGCATGCGGTTCATACCCGCAGTGTCAGTGGTTCAAATCCACTTACCGCTACCAAAAGAACTACTGTGGTATATACCGCAGTAGTTTTTATTTTTCAAGACGCATTTACATTCAATAAAAAATCGAGGCTTTCACCTCGACTTTTTAAAAATTATTCAACAATAAAATTTTTCAGCTCCGCTAAGAATGCGTCGCAGTTGTCGCTGTGAACCTCTACCTCGATGGGCTTTGAAAGGTCAAGACTGAATATGCCCATGATGGACTTGGCGTCTACGACATATCTGCCAGATGTCAGATCTACGTCAAAATCGTATTTGCTTACGATGTTTACAAAGTCCTTAACATCATTGATCGAGCTTAACATAAGCTTAAACTGTTTCATTCTAAAGTCCTCCTTACTGCTGATTATAATTTTGTTGTTTATGTAGAACCCTACTACTATATAATACCTCTTTTTTGCAGATTAGTCAAGGATTATTGTGATTTATTTTTAAAAATTTATCAGAAAAAAGCATTTATATTCTTCAATTTTCATAAGAAAGGACAAAAATCGTGAAAAAAGCCGCTTTTTATACTCTCGGCTGTAAAGTCAACCAGTACGAGACAGAAGCGATGCAGGAGCTTTTTGAACAAGCAGGCTATACGACGGTCGATTTTTCCCAGAAAGCAGACGTGTACGTGATAAATACCTGCACGGTAACGCATCTGGGCGACCGCAAATCGCGTCAGATGATACGCCGCGCCGTAAAGCTCAACCCATGCGCCGTCATTGCCGTCACCGGCTGTTACGCGCAAACTGCTCCCGAGGATATCCGCCGGATAGAGGGCGTCAACCTTATCCTCGGCGCTAAGGATCGCGACCGTATCGTGGAGCTTGCGGAGGCTGTCGGCTCGCAGGATACGCTTTGTATGGTATCGCCGATGAGCCGGGAGCAGCCGTTTGAGGAGCTGTCGGTGCATGGCTACCAAAACCGCACGCGTGCCTATATCAAGGTGCAGGAGGGCTGCAATCAGTTCTGCACCTACTGCATCATTCCCTATGCCAGGGGGCCGATACGCAGCCGCCCGAGCCAAGACGTGCTTAAGGAGGCCGCCCTCCTGTGCGGTAACGGGTTTTCGGAGATAATACTTACCGGCATCCATATCGCCTCCTACGGGGCTGACAAAGGGAGGCCGTCGCTTGCAAATCTCATACGCTCCGTTGCCGATACCCCGGGGCTGAGGCGGATACGCTTAAGCTCGATAGAGCCGATGACTCTTGACGAGGACTTTGTCGAGGAGCTTTTACAGTGTCCCAAGCTCTGCCCGCATTTTCACATCTCGCTTCAGTCGGGCTGCGATGAAACGCTGCGGCGCATGAACCGCCGCTATACCACCGAGCAGTTCCGCCAGATAACCGCGCGCATACGCAGCCGTTTCCCGGATGCGGCCGTCACCACTGATATAATGGTTGGCTTCCCGGGAGAGACAGAGGAGGAATTTGCCCGTACGCTTGATTTTGTGCGGGAAATATCGTTTGCCGATGCGCATATATTTGAGTATTCGCCCCGCAAGGGCACTCCGGCCGCAAAATATCCGGATCAAGTGGATCCGGCGGTCAAAAAGCAGCGCGAACAGCTTATCGCCAAAGTCTGCGAGGATTCGCGCAATGCATTTATTGACAGCTTTATCGGCCGCGAGCTGGAGGTTCTGTTTGAAAGGGCTGTCGCAGACGGTGTTTATGAAGGTAAAACGCCTAATTACATCACTGTCCGCGTTCGTTCGGAAGAGGAGCTGTCGGGACAGATAAAGGCCGTGCGCCTTATCTCCCGGACCGAGGGCGTTCTTGTCCGTTAAATATTCCATATAATGAGGTAAAATATGAGCAAGACTAAAAATACAGACAATATGACGCGCGATGAGCTGCGCGCTCTGGCGCGAGAGCTGGGCATAAAGGGCGTATCCACAATGCGTAAACCGGAGCTTTTGGAAGCCATAGCCGCCCACCAGGCCGGATCGACTGCGAAACGGGGAGGGCGCAGGAAGGCGGCGGAGAAAAAGGCCGTCAGTGACGATCATCCCTCGGACAAGAGCGAAAGCAGCCGTCCCGCGTCCCATAAAACAACGGAAAATACTGTGCCGGAAACGGTCGCGGCCGCTCCAAGCGTCAGTGAGCGGCCCGAAAAGATTCCCTTGCGGGAGGAGACAGCCCGGACGGGAGACGATGAGCGCGACAGCTACGGCCTTGCCCCCGGCGAACAAAAGGACGTCCGCCTTGAGGGCGGAACGGTCACGGTGATACGCGGCCAGCAGTATACGTTTTTCATGCCGCACGAGGATTATTCCCGACAAAGCCCGGAGGATGATACGATAGAGACGAGCGGGATGCTGGAGATACACGATGATGGTTACGGCTTCCTGCGTACACAGGGGATAATGCCCTCCAGCGAGGACACCTATGTACCGCCCGTGCAGATACGCCGCCTGCATTTGCGCACCGGAGATGAAATAACCGGCAGGGCACGCTTTAGGGAGGATGACAAATACCCGCAGCTTGTGTTCGTTTCCTCGGTGAACGGCTGTGACCCTGAGGTATCGGCCAAACGGACGCCGTTTGAGCAGCTGACGCCGGTATATCCCGACCGCCGTATAAAGCTCGATCCCGGTAAGGGAGGGCTTATCGCTGCGCGTATGATCGACCTTATCGCCCCTATCGGCTTCGGTCAACGCGGCATGGTCGTTGCACCTCCCAAGGCAGGAAAGACCACCATCATTAAGCAGGTCGCTCAGGCTATAAGCCGCAATTATCCCCATGCCTACCTGATCGTGCTCTTGATAGACGAGAGGCCGGAGGAGGTCACCGACCTCAAACGCTCGATAAATGGGGAGATCGTGGCCTCGACCTTTGACAATCCGCCGCAGGATCACTGCCGCATGGCGGAGATAACTCTTGAAAGGGCGTGCAGGATGGTAGAATTTAAAAAGGACGTGGTGATACTTATGGATTCGATCACCCGTCTTACACGCGCATACAATCTCACTACTCCGCCCTCGGGACGGCTGCTGTCGGGCGGCCTTGACCCTAACGCCCTTCTTACGCCCAAGAAATTCTTCGGCGCGGCCAGAAATATCGAAGAGGGCGGCAGCCTGACGATAATTGCCACCGCCCTGGTGGAGACCGGCAGCCGCATGGATGATGTTATCTTTGAGGAATTTAAGGGCACAGGCAATATGGAGCTGAAGCTCGACCGCTCATTGCAGGAGCAGCGGATATTCCCGGCTATCGACGTTGACAAGTCAAGCACGCGCCGCGAGGAATCGCTCCTGTCAGAGAATGAGCTTGCAGTATCGCGCGCTCTGCGGCGGGAATACCAGCGCGGTATGCAAAAAGGTGTCCATCCGATGGCGACTATAATAAACACCTTTAAAAATACTTCCAGTAATGCAGACCTCACGGAGCTGCTGCTGAAAAAGAACAGGCGTGAGCAGTCATGATGCTTCCCGGAGAATTTAAGGAAAGAATGAAAAAGCTCCTGGGCGCAGAGTATGCGGATTTTGAATCGTGTATGGAGCTTGAACCGGTATCGGGCGTACGCATAAAAGCCGGGGCGGAGGAGACCGTCCTTTCCGCCTTTCCCGGCCTTAAGCCGACACCCTGGTGCAGGAGCGGGTATTACGGGGAAAAGCTTCCCGGCAGCCATCCCTTTCATCTGGCAGGGCTTTACTATTCCCAGGAGCCGTCGTCGATGTGCCCCGGGGAAGCATTACCCCTTGAAGAAGGCGACCTGGTGCTTGATCTATGCGCTGCTCCCGGCGGCAAATCCACTCATATCGCCTCCCGGATGCGGGGCGGTTTTCTGGTGTCCAACGAGATACATCCCAAGCGGGCAGGGATACTTTTGGAGAATATCCGCCGCATGGGGATAGAAAACTGCGCCGTCATCAATGAGGATCCGAAAAATCTGGAGAGGAAATTTCCCGTATTTTTTGACAAGGTTTTAGTAGACGCCCCCTGTTCAGGCGAGGGGATGTTCAGAAAGGAAAAGGCAGCGGTGGAAGATTGGAGCGTAAATCACGTCCTCTCCTGCGCTATCCGCCAGAAAAGCATACTTGATTCGGCTGTAAAAATGCTTCGTCCCGGCGGAATGCTCATGTATTCCACCTGTACCTATGCTCCCGAGGAGGACGAGGGCGTATGTGAATATTTGATACGGGATAAGGGGCTGGAGCTTATCCACATGGACGGACTTTCAATGCTGGAGCCGGGCAGGGGCGAATACATAGGCAGCGGCCTTGACCTTTCGGCTGCACGCCGAGCTTTCCCGCATAAGATAGAGGGCGAGGGACAGTTTTTGGCTCTGTTTAAAAAGCCAGGGCACTCTTCTCGGGCAGTGCTCCGCGGCAAAAGCGCCGATTTTCCTCTGTGGGAGGAATTTGCCCGCGAGAATCTTCGCCGGATGCCGGAGGGCTTCCTTACCGCTTACGGCGGACGGCTGTTCTGCCGGAGCGTGCCGATCGACTTTTCCGGGATACGGACGCTGTCTCCCGGGCTTTATCTGGGCGATTTAAAAAAGAACCGTTTCGAGCCTTCGCAGGCTCTGGCAGCGGCGATCGGCAGGGATGGTATCCGCCGCACTATAGAGCTTGCGCCGGACAGCCCCGAACTTCACGCCTATCTTTGCGGCGAGGAGATCACAGCAGATATCAGCGGCTGGTGCGCCGTCACCTGCTGCGGCTTTCCTCTCGGCTGGGGCAAAGGATCCGGCGGGAGGCTCAAGAATAAATTTCCCAAGCAGCTGAGGCTTATGAGATAGAAAAGCGCGGCCGCCCGTACTTTTGAGGTATAGGCGGCCTGCTTTCGTATTTGAAGCAGACGTTATTCGCAAAATTTCTCCGTTTATCCTTGACAAGGAGGGAAAAACTATATATAATATATAAGATATAAAAGAATTTTCGCGGCTGCCCTTAGGGCGCAGAAACCGCGCGCAAGTTTCAGATCGAAAGGATAAGGTAAGAATGTGTAAAAGCTCACAAAAACAGATACGCTGCCCCAAATGCTCAAACACCGTGGATATGACGGTATGGGAGTCGATAAACCTCTCGGAACGTCCCGACCTAAAAAAGGAGCTTTTGGCAGGAAAAATAAATATGTTCCGCTGCCCCCAATGCGGCAATACCATTTTGATCGCTGACAAGCTCACGCTGCGCGATGATGAGAAGCGGTTCATCCTCACCTTCATGCCCTGCATGAACCGTGAGGACAAGCTGAAAAAATTCGATGCACTAAAGAAGCAGTCCGAGGAAACGGGCGATATCCGCGATATCTTTGGCTATAAGCTGCGGTTTGTGGCCGATTTCAATTCCCTTTTGGAAAAGGTGCTGATATTCGACAACGACCTTCTGGATAAGACGATCGAGGTCCTAAAGCTGGTAGTTATGGCAAACAATCCCGATAAGGTGAACACCAGTGTCTGCCGCTTCGGCCGGATAAACCGCGATGAGGAAAAGGTGGAATTTCTAATACAGGATATAAAGAACAAAAAGCTTTATACCTCTGTCGTACCCAAGCAGACGTATGAGGCGATAGACAAGCAGGTGCAAATATCGGGCATCAAGCCCTACAGCTTCGATTGGGAGCTGATCGACGCCGATTATGCGACACGGATATTTTCCGGTCTCAACAATAGGAGATAACATCGCGGAGGAAAGCATATGATAACAAGCAAACAGCGGGCATACCTGAGGAGCCTGGCCAACGGGCTTGAGCCGGTATTCCAGATAGGCAAGGGCGGACTTTCTGAGGAGATATTAAAGCAGCTGTCAAATGTCCTTGACAAGCGGGAGCTGGTAAAGGTGAAGATATTAGAGACCGCTCTTTTGGACGCCAGAGAGGTATGCAACGAGACGGCGGCCGCACTGGGAGCGGAGCCGGTGCAGGCTATCGGTTCCAAATTCGTGCTCTACCGCCGCGCCGAAAAGGAAAAGAACAGGAAGGTGGAGCTGCCAAAATGAAGCTCGGCATCATGGGCGGAACGTTCAACCCGATCCATAACGCCCATCTGGTGGCGGCGATGTTCGCTCTTGAGGAATTTGCCCTGGACCGCGTTATATTCCTTACCAGCGGCTCGCCCCCGCATAAGACGGATATGGAGCTTCCGCCGGCTGATGTGCGTCATGAGCTGGTAAAGGCGGCGGTCGCGGATAATGAACTTTTTGAGGCGGATGATTATGAGGTGAAAAAGAAGACGTATTCCTATACCTCGGAAACTCTCGCCCATTACCGCCGGCAGTATCCGGACGATGAGCTGTATTTTATAATCGGGGCGGATTCGCTTAGGAATCTTCCCCAATGGCATGAGCCGGAAAAGATCCTCTCGCTGGCGGATATTATAGTGTATCCGCGCAAGGGCGAGAGCGATACGGCTTTTTTGATCGACGCTGTAAGTACGCGGTTCGGAGGACGTATCATGCAGCTTCATGCGCCGGCGTTTGATATTTCCTCAACGTATATAAGGGAGCTTATAAAAAGCGGACGCTCGGTGCGTTATCTTGTGCCGGAGCCGGCGTTTGAGATGATCAGGAGCCGGGGCTTATACAGGGAGTGAGGATATGGACGAAAAGCAAATGAAAGAAAAGCTCAAAGGAATGCTTTCCAAGGAGCGTTACCGTCACAGCAAAGGGGTGGCGGAGACGGCCGTACGGCTTGCCGCCCTCTGGGGAGCGGACGAGGAAAAGGCCTATATCGCCGGCCTTTTGCATGACTGTGCCAAAAACATCCCTGCCGCAGAGTCGGTGGAGCTGTGCCGGAGGCTGGGAGTGGAGCTGGGAGAGCTGGAGCTTGCAGCGCCCTCGATAATCCATGCTCCTTTGGGAGCGGAGCTTATAAAACGGGATTTCGGTATATTTGACGGCGAGATATCGGACGCGATCCGATATCACACGGTTGCCAGAAGCGGTATGACACGGCTTGATGATATTATCTATCTGGCCGATATGATAGAGCCGCTGCGCGATTTTGCGGGAGTTGAAGAGCTGCGGGATTTATCAGGGCGCGATCTTGATAAAGCAATGGCGGCGGCTTTTAAGGAGTCGCTTACGCATAACATAAAAAAAGATATACCGGTACATCCGAATACGCTTATAGCGTGGAATGAACGGATAATGAAGATGGGAAAGAAGGGACAAAATGGATATTCTAAGTTTGACAAAAACAGCCGCCAAGGCTCTGGCCGATAAAAAAGCCACCGATATCAGGATACTCGATATCTCCAAGCTGTCGAGCCTGGCGGATTATTTTGTGATATGCTCCTGCTCGTCCTCCACTCAGGTCAAGGCCTGCTGCGACGAGGCGGAGGAAAAGGTTGAAGAGGCCGGCGGCCGCCTGCGCCACAGCGAGGGCTATAACGGTGGGCTGTGGGTGCTTTTGGATTTTGGCGATTTCATCGTGCATGTGATGCAGGAGGAAACGCGTGAGTTTTACGATATAGAGCGGCTGTGGTCGGACGCCGTCAATATAGAATTTACGGAGTGATAAAGAGAACATGGAAAGCTATAATTTCAAAACGATAGAAAAGAAATGGCAGGATCGCTGGGCCGAAGCACATTGCTTCGAAGCGGAAACAAACAGCAAAAAGCCAAAATACTTTGTGATGATAGAATTTCCCTATCCCTCGGGCGCAGGGCTGCACGTGGGACATCCCAGAAGCTATACGGCGCTTGATATCATCGCCCGCAAGCGGAGGATGGAGGGGTACAACGTGCTTTATCCTATCGGCTGGGACGCCTTCGGCCTGCCGACGGAAAATTTTGCGATAAAAAATAAGATACACCCGAAAATAATAACAAAGAAGAATATAGAAAACTTTACGTGCCAGCTGAAGATGCTTGGTTTTTCCTTCGATTGGTCCAGAGAGGTCAATACCACCGATCCGGAGTATTATAAATGGACGCAGTGGATCTTTTTACAGCTGTTCAAGCACGGCCTGGCCTATAAGCAGGAGATGCCGATAAACTGGTGCACCGGCTGTAAGGTCGGCCTTTCCAATGAAGAGGTCGTAAACGGCGTCTGCGAGCGCTGCGGCAGCGAGGTCGTACAGCGCAGAAAGAGCCAGTGGATGCTTAAAATTACCGAATATGCCCAGCGTCTTATTGACGATTTGGACGAGGTGGATTTTATCGAAAAGGTCAAGATACAGCAGCGCAACTGGATAGGACGTTCGGAGGGGGCGGAGGTCGATTTCACGCTTTCTACGGGCGATGTGATGACAGTTTACACGACCCGTGCCGATACGCTGTTCGGGGCGACCTACGTTGTTCTTTCGCCCGAACATAAGCTGGTGGAAAAGCTGAGACCGAATATCACCAACTGGGACGAGGTGGAAAACTATATTGCCCAGGCCTCTAAGAAATCGGAATTTGAGCGCACGGAGCTGGTAAAAGAAAAGACGGGCGTGCGTCTTGAGGGCGTATATGCGACAAATCCTGTCAGCGGTGAGAAGCTGCCGGTGTATATTGCCGATTACGTGCTGGTGACATACGGCACAGGAGCGATAATGGCCGTGCCTGCGCACGACGGGCGCGACTGGGAATTTGCCAAGAAATTCGGCCTGCCGATAATCGAAGTCGTTTCCGGCGGCCGCGATGTGCAGGAGGAGGCTTACACCGATACCTACACAGGGAACATGGTAAACTCCGGCTTTTTGAACGGCATGAGCGTCAAGGAAGCGATTCCGGCGATGATAAATTATCTGGAGGAAAAAGGCCTCGGCAAGCGCAAGGTAAACTTTAAGCTGCGCGATTGGGTGTTCTCCCGTCAGCGTTACTGGGGAGAGCCTATCCCATTAGTACACTGCCAAAAATGCGGCTGGGTAGCGATCCCTGAGAGCGAGCTGCCGCTGGAGCTGCCGGAGATAGACAGCTTTGAGCCGGGCGAAAACGGCGAATCGCCGCTTGCCAAGGCGTACGACTGGATAAAGACTACCTGTCCCAACTGCGGCGGCCCTGCTGAGAGGGAGACAGACACCATGCCGCAGTGGGCCGGTTCATCGTGGTACTACCTGCGCTACATGGATCCCCATAACAGTGAAGCGCTGGCCTCCAAGGAAGCTCTTGATTACTGGAGCCCCGTGGACTGGTACAACGGCGGCATGGAGCATACGACGCTGCATTTGCTCTATTCCAGATTCTGGCATAAATTCCTTTACGATATAGGCGTAGTGCCAACAAAGGAGCCGTATATGCGCCGTACCTCGCACGGGATGATCCTGGGGGAGAATAACGAGAAAATGTCCAAATCGCGCGGCAACGTTATAAATCCCGACGATGTGGTAAACGATTTCGGTGCGGACGCCTTCAGAACGTATGAAATGTTCATAGGAGCGTTCGATCAGGCCACGCCGTGGTCGCAGCAGGGTCTGCGCGGCTGCTATAAGTTCCTGGAGAGAGTGTGGAATTTGCAGGATATCTTAACCGATGATGAGGGCTATTCGCCGGAGATGGAAAAGAATATGCACCGCGCGATAAAGAAGGTCGGCGAGGATTATGAAAGAATGAAATTCAATACAGCTATCGCCGCCATGATGTCGTTGGTGAATGATTTCAATAAGCTGGGAAGAGTTACCAAGGGCGAGTATAAGACGCTGATAACGCTTTTAAATCCGGCAGCTCCGCATATTACCGAGGAGCTGTGGGAGAAGTACGGCGAGGGCGGATTGCTTTCGATGCGTCCGTGGCCGGGGTATGATGAGGAAAAGACCAAGGATGAGGAGATAGAGATCGTTATCCAGGTAAACGGAAAGATCCGCGACAAGATGATGATCCCGGCCGGGCTTGATAAAGAAGGAACGCAGGAAGCGGCGATGAAGTCGGAAAAGCTGTTATCGCTGATAGAGGGCAAGACCGTGGTCAAGGTGATAGCCGTACCGGGCAAGCTGGTAAATGTCGTTGTGAGATAAGGAGTAAAAAAGGAGCGGCAATTTTTGCGGCTCCTTTTTTTGAAAAAATTTGTCTATTTTATTAAAAAAGCCTTGCAGTCATCTTTTATATATGGTACAATAAATACAGGTGAATTATATGGACAAGCTGGATACACTTCAACGGATTATCGATAAGGCGGAGCATATCGTGTTTTTCGGCGGAGCGGGAGTTTCCGCCGCCAGCGGGATCCCGGATTTTGCCAGCCGTCCGGATATACCGTTTGAGACGATACTTTCACATGATTATTTCATAAACGAAACGGAAAAATTTTTTGATTTTTATAAAAACAATATGCTTTTTCCCCATGCGCGCCCCAATGCCGTCCATTATGCGCTGGCATCTTTGGAAAAACGCCGGCGGCTGGCGGCGGTGATAACGCAGAATGTGGACGGACTGCACCGTGGCGCCGGGAGCAATCGGGTATTTGAGCTGCACGGGAACGTAAACTACAACTACTGCCAAAAATGCGGGAAAAGCTATGATTTGGGATACATCCTTTCCTCTAAAGGGATACCGCGCTGCTCCTGCGGCGGCATTGTAAAACCGGACGTCCTGCTCTACGGAGAGCCCATGGATAGGTATATGCTCGATATGGCCGCAGCCTATGCAATGAGCGCCGATGTGTTTATTGTCGGCGGGACTTCGCTGGCGGTACAGCCTGCGGCCGGCATAGCGGAAAATTACCTGGGCAGCAGGCTGGTATTGATAAACAAAACCGATACATACCTTACAGACCGGGCGGATCTGGTCATAAACGAGGATATAGAAAAGGTGTTTAAAGAATTGTCTGTTTAAGGGAGAAGGGCGATGTTTAACAAAAATAAACCGGTAAAGATAAGACCGGAGGGGAAGATTGAGACTGAATCGAGCATCTGTACGGGCGAGACGGTAATAGGCTTCCGCAATCCGCGCACAGGACGGCTGGAAAAAGCGGTGGCCGTGCGTTCGCAGAAAGATATCGATGATTTCTACAAAAGCTACGGCTTGGCGCCCGGGGAGGATGCATAATGAGCTCTAACTGCGAGGATTGTATAAATTATTGCTACGATGAAGACTATGAGTGCTATACCTGCCTGGTAAACCTTGACGAGGATGAGCTGAGGCGGTTTATTCTGGGAGAGTTTAACGCCTGCCCGTATTACAGGCCGGGCGATGATTATTCGATAGTGCGCAGGCAGAATTGAGATAAATGGGGTGGTATTATGTCAACAGCAGCGGCTGCGGCGTTGTGTTTTATCGGCGGCGTCGTATATGCTCGGGAGTTTATTTCGCGGGAGCTTACGGCCGTTTTGCTGGCAGTGGGCGTACTGATTTTGGTGTTATATATAGTGATAACGGCAAAGGGCGGTACATTTTTGGTCTGCGTACCGGTGTGCATGGTGTTTTTCGTGCTGGGGACGACCGTGATGTCGCTGGCGGATATGAAGACAGAGGCGGCTTTTACGTTGGCGGGGACGGAAGCGTCAGTGAGAGGAACGGTCATGGATATCCCCGTAAAAGAAGGGGAAAATTACAAATATATAATAGAGCCGCTGGAGATAAGCCCGGGGAATATTGAGGATATACCCGGCAAGCTGCGCCTTACGACCCCGGCCAAGCTGTCTGTCGGCAGCGTGGTGGTATGCACGGGCGAGCTCAAGGAGTTTAATCCGCGGCTTAATGAAACGGGATTTGACGCCAAGCTATATTATCAGACGAAAGATGTTTATCTGCGCCTTTATGATGAGGCGCCGCTTTTGTATTCGGAGGAAAGCGGGAGGTTTTCGCTGTTTGTTGTTATAAATAAGCTGCGCGAGGAAATGGCGGAGCTTATTGACAGCTATTTTGACGGAGACACGGCAGCAGTCTTGAGGGCGGTTATGCTCGGCGACAAGAGCTGCTTTAGCGAGGATCTGGATTCGGCGCTTTTGCGGTCGGGGCTTAGGCGGTTTCTTTATCCGTCATTTCTGCATATCACGATGATGACCGCGGCGGTGGGATTTTTCCTGGGCTTTCTGCCGAAGAAATACCGGTCGGCGGCGATGTTCCTGCTTTTGATATGTTATGGTGCTGTCAACAGCAGCAGACCGGTATCATTAAAGGCTGCTGTCGCTGCCGGCAGCGCGATTGCAGCCGGAAAATTCCGGGGACGGGCTGATGCGACCGATACTGCGGCCGTGGTTGTCATTGCTATAGGCGTTTTCGACCCGTTTATGCTCTATGACGCGGGCTTGATAATATCTCTTTTCAACAGTGTCCTTATAAGCTTTTTCTTCAGACCTATTTATAATAAATTCAAATGCATACATTCGAAAAATGTGCGGCGGTTGCTGGCAATGTGGGTAATAAACTGCGGCCTGCTCTTGCCGATAATGGCGTATTTTGGCGGCTTTGCCGGGATATACTCCATATGGATATCGGTGATAATGCTCCCGGCGGTGGCGATATTGCTGCCGGTATCAGCGGCGATACTGTGCATAGCCGCAGTGCTGCCAAATTTTTCTTTTGCGCTCTATCTCCCCTGGGGAATATCGCGGGGGATACAGGGGCTTGTGTATATCACGGATAAGCTGCCGTTTACAGGAGCGTATCTGCCGCAAACACCGGCGGTCATCCTGGCCGCTTACATATTTGCTGTCGCTGCGGTGAAATGCCGCCTGATAAAGGCGGAGCGGATGAAAAAGGTATTGACGATCTTATCGCTGGGCTGCATGACGGTATTTGCCGGCGGTCAGGTTTGCCGGATAGGGAATTTTGAGATAACATTTGTAAACGTTGGCCAGGGCGACGGCGCCCTGTTGCAGACGCCGTTTAGGGAAACGTTTATTCTGGACGGCGGCGGAGGAGCGTATTATTCAGATTACAACATCGGCCGCGAGATATTTGTGCCGTATCTGCAAAGCCGGGGAGTGTACGTGGTGGAGGCCGCTTTCGTGAGTCATTTCGACCGCGACCACGCCGAAGGGATCGAGGAGGCGATACGGACGCTTTGCGTAAAAACGCTGTATATGCCGGCCTATCCGGAGCAGTGCGAATGGAAAGAGCGGCTTACAAGAGCGGCGGAGGAAAATGGGACGCAGGTGGTGGAGATCGGCGAGAGGACGGAGCTGGAATTTTCCGGCAGCCTGACGGCAGAGCTGATCCCGCCGGAGAAGGGCGCAGCTTCAACAAATGACGCTTCAATGGTAGTGCGCTGGGAATTTGCCGGAGTAGGCGCTCTTTTTACAGGGGATATTTCCACTGAACGTATGAAAGAGCTGATAAGCGAAGGCCTGATCGATGAAAGCGAGATATTAAAGGTCCCGCATCATGGCTCCAAATACTCGGTATATCAGCCGTTTGCTGAGACTGTAAGACCGGAATACGCCGTATTTTCGCTGGGTGCGGACAACACCTACGGATTTCCCACAGAAGAGGCGGTCGCATCCTACGCGTCCGTGGGCGCGGATATACTGCGCACGGATATAAACGGCGATATCCATATAAATGTCAGACCGGACGGTGAATATTCTGTCAGATCCTACAAATATAAAAATTTTTAAAGAAACACTTGACAAAATTGCGGGTTTGTATTATACTTGTAAAGTATCAAGCCTTTACAACAGGGTGGCGCGAGAATGAGCAAGAATTTAAAGATAAGCATATTGATGGACTTCTACGGCCAGCTCTTGACGGACAAGCAGTACGATGCGATGGATCTGTACTATAATCAGGATCTGTCGCTGGCAGAGATAGCGGAGGATTCCGGGATAAGCCGCCAGGGCGTGCATGATGCGATAAAGCGCGGTGAAAAGCAGCTGGAGGAGCTGGAGGAGAAGCTCGGCCTGGCAGCGCGGTTTGCGGCCGTGCGCCGGCAGGTGGAAAAAATCAAGACGCTTATAGATGAGATAGAGGAAAAACATATCTCACCGGAGCTTCGCGATAAGCTTTTGGAGATCAAGAGGCTATCGGAAGGATTTGAAGATGTGATATAGGTGCTAAGGTGATCGATTGCGAAAAGGCTTGCAATCGACTAAAACAGGTACGGGCAGGAGGTGTCGGTTTGGCTTTTGAGAGCTTAGGCGATAAGCTGCAGGGAGTGTTCAAAAAGCTGCGCGGAAAGGGCAGGCTCACCGAAAAGGATATCAAGGACGCAATGCGCGAGGTAAAGCTGGCGCTTTTGGAAGCGGACGTAAACTTCAAGGTCGTAAAGAGCTTTGTCGCTACCGTATCGGAGAAGGCACTCGGCGAAGAGATAATGGAATCGCTGACCCCGGCGCAGCAGCTGATAAAGATAGTAAATGAGGAGCTTACACAGCTCATGGGCGGAGAAGCCGCCCAGGTCACATTTGCCAAGAAGCCGCCGACCGTTATTATGATGTGCGGCTTGCAGGGCGCAGGTAAAACCACGGCCAGCGCGAAGCTGTCGTTGTATATGCGCAAGCAGTTTGGCAAGCGTCCGCTGATGGCGGCCTGCGATATTTACCGTCCGGCAGCCGTAAAGCAGCTGGAGGTATTGGGAGCGCAGATAGATATACCGGTATTTTCCCTGGGAACAGATACTGATCCGGTGGAAATAGCGAAACAGGCCGTTGAACACGCGCAAAGGCACGGCAATGATCCGGTTATACTCGATACGGCCGGACGGCTCCATATAGACGAAGAGCTGATGGAGGAGCTGGCGAATATAAAGAGTGAAGTCAGCCCGCAGGAGATATTGCTGGTCGTAGACGCTATGACCGGACAGGATGCGGTAAACGTTGCCAAGACGTTCCATGAGAATCTGGACATAACCGGCGTCATCCTTTCCAAGCTGGACGGCGATACCAGAGGCGGAGCGGCATTGTCGGTGCGCGAAGTAACAGGGGCGCCGATAAAATTTGCTTCCGTCGGCGAAAAGCTCGGCGACCTGGAGCTGTTCCATCCCGACCGCATGGCCTCAAGGATATTGGGGATGGGCGATGTATTGACGCTCATAGACAAGGCGCAGGAGGCTATCGATGAAAAGGAAGCGGCGGAGCTGGAGGCGAAGATCAAAAGCCAGAGCTTCGATCTTGATGATTTCCTGGGACAGCTCAAGCAGATAAAAAAGCTGGGATCGTTCTCCCAGATATTGGGGATGATACCCGGTGTGGACAAGAAGCTGCTTGATACTGTCGATACTGAAGAAAATGAGAAAAAGCTAAAGCATATAGAAGCGATAATCCAGTCGATGACGATGGAAGAGCGGCGTAAGCCGCAGATAATCGGCGCCAACCGCAAGATACGCATTGCCAAGGGAAGCGGTACCAGGGTGCAGGATGTAAACCAGCTTTTGAAGCAGTTCGAGCAGATGCGCAAGATGATGAAGCAGTTTTCCGGCGGGAAGCAGAAGAGGCTTTTGAAGCGTATGCGCAAAAGGTAGGCGCAGATATAACGTAGCAGGCAGCTGCCGCAGACGGCAGTTGACTATAGATAAACAAGACCCGGAGGTGAAAATAATGGCAGTTAAGATCAGATTGAGAAGAATGGGCGCGAAGAAGGCTCCTTTTTATAGAGTTGTAGTAGCTGATTCGAGATATCCCCGTGACGGCAGATTCATCGAGGAGATCGGAACTTACAATCCGCTGACAGATCCTGCGACGGTAGATATCGACGCTGAAAAGGCAAAGAAGTGGATCGGCAACGGTGCTCAGCCCACAGATACTGTAAAGGCTCTTCTGAAGAAGTCGAACATTATCTAACGGAGGACAGCTATGAAAGAAGTATTAGAAATCATTGCAAAGTCCCTTGTAGATGATCCCGAGGCCGTAGAGGTCCGCGAGGTGGATGAGGATCAGACGGTTATACTTGAATTGAGAGTAGCCGAAAACGATATGGGTAAGGTGATCGGTAAGCAGGGGAGGATTGCAAAGGCGATCCGTACAGTTGTAAAAGCAGCGGCGAGCCGCGAAAACAAGCGTGTTGCCGTTGAGATACTGCAATAATCATGGGGGCTTGCCTTGCGGCAGGTCCTTATTTCGTTTATGAGAGATATTTATCCGGAGGAGAGCATATGGATCTACTGGAAGTAGGCAGGATAGTAAACACGCACGGCCTTCGCGGAGAGGTCAAGGTCGTGCCCTGGACGGACAATGCGGATGATTTAGAGGCGGTAGCTACCGTATACGTGCATCTTGCAGGTGAGGAGAAATCGTTGACGGTACAAAACATAAGGTACCAGAAAAATAATCTGATAGTAAAATTTGCCGAGATAAACTCCATTGAGGAGGCGGAGCGTTATAAGGGCGCGGTCATATCTGCTGAAAGAGATGAGCTTGGCGAATTGCCCGAGGGCGTTTACTATATAGCCGACCTTATAGGCCTAAGAGTTGAGGACGAAGCCGGAAGATACATCGGTACGATAAAGGATGTGTTCAACACCGGCGCCAATGATATATATGAGATAGAGCGTGAGGGAAAAAAACCGCTGCTATTGCCGGTCATTGAGGAAACGGTATTGGAGGTTAATATCGCCGGCGGATTTGTCAGGGTCCACATCCTTGAAGGGCTGGAGGAGCTGTAATGAGGTTTGATGTGCTGACGCTGTTCCCGGAGATGTTTTCTGCCGTGATGGGAGACAGCATCATCGGCCGCGCCCGGGAACGCGGGATACTGGAGATGGAATTTATCAACATACGTGATTTTTCCCTGGATAAGCACCGTAAGACTGACGATTACCCCTACAGCGGCGGCGGAGGGATGCTGATGACGCCGCAGCCGATATACGATGCTTACAGAAGCGTTGTCGAGGGAGCGGAGAAAAAGCCGCTCACTGTATACATGTCGCCTCAGGGGCAGGTATTCAACGAGGAGCTTGCCAAAAAGCTGGCCGGGGAAGAAAGGATAGTTTTGCTCTGCGGTCATTACGAGGGCGTAGATCAGCGGGTGCTTGATGAGATAGTGGATATGGAAATATCGATAGGCGATTTCGTGCTCACCGGCGGCGAGATAGCGGCCATGGCCGTGATAGACGCGGTATCGCGGCTGGTGCCGGGGGTGCTGCCGTTTGAGGAAGCATACCAAAACGAGTCGCACTACAGCGGCCTTTTGGAATATCCGCAGTATACGCGGCCGGCGGAGTTCCGGGGCAGAAAGATACCGGAGATACTCCTTTCCGGCCATCATGCCAAGATAGAACAGTGGAAGCGGGAGCAATCGCTTATAAATACTTATGAGAAGCGGCCGGATATGCTGTGCAGCGCTCCGCTTACCGATGACGATAAGGCTTTTTTGGAGAAATATATAAAAAGTAAAGGCGTAGGCTGCTAAATTTGTTGATAATAAGGATTGAGTTAATACATCGTATATGATATCATAAAACTATTATATTTTGTGAAAGGAGAAATAGTCAATTGCGAAACCTTTTCGCAATTGATTTCTGGCTAATGAAGAAAATAAAAGTTCCGTTGATTGGCGGTCTAAAGACCGCTGAAACTTTTATTTTCGCAATTTTTGACGCGCATGTCGTCAAAAATTGATTAAAATTCGAGGGTTTCACCCTCGAGCTCCCCAGAATAAGGAGATAATTGTAAAACGCTGCCGCGTTTTGCAATTATCTAGAAAGGAGAAATACATGGAGGCGGAAAAGCGGACTTCGGCAGCGGACGGCGCAGGAGTATCGCCGGAGATGATCGAAGCCTTTATGAAACAGCGGCAGGTGTATATGGCCGCTATCAAGGAAATAACGACCAAGCTGGAAATACTTGATGAGGATTTCAAGGCTTCTCATGCATACAACCCCATCCATCATATAGAAAGCCGCCTAAAAAGGCCGGAGAGTATATGGAAAAAGCTCAACAGGAAGAATGCAGCGGCTACCACGGGAAAGATAAGCGACTATGTCCAGGATATTGCCGGGGTGCGAGTGATATGCAACTATATCGAGGATATTTACACAATAGCCGATCTGCTCACCGGGCAGAGAGATATAGAGCTTCTGCGCAGGCGTGATTATATAATGTATCCCAAGGAGAACGGTTACCGCAGCCTTCATTTGCTGATAAAGGTGCCGGTGTTTTTGTCCAGCGGAGTGCAGCAGGTAAAGGCCGAGGTGCAGATACGGACGATAGCGATGGATTTTTGGGCCAGCCTTGAGCATCATTTGCGCTATAAGGCGGAGGATGAAATATCTGATGATCTTCGGCGCAGGCTTAAGGAAAGCGCGGAGAAGATATCAGAGATAGATATGGAAATGCAATCCATATACAGAGAGCTGAGAAAGACCAGAAAAAGCGAAAAATAAAGTATGACCTTTCGCAGTGACGGAGGGAGAGAGGAAGGAAAAATGCAGAAAAATAAGACTAACCCGCTTAAAATGCTGCTGCCGCTTGTGCAGGGCGCCTTGATAGGGACAGGCGCGATACTGCCGGGAGTAAGCGGCGGCGTGCTGTGCGTATCGTTCGGCGTTTATGAGCTGATGATGGAGTTTTTTGTCCATCCGATAAAGTCGCTTAAGAAGAATTATAAGCTGTTTATCCCTTTGGGAATAGGAGGACTGATAGGATTTGTGCTTCTGGCCAAGCTCATAGACGGACTCCTGGCAGCGTTTTCTGTCGCGGCACTGGCGTTGTTTTCAGGGCTTATCTCGGGGACTGTGCCGGGGCTTATCAAAAATGCTATCGACAGCGACCATAAGACCAGTTGGGCAGGCTTTATAATCACGGTGATCGCTTCATTCACACTCTTCCATATACTGGAGGCAGGCATGGGCGGCGATATACAGCCGAATTTCTGGTGGTACGTGTTCTGCGGCGCGATATGGGCACTGAGTATGGTCGTGCCGGGCTTGAGCTCGTCGTCGGTGCTTTTGTTCATGGGACTGTACCAGCCGATGGCGGCCGGTATCGGCAACCTGGACTTTTCTGTACTTATTCCGCTGTTTATAGGCTTTGTGGCGGCGATACTGCTGCTGGCACGGGTCGTTAATATGCTTTTGGAGAAATTTTATCCGATAGTATCGAGGATAATAATCGGTTTTGTTATATCCTCGGTGCTGATGATAACGCCGACAGAATTTGCCGGGGCAGGACAGATAATAGCTGCCGTACTCTGCTTTGCCGGCGGTTTTGCGGTATCGATGATAATGGACTATTTCAAGGAAAAGCAGGATATAAAAGATTAACATTACCGTCCCGGACATGACGAAAAACTGTCCTTTTTCAATGCATATTTGTAATATGTACAATATAAGAAAATTATGTAGACAAAATATAAAAATTGTGGTATAATATTAATATAAAGGAATTTAAGACAGAAAGGAGAAGTTTTGTATGGCCGTTGCTAAGAAGAAAGCGAAAAAGAAAATGATGTACAGAGGCAAGCCGCTCTATCGTGTCGGCGACAGACTTTATTACGGCAACTTGACAGACAAATATATCCTTGTGCTGGATGTGCTGGAAACGGAACAGCAGAAGGAGACGAAGGTATCAAAAAGGATCGCGGTGCAGATAATGGATAACCGCGGTGAATTGGGAAAGGGACAGGTGTTCCGCAAGGCGGAAAGGACTAATATGTACAAGGCGCTGGATATAGGCGAATGGTGGCTCAAGGAAGCCCTGATGGATTATTGATATACAAAAGGCTCGGTTTTACCGGGCTTTTTTATGGAAAGGGAACAATATGGAAGAAAAAATACGTTACGGCCTCCTTGATACGCTGCGGGGAGCGGCGATAGTGAGCATGGCGGCCTACCATGCGGTCTGGGACTGCGTATATATGTTTTACATCAGCTTGCCGTGGTTCCGGGGGACGCTCGGACGTCTGTGGCAGCAAAGCATTTGCTGGACGTTCATACTGCTGTCGGGCTTTTGCATGGCTCTGGGGAGGAATACGCCCAAACGCGGGCTGACAGTATTTCTGGCCGGAGCCTTGGTCAGCGTGGTCACGATGGTGTTCATGCCGTCTCAGGGGATATTGTTTGGCGTATTGACGCTTATAGGTTCCTGTATGCTTATCGGAGCGGCTGCGGCGAGACCGCTTGAGAAATGCCCGCCGTTTATCGGGGCGGCGGTATGTGCGCTGCTGTTCCTTCTGACATGGGGAGTAAACGATGGCTGGATCGGTATCGGCGGGATAGAGCTGGCGAGGCTTCCGCGAGGGCTTTACCGCGGCCTGCTGGCATCGTATCTGGGATTTACCGCACCCGGGTTTTCATCGGCCGATTATTTTTCGCTGCTGCCGTGGGGATTTTTGTTTTTCTGCGGATACTTTGTTTCGCGCATATGGCAAAAAGCAGGACGCATGGGGTTATTCAACAGAAGAGGTATCCCGGCGCTGAATTTCCTGGGCAGATATTCGCTGGTGATCTATATCGTACATCAGCCGCTGATATATGGGGTGTTGTGGGCTGTGTTTTGGATGATGGGGAGAATATGACGGGCTGTCTGCTCCGGCTGCATAAGCGGGAGCAGGCGGCTTTTTTGCTGGCTGAAAATATTTTGGATAAAAATCAAATGACCAAACCGGTGATGAAGCGGTACACGGCCGGATTTCGTTATTATTCATGGCTTGCGGGAGCAATAGGGTTTGTGGCTTTGCATAGCAGGATATAAGGATACCGCCTGCATAGTTTGGCATTCGTCTTTTGAGCCGTACTGTGCAGGCGGTATATTTTGTTGGCGTTATATAGATGGAGCGTAGCTGTCTGTAAGATAAGGCATAAAAGCGTGGATATCCGACATTATATCTTCGCTTTGATAGGCGTTGATGAGATTTCGAAGCGCCGTTATGCAGTCGAAATCGCTCCAGGTCATGTTAGCGGCAATGCGTTCACAGCCTTCGATGAAGTTTTCCTCTTGCAGCCGCAAAAGCTCATATCCCGCGCTGTATCCCGGAGGAGAAGCAACGGAATTTAGCTCGTTTAGAGCGTTTTTGGCACCGGTGCCTTGCAATGCCTGCGCTATCTCCGCGCGCACCTCATCGGGGGAGTAGGGATAGGAAAAGCTCCAGCTGTTCTCCAGCCGTTCGGAAAGATCTTTTATTATCCGCTCCATTTCTGCGTATGAATGCCTGCTTTTTTCCTGGAAATCGCATATGTCGGCAAATCCGGAGGAAATAGTATACCTTTCGCTTCCGGCAGTCATTTCTAACCGCGCGCCGGTGGTATCCTCGGATATAGGTAGGCTGGTGAACATGTGCACGGTTTTTTCCGCGCCGGCCTCTATCACCGGGTCGAAAGCTATAAGGCTCGTTTCCGATACGAAATAGCGAAAACGCGAATATGTATTGTTGCCGGTATAGAGCGTCGCTGAAAATAGTTCATTTAAGTAGATCGGTTCCGGGCCGGGATTTTTCACCGTCCATATAATATCGATATACTTGACCTCCTCGTCATACCGGCAGACAAGATTGCCATCGTTGATGGCGCGGGCGAACGTTACCGATTCCAGCGTTAGCTCGCTGTCCTGCGGGAAGATGGGCTCCCCCATGGATATGACCGACGGCGACACAGAGGTGGCTTCCGCTGCGGGAAGCTCCTCCGCCGGGGCGCAGGAACAAAGCGCAAGCACTGCCGCCGCAGCAAGCGTTACTACAATGTTTATCTTCATATACTAAACCTTTCTCCAAGGAAAAAATTTTTCACGGCAAGCTCTGCCGTAAAGCATATGTAGCCGGTGCGGGTATCGCCGGAAAAAATCCGCTCGGTATCCCGCAAAAACTCGTTCAAATGCAGCTGCATAAGCTCCGGATATGCGTCCATACAGTATCGCACCGCCGGATCGTTTGCGACCGCGCCCACAAAATCCTCGGCGGAAAAAGCGGCCGTTTGGCTTAGGTGAACGGTACGCATAAGGTCGCGTTCCGGGTCGAAGGATATCAGAGGGCTGAGGGAGGCGGTATTCGGCAGACCGGACATTTTCATCAGCCTGTCTACTATGCGTAAAAATCTGGCGGCAGAGGCTTCGGCTCGGGCTGAGCATACAGGCAGTGCATCGGCAGAAATGGCCGCGGCCAAGCCGCCGTCGGCGAGCACGCGATACAGCTCCGATGATGAGGCTATTGTGCCAGACGGCTCCAGCCAGAGTACAAGCCCCGCCGCCGAATCCGCCAGATACGTTTTCTCCGGGGAGACGTTCACGTATTCCAAATGATGATCGGGTCGGACGCTATCGGACGTTGTCCCTATGCATAGGACCTTCTGTGAAAGTTCGCACAGCTCCAGTGGCAGGCGGCGCTCATTCCCGCCGATTATAAGCGACACAAGCGGCAGCTCCTTGCAATAGCCCTCTATCAATGGCCTTAAAAGATCAAGGGTGAGCTGTGCCGGGGAGCTTGCCGCCAGGGCGCGAAAATAGCTTATGTCGCGTTCCATTGCCTTATTCGGCCAATATCCTGTCGATCTCGGACAGCTCGTCTGCGGTAAAATCAAATTTTTCCAACGCTTTTACATTTTCCTCTATCTGCGAGGGACGGCTGGCACCGAGGATAACGCTGGTGAGCCTGCCGCCGCGCAGGTTCCAGGCGCAGGCCATCTGTGCCAAAGACTGTCCGCGTCCTTCGGCAAGGGCGTTGAGCTTGAGGGATTTATTTATCTGCTCCGACTGTATCCTGTCGGGAGTAAGGAATACCGACTTGGTAGCGCGTGATCCCTCCGGTATACCGTGGAGGTATTTGTTTGTGAGCAGCCCTTGCGCCAGCGGGCAGAAAGCGATCGAACCCATGCCCTCATACTCGAGAGTGTCAAAAAGTCCGGCCTCAGGCTTGCGCTCAAACATATTATAGCGCATCTGGTGTATCACCAGCGGCGTACCCAATGCGCGCATGGCGGCAGCCATTTTCTGCGTCTGCTCCGGGCTGTAATTGGAAATGCCGACATAGAGTGCCTTGCCTTGACGTACGATAAGATCAAGGGCGGCGGCCGTTTCCTCTATAGGCGTATTGGGGTCGGGGCGGTGGTGATAGAAAATATCTACATAATCAAGTCCCATGCGCTTTAGGCTCTGGTCAAGGCTGGCAACGAGGTACTTCTTGCTGCCCCAGTCCCCGTAAGGGCCGTCCCACATAGTGTAACCGGCCTTGGTGGATATCACGAGTTCATCGCGCAGGCCGCTAAACTCACGGCTCAATATGCGGCCGAAATTCTCCTCGGCAGAGCCGGCGTAGGGGCCGTAGTTGTTGGCTAGGTCAAAGTGAGTGATGCCCAGATCAAAGGCGGTCGTGGCCATGGCGGCCATGTTGTCATAATTGTCTCTGCTGCCAAAATTGTGCCACAGTCCCAGGGAAAAGGCCGGCAGCTTAAGGCCGCTCCTTCCGCAGCGGTTATAGATCATATTTGCGTATCTGTCTTTGTTAGGTATGTACGTCATGCCAAAAACCTCTCTTTCCGTTGTATATCACATATATTCTATCATAAGAACGGGCAAAAGTAAATAAATTTTTTGCGCAATATCGCGGAAAAATCCTATCATAGCGCAGAAGGGAAGGGAATACAATGTACAAAACAGCACAAAACGAAAGGAAGGAAACATATGAGCCGCATAAACTTACAAAGATATCTGATAATTTCCTTGTTCCTGCTGGCCGGGGCGGTGTTCGGCGCGATATACGCGGTAAATAAGGCAGACATGGCGTCGGCCGAGGGCTATCAGAGAGACTTTTTTTCCTCCGAATATGACGTCCGGGAAACGCTGGTGACGGGACTTAAGCAAAACGGTATGATTTTTCTTATCCTTTTTGCCGGGGCGTGGACAAGGGCAGGGATACTGCTGCCCCCGGCTGTCGGTGCGTTCAAGGGATTTTCGGCCGGAGCGGCGGCGGTGATGTTTTACCGGGCATTTGGGATAAAGGGCGGACTGATAATATTGGCGGTCATGCCCAAAAATATACTGCTTTTGGGGACTATAGTTTTGTTTGGGACGGCCTGCTTTTACAACGCGCTTTCAAAAGAGAGGACCCAGAGCGGCTTTTTAGGGAGATTCCTTATAAAATGCGCCGCTGCCGCCGTGCTCTTTGCCGCTGCCGCCCTATGCGACGCTTATGTGACCTCGGCGGTGATGGGGAAGATAGCAGGATATTTTTTGTAAAATAAAAAAAGGGGTGTACAAATCTTGAAAATGTGGTATAATAGGTTTGCCGGGAAATCCGGATAGACATATAAATAATTGTAAAACGCGAGAGCGTTTTACAATTATTTCCTTATTCTGGGGAGCTCGAGGGTGAAACCCTCGAATTTTAATCAATTTTTGACGACTACGCACCGTGCAAGATGGCACGGCCGGCAGCTCGCTGCCGGTTTTTGCGGAGCAAAAATGCTGAAAATGCGTCAA